>CAJTUC010000113.1 GCA_910579395.1 uncultured Lachnospiraceae bacterium | reverse complement strand
ATCCACGAATCGGAAGCCCTTGACGGGAAACGCCGGGGGAAGCTCCGCAGACAGGAAATCGAAATCTATTACTCTTTTGTCGGCAAGGTAGAATTGCCCGACTAAAGCCCGACCCGTCCGGCAGTCAGCCGGACAGGGAACGGCAAAATTTTTTACACTTCTTTTACTTCTTTATCTCACATGAGCAAAAAGCCAGGGCATGAAGCAGGTCATGGCTAATTAAAGGGAACAAAAAGAAAGGGAAAGCCAATCCAGACGGTATCAGCGGCAGGATACAAGAATAAATTGTGATTTCACAAGATTGGTGCTATAATAAGAGAAAAGTTCCTGCCGGGGCAGCCGCCCCGGTGGTATGGATAGAAAGGCAGGAAAACAATATGCACATCAGCTATAAACCGCTCTGGCACACACTGATAGAGCGAAACATGAGGAAAGAGGATTTAAGGCTTGCCGCTGGACTGACCACAAATATGATTGCCAACATGGGCAAAGAGGGAAAG
>CAJTUC010000112.1:239-506 GCA_910579395.1 uncultured Lachnospiraceae bacterium | reverse complement strand
ATTCTTATTATGAAGATCTTGGTGAAATAGGGATTACATATTTTATAGGGGCGCAATACAGAAATCACGGCTATGCCGCTGAGGCAGTGAAGGCATATACCGATTTTTTTTCAAACATTACGATGTACAGAAATTGATAGCTACAGTCAGGGCAGAAAATGCCCCGTCATGGAAAGCGGTTGAAAAAGCAGGATTCAAGCTGACAGAAAAGAAGCTGTACAAAGATATGAATGATGAAAAAGAAGAGCTGTATCATTTTTATGAAAT
>CAJTUC010000112.1:0-229 GCA_910579395.1 uncultured Lachnospiraceae bacterium | reverse complement strand
CATTCCCGCTATCTGCGCGTCTCACTTCGCGGTATATTTGAGCCAAATTCAGGTAACATAGCCCGCTATGCGCCCATCATTTGGCTAATCATCTGTAAAATGATTTCATCCCCCGCAAATTGTGACGCACATCTGTCAGAAAGCAATTTTCAAACACGCTCTAGAAATTTAAGCGGCGCAGGTGCATGCCTGCGCTGTTCTATAAATCGTTTATTGTTATCCCTAAAAC
>CAJTUC010000111.1 GCA_910579395.1 uncultured Lachnospiraceae bacterium | reverse complement strand
CAGGCGATTGTTTCTTCGATCCCCTGTGCAAATGTATACTGCTGCTTCCAGTCTGTCAGCTTACGAATCTTTTCATTTGACCCAAGCAGACGATTTACCTCGCTCTTCTGGGGGCGCAGCCGTTCCTGTTCACATATAATATTTGCTTTTGGATTAATCTGCGAAATAATTTCTTTTGCCAGATCTCCGATCGAAATCTCCTGCTGCGTCGCAATGTTAATCTCTTCCCCAATCGTCTGCTGCGACTGCGCGATCGCAATAAAGCCTGCTGCCGTATCCTTTACATAATTAAAATCTCTGGTCGGCGTCAGCGAACCCAGCCTGATTGTTTCATGCCCCGCCAATAGCTGCGTAATAATCGTCGGTATCACCGCCCTGGCTGACTGCCTTGGCCCATAGGTATTAAACGGCCGCACAATCGATACAGGCAGCTCAAAGCTGCGGTAAAAACTCTCCGCAAGCCGGTCAGCCCCAATTTTCGTAGCAGAATACGGCGACTGCCCCTGAAATGGATGG
>CAJTUC010000110.1 GCA_910579395.1 uncultured Lachnospiraceae bacterium | reverse complement strand
TGTCAAACCCTATTTTTATTGACAACCCTATTTTTATGAAATTTTCTGTTTTTATTTCTCCATAATATTGAAGATTTTAATAGTTTAATTAGAAGTCAATTAGTAACAAAATCCTATTTAGCAATAAATATTATGAACAAGTATTAAGATAGCATCATGGCTTATCCTAAAGATTTTAGATTATTTCTATACTTCCTCATCTCCATTTCATCCGTATTATCTAATACATATTGCAATTCATTTGTGACCTTTTCACGGTCATACGGAAGATACGCTGTTACGGGAATGAAATTTGAAACCGTGTTTGCAAATAAATGTGTGCGTATATTTAAGTTGTTGATTAGCATTTGCAGTTCACGGATACGCTCTTTTTCTTCCGCAGGGACAAACAAACCTTGCTGTGCCATCTGGTACAGCTCTGTGTCTGGGAAAAGCGTAAGAGAGTCCACGGAAACAAAATACGGATTGAGCTGGCTGAACAGTTCAGCACTATTCCTTGCATTACGGTATCCGCCATCTTTTCC
>CAJTUC010000109.1 GCA_910579395.1 uncultured Lachnospiraceae bacterium | reverse complement strand
CCCTCTCTTAGAACACTTGCCAAAGACTTAAAAATCAGCGTCCTAACAGTGACAAAGGCATACACAGAATTAGAACAAGAGGGCTTTGTTAAAAATGTGCAGGGACGCGGATGTTTCGTAATGGGGTCTGGTTCAGAACTGATTAAGGAGCAGCTTATTTGCAAAGTAGAAAACAATCTTACCGAAGCAATAAAAGCAGCAAAAATGGCAAATCTATCCACAGAGGAATTACATCGCCTTTTGGACATTTTAACGGAGGTAAAAACAGATGACTAATTATTTAGAGGTAACGAACCTTTCAAAATCTTTTGATTCCTTTCAGCTTCACAATATCAGCTTTACTTTGCCAAAGGGCTATATTATGGGCTTGATCGGTCCGAATGGTTCTGGCAAAACGACGACAATCAAACTGATTTTGAATATGCTGGGGCGCACCGGCGGCACAGTCAAAGTGATGGGGCTGGATAATATCACAGAAGAACAAAAAGTAAAATCAGAGCTGGGCGTTGTTTTCGATACAAATTAT
>CAJTUC010000108.1 GCA_910579395.1 uncultured Lachnospiraceae bacterium | reverse complement strand
TTGATGATGAAAGCAGCTACACTATTTTACTTTCACACCGGCCAGAACTATTTGAGAGCTATGCACATTGCAATATTGATTTGGTTCTAAGCGGACACGCACACGGCGGTCAATTCCGTCTGCCATTTATCGGCGGGCTGATTGCCCCCGATCAAGGGATATTTCCAAAGTATGACGCAGGGCTGTTTACAAACGGCAGTACAAATATGATTGTTAGCCGGGGATTGGGTAACAGCATTATTCCTATCCGTTTTAATAACCGCCCGGAAGTCATTGTAATTGAACTTCTTAACACGGATTTGTAAGAACAGCTTATAAAAAACTGAATGATAAAGTAATCTGCCG
Organism: uncultured Lachnospiraceae bacterium; assembly: GCA_910579395.1. GTDB lineage: Bacteria > Bacillota > Clostridia > Lachnospirales > Lachnospiraceae > UBA3282. Next base: position 187 of record CAJTUC010000108.1, on the reverse strand, counting down.
CACGACGGCAAAAGAAAAAAAGCCGTCGTACAGCAGAGGTATTTTCACACGCCTATTCATACACGGCGGCTTTTGAGAGATCAAAGCCGCCGTTTCTTTTTATCTTCTCAAGGAATGACGCGGTATTACTGCAAAAAGCGGCGGCTAAAGGAGGTAGCCGCCATGAAGCACATACCGTATCGACAAA
>CAJTUC010000107.1 GCA_910579395.1 uncultured Lachnospiraceae bacterium | reverse complement strand
CCTGCCTCTCAATGAGAGGCAGGTAGCTTCGCTTGGGAGCATCCGCTTTTGGAGTGGGTGCTCTTTTTGCGTTCTTATATACTATGAACCTGGATCTTGCAGGCCCTAAAGAAATTTTGTCGGCAGGCCTGGATTCAGACCTGAAAGTGCAGGCTGACAGGTTGTTTGGGGAATTTGTCTAAAGGGACAAACTTTGATACAAAATAAGCCTTCCGTTTCGGGAGGCTATTTTTTACGATAGCGAAGCACGTGGACGGGGCTATCCCTGATACGCCGGAGAAATGGCTGGATGGATTCAGGACGCTTTCCATTCACCAGGTGCGGCCGAAGATGCTTGAGCTGTGGGGCTAAATGTAAAAACGGATGTGGAGGCTAAAAGACTTGACCCTACAGTCCAATGATAACGCAGGCGGATTTTGATGATTTTTGATTGAAAACAAAACCTGGTTCTGGTATACTATGATAATAGGGGAAGTATTGTTTTAGAATTGAGGAGATTATAATGAAAGTGCCACATTTGGTTCAATATCAAGG
>CAJTUC010000106.1 GCA_910579395.1 uncultured Lachnospiraceae bacterium | reverse complement strand
GAAACCATAACAGCGATATAACGAAAGTGTCGGTTGTAGAGTTGAATCTGAATACCTTTGAGGAAAAAACAATCTTTGAGCAGATGACAAATTCCGGGCGTTCTCTTTTGGGCATTGACTATGAAACGGGGGATAAATGGAAGTTCCTGGATTTTCACCACGCTTTTTTCCTGAATGACGATAACCTGTTTTTCATTGGCAATGATGGCATAACAAAAGTAAACCGGTATACCAGAAAAACTGTAAAGCTCGACATTCCTGCAAACGGAAATATTTCATTCGATGGGGAAAGCATCTTTTACAAAAATGAACAGGGGGTTTTAACAAGATATGACGTTTCCAGTAATGAAACTTACACGTATGAAAATATAGTTGCATATGATTTCTGCATGGATGAGCAGTCAATCTATTATATTTCCAGGACGGACGGCGGATGCTTGTATTCCTGCGGCAAGGACGGGAATAACAAGGAATTGATCAGTCATATACCTGCAATGTCTGTTACCTGTGATACAGGAAATATTTATTTGTTATC
>CAJTUC010000105.1 GCA_910579395.1 uncultured Lachnospiraceae bacterium | reverse complement strand
CTCCTATTCCCGGTATCTGCAGGGAATAGGAGTACATTAAATTGTCTATATTTTCTTCCACACAAATTCCCCGCTGTTCCAATGCCTGTATATCCTTGATCAAAGAAGACACAATGACATAATGTTCTGCCAGACACTTATCCCTGACAGCAGAAAGATTATCATTTAAAATAATAATCGAAACAATTAAAATCATAGAGTTGAGAGATACAAGAAAGAGAAGCAGCATAACAAAGAAAGTCCGTTTTTTCATTTTTATACTCCATGTCCGCTTTGGCGGACTCAAAATCAATAGTTGAAAGCGCTTTTCTTTCAACCTTATACCCATCTGCGCGCTTAAAGAGGGGTGTTTACACACCCTCTTGCGCATGTGCCAGTCAATATTTGAAAGTTTACTTCCAAACTTCCAGTTATGCCGCCTACAACGGCACAAACAATAATGGAATACAAATTTTATTCAAACTTCCGGACATGCCGTCTGTTGTGGAACAAACAATTAACGGATTGGTGCAGCTCCGGAAGAATGTTGTTCTTGCGTTCTTTA
>CAJTUC010000104.1 GCA_910579395.1 uncultured Lachnospiraceae bacterium | reverse complement strand
GACAGGGTCAAAAACTTCTTTTAAGCTTGATAGGGGCAGTCTGCGCTTTTTTGGCTACCCGGAAGATTATGTTTCACAGTAAATTGTGCTTAAAGTTTCTGTATAGTTGTATTGCTATGGTCATTAGTATAGCACATATATCTTGACACCTTTTGTCAAGGTTTATTTTTTTTATATATTTCTTGTGCCTGTTCAGCTAAAATACCTTTTAAATACTTTGGTTCAATGACTTCAACTTGTGCCCCGAATGAAAGCAGATAACCAGTAAGCCATGTATCAACTGGGATTTCTGTACAAACAATTAAATCACCGTTTTTTTGATATTTAATTTCTGATTCGTCAAATTCATCATAGACACGATATGCAATAGCTTTTGAAAACGAAAGGACTATTTTAGGGTATATCTGTTGCAGATTGTTTTTTTCTTCCGGGTATGGTCTTGGCACAAATGTGTCCTCTAATAATTCCAGCTCTAATATACGGTTTAATTTGAATGTGCGAAAATCTTGTTTTTCCATACAAAATGCTTTTAAATACCACTCTTTTGATTTA
>CAJTUC010000103.1 GCA_910579395.1 uncultured Lachnospiraceae bacterium | reverse complement strand
CTCTCACCAATAGGAGAAAAACAGGGGGCAAAACGGAAGTGTTTTTTGAAAAATCCGAAAAATTTTTTCGGGGATTTTTCAAGCGGCGCAAGCCGCAAAAAGGCGGGCTTGGGGTGGCAACCCCAACAAGATTCCCGCAGGACAAAATGAGCGATTAGCGAAATTTGGTACTGTGGTAGAATCTTGCTCTAAGAAAGTGGCGGCTTCCTCCGTGTGGGATTTTACTAATACCCCCGGCTTGCGTGGTGTGGATTCTGTCGATTTTGCGGCGGTGTTTCTCCCTCTATTACTTACTACGCACAGCAAGGCAAATCTGGCAAAGTTCCCCAGAATTTCTTTTCGTGTTTTCACAACAGCATTTGACAAAAACGGAAAACTGGAAGCCTTTTTGGGCTTGAAATCAGTTCCGTTTTGTAGTGATATACGGACAGTTTCAAAAAATGCCAAACTTTCCGGCAATTATTTTTCCCCTTACTACCTACTACGGGAAAAAAGGAAATTTAGGCAATGTTTTCAGAAAGTAGTTGAATTATTTTATTACGGTGCAAAATC
>CAJTUC010000102.1 GCA_910579395.1 uncultured Lachnospiraceae bacterium | reverse complement strand
CAGCAGTCCCAAATACAGCCCCATCTCCTCCGCCATGTCCAAAATATCCTCCACAAACTGCCAATAGGCTTCTTCGGGCACATTTTTGATGCCGGGAGCCAGAGAGCAGCCGCTTTCCGCCACACCGGGCAACGTGTGCACCAGAACTGTCTGAATCACGTTGTAGCCTTTCTCCGCGCGGTTTCTGAGATAGGTTCTCGTCTCATCCTTGTCCAGCTTCTGCAGCATCAGCCAAGCCGTGTCTCCCAGCCAGAAAAAGGGGGCGTCCCCCTGCATCAGATATCTTCCGTTTTCACTTACATGTAAATTTTCCATACTTATACCCCTTTGCCTGCTTCGCGCATACCAAAGTACCTTTCCCCCAAATTTCCGAACATGCCGCATCCGCGGCACAAACAATCAATGAACCGCCGTAAATCCGGCCACAGCTCCTGCCGGAAACGCTCCTGTTCAAAGAATCTGCCGTGATCTATAACAGGTGTACTATAATAATCATAGCAAAAAAATATGGGGATGCAAACATTTTTCTCACTTATGAGTCGATGTTCTGTCACTG
>CAJTUC010000101.1 GCA_910579395.1 uncultured Lachnospiraceae bacterium | reverse complement strand
CGGAGGCGGATGTGAGCGGCAAGCTGGAAAACCTGCGCAGGCTCATGGAGCAGCCGCCCTTGCCGGAGGATGGGGAGTTTTCGGAGGAAGATATCGATAAATATGTTTTCGGGGTAAGGGTTTACGAAGACCGCTTTGAGTGGCTCTTAAACTTAAGCCCCGAAGCCCGCGGGGAACTGGATGACGCCGGTTCCCCTGTTTATTTTACGAAGCTGACGGTCACGCCGGATGACGAGCGGGCATGGTTCAAGATGCACCCGCAGTGGTCAAAGTCCAACAAATATGTGGAACTGGAGGCATGGATTTATATTTAGACGAAAGAGACAGGGCGGAAGGGCTGTGGCGGCCTTTCCGTCCTGTCCGGCATTTTGCGGTCTTACTCTGTAATCATTTCTTTTACTTCTGTTGGCAGGCATTTCCCTAAAAACATAGCCTTGCAGTCGGAAAATCCAAGCAGATATGCAAGCATCCCAAACCGGGAGCCCAGCGCGTTCTGCTCGCTGACGTAGCGGTCAATCAGCAGCCGGATTTCTTTTGACAAGTTCATCCTGTCCAGTTCGCCGGAGTATATGTCCGAC
>CAJTUC010000100.1 GCA_910579395.1 uncultured Lachnospiraceae bacterium | reverse complement strand
ATCTCTTGAAATAAAGGAAATCTTTATCTGAATCACAAAAAATCCATCCGTCCATTCAAAACGGGTGGATTTTTGCGTACATCAATAATTTAATATCAAAAAAATAGAATGTTTTTCAGCGGCCTCCATTTGAGGAGGCCGCTGAAAAAGTAGATACCACCGCCTATATTTGGTATAATATAATTATCAAATACAGGCGGTGGTATCATGGTTGAGCAACAGCAGAAGTTAGTATTGAGTCCATATATGGACATATATGAATTAGTCATTCCCAAAGACAACCTGCTCCGGCAGATGAAAGAACTGGTTGATTTCAGTTTTATTTATGAAGAACTTATTGATAAATATTGTCTTAATAATGGACGGAATGCAGTTCCGCCTGTCAGGATGTTCAAATACCTGCTCCTGAAATCTATTTATGACTTATCTGATATTGACGTTGTGGAACGCTCCAAATACGATATGTCCTTCAAATACTTTCTTGACATGGCGCCGGAAGAAGCAGTCATTAACCCAAGCTCCCTGACAAAATTCCGCAGGCTGCGCCTGAAAGATATGAACTTGTCAGACATGCTGATT
>CAJTUC010000099.1 GCA_910579395.1 uncultured Lachnospiraceae bacterium | reverse complement strand
GCCGGCGCAAAGTCCAGCGCCATTATCTACAGCATTGCGGAAACTGCAAAAGCAAACAACTTGAAGCCGTATGATTACTTTGAATTTCTGCTTACTGAGATTCCCAAACATCTGGATGATACAGACCGCAGTTTTCTGGATGACCTGCTCCCCTGGTCACCAAGCCTGCCGGAGAACTGCCGGAAGACTGGTAAGAATGAATTGAAATAAGACTGGAGCAAATCTGTTTCTATCTTACAGGTTTGCTCCAGTTTTGTATAGGTACGCACTATCTACCGTTTACGAAGTAAAATCGAAGACCAGATTATTGTAGACGGTAACAATGCTATAAAACCAAAAGATCCAATAAAAGAAGGATATATTTTTGATGGTTGGTATATGGATAGTGAATTTAAAGAAACATTTGATTTTAAAATGGGTATAACAAAAAATGTCACATTATATGCAAAGTGGACGAATAAAATTACATATACAGTGACGTTTGATTCTAACGGAGGCAATAAAATCCAAGAACAAATTATTGAAGATGGAAATTGTGCCATAATACCTGATAATCCGATAAGAAATGGTTATATTTTTGA
>CAJTUC010000098.1 GCA_910579395.1 uncultured Lachnospiraceae bacterium | reverse complement strand
GTAACCGGCTGGTCTGTCAGCTTCACCACCTCATCATAAATATTACAGATCCCAAGCCCCGTATCGATCAGCAGACTGCGCCCGGAACCGTTCAGCAGATAACAATGTGTCTCCTCCCAATGCCGGTATTCGCTGATGATGTAAGTATCCTCATCTATCCTGTCAACAGTAAACCATTTGTCCATCCGTTTCCTCCTGAATGCCTTTATATCTTTATCCCTTTTTTCCCGCCGCTCATCTGACCTGCACGCCAGCCAATACAAGCCTGCTCCCTATGCCCTGTCCCTGATATTCCGTGTGTATGAACATCCGCTTTGATCCCATATTTTCATCATCATATTTATAGCTCCTCTTTCAGCAGGGAATACATTTTCATATCGATCATCTCTGATAACAGACCCTATCATAAAAGTAAAGCCCCTGCAATGATCTCCACCGTTTTTCTCGATGGTTTTTATTGAAGCCACATTGTCTTTGGGGCTGACGATGCTTATGATCAAAATATCAGCTATTTTTATATGCGGCGTTTCATTCACAGAAATACATTGGAGAACGGCGGCGATATGGAGATACAAAAGATGG
>CAJTUC010000097.1 GCA_910579395.1 uncultured Lachnospiraceae bacterium | reverse complement strand
ACTTCTAAAGAGATAATCTAAATTCACCATAAATTTTAATGAAAAATGTAGCGTTCACACGTCCTGCCACGGTCAGATAGCCCTGTTTCTGCATTTCTGCGTTCAGTTCCCTTACAATCTGATAGGCTTTTGACTTCGACACACGCAGTTCCGCTGCCACTTCCTCCACTGTCATAAATGATTTCTCTGTCATTCAGATGCCTTCTCCTTTCACTATTTAACTGATTTTGTTTAAGTCTCGCTGCTATGATGATAAATAAATTCCGTTAAGTCAAGCGGTTTGTGAGAAAATCTTAACTTTTTTTATTTAAGTTATTCTTGCTATTCCTATTGCACCATGTTATACTAAGTTCAACAAATTTGTTTAAGTAAAGCACAGCCTACTCAAACTGGCGTGACTTTACAACACAACTACACTTCACTACAACGGAGGTTTTATTATGGCAATCGGCAAACGTATCCGCTTTTTCCGCAACCGAAAGGGCATGACACAGAAACAGTTAGGCGAAATCCTCGGCTTTCTCGGAAAGACCTCTGATGTCCGTATGGCGCAGTATGAAACCGAAGCGAGGACACCAAAGCACGACCTTGTAAAAGAAATGGCG
>CAJTUC010000096.1:352-606 GCA_910579395.1 uncultured Lachnospiraceae bacterium | reverse complement strand
CGGAAATGGAAAGCAAAAAAGAGCCATTGGACAGCCCATTTCTCACATTGTCATTTATCCATTCAGTTTTTATCGTTTTATTCATATGCTAACACGGAAACTCTGTATACTATCATGGAAACCCTTATACAGACACGAAAACTCCCAGCGTGTTTCCGTGTCTGTATAAGGGTTTTGCCTACGAGTACCCAAAATCCTATGGCATCAATTCAAGATTGCCGCCTGTGCCACTGTTAGATTATGATGACTTTTAC
>CAJTUC010000096.1:0-342 GCA_910579395.1 uncultured Lachnospiraceae bacterium | reverse complement strand
CTGAGGTCCAACATCTCCCTTAGGTCCTTCACATCCCGGATCACCTTTGGGACCGATATCACCACGAACGCCCTGAATACCCTGAATACCCTGTGGGCCAGCATAACCTCTTGGACCTGCGTAACCTCTTGGACCAGTATTGCCGGTAGGTCCTACGGGACCGGTATTCCCTCTGGGACCTCTTGCGCCGGGTGCACCGGGTATCCCCTGCGGTCCCATTGGCCCCGGATCTCCCCTGTCACCCTTAGGCCCGGGACATCCGGTATCCCCTTTCAATGTCGTCAACTTAAGCCATAGTTACTCCTTCTTACACAGCAGAAAAAAATTCAAAAAATTTAATAA
>CAJTUC010000095.1 GCA_910579395.1 uncultured Lachnospiraceae bacterium | reverse complement strand
TTATTTTCGTGCGGGAATAGCAATCGAAAAGTCCATGAAATCGGCAAAGATAACGCTCATGCGTCTTGTGTTTGACGATTTGAAGAAAGAGATGGAGAAAATCACGTCAAAGTATGGGTTAGAGCCCGAAAAAGAATTTCATTACTTTACATACGAAGAAAAATGCAATGAAAAATTTTATGACGGAAATACATCTACTTGTCCTGGATTAAATTACATTGTAAAAAAGGCAAAGTTACGCCCTCAAAATATCCAGATGTGGTTCCGTATTGAGGTGCAGGATAATCTTTACGCAGGAATTGCATTATTTGATACAAAAAATGGTTATGCTCAAAGCTGTCTATCTTTCTGTGCTTGTTAGTTGTTTCTGAAAATAAAAAGGTAGCGGATTGTCTGTTAAGATAATCGCTGCCTAAAGCTTATTTCCATCCCGTTAAATGATTTTACAATTTTAATGCTCACAAACAGGGCGGAAATTTATTTTTTGCGAATAATATAAATGCCATATAGTCCTAATAACAAATACGTTGATAAACAGCAGACCAATCCTATTGTTGGATATTGATTACTTTTAGCAAAGCAAAAAGGTATACCGCACAAATCCACT
>CAJTUC010000094.1 GCA_910579395.1 uncultured Lachnospiraceae bacterium | reverse complement strand
ACTTGAAATTTGGAGGAAATGCAAAAAAACTTTTCCGGTTTATCCGGGTTAGGCATAAGTATTAATCCGGCTTATGCTCAATACGGTGATAATCGGATATGATGTTTCCTAATGTGATGCTTTCTAAACTCTGGCATAGGTCATTTCTTATTTTCTCATAAGAGCAGTCCAATACATTATGGATATTTTTTCCTATGGGGCATAGCTGCGAAGGCAGTGAATGAATGCCTATAAGTTTGGAACCAAAGGCTGGTTCTATCGCTTTACATATACGGTATAAGGTCACTTCATCAGGCGGACAGTTCAGTGTTGTTCCGCCTGTCCCGAATTTCACAGATATTATGCCATCCTTTTTCAATGAACTTATAATATTGCGGATTGTGACAGGATTGCTCCCGGTTGATAACGCCAGAAGTTCACTGGTTACCTTCTGCTTATCCCCATATTCATAAATAAAAATAAGGCAATGAATCGCAACCGAACATTTTGTACTGATATGCATGACATTACTCCTTTCCACATTAGATTGCAGTAGGTAATTGCGAAACGATGTTTTCGAAGACTTCCGTTGTACAAAATAGACAATCACCGCAGGGCACGCTTTCGCTG
>CAJTUC010000093.1 GCA_910579395.1 uncultured Lachnospiraceae bacterium | reverse complement strand
GCACATGATTCTCCAATTCACTCATAGAACTGCTGATCTCTTCGCTGACAGCCGCAAGTGAAGAAACAGAATCTGAAATATTTGACATGCTGGTGCGGTTATTTCCTGTAATCTCCCAGACATTTTGAATACTAACATTGATATTCTCAAGCTCCGCTATCGTTGTATCCACACTATCAGAACTTTTTTTCGAAGCCTCTTCAATGCTGCCCAAAAATCTGCCGATATTTCCCGTCAGGGATTTTGTCTCATCTGCAAGCTTGCGGATCTCATCTGCCACAACTGCAAATCCCCTTCCGGCCTCTCCAGCTCTCGCAGCTTCTATGGAAGCATTTAAAGCTAACAGGTTCGTCTGGGAAGAAATGGAACTAATAGCACCGATTGCTTCATTCATCTGCCGGATAATCGTAAGCAGCCCCTGCATGTCTGCCTTCATACCCTCAGCCGTAGATATAGCCTCCGACGATAATCCTGAGATAGATGTCAGCTCTTTTTCGCAGCTGCTGATCTCTTCCATAATATTAGCAGACTCACCGGATACTTCGACAATCGCCGACGTCAGGTTTTCATGTGCCTTTGACACCTCAGAAGCAATATCTGTGGTAGATCCGGC
>CAJTUC010000092.1 GCA_910579395.1 uncultured Lachnospiraceae bacterium | reverse complement strand
AAAAGTGATTGCAAAAAGCACTATCATTGAAAAACGGCAGAAAAAGCGGCGTGGCTGCCCTCCCAAAAATGAACTTAAAAAGTGCTATCAGAACAGGAAAATGATTGCAGAAAGTGCAATCAAAATAAAAATATTCTATCATATTTTAAGTTCACTATATGTATCAGCGGGGTTTTAGGGGCAGTCCCCTAACCAGAGGCACTTGTATTACAAAGTGCGTATCTGGCAAATTCCTATCGGAATTTGAGCGGGGGCAGAAATCATGGGATTCATTTTATACAGATAAGGAGGTGGCTGCAGTTGGAAACCGTGGATGTGCAGAAAGAGGTGCTTGAGGAAGTAGAATTACTGGGGCGGACAGGATATTTCACAGAGCTGCGTGTGGATAAGGAAACAGTGCCGGAGGAGATGCACTGTTATGAGCTGCGGTATGGTGATGACGACGGGTTTCCGGTGTCCGTGGAGGAAAGCGTCAGGGTAAATTATTTTGGAGCGGTTCTTTTTACGGAAACGCTGGAACTGGGAAACGAAAAAGCCCTGCAATTCGGATATGAGGATTTCAGCTACACGGGCGGGCAGATGTATCTATCACAGGTAATAGGAGGGCAGGAGCCGGAAGATTTTAAGGATGG
>CAJTUC010000091.1 GCA_910579395.1 uncultured Lachnospiraceae bacterium | reverse complement strand
CAGAGAAGACCATGTCGTAGTGGACATGACATCTCTCGGTGTACTGGCATTCATTGAAGTTCCGGCTGAATAAAGACATGATAAATAATATAATAGATAAATATAAATCATGACTCTTATGTTGGAATGTCAAAAATCAATATTGGCCTCTCTGCCCTTGTTTTCTATTTGTTTTCACTGAAAGTATATAGTAAACAATCCGATGCACTTGTAATAAAGTGTAGAAAAAATATTATTAAAAGACAGGAGGTTTTTAACATGAAGAAATTTTTGGCATTGATTTTAGCGGGAGTTATGGTGGTATCTATGAGTGTTATGGTGTTTGCAGAAGGAGATGCGGATGCTTCACCTGATGGTTCTTTTAGTGAAGCAGGGTGCGAAGAGCAGCCTGATACTGCTCCGGAGGAAGAGGAAGTACGGTGGCTAGAGATAAGTAATGGGGAAATTTCCTATGATGAGTGTAAGAATGATAGTGAAAGAGAATATTGGCTCAGTATGAGTAAAGTGAATCCTGACAGGGGCTATTTTGCCAGCGGTTCTTCTGCATCTTCAGGCGGTGGCGGAGAAGTCTACGACCGCGGTTCCGAAGCAGCAGCCCTTGCAGCAGAAGCCTCTGGCATTCCGATGGCAACATCCATCGCGGCATC
>CAJTUC010000090.1:253-660 GCA_910579395.1 uncultured Lachnospiraceae bacterium | reverse complement strand
CTCCCTGTACCGGGATAGCAAAACGCCGCACCTGCATATGTACAAATACTGGTTTGAATTATTTAATTTATTATCAATTTGATATTCATCATCATTAAGAATATAGTTGATTTTGTATTTTTGACACTGTTCTATTATTTCTGCATTATCTCTTAGTGTGCTTTCTATTGTTCCCGGCATACAAAAAAAGCACTTAGAAAAATCTATGTGCTTACATCAAAATATAAATCTCAACTCCCCGAGTAGGGCTCGAACCTACAACCCCGCGGTTAACAGCCGCGTGCTCTACCAAGTGATGCGGTTACATACCATAAAATCATCTCTTACAAAATATAAAATTGTCAATTCATTTTTAGAAAGCCCTTCGCTATTCTTCTATTTTGCTCCAGCAATGCATACAAATTTTA
>CAJTUC010000090.1:0-243 GCA_910579395.1 uncultured Lachnospiraceae bacterium | reverse complement strand
CAAATTTTATGTTGTGCATATGAAGGGTGATTCATGTCAATCATACCTCCGCACTTCGGACATTTAAAGCTATTTCCTATATTCATATTAAAATCTTCAAAAAACTTATCTTCCAAAGAAACCCTTCGAATCTCCCTAAAATCATCTATTGTTTCTATTTCATTTAAAAGAGTGGTATTTATTTTATTATGATATAAATTAGTACTTGTATAACAAGCATAATCTAAATAATATACATTATAT
>CAJTUC010000089.1 GCA_910579395.1 uncultured Lachnospiraceae bacterium | reverse complement strand
TCTCTCTTTCGTTTTAAATGAATATCCACGCCTCCAGCTCCGCGTACCTGTTGGACTTTGACCACTGCGGGTGCTTCCTGAACCACGCCCGCTCGTCATCCGGCGTGAACATTATTTCATTTTCAATGAGGTCTGTATCAGCCATTCCAGCCTGACTGTCCTCCCGCAGTAAGGGCATTTCAACACTATGACTGCCCTTCCTTCTGCGGTGGCAATTATCTCGCAGATCCCCTTCCGGCACGCCGGACACCTTACTTTGCACATTTCCTGTATTCTCCCACAGTCACTTCTGGATTTCTAACCGTGATCAGCGGAACGGCCCTGTGCAGGCATCCTTACAGTGATAAGTTCCATAAATTACCATGTATACTGTAAGTATGCCCGCAAAGGACATTCCTAATCACAGCCTGCATAAAAATGGCAGGGCTACCCCTGCCGCCTGTTCTTCTTATGTACCTTCTTCGGGCCAAAGCCCACCTCGACCACCTCCCCGCAGCGCCTGCACTTCATCTCAAGCACCGTCCTGCCCGGCGGCATCTCCTCAATGTCAAGGATGTGCCGCCCGCACTTCGGGTTCGGGCATCTGATCCTCTCCACTGACAACCGCCTCCCCGCACTGATATGGAACAAGGGAACCAGACATGAAGTGTTCCTGCTTGGTT
>CAJTUC010000088.1 GCA_910579395.1 uncultured Lachnospiraceae bacterium | reverse complement strand
CAATAACAAGTGTTGGAGGAACGGTTATATTTATTGTTGCAGTATGGACTATGCGGGACAGTTGGCGGGCGGGAGTATCCAAAACCGATAAAACAGAACTTATAACAAACGGTATTTACCATATCAGCCGTAATCCCGCCTTTCTGGGATTTGACCTTTTGTACATTGGAACACTATTGATGTTTTTTAACTGGATTTTGTGCTTCTTAACTGTATTTGCGGTCACTATGTACCATTTGCAGATTGTCAACGTCGAGGAAGATTTTTTACTTGCTACATTTGGAAATGAATATTTGAAATATAAGAAAAAAGTTTGCCGTTATATTGGCAGAAGAAGATAAAGTCAAATTTGGAGGAATTATCTATGGCTGACGATAAAAGAAAATTAACAGAAAAAGAACTGAAACGTAAAAATGACTTTGAAAAAATAAGCTCTGAAATGCAACAAAAAGGATATAAAATGAAGAATGTGGTTATCAATACGCAAAAGGCAAAGTATTTAGCTCTTTTAGTCATGTTTCCGTTTATGGCTTTAACATTTTGGCTCTACAATAAGGTGAATGGTTTTAATTTAGATGGTATTTCCTGGGGATATGCTGTGGCGTTGCCTCTGCTTATTCTATGCCTGATTATCGTGCATGAGCTAATACATGGAATTACTTGG
>CAJTUC010000087.1 GCA_910579395.1 uncultured Lachnospiraceae bacterium | reverse complement strand
CAATTGGAACTCTTCTCCTTTCTTTTTATTGTTTTGCAGGAGCTTGCGAAATACCGGAACATATATAGATTTTGCGGTATTGCCAAGCGGGCATTTTGTGCAATGATGACTATGATATATATTTCTACATTTGTCTGGTGAAGATAATCAAAATATGGAAAGGGCATGAATAGGCTTTTATCGTCTGATGAAGGAACAAAGGAGAGTGCTTAAAAATTCATTCCCTCCATCTGCGCGCCTCATTTCGCGGTATATTTGAGCTAAATTTAGGTTACATAGCCCACTATACGCCCTTCATTTGGCATATTATCTGTAAGATGATTTTACTTTCCACAAGTGTCGCACATCTGTCAGAAAGCAATTTTCAAACACGTTCTAAGCTGTGGGAATATGATTTATGAAGAAATAAGAATAGAAGGGTACTCTCAAAAGTAATACTGAAATTAAAAACATAACCGTGTGCGGTTAACCAAATAAGAACAAACGTTCGAAAAATGTATTGACAAAATCGAACATATATTCTATACTAACCATTACAAACGGAATGAAATGAAAAAAGTCCATCTTCAAACGCTGTTGGTTTGCATCGGATAGGCCTCTACATAAAAGTGCTTTTCGAAGGTCAAGGGGGTATGGACCTGAAACAGCTTGGGGTAAGGATGATGCAGTTAGAGTAGCA
>CAJTUC010000086.1 GCA_910579395.1 uncultured Lachnospiraceae bacterium | reverse complement strand
AAACGTGGAGGAAATGCAAAAAAACTTTTCCGGTTTATCCGGGTTAGGGAAGTGCCAGTACAAAGGTTTATGATGTAGACAAAATAGGATATATGGCCTGTCAGTTAGACGGGTAAAGAGAATTGCAAGGATATTCCTTATCTCTGCCATTTTGATTTAGGAGCAGTTGGTTTAAACCTAGTGGTTTGAAGGTAAAGGAGAAATAAGCAAATGTCATTAAAACAGGAATGTATAGATTTCATCAATCTTATAACTGATCCGTTAAAGAAAGACGAATATGATCTATATGAGATAGAAACAGATTCGATAAGGGATATTTGCGAATTAACAGGTGAAGACGTTACATATGGGGATTGCTTTGATTGTAAGCATTATGGTAATTGCCCATATAAGAAACATGTGAAAGTAGATGTATCATTCTGGGATTATGCAGATTTCCAGAGAAACTATATTTTTGCAAAAAAACCGTCTGCGAGTAAAGGAATCTGTTACATAAACAATCGTAAACAGCTTATGGCTGAAATGTCTCAATTTAGGAAAGAGATAGAGATATATAAGGATTACTATGCTGATTTTGGTGAGAAATACAGTGACTTTATGGAGTATGCAAAAGAATTCGCGTAAACGGTAGATAGTGCGTACCTATACAAAACTGGAGCAAACCTGTATGATAGAAACAGATTTGCTCCAGT
>CAJTUC010000085.1 GCA_910579395.1 uncultured Lachnospiraceae bacterium | reverse complement strand
AACCAAGTCACCTTTCCACATCAGATAAGATTTTATTTCAGAAGGCATTTTTTGTATTGCCAAATCTTTAGAAGCTCCTCTTGTAAAAGCTCCAATAAAACTATCTGCATACAAAATGCTGTCATTGCCGTTATGTTCCCATACACATCTTATTTTCATAAATAAATTTCTCCCTTACAATGCAAATTTACTTTTACGACAAATTCCGATTATTACCGGATTTATTATACACCTAAACACCGATTTGAAGAATATATTTTTATGTTTTTTCTGTTCCCTTTTTCGATATGAGAATATATATGAAAAAGCAGTGGCGTTTTTATGATACCACTTCCCAAAATATTTGTGTTGAAATGTTTTATGTCATTTCGATAAACTGGAAATTTATTTATGTCGTGGATATTCAGGCATCAAATCAATCAATCTTGTTGTCCGCCCTTCTTTATCCAATAGAATTTCAATATTTTCCACATCTCCGCCTAAATGCATCATAAATTCTCTACAAATACCACAAGATGGAATTATATTTCCATCTTTATATACTGAAACAACTTTTGTAATCTCACTTTCGCCATATGTAAGCATAGTTGATAAAGCATTTCTTTCCGCGCACATCCCTATAGAGCCGTCCGTATCAATGCATATACCCTTATAAATATTACCTTTTTTCGTGAGTACGGCAGATGCCACACTCCC
>CAJTUC010000084.1:253-740 GCA_910579395.1 uncultured Lachnospiraceae bacterium | reverse complement strand
TAAAATCCCGCCATAATTCCCGCTAATTGTTTTGCCGTCCAGTTGGTAGGGAAATTGTTTCCGTCATAAACAACACCAATTTTTTCCCGCATAGCTGTATCAGCATCAAACATTTCTTTTCCAAACAACTTTATTTTTCCACTGTCTTTTTTGATTGTATTTAATATGCAACCAATCGTCGTAGTTTTTCCTGCTCCATTTTCTCCAACAAATCCCATAATTGCCCCATACGGCAAGTTGAAAGACACATTTTCCAATGAAAATTTTGATTTTGAAAATGTCTTGGAAACCTGCTGCACTTCTAAAATATTTTCCATACTAATAACCTTGCCTTTCTCTCAACCTGCGAACTTTGGGCCGCAGGCACAAATTCGCGTGTGAAAAATTTATTTTTCACACTATTCCTCCTGATAAAATAAAGTTAATAATTCCGTCAATTTTTCGAGAGAAATATTGCTTGTTCGCCCAATTTCGGCAGCTATTTGCA
>CAJTUC010000084.1:0-243 GCA_910579395.1 uncultured Lachnospiraceae bacterium | reverse complement strand
GTCACCTGCCTGTAATTCTCCGCTCATTATCATTGCCTTGATTTGTGATGTGATTTGATCATAAATCGGTTTATTGGCATTGTTACTGATAATGATTTCCACAATTCACCACCTCTGCTCCCTAAATGTGCTTAATGTACAAGTACATTATATCACCTTAGCTATTACAGTCAAGCTCCAAAATAAAAATAACAACAACCTACTCTGGATGTTGCTAAGTTAAAATATAGGTCGGTGTAAGGT
>CAJTUC010000083.1 GCA_910579395.1 uncultured Lachnospiraceae bacterium | reverse complement strand
TGGCATACCTTTTATACATTAGTCCCTTTTGGGGTGATGAGGGGAATGCAGTCTCTCCCCAGTTGATACAGTGCCATTGTATGACATGGCTGACCTCCGACCCCGCAATGTCCGCGACATTCTTGCCAGATACGAATGCCACGATATTGGATTCCATCGTTAGTAGTATGTCTCCACATTGATTGACTAGGATTTCGGGGCTGAAATGCCTTATGACCCTATCACCTTGCTGTCTACGCTTAGTACCATAGTGTTGCCACCAGATACCCAAGACTCGCTATCGGTGAGTTGGCTAGACTCTTACCGAATGGGATTTCCACCCATGAAACACTATACCCTTTGCTGGGCGCACGCTAACCGACTAATGGTTAGCCTCCTACTCGATTTATTCTATTGCTTTCAGATAAATCTGGATAGCAGGATAATCTCCCTTCATCTGGGGAAGCGGATAGCCGGCCTTCATCAAAGCCTTGCCGCTTTGGAGAGGACCGGTTCTATTTACCTGGTATCGGAACGCAGGATTCAGCCCTTTAAGCCTTAAGTTGCGGAAAGGCGGCGCGGCATGAGTACAACCAAACACTACATTGACCAGAGCCTCACGCTGATCAGGGGACACCTGCTCCCACGCTGTGTAAGAGTTGTCCTGGAAAGGACTGCTGAGACGATAATAGTCTCCATGATGGAGCAGGTCATAGTGGGTCTTATACCTTTCCACTTGACACTGAATCTCCTTTTTCTCATCTG
>CAJTUC010000082.1 GCA_910579395.1 uncultured Lachnospiraceae bacterium | reverse complement strand
CTTATGGGATTAAATAATATATATGATTTTTTTATGAATAACGAATAAGCCAAGTTGTTTTTTACAGAGTGGATACAATCAAAAAGGATAAACTTATGAAAGTAGAAGATTATAAAATGCGTATTTTATTTGAAATGGACAAAAAAGATTATGTTCCTGACGGAAGCGTTTATAGCAGACCATCTGCAAGGGCTGTCATCATTAAGGACGGAAAAATAGCAATGGTATATAGTAAGAAATATAATTATTATAAATTTCCGGGTGGAGGCATAGAAGCTGATGAATGTATGGAAGATGCATTGATAAGAGAAGTATTAGAGGAAACGGGGTTATGTGTTATCAGGGATTCCATTCAGGAATATGGGCAGGTTCATCGTATTCAGAAAGGTACAAAAGAGGATATTTTTATACAGGATAATTATTATTTCCTGTGTAGCGTGAAAAAGGATATAGAACAACAAAATTTGGACAAGTATGAAGCGGACGAAGGCTTTACGCTTGAATTCCTGAAGCCGCAGCTTGCGATAGATGTAAACAGGAAAACGATACTGGATGATTTCACTCAGGTAATGTTGGAACGAGAGGCGCTTGTATTGGAATTACTGATACAAGAAGGATATTTTGAATATGGAGGTAAATTACATGATTTAGGTGTCAAAAGGTACATCCTTTTTGAACGATAATTGTTCTTTGAAAACTGAATATATTGTTGTAAAATACTGCATTTTCCACTCATTTCAGGTATAATAGAAA
>CAJTUC010000081.1:377-777 GCA_910579395.1 uncultured Lachnospiraceae bacterium | reverse complement strand
AATTAAATAACATTACAATTCAATATGATTAGACAATATAAAAGCAATTATTTTAAATGTTACTTTTTTCATTTAGCATAATATAAATATAAGCTAAATAGTAACATATAAAACGATTGCTTATCACTAGTGCCTTTTACTGATTTTATATTGTACAAATTTCATTCTGTATCATTTTCTAAAACTGTATAATAACTTTGAATATTTATAGGCATTTCATTATATTGCACTTCTTTCCACTCAATTACACCACGAATAGGTACTACTGTTAACTCAATGAAAGCACCTTCTTTTAATTCTCTTGATGTTCCAAATGTAATATTCTTTTTATTACCATTTTCACTATAAGCAGGCAAAGAATAAGAATAGCTCATTACTCCATTGAAGTCAATTACTCCGC
>CAJTUC010000081.1:0-367 GCA_910579395.1 uncultured Lachnospiraceae bacterium | reverse complement strand
CCGCCACTTGAATTTATCTGTTCTATTTTACTATTGTCAATTTGTACATAATAATAAGTATTGCCAATTCCTGAAAGTATCCACATACTAAAACAAATAAAACACATTATTATTGCTATTATTCCAATTAATATTTTTTTCTTCATTTTCTATCCTCCACTATAAACTAATTTTATTTTAATTTCATATTCATTATAGAAAGCCTCCTATATTTATCATACTATCATTGCAACATTACATTAACCTTATTACAATCTTACATTAACCTTACATTTTGAAAAAACAGGCCTTGTTTTATTTTATTTATAAAAATACTATTTTCTAACTAAAAAAAATCTATTCTTGTATACAAGAATAGATTTTTTTT
>CAJTUC010000080.1:460-785 GCA_910579395.1 uncultured Lachnospiraceae bacterium | reverse complement strand
CTGGTATGCTTTGTATTTGGGGGAGTAGGTAACTATAACTGTTTCATCCATGTTTCCATTTACAACAGGGATCTCCTTGTAATAAATGGTTTCGTAAACTTCCGGGGCAGATTCATCCAGTGTGGAGATGTCGATCCATTTATCAAAGCCGGGTTTTTTAAACTGTGTAGGTTTCAGGGCAATTTCCCGGTCTTCCTTCCGCATCTTTTTTAAAGACTGGGTGATAACGTAGGAACGGTTTGCAAGGCTGTTAAATCTGCGGTTTGCTCTGCTTCCAAGCCCCGCATCAGAGCAGAAGATAAATTCACTGCAGCCAAAATCTTTT
>CAJTUC010000080.1:0-450 GCA_910579395.1 uncultured Lachnospiraceae bacterium | reverse complement strand
CATTCTGGTTTCCGGGGAAGATGTAAAAAGCCAGAGGAATTCCATCAGCATCCATAAACAATCCCATTGTAACGATGGGATTAGGTCGGTGTTCCTTACTCTTTCCATAGCGCCTGAGTTCATCTTCCTGTTCAATCTCGAAGTAGTAGTTTGTGCAGTCGTAGTAGAGCACTTTTTTGTTTCTGGGATGAACAAAGTTTGAGTTTTTGTAGAGTTCCTCCTGAATAAGATCAGATTCCTCAGCCATAACCGAGAGTGCACGGTATACATTTGGCAGTTCATACTTTGGCGGTTCAAGCAGTGTTTTACAGTAAGAGAAACTGCTGAGCCTGCTGGAAGGGGAAAGGATCCTTGCATAGATCAGGTCAGTTAAGATGGCTCCCAGGTCATAAGTGTATTTGTGGCGTTTAGAGATTTTTCGACAGATGGCATCGATTTTTAATTCCGTGC
>CAJTUC010000079.1 GCA_910579395.1 uncultured Lachnospiraceae bacterium | reverse complement strand
ATCCCGTTTCTGATATACCTTTACCGCAATCCGGTATGAGATAAAAAACCAGATAACAGAAATGATAAGTACAATATGGAAAGCCAGAAGGATATTCTCCTTTACAGGAAAAACCAAATTGATAAGAAGAACAAGCCCCGTAATAATCCCTGTTGATGCCATAAATGACATCATAAAGACAATCTGCGATTTCTCCGGGTCAAATAAATATGCACACGGCAGACTGATGCCGCCTGCCAACAGGGTAGCGCTCATCCCGATAGAGCCATACAGTAATAGCGAGTGAAGCGTTATATCCATACCAAAACAGGCAATGACGGCACAGGGCACCAACGCCGTCAGCATTCCCAATATGGCAAGCAGGATGTAAAACAAAAACTTCTCACCAATAATCTCGTTCCTTGATACCGGCATGGTAATGATATTTTTGTTCCACTTGGAAGCCGCGTCACTGGTAATACTGATAAAGGCTGCTGTCGTGGCGGCAACCGGAGCCAGAACCAGAAGTGCGCTGGTTTCCAGCAAAAAGGATAGCCCAAAGCCCAGAACAACCAGACTGACGATTGTTACGAGGATATTGCTCCTGCCAATATAGAGATCTTTTATCAAAACACCTTTCATCACTTTTCCCCCTTTACATAAAGAAGCATAATTTCATCAATCGTTGCCGGGACAACCAGGGCTTTCGAATATTTTTTCTGCATCCTCTCCCGATCCGAAACCAGTATCTGCCATTCATAGTCCATTTTACGGTATGAGATGATATCGGATTTATCCAGCGCGTCAAACTGCGCCGCACCGCACTTGAGGACGCCGTACTGCTCCACCAGCTCGTCCTTGGGCTTGGAAAAGACCACTTTCCCCTCATGGATGAACACGATGTAGTCCGCAATCTTCTCCAGGTCGC
>CAJTUC010000078.1 GCA_910579395.1 uncultured Lachnospiraceae bacterium | reverse complement strand
CACTAACATTGCAAGCGTCGGTGTCTGCACCCTGCCAACCTTCAACACCTTTCCGCCATACAGGACGGTAAAAAGCCTTGTGCCGTTCAGTCCCACAAGCCAGTCTGCCCTCTGCCTGCACAGTGCGGAATAGTAGAGGTTATCATAATCGCTTCCCGGACGCAGGTTCTCAAAACCCTCACGGATTGCGCTTTCCTCCATAGAGGAAATCCAGAGCCGCTTTATGGGCTTATTACACCCTGCCTGTTCATACACAAGGCGGAAGATAAGCTCCCCCTCACGCCCTGCGTCTGTTGGATAGTTGGAATAGGTGACTTAGAAAATATCCATTATTCAAGGGTTTCCAATGCCCCTATGAACTTGTAATGGATAGTAAGTCGTTGAATTTTCTGCCCGTCAACTTCTACGGGTTCAGAAACAAGAATTTTTTCTATAAGTTGATTGATTATCTTAAAATTAAGTTCCGTTATTCCTGCATAACCGCTTATCTGCTCCGCAAACTGCTCAATGGAAGATAACTGCTCCTTGTCTGCTATGGCACTTTTTTCAAGTTCCTTTATCTTGGCTGTCAGTTCCTCCTGCTCGCTGTCATACCTTGCCGACAACATCTGAAAACGCTTTTCGGTCAGCAGTTCCCTTGTCAAGTCCTCGTACAGTTTGGCATACAGGTTTTCAATTTCCGACACTCGCTGTTTACATTGCCTTAGTTCCTTTTTCTGCTGTTCCCTGTCCGCTGACATTTGGAGATTAAGACGCTCGGCAATCTCCGTTACCATAGCTTTCCTGTCGGTCAATGCCTGTCCTGCGTGTTTCTGAATGTCCGCAAGCACAACTTCGTGAACCGTCCTCGCTTCAATGTTGTGTGATGAACACCCGTCTTTCACAAACTTACGGTATTTGGTACAGC
>CAJTUC010000077.1 GCA_910579395.1 uncultured Lachnospiraceae bacterium | reverse complement strand
AGTTATCTGACAATCAATAGGGCTATAGTCTTTCACGATATCCCTTTGGAGGGAAGCTGTATTGTATCTATTGTGGACAGTTATTTCCAGTGGGTAACAAAAGGTTACATACCTTTGAAGGGTGTCTATATTGTAACGTCCCCTAAAATTTTCGGGTACGCAGTATAAGCGTATCTTTTGAAATATACGGTTATTTGCCGATTAGTTCGATTGGACGAAGCAAGCGGAGGTCACTGACAGTTACCTTTATGGAGGGAGTAAAAAGTATTTACATCCTTGAAAGATAGCAAATTTAAAAGTTGTTAAATACAATTTTAGAAATCCAAAAGTCGGTAAAAACGACTTTAGAAATTCAAAAGGTCAAAATGGCCTCTTGAACAATATATCATTTCCAATGTCGGTTTGACCAATCTCCCATTTTGGGAATCTGATTGTGTAAAATTGCACAGTGAATATACTTTACGACTTCGGTTCAAACCGATTCCGTAAAAGTGGAAAGTGTTGTACATGGTGGACAACGAATTCCAATTTTGGAAGTGGTTGTGACGTTGTGACACATTCATTACTTTTAATTATGACACATATGTACTCGTCTTTAATTATATGTGGTCTGATTTAATCCCTCATAAATCAAGGGTTTTAAGTATTTTGTATCATAAAAATGGTCTGGTATGATTAAACCTATTCGTGACTCATACTTACAATTATTATAGTACATCTCTGCTGCCGGTATGAAACATTTAGGTGGGTGGTATTATGCGACATACCGTAGTCCCGTGAAACGGTGATTCCCCGCGGGAAACTGGTGCGTACTTATAGGTACGGTTGTTATTAGGTTTTGGACAAGATTGTCCAGAAGTGAACGGGCTAAGTTTTTCATTTGTTAGACCACAAGTGTGCGAAAGATTTCAAATCCTT
The DNA here is from genome assembly GCA_910579395.1 of uncultured Lachnospiraceae bacterium. Taxonomy (GTDB): domain Bacteria; phylum Bacillota; class Clostridia; order Lachnospirales; family Lachnospiraceae; genus UBA3282. The sequence continues at coordinate 24 of CAJTUC010000077.1, read as the reverse complement.
CAGTTTGAATGATTTGAAACTTGC
>CAJTUC010000076.1 GCA_910579395.1 uncultured Lachnospiraceae bacterium | reverse complement strand
AGAATAATCGAAACTGGTGGATTTTTTGTGTGTTATAGAAATAAACCTGAAAAACGGTATGTTTTTCAGCGGCCTCGCTATGAGTGCAAGTGGGCGGCGAACACCGTGGTACATATCCTTGAAAACCGGGAATACACGGGCTGCCTTGTGAACTTCAAGACCACCACACAATCCTACAAGTGCAGCAAGATTATCTACAACAGCGAGGACAAACAGGCAATCTTTGAGAACCACCACGAGCAGATAATCGACAAGGACACATGGGAGCGTGTGCAGGAGCTACGCAAGCAGCGCAAACGCCCTAACCGCTATGATGAAGTGGGCTTGTTCTCCGGCATACTCTTTTGTGCCGACTGCGGCAGCGTCATGTACCAGCAGAGGTATCAGACGGACAAACGGCGGCAGGACTGCTACATATGCGGCAGCTACAAGAAGCGCACGGCAGACTGTACGGCGCACTTTATCCGCACCGACCTCTTGACCGAGGGCGTGACCGAGAACCTACGGAAAGTCACCAGCTACGCCGCCAAGCACGAAGCCCGGTTTATGAAGCTGTTGACCGAGCAGACCGAGGACGGGAGCAAACGCCGGAACGCCGCCAAGAAGAAAGAGCTGGAAGCGGCAGAAAAAAGGATTGCGGAACTCTCCGCCATCTTCAAACGGCTGTATGAGGACAGCGTGACCGGGCGCATATCGGACGAGCGTTTCACGGAGCTTTCGGCAGACTATGAAGCCGAGCAAAAGGAACTGAAAGAGAAAGCCGCCGCCTTGCAGGGCGAGCTTTCCAAAACGCTGGAAGCCACGGCAAACGCTGAAAAGTTTATGAAAGTGGTACGCAAGTACACCAGCTTTGAGGAACTCACCCCTACCCTGTTGCGGGAGTTTGTGGAGAAAATCGTAATCCACGAATCGGAAGCCCTTGACGGGAAACGCCGGGGGAAGCTCCGCAGACAGGAAATCGAAATCTATTACTCTTT
>CAJTUC010000075.1 GCA_910579395.1 uncultured Lachnospiraceae bacterium | reverse complement strand
GCCGGCTGATTGTTACAGCAAGCGTCGCAGTTAAGCGGCGCTTAAATTTTAGGTAGGGCGTCGGATTTGACGCTTACCGATTAGGAGGATTTTATATGGGTATTAAAAGAAATATAACAGAAGAGGAAGAGAAAATAATATATAAGGCAATTGATGAATTTAGGGAATATGGAAAAACAAATGTTGTATGTCCTATATGCAATGGGAAATTAGAATATGATGGAACATATTCATCATTTAGCATATTATGTGAAAATTGTGGAAATATTTATTCTCTTCGAGGAATCTAAATGACATGATTCTCATTAAAAGCAGATATATTGTCAAGAAAGAATAAAGATTCTTGAATAAGATATCTAAAGCAACATTATATCGGAGGCAATTACTGAGTTTATACTTTTGGAATTGCCTCCGATTTTTATTATAATATTGATTACTGTTATAATAGAGACCAACAAGGCAGACCACCCCAAAGATTGTACACCGCCCTTGCGAAGGCAGATGAGATTTTCTTGATATTCCGTCATCAATACAGAAATTGCGGGACAAGGATGTCCCGCAAAGCCCGTGGCTGAGCCAGGATGGCTCATTGAGGGCGGTTTCGTCCGCCGCCGCAACCTTGCCGGAATATATAGAAAATCCATCAGCCGCAGTCAGGGCGGTGTACAATCTTTGGAGTGGTCTGCCGGATGCACGGTGAGAAAACCTGAAATAGAAAACCTGCTCTGATGAAATTTTACAATAAGATGGCGTATTACATTTTAGCAATGATAAGAGCATAAATGGAGCGGGTAGAAATAGATTTTCTGATATGCTAAAATAAAACCATATGCGGTGCATTATGAAATGGGATTGCACGAAGCATGACTGCCCACCCCGTCCGGCCAGACCTTCTTCCATTCTGACATCTATGGAAGCCCGCTCTTTGCAGCAGACAGCCAGGGCACAATGCAGCACTATGCGGAACGCGATATCTGGGG
>CAJTUC010000074.1 GCA_910579395.1 uncultured Lachnospiraceae bacterium | reverse complement strand
GAGGTCATTAAAAATGACCTCCTTATTATTTTTTATTGAAAATCCCAATATCAAATATTGGAACGAACAACCATAAACGCAAAAAAGGACTAAACCAATAAAACTTAATGTTTTACTGATTTAGTCCTCAATAGATATGCAAAAGGGAAGTAATTTCTCACTTCCCTTTCGACTTATATATAGACTTTAAGCACTATGTCTTTGAATATATTGGCTTTTGTGTACTGTGGGTGATGCGCCATATATTTTTGCACATCTTCACGAGTCACTACAAAAGTTCCAAAATAGACTGGCTTATATTCTATTTTCCTACATTGTTTATTGCCGCCTGTGCCGCTGTTAGATTTTGATGACTTTTACCCCTCTTTACCCCATTTACCCCACCCAATTCGACATTCGACAAACGGGATTCGACAAAAAACCTTTGCTTTTTTGCGGAATCCGGTATAAAATGATTTCAGCGGAACGCTCCGCAGCGTTTGACAGATGCGGGGGAATCTGCTACAATGAAAACACAAAAGGGAATACTGCCGATAGACGGTCAGCCCAAATTTAGCTAATTACAAAAAAGTAACCGCATCCTTTGGCCAGGGCGGTTACTTTTTTGTGTGATTTATGTAAGCAATCAGGATTGACACGATGATTCCAAGAATCATCAGAACAACCGTCAGCAGTTCATAGTCACTCATCAAGCATCCCCCCTTTCCCGGTTTTACCCGTAGTCAGAGGGGCAGTCCCCTCTGCGTTTGCATCGAAAGGTTGAGTAGATACGCCCCTTGCAAGGCGTACCCCTCGCAGAACCGAACGTGCGGCTTTTCCGCATTCGGCTCTTTGTAAAGCTAATTGTTCAACAGCTATCCAGTCTGGTAGATATTTACATATATTTTCGGTTTCGCCAAGGGGAATGCTTTTAATAATTCATGATCAGCCGTCTTCAAAATGCGGCAGAACGGAGGAAACACATGAAAATATTATTTGAAG
>CAJTUC010000073.1 GCA_910579395.1 uncultured Lachnospiraceae bacterium | reverse complement strand
CCCTGATTTCATATTATCGTGGTATAGCTATTTCTAATATGGAGCTTGAAGAAAGTGACCAGGATTGCCTTGCACTGGATATAACGAACAGGATCAGAACCAAAGTAAGAAAGTCATTGATGAAAAGCTATAGAAAACCTATGGAACTATCTGATTTACAAGCAATTGAAAAAGCATTGTTTAAACAGTATTATGATAAGATTGACGAGGATATTATATTACTGGCAGATAATGATGATGCATCAGATATAGAACAGATTTTTGGCAGTAATGACAACTGGGGCGAACCTGTTTCAATAGAACATGATTTCTCTATAGAGGAAATATTGGATATGCCTACAGAGGGTGAGGTTCAAGTGAACCTGACAAATATTGATTGTGTAGGACAGAATAATCTATGCGAAGTGGTGCTTCCGAATTATTTGTAACCACCTAAACACGATATTTGTAAAACAGGTGATTACAAGGAACCTGATTATATAAAGGCAGATAGTAAATCTCACAGCGGAAAAATCCCTTGTGAGTTATTTTGCGTTACTGGAAAAGATTTAGATTGTATTGATATAGATGATTTGTTTTGATGATATAATCATTTATGCAATAAGCTTCACAAAAGTTTTGTGTAGCTTTATTGTCAGGAATGTTCTCATAGAACTTTGCTAAAGGGACACGAAAATTTTTGTACCCCTCCTGAAAATATAAAAGGCGAGTCAGATTTGATGCTGCTATGAAAATCAGTTTCCGTCCATTTGGACGGAGAGCGTAAACAACACACTGGCTTTCAAAGGACACTGATATATATATTATCTAACATGTACCAAAAAGTACGGCTTCGACAAAAATGTCGGAACGAAAATTACATGAGTAAAGGTGTAGGCGTTTCATCGATACCTTGTGGATATAAGATATGGCATATCAAAATGCTACCCCATATTCAAGATAAGTGCGATTCTACACTTATTTGATTAGATATGTCGTGAAATGCGAC
>CAJTUC010000072.1 GCA_910579395.1 uncultured Lachnospiraceae bacterium | reverse complement strand
AGGGTTTCGCTGTATGTTTTCTTTTTTGCCCCCTCCTTATAGCATCCATCCTTGTATGGACAGCATTTACATTTTTCAATATCAAAAAAATAAATCATGCGCGGGTTCTTATTCTTCTTTTCTTTTTCACGTCTGTCCAGATATTTATGGACTGCCAGATGTCCTGCCTTACACTGGTACATCCCTGCATCTTTATTAAATTCAAATTCATCTTCCTTTGTACGGTTTCCCTGCGTAATGATACTGTTTAGTCTGGAAATCAGTTCATAACCGCCGTCCTGTGCCGCCTCGATATTTTTCTGTTCGGAATAGGCTGTGTCCCCGATCACCATTTCTACTTCCATCCCGGCTTCCCTGCTTTTGCGGACCAGTTCCGGCAGTTCTTTTCCATCTGTCTTTTCGCCGCTGGTAACGGTGGCTGCTGTAATAATACGTTCCTCACTCATTGCTATGTGTGTTTTGTAACCAAAGAAAGAACTGTCTGCTGTCTTATGGCCTGTCTTTGCGTCTGCATCTCTTGAAGTTTCGATATGTTCAAGGTCATCTTTTACAGCTTCTTCCAGCAGATTCAGCTTCTCCCTTACTTTAGGATAACTGCACAACTCAGCTTTTTCTTTGATGACCGAGAGCAGAGCATGGCAGTATGCCAGTTCTTTTTCCAAAGAATCTTCTGTATTTTTATTCGGAAACTGCTCTTTCATTGTTCCGTCTATTTCATAAACAGCACGCCGCAGTTTCTTTGACTGTTCTAAAAGCGCCTGCCTTGGTGTTTTCTGGTTGTATCTTGATCTTGTATGGGTTGCGTCTACAATAATGGATCTTGATTTTATAATGCCTTTTTCTATTGCAATCCGGACTGTTTTTGTGATCAGCATGTCCAACAGGTTCATATCTTTCAGGCGCAGTTTGCGGAATTTTGTCAGGGAACTTGGATTGATTACGCTTTCTTCCGGCGCCATATCAAGAAAGAATTTGAAGGACATGTCGTATTTAGAGCGTTCCACAACGTCAATATCAGATAGATCATAAATAGATTTCAGGAGCAGGTATTTGAACATCCTGACAGGCGGGACTGCATTGCG
>CAJTUC010000071.1 GCA_910579395.1 uncultured Lachnospiraceae bacterium | reverse complement strand
CTGCGCGGCCTTGCCAAAGCGGAGGGCGGCACGAAGGATAAGACGGTGAAAGCACAGCCGTCAGCTACGGAAAAAGCACAGAAACAGGATGCGGCACAGGAACAGCCTGCCACGCTGGAGGGCATCCGCGCGCTGATGGCGCAGAAGACACAGGAGGGCAAATCGAAGGAGATCAAGGAACTTTTGCAGAAGTACGGCGCGGCGAAGCTCTCGGCGGTGAAGCCGGAGGACTACCCGGCGCTGATGCAGGAAGCGCAGGTGCTGTGATGGGGAAACACGCATTGCTTTCCGCATCTTCGTCAAAGCGGTGGCTGTCCTGCACGCCCTCCGCACGATTGGAGGAGCAGTTCAGGGATGAACCGGGCGGCAGCGTCTATGCCGAGGAAGGAACCGCCGCCCACGCCCTTGCGGAGCATAAGCTGAAAAAGGCATTAAAAAGGCGCTCCAAGCGCCCGGTGTCTGATTACCACTGTGACGAGATGGAGGAATGCACGGACGGGTATGTGGCCTTTGCGATGGAGCAGGTGGAGCTTGCAAGGCAGGAATGCAAAGACCCTATTGTTTTGATCGAGCAGCGGCTGGACTATTCCGCCTATGTGCCGGAGGGTTTCGGCACCGGGGATTTGCTTATCGTGGCTGACAAGGTGCTGACCGTCATCGACCTAAAGTACGGGAAGGGCGTGGCGGTGGATGCGGAATGGAACCCGCAGATGATGTTATACGGATTAGGCGCATTGGAATTATTTGATGCCCTCTATGACATTGAAATGATCCGCATGACCATCTACCAGCCGCGTCTGGAATCCGTCAGCACATGGGAGATTTCCGTAAAGGACCTGATGGAATGGGTGGAGATGGAGTTAAAGCCAAAGGCCGTGCTTGCCATCAAGGGAGAGGGCGAGTACCGCTCCGGCGACTGGTGCCGTTTCTGTAAGGCGAAGAACACCTGCAGGGCGAGGGTGGAGGAATACCTGCGTCTGGCACAGATGGAGTTCAAGGCACCGCCGTTATTGACGGATGAGGAGATAGCGGAAGTCCTGAAAGTGGCGGACGAGCTTGCCAAGTGGTCTGCGGATGTCTACGCCTATGCACAGGACGAGGCGGTCACGAAGGG
>CAJTUC010000070.1 GCA_910579395.1 uncultured Lachnospiraceae bacterium | reverse complement strand
GCCAAAATACAGCGTCTAAGCACCGGCGGCGACACAGCGTCCTGCTTGCGATTTGTCTATTTTGCACAACTGCTGTCCTGAAATAATGCGTTTCGCAATTACCTAAAACATTCAATGAGAAGAACGCCGTTTTGCAGGCGTTCTTTCGTGTGAAGAAGGTCCGCCCCGCGAACCATAGAAGTTCTTAACGAGGCACCCATTGGTGCGAGTTCTAGAACTTCTCTTCACACTTTATTCCGCATTCTTCCAATAAATGAGACCGAGTCCCTTTAAAGTCAGCTCATTATCATGAACAATTTTCCGCTTACAATAAGGCACGATACTGCCCGCAAGTCCTCCGGTCGCAACAACCGCCGCCTCGTAACCGAGTTCTTCCAGGATCCGCTCGATCATACCGTCCAGACAGGCCGCCTGCCCCATCACAATACCGCTCTTCATACAGTCAATGGTATTTTTCCCGATAACTCTTTTCGGCGCTTCCAAACTGATCTTTGGCAGCTGAGAGGTCCGATTGACAAGGGAATCCAGAGAAACTTTAACGCCCGGCAGAATCATGCCGCCGATGTAATTTTTCTTATCATCCACCACACTGATCGTCGTTGCAGTTCCCATGTCGATCAAAATAATCGGCGCACCATAATACTGTAAGCCCGCGACCGCATTAACGATCAGATCGGAACCTACCTGCGCCGGATTATCCATCAGAATATTCAGCCCCGTTTTAACACCGGGTCCCACGAGAAGCGGTGTAATGCGCAGAAGTTTTTCTATGGAAGCCTTAACGATATTGGTAACTGGCGGCACGACAGAAGCCATGATACAGCCCGTAATTTCCGCCATATCGATTCGATACAGTTCCAGAAGCGTCTTGAACTCCACGACATACTCCAGTTCCGTCTTACTGATATTGGTCGATGTCCTTTCTACAAAATAAATCTTCTCCTGCTCCATACAGCCGATGACGATATTGGTATTGCCGATATCTACTGCCAGAATCATTTTTTTATTTTCCTTTCTATTTGTGTATACTCTGCCGCTTCCATCAGTCATGCGCTGGCGGCTCCTCTTATTTTCCCTTAATTGGCTTGACCTTCATTAATGCAAGCCCGACACCCGCTACGATAATGGCCGCAACAACGGCTTCTATAATGCCGTTAAAGCTGATAATACCCATGATCGTATTGAACACCGCTTCTCCCGCAATGCCGAGCGCCTGTGCGTAGGCGTCTCTGTATAAAATGAAAATACCGCTCATGACAAGCAATGTGTTCGTAAAAGCGCCGGCCAGCCCCGCATAAGCGAGTGCAATATTCGTAGAACCTTTCTTATAGCCGGCAAAAGACAATACGACAAAGAGAATGACACCTGCTACAATTCCCATTACAAAGCTGAGCGTCATGCAGATGCTTTCGCTTAATTTATCCTGCAGCAAACGATTCAGCAATGCGTTTACAGAAAACAGCAGGATTAAAGATGCAGCAAGATTTATGATGATGCGCCATACCTTCTGTCCGCCCTTTAGCAATTTATGTATCAGCAGGTATACATAATACGGAACGACGCCCACCAGTATACGCGGTACAAAACAAATATAGAGGCTCTTGAAAATACCGGAAATGCCTGCGATATTCGCTGCAAGCACCGGTGAAAAGACAAAAGCCGACGGCGTAACTGCTTTGAATGTGTTGTTGATAAAGCTTGTGAAACCAAATACGAATCCTAAAAATGCACCTTTCTTCGGTCCGAGAAATAGCGCTCCCAGGATGACCGGGATGTGAATGATCGTCGCGTTGATAACAACAAGCGGGATATATCCCAGAGGTGTGAATGCCATAATCACGATTATGGCGGTGAACAGTGCTGTCAGCACCAATTCGTAAGTTCTTTCATTTTTCATGGTCCGTTTCCTCCTGTTATCATTCTCTTATATGAGATACAATACGGTGTAATCATACCACATTGACAAAAATTTGACAATACAAAAAATATGAAAAAGGATGCTGACCATGCAACAAGCAAGACAATACTGCCGACAGAACAGAGTTTGACAATTTATCGCTTTATAAGTAAAAATATATCCTTAACTGGAATTTGTACTGCAACTGAGGTTCAGGTAAAGAATGAATATTGAACACTTGAAAATCCGGCTGCGCATAAATAGTTGACACTATAATAATGGCGCCGAAAGAGAGGGATGCAAACTCATCAAGCTTCCTCTTTTACGAAAAATTTTCCTATCTTTTCTGCCTCGTATTATCCAAATGTGCGCTTAATCTCGTCACGTTCTCTTTGCGCTTCCACCCAATTTTCCACATATCCGCAATCGCAGCAGACATAGCGTATAACCGGGATTTTTTTCATCAATGTAAAGGTCGAAGTATAAATATTGTTCCCGCTGGCATGACGGTTTTGGTTATCGGGAACACGAACAATATTTTGTGAGCTGCATTTAGGACAGCGTTTTGTATTTTTCATGGTATTATATCCTCCTTACGACAAGTGATAAGCTTAAAACTTCAGCTATGACAATGCAGAGCAAAACCCATATACTTACAGACCACATACCGATAAGCCCTGCAATCAAAAACATAATCAGCGGTACAATATACTTTCGCGGGTGTTGCCATAAATCATTTTCAATCTTCCAGTTACGGACGGGACAAAACCACTCCAACAGGACAGACAAGATTGCACTTTGCAGCGCGATTATAAGCGCAGTAATGATTTCTGCACTATTTACGCCACTTTGCCTATCTGCCAGCTAATCAGATACACACTGTTTACCGCCATATTGACAGAAAAGATAAAAAAGCAATAATTCGTGCAAAAGCGTTTTGCCTGTCTCGGTAGTGTTCGGACTGCCTGCTCTAAACCGGGGTCACAGGAAAGCAATATACAGATTGGGGTATTCAGGCATAGAACGGCAAACCCCAGTGGCATAACATTTACTCCCTCAAATTGCCCTAATATGAATGGCATAACACCAGCGATTACGCATAATCCGGCAGTATTCAAAAGATAGTTTTTGTTTGTTATCAGATAGCGCAGCAAATATAAAAATATGCTTCCTGTCCCTTTTGTGTGTTTGATCAGAAGTTTTGCTGATACCGGGTGATAGAAAACGTAAGCGTCTGCTTTCAGTAACCTTAAAAATGAAATGAGCATACTTGTAAACGCAATAAAACAAATAATCACCGTTTCCCGCACAAAAAATATAGGCGCGAAAATTGCTCCACCCCATAAAATGAAAACAGGCAGAAACTTTTTTCCATGAAGCGATGCTTCATTTGTCATGGTATTGTATACCATTGTATACCATACAGCAGCCGAAAAACAGCTATTACAGGCACAGAGCAAAGATACAGCAATTTGCAGAACACTCCATTCATGTACGGCAAAGAACAAAGCCAGCACAAGGAATGTTTTGGTAATCAACGTATAGCCTGTAAATGCCAGCACAAGAGAAAATGTCATTTCCCTGTTCCGAAATGGCAGCATAAACAGCCCGGCCATACGGTCTGCATTTCCCGAAGAATTAAGAGTCTGCCACATGATACCCATTGAAAAAGCCGTAGCTGTCAACAAGAGAATAGACGGTGCAATCTCTATTTCAATTCCTGCGGTATGGATAGCAAGAAACAGGATAATGCAAGCAATAAGGCTTTTTACAGCACGTTCGTACTTTGCGCCGAAAAGCTGTTCCCCGAGGTTTTGAAAAATAATCATTCTTTTAATACCTCCCGTATTTTCTCTGCTTTGATTTCCTGCCCGGCAAAACACTTTTTTATCTGCCCTTG
>CAJTUC010000069.1 GCA_910579395.1 uncultured Lachnospiraceae bacterium | reverse complement strand
TCAACATCATTTTCCGTCAAACTAATACGCCTTTCAGCCAAAACCGCCAATATCCTACTCCTTTTTACCTTTCCGTTTTATACTATCACGGAAACCCCTGACTTTTGCGTGAAAGTATACTTTTGCCTGATAGTACGATTTTTGCCCCTATCGCCATCCTATCAGCGGCATCCAAAAACACAAAAATAGGGGTCCACCACCCACCGTGATGAACCCCACCAAACCTTAAAATCCCTTGATTTTAAGCCATTCTTCCATACTTTTGCCTGCGAGTACCAAAAATCCTATGGCATTATTTTTGAATAGCCGCCTGCGCCGCCGCCAACCTTGCAATCGGCACCCTAAACGGTGAACACGACACATACGTCAATCCAACCTTATGACAAAATTCCACGGATGACGGATCGCCGCCATGCTCACCACAGATACCGAGTTTGAGATCCGGTCTTACTGTACGGCCTTTCTCCGCAGCCATCTGAACCAACTGGCCAACGCCGCTCTGGTCAAGCCTTGCGAACGGGTCGGACTCATAAATCTTGTTCTTATAATAATCACCTAAGAACTTGCCCGCATCGTCACGGGAGAAACCGAAAGTCATCTGTGTTAAGTCGTTTGTTCCGAAGGAGAAGAACTCCGCTTCCTCCGCAATCTCATTTGCAAGAAGCGCCGCTCTCGGAATCTCAATCATCGTACCGACATGATATTTGATATCCGAATTTTTCTCTTTCTTTACCTGCTCTGCTACTTCTACAACCACATCTTTGACGAATTTCAACTCTTTCTTTTCTCCAACGAGCGGAATCATAATCTCAGGAACAATGTCAAATCCCTTCTCTTCTTTCACTTCGATTGCTGCTTCCATAACAGCTCTCGTCTGCATTCTTGCAATTTCCGGATAGGTAACTGCAAGACGGCATCCACGGTGTCCCATCATCGGGTTGAACTCATGCAGAGAATCGCAGATTTCCTGTACTTCTTCCGCTGTCATCATCATCTGTACTGCCAAATCATCGATATCGTCCTGCTCTGTCGGCACGAATTCGTGAAGCGGCGGATCCAGGAAACGAATGGTGACTGGTCTGCCTTCCATGACCTCATATAATGCTTTAAAGTCACCCTTCTGGAAAGGAATGAGCGCATTCAATGCTTTTTCTCTCTGTTCTACGGTTCTTGCAAGAATCATCTGACGAATCTTCGGAATCCTGTCGGGTTCAAAGAACATGTGCTCTGTACGGCAGAGGCCGATTCCTTCCGCGCCGTATTTTATAGCATTAGCTGCATCCGTCGGGGTATCCGCATTGGTGCGTACCTGCAGTTTACGATACTCGTCCGCCCAGCCCATGATTCTGCTGAAGTTTCCACTTACGGAAGCTTCTACCGTTTTGATGTCGCCTTTATAAATTTTACCGGTGGAGCCGTCCAGAGAAACGTAATCTCCCTCGTGGAATACTTCGCCGCCCAGTTCAAATACCTTGTCCGTTTCATTAATGGCTATTTCGCCGCAGCCGGATACGCAGGCTGTGCCCATACCGCGCGCTACAACGGCCGCATGACTTGTCATTCCGCCGCGTACGGTCAGGATGCCTTCTGCCGCGTGCATGCCTTCGATATCTTCCGGTGAAGTCTCCAGACGGACCAGAATAACTCTTTCTCCCTTTTCATGAGCAGCTTTCGCTTCTTCTGCAGTAAAGTAAACCTTACCTGCCGCTGCGCCGGGTGATGCAGGAAGTGCCTGTCCGATAACATGTCCGGCTTTCAGCGCATCCGCATCAAAAGTAGGATGCAGCAGCTGATCTAAAGACTTCGCCTCGATTCGGAGCACAGCTTCCTTCGGTGTGATCTTTCCTTCGTCTACAAGGTCGCACGCAATCTGAATCGCCGCCGGTGCAGTCCTCTTTCCGTTACGAGTCTGTAAGAAGAACAGCTTTCCGTTTTCAATCGTAAATTCCATATCCTGCATATCGCGGTAATGATCTTCCAGTTTATTCGCAATTTCCATGAACTGCTTATAGCATTCCGGCAGATCTTCTTCCAGTTTGGTGATTGGCTGCGGTGTACGGATGCCTGCCACAACGTCTTCACCCTGTGCATTGATCAGATATTCTCCGTAAATGCCTTTTGCGCCCGTAGAAGGGTTTCTCGTAAACGCAACGCCTGTACCGGAAGTATCGCCCATATTACCGAATACCATCGCCTGTACATTGACAGCAGTGCCCCAGTCACCCGGTATATCATTCATTCTTCTATAAACGATTGCTCTTTCGTTATCCCAGGAACGGAAAACCGCCTTGACAGCTTCCATTAACTGCACCTTCGGCTCCTGCGGGAATTCTTCTCCCTTATTTTCTTTATAAATCGCTTTGAATCTGACGATGATTTCTTTCATATCATCCGCTGTCAGTTCCGTATCATAGGTAACTCCTTTGGAGGCTTTAATTTCATCGAGAATTCTTTCGAAATAAGATTTGGGAATCTCCATAACAACATCGGAGAACATCTGGATAAATCTTCTGTAAGAATCGTATGCGAACCGCGGATTTCCGGTCTTTTTTGCAAAGCCTTCTACCGCAATATCTGTCAGACCAAGGTTCAGAATCGTGTCCATCATGCCCGGCATGGATGCCCTTGCGCCGGAACGAACAGATACCAGTAATGGATTTTCTGTATCGCCGAACTTTTTCTCCTGCTTTTTCTCCAAAATTTCAAGTGCATCGAAAATCTGTTTCTGGATTTCTTCTGAAATCTGTTTCCCATTGTTGTAATAATCCGTGCATGCTTCCGTCGTAACCGTAAAACCCTGTGGAATCGGCAGTCCGAGATTCGTCATCTCCGCCAGATTTGCGCCCTTTCCGCCTAACAGATTACGCATATCCGCGTTGCCCTCTTCAAATAAGTACACCCATTTTGCCATAGCATCTACCTCTTTTCTAAAACGTTTGCGCTTTTTTTTATCATAACATATCTTCCTTTATTGCGCACCTACTTTTTCTTTTTTCTGGAAGAAAATTCTAAAAGAATTTCTATAAGAAAAAATTTTTACGCTGAAAACTTTTTCTCCCCGGAAAAATCCTGTCCGGCAGAAACCGGAGAACTCTCCGGTATAAAACTGTCAAAGATGAACAGATCAAAATCCTTTTCCAGACTATCCAGCTGTTTCTGATTCTTCACCGTCCATGCGACCGCCAGATTTTTGTACAGTTTCCGGCAGATGCGCCGCCCCGGCTCTTCCTTGAACTGGCAGTTATAGGCAATAAAATCCGGGCTGGTCGCCCAGTTCATCAACAGATGCGTCAGGAAAAAATAAAAAATATTTTTGTAATTGCCATCATATTTGAAGTTGGTGGACAACTGCCCCCGCATAACTTCCTTATGATGTCTGCGGTACCACAGCAATGCCAGCGGATTAAAAGATTCAATGCAATAAACACCTCTATATCCGGCAAGCATCTTCTGCACGACCGAACATAATGACAGGTCTGTCCATTCTATTTTCAGTTCAATAATGAGAGGGACTCTTCCCTTTACCATTTCCAAAAATTCCTGCAGAGTCGGGATTCTTTCCTCCGTCTGCAATAATGTCAGTTTACGCAGTTCTTCCAAAGAAAAAGTTTCCACTTTTCCCTGCACGCCGCACATCCGTTCCAATGTAAAATCGTGGAAGATCACCGGTATGCCGTCTTTTGTCAGCTGCACATCCAGTTCTATGCCATATCCTGCTTCCACTGCTTTGCGAAATGCCGCCATGGAATTTTCCGGTGCGGATGTTTTATTATCATGCAGTCCCCTGTGCGCATAATACACGCCGAAATAAGGAAGCTTTTTCGGCTTGCCGAACACTCTCGGCATGATCATAAACATATATAAAAGAAACAATGCAATACAACATACTACAATTATCATAGCCGCTTTTAAAATTATCATACTATCCTCCATGATTCCGCTCCGCGGAATCTCAAAATCTCAAGACAAACAAGTTTGTCAGGGAGAATGCCGCATTTTAGGCATTCTCCCGCGTGAGACCTAGAACTTCTTAGCGAAACAGCCTTTGCTGTGAACTCTAGAAGTTCTTCTCACGCTATCCTCCATGATTCCGCCCCGCGGAATCTCAAAATCTCAAGACAAACAAGTTTGTCAGGGAGAATGCCGCTTTTTGGGCATTCTTCGGTGTGAAGCTTTAGAACTTCTCTTCACACTATTATAATTTAATCATTGAAAACTGCAAGTCCATTTCTTCCGATTTCCGCTGATTTTTCTTGAAAAAGCATCTTTTTTATGT
>CAJTUC010000068.1 GCA_910579395.1 uncultured Lachnospiraceae bacterium | reverse complement strand
CGTTTTTTTTAGTATATCACGAAACGACTTGGCAAACCAGCAATATTTAACTATTTATCAATGATACAGTACACTAGTAAAGATAGATATTAATGCAAAAAGATTTACATATCACTACCGGTCAAATCTTATCGTATATCTGTTTCTCCACCCCTTGGAAAGCAATTCCGCACAAGAGCAGTATGCCTGATTACATATAGATTTGGCATCTGCCTTATGATTGGCTTAAAAATGCAGCCAGTTTTTTATCTTCTGTGCTGATATGTGTCATCAGGACACTGATATGGCTGTTCAGTTTTCCCAATTCTGTAATCGTCGGACCGGATACCGATATCTGGGATGTAATCTCCTTCAATGTCTGCTTATATTTTTCATGGAAGATTCTGTGTGCCGCGAACCCGGGATAGCTGCTCTGTTTCTGGAGCTGCTCTTCATGTGAAAAATGCTGGTTCACATAATTATTCAAAAATTTAATGGTCTCATCCATAGAAGCCCGCCCTTTACCCTCGCTGCAGGCATCCAGCAATTTATTCACTGCCTGAATTAATTCCCGATGCTCCTTGTCTATCATTGCATTTCCTGTTTCCAGATTTTTTGTAAATTCATATCTGCTCATTGGTATTCCCCCTTCATTATCGATAATAGCGATAATATGATACCACGAAGGCATACGGGAGTCAAGGTATTATACATTTTTCAGGGCTTCCTTCAGGGGCTTCAGGGTACCTTCGGGATTAAGACGGCAATATCTGCGAATTGCCTGCCTATTGACAAAGCAGAGCAAAGATAATAACATAAAGCTGGGCTTATTGACCTTTTTACGGCATCTTGAAAAGCATAAAATTTCAGGATATTTTTGCCGAATCTTTTGATATAATATGTTTCTATAAGGGAGTATTGTTAATCGAAAGTTCTCCCAAATTAAAAGCAAGCAGGAGGTTACAAAATTGAAACAACGAATTCTTTCGACTGCTTTAGTGCTGTGCTTATTCATGTCTTCCCAGACAGTAGCATACGCGTATCAGGAAATACCCTTATTGCAAGAGAATAATCTAACGGAAGAACCAATGGACGGACCGGATGTCAGTGAAGATATGATTACTGCTCCACAGGAAGTCCCTTCAGTGCAGGAAGATGTTCCTACGGAAGGACCTACAGAAGGAGCTGCGGACGAATCTGTAGACGAATCTATAGATGAATCGGATACCGGTGACGATGCAATCGCTGTCCCGCAGGAAGCCCCTTCGCCGCAGGAGGATGTTCTTACGGAATCCACAGACGGATTAACCACCCGCGATAGTACGAACCTTACCCCATCAGGAGTCTATGAGGCCATGACAGCATTAAAGGCTCAGGATGCGTATAAGGAGGGGACGACCTGGACTGACGATGAGCCTTATTCGGACACGGCAGGATATTATTATTGGAAAGGCGGAACGATTGATGGAAAGCGTATCAGTGCAGTGGGATGCGTAGCTTTCGCTTTTATACTCAGCGATGCGGCATTTGGAACTCTGCCGGCCAGGATGTACGCAGCGGGTGCGTTTACATTTGAGGATATAAAAGTTGGGGATATCCTGCGGGTAAATAATGATATTCATACTGTGATCGTGCTCGAGGTGAGCGATGCGGGTGTGGTTGTTGCTGAAGGAAATTACAACAGTGCAGTACATTGGGGGCGTGCAATGTCCAAGGCCGAGGTGATGAACAATACAAGCCATTATATCACCCGCTATCCGGAAGGTTATATTCCGCCGGATAATCCGGAGGCCAATTTGCCGATTGCGAACGGAACCCTTGACGGGGGGCTTATCTGGAATCTGACGAAAGCGGGTACGCTGACCATCTCCGGCCAGGGAGCTATGCCGGATTTTGGCAGTGTTACAGACCAGCCGTGGAGCAGTAACGGCAGTCAGATTCGGAAGGTGGTTATCGGGGATGGCGTTACAAGTATCGGTTCCAGCGCTTTTTGGAACTGCGGGGTTCTTAGTGTGGAGATCGCTTCCAGTGTGACAACGATTGGCAACAGCGCTTTCCGTGGTTCTTCGATTGTTTCCGTAACCATTCCTTTCAGTGTGAAGACCATCGGTGACAGCGCTTTCCGCGAATGTCCAAATCTTAATTCAGTAACTGTTTGCGAAGGGGTGGAAACGATTGAGCAAAATGCTTTCCGAAGCTGTGCAAGTCTCACTTCCATAGCCCTGCCTGCCAGTATTGGAGAGGTGGGGTCCGGCGCATTTTTCCAATGCCAGGCAATGAAGAACGCGACGTTTGCCCCCGGCAGCAAGCAGGTAAAGCTGGGTGACAATCTGTTTACACAATGCTACTATTTAATGAATGTAACACTGCCCAAAAGTATAGATTGTATTGGTAAGGGGATGTTTCAGAATTGCGGGATGCTTGGTGGAGTGGAAATCCCCCAGGGGGCGGAGAGTATCGGGGAAGAAGCGTTTGCTTCCTGTTCCAGCATGGTCGCTGTCATCATTCCAGACAGTGTAACGACAATCGGGTCAGCCGCATTTTCAGCCTGTCCTTATCTGGCGGATATATATTTTACCGGCACCGAAGAGCAGTGGAACAGTATAAGTAAAATAGGTGATACGACAACAGCAGTGTCAAAGGCAGTTATCCATTATAATTACACTCCAGCTACCAGTCCTGAACCGGCGCCTGATGATGGCGGCGACAACGATAACGGCACCGGCAATAATCCTGGCGGGAATAGACCGGGAAGTGATTCCGGAAATACTTCCGGCAGCAGCAGACCGGATAGCAGCTCAAGTGATAATGTCAGTAATGACACGGATTTGGGCAGTGAGGGGGCTGAGGATACCCCTATGGCATCATCTGTCATAAATTCGGGCATAAAAGTAGTTGTGGAAACATGGAAACCGACAACTCTTGATGAGTTAAAACGGTATACCTGTATGGGAAAAGAAGACGTCCGGTACACCCTGCCAAAAGATAACGATTATCCGATTGTCGTAGAGAATGCAATGCAGGGGCCTATGTGCTTTAAGTCTTTTGAGACAGTCCTTGGAGATTATACGATTGGAAGGACTTATAACATATACGCGCTTTCCAATACCACCTACAGTACAGATGAGGAAGTACAGCTTACGATAGAAATCCCGTCGGCTATTTATAAAAGTGACAGGGATTATAAGATGATCTGCGTTACAAAAGGTGGGAAGCCGATTATTTATAACGATTTAGACAGCAATTCCGGAACAATCACAATAAAAACAAATAAGTTCTATGCTTACGCATTGATTTATAAGTAGAAGCAAAAACAGACAGACATAATGATTGTATAAAAGGAACTCTTAAAGAGCAGCTTTTATACAATCATTTTTTGATATTTCAGGAATTATCCCATATTGCATGTGGTCTTTTTCGATGGTATAATAACCACTGGAAAAAAGAAGCATATGAGGACGGAATATATATGGGTAAAAGAATATGGGGATTGTTTTCGGGAATTCTATGTGCAGCGGCACTTATGGGATGCGGCGCGGCAGAGGAGCCGGCGCTGGAGGATGAGGAGCTTCAGAAAGTTGAGCTGGTTGTCTGGGGAGCTGAAGAAGACACGGAGCTGATGAACCAGATCATCCAGAGTTTTCAGATAAACTATCAAGGACAGGCAGATTTTCAGATTTCATTTGCGGTACAGGGAGAATCCCAGTGTAAAGATGTTTTGCTCGGCGGATTGGAAGACGGTGCGGATGTCTTTACCTTTGCGGACGATCAGTTAAATGCTTTGGCGGCCGCTGGAGCGTTGGATCCTATCGGGAATGCAGATGAGATCATGGATAGAAATCTTTCAAGCACAGTAGAAGCAGCCATGGTAAATGATCGGCTATACGCATATCCATTGACTGCCGACAATGGATATTTCTTATATTACAACAAGCGATATATTACGGAAGAGCAGGTTAAAACACTGGACGGCATACTGGAAGCAGCGGCTGCAAATGACAAATTATTTACCATGGACTGGTCCTCCGCATGGTATGTATATTCTTTTTTTGGAAATACAGGGCTTCAAGTCGGGTTAAACGATGATGGGATTACGAACTACTGCACATGGAATCAGACAGATGGTAACATCCGGGGAATTGATGTGGCCCAGGCGATGCTGCGGATTGCTGAAAATCCGGGCTTTTCCAGCTGTACAGACGAAGAATTTCTGAATGGCGTAAGGGATGGCTCAGTGATCGCGGGTGTCAGCGGTGTATGGAATTCCGTTGCGGTAGAAGAGGCCTGGGGCGAGGATGCCGGAGCCGCTAAGCTGCCGACTTATAGCTGCGGCGGCAGTCAGGTGCAGATGGCTTCTTTTTCCGGCTGTAAGCTGATCGGCGTAAATGCCTATTCAGAACATCCGGAATGGGCGTCCAGACTTGCTGAATGGATTACAAATGAAGAGAATCAGCGTCTTCGTTTCGAAATGCGCGGGCAGGGACCGTCAAACATTGCAGTCGCAGATTCATCTGAGATCAGGCAGTCACCGGCAATCGCCGCTCTTTTAGAGCAGTCTGCGTTTTCTCAGCTTCAGCGGGTAGGCGGTAAATTCTGGGATCCTGTTTCAAAATTTGCGGAAAATATGGCGGCAGGAAATCCTTCCGGCCGGAATCTGCAGGAGCAGTTAGATGAGATGGCGGAAGCCGTTTCTGCAAGATAGAATCATATAGGTGATTGCGAAACGCATGATTTCAAGAAAACAGTTGTGCAGAATAGACAAATCGCAAGCAGGGCGCTGTGTCG
>CAJTUC010000067.1 GCA_910579395.1 uncultured Lachnospiraceae bacterium | reverse complement strand
ACCGGCATTGGCATAGGTATTTTTCTTACGCAGAAATTTTGCCATTTTGCGTCAAAAATCATTGGTAAGTGGCCTAATATTGCTGATTTGGCAAATGGTTGGTTGAAATCGTATAAACCGGATTATAAGTTAGAGCAGGAATCCCTAAATACAGAAATTGATACTGTCCTAAATGATATTTTTCTAAAAATGGTAGTGTGGGTGGAAATAGACCTGATTGCAAACTTATGCTTCAGGATAAAGCCTTGAGTTTCTATCCAGCGCTTATAGAGTACAAGGGATACAAAGATAAGCTTTATTAAATTGGATTCTAGCGGTCAAGAGGATAATAAGTTTTCGGCAATGATGCAGGAGAAAATCAACAGAAAAGTGAATACTGCCACAATAGACGGAGAGCTTGCGTGACTTCGGCAGTTAGCGGTGCAGCAGTTACAGACATTATATTCTTGAAAAGTATATAATGAAAAATTATTTTACAACTTTATAGGAATTTTTGAAGATTTAATATAAGAAAAATCGTTATATATTTTAAACATCATGTAACATCAACTGCAATTTCTGGAGGTATTCGGTATGAAAAAAACAGCAATAACAATAATAAAATTTATAGGATTTTTTCTGGGGTGGGCAGTATTCACTTCGATATTGCCGTTATCATCTTCGGAAAATCCGGCTATATGGAGATTGTGGGCAGAGATTATGCCATTATTGGCAATCATAGCTTTTACGTTCCTTTTCTGGTTGATTGAAAAGAAAAATATAAGATTATATCTGTTCGATAAGCCGGTCAAAGGAGTGGTATTGGGCGTGATTATGGGGGGTGTATGGCTGGCAGTTCCTGTTCTGGTAATGTACATGGCAGGGATTATTCATTTTGGCGGAACGAACGTGATTCATTTATTTTCTGTCTGGGTGTTAGCCGCATTTCTAAATGTGATCATGCAGGAACTTCTTGTTCGAGGCTATTTATATCAGATGATAAAGCAGAAACACAATATAGCTGCGGCCGCGATTGTTACGACAGCGCTTTTTACAGGATTACATGGCGGGGCATTTGAAGCGGGGACTGTTCCCGTATTAAATGTGCTTACCATGAGTCTGCTTATGACGCTGGTCCTGGAATATAGCGGCTCTATTATAGCGCCAATTATCATGCACTTTTTATGGAATGGAATTGGAGCATTGGTTTTTGGCGGCGTGTCACTGGCTGATGATTATCCAAACCTGCTTATTATGTCTTTTACCGGAAATGAGATTTTATCCGGCGGAGTATGTAAAATGGAAGGGAGCATTATTGTTTTATTCGTCAATATCGTTTTGATTGTCTTTTTATACTGTTTGTTGACGCGGCGGCCTGTCAGATTCTGTTCTGGTCGCCCCATTCGCACATGCCGTCCAGAATAGGCATCAGAGATTTTCCGCGTTCAGTCAGGCTGTACTCTACTTTGGGAGGAATCTGCGGATATTCTTCCCGATGGACGAGCCTGTCGGCTTCCAGTTCTTTTAAGGTAGCGCTCAAAGTTTTGTAGGAGATTTCTCCGATATATTTTTTCATTTCGTTAAAGCGGACAACCCCAAATTCCATCAAGGTATAGAGAATCGTCATTTTATACTTTCCGTTGATCAGGGACAGAGTATAGCTGAAACCCGTGTCCTTCAGGCATTCCTGTGATATACAGCGTTTTTCCATTGTAATCCCCCATTCTTACGCAGGCAGTCAATACGTTCGAGCTGATGCTGCAAGCGTCTTAACTTTCAATTGATATTGTTAATCCGAGAAAATCTGTGATTGATATTGTCAGACTTCCAAAACACTTTCCTTCAGGTAAGTATAGTACCTTATAGTAAGTATCGCACTTGAATGTGCGTACTTGTATTCCGGACAGTTCATGCTAATATCATAATATGGACTGTAAAGCAAGTCAAGGCAGGAAAAAGTAAACAAGAAAAGAATAAAGGAGAGGATATCTTATGAGTAAGAAAATTGTTGTGATCACGGGAAGCCCGAGAAAGAACGGAAACAGTTTTGCGATGACGGATGCTTTTATCAAAGCGGCGGAGAGCAAGGGGCACAAAGTAATCCGCTTTGATGCCGCCATGAAGAAAGTAGGAGGGTGCCATGCGTGCGAAACCTGTTATAAGAGCGGCAAAGCCTGTTCTTTTGACGATGACTTCAATGAGATTGCTCCGGAAATTCTGGAAGCGGATGGCGTTGTCTTTACCATGCCGGTCTACTGGTATTCTATCCCGGCGCAGGTGAAGGGTGTGATCGATAAGCTCTTTTCTTTCTGCGTTGCTGGTAAGGATATTGCAGGAAAAGAATGTGCGCTGATCACCTGCTGCGAGGAGGATGATATGTCTGTTATGGACGGCGTCCGGATTCCGGTTGAACGTTCGGCTGCACTGTTGAAATGGAAAATGGTGGGAGAGGTTCTGGTTCCGGGAGTCCTGAACGCAGGTGATATTGAGAAAACCGATGGATGCAGCCGGGCGGCGGCATTGGCAGACAAATTTTAAGATATTGCAGTAATGGAGGAATGGCGGATGAGTAAGAAGATTATCATTTTGAATGGCAGTCCCCGTAAAAATGGCAATACTGCCGGGCTGATCAGAGAATTTACCAAGGGAGCGGAAAGTTCCGGCAATACCGTGACGGAATTTTTTCTGGACGGCATGAATGTCAACGGCTGTAAGGGATGCTTTGGGGGCGGAAAGAATCCTGACAGCCCCTGTGTGCAAAAGGATGATATGGAAAAAATCTATCCTGTTTATAAGGAAGCAGACATTGTGGTGTTGGCATCGCCGCTTTACTATTGGAACATCAGCGGGCAGTTGAAAACGGCATTTGACCGTCTGTTTGCTGTTGCGGAATGTGATTCGGATTACAGGAATCCTAAAAAGGAAAGCATTTTGTTAATGGCGGCAGAAGGAAACGGATTTGAGGAAAGTCTGTACTGGTATGACCGGCTTGAAAAACATCTTGGTTGGAAAAGTCTTGGAAAGGTTCTGTGCGGCGGTGTGATGGCCATAGGAGATATCAAGGACCGTCCGGAACTGGCAGAAGCTTATGAGTTAGGAAAAACGATCGGTTAATGACAGAAAAATGAAATGATTCCGTGCAGTCTGGAAGAATGCCATAGAATGGCGGTTCCAGACTGCATTTTGAATTGATCGGGGGCTGCTTTATTATTTATGAATGCTCTTTCAGCCGGCGGACCGCGCAGTGTGCCAGACAGGCGGAGCCAATCGTGCAGACGTTCTCGTTGAACCGGACCTTCGGTCACATTTTCGCTGCCAAAGTACCCTGTTTGTGATTTGTTGATATTGCACAACTCTAGTTCTGAAATCAGGAGTTTCGCAATTACCTAGTTCTATAACGTAGGCCTGTGCCTTCGGCATGTGAAGTCCCACTTCCGCGTTGCGGTGCAGCCAGCGCCGGTGGGCGGCTGTTTCCTCATGCAGTTCCAATGCGCGTTCGAAAAATTCATAATCGTATCTCCTTGATTTGCCACGAAAAATTAGAAACATATGTTGAGTAAATTGTAATAAAAGGCGTTGACACCGTCAACAACGAAGTAAATAGGCGTTTACGGAAAATCTGTCCGAAAATCACAAACTATGGTACAATTGCACCATATCGAGATGGAACTGAGAATTGACTGGAGGGCAATATGACGCTACAACAATTAAAATATATGATTATCGTTGCGGAAAGTGCTTCTATTACGGAAGCGGCAAAGAAGCTGTACATCTCACAGCCGAGTCTTTCCGGCGCTGTCAAAGAAGTGGAAAAGGAATCCGGAATAACCATTTTCAACCGCTGCCGGGCGGGCGTGGCGTTGACAAAAGAGGGGATGGAGTTTTTAGGATATGCGAGGCAGGTCGTTCAGCAGATGGAACTTCTGGAATCGAAATATATTGACAAAAAGCCTGCAAAACAGAGATTTTGCGTCTCTACACAACATTATACCTTTACGACAAATGCGTTTGTGGAACTGGTACAGCATTTCGGGCAGGAAAGATTTGAATTTATCCTGAATGAAACGCAGACGCATCAGATCATAGAAGATGTGCGGAACAGGTTTAGTGACCTGGGAATCCTTTATCTTTGCGACAGCAATGAAAAGGTGCTGAAAAAGTTGTTTAAAGAATATGATCTGGTCTTTCACGAATTGCTTACGGCAGCGCCCCATATTTTTATCAGCAAAGACCATCCGCTGGCAAAACGCACATCTGTCAGGCTGGATGACCTGAAATCATATCCCCGGCTTAGTTTTGTGCAGGGAATTTATGAATCATCCAATTTCTCCGAAGAACTTTTCAGCAATGAACCTGTTGAAAAAAGTATCAAAGTCAGTGACCGTGCGGCGATTGTAAATCTGATGATCGGATTGGAAGGATATACGATTTCAAGCGGTAGTTTTCCCAAATATTTACAAGGGGATTCCATCGTTTCGATTCCGCTGGAGGAAAATGAGGTGATGCGTATCGGGTACATCCGCAACAGCGATAAGGCGTTATCAGAATTGGGAGAGATTTATATAGAGGCTTTGAAACAGTACCGGACATAGAAGAATATAGAGGCTTTGAAACAGTACCGGACATAGAAGAGGTATAGGTTCAGACTATGTAATGGCATAAAAAATAGATATTACCTATTTTAGGATATCCCATGCTAAGATATAGAGACGAAAGAGAATCATATCTTAGGAGGGATAGTAGTGTGAAGAGAAGTTCTAAGGCTCACAGCATAGGCTGTTTCGCCAAGAACTTCTATGGATTTGCAAAGCAAATCT
>CAJTUC010000066.1 GCA_910579395.1 uncultured Lachnospiraceae bacterium | reverse complement strand
CCCGCCCCCTGTCTCAATCTTCTCATAGGTTTTTATCCGGTATCCCCGTTTCAAATACATACTTTCCGCCGGAAAAGACGCATCAATATGTACTGCCTGATATTTCCTGAAAACCATATCTTCCAGGAGATCCATCAGCCTGTTTCCATACCCCTTTGCCTGGCATTCCGGTAAGATAAACAGCCTGCAGATTTCATTCCCCCGGATGCTCCCGGTTCCCACAATTTCCCCCTGCACCTCCGCAAAATAAATATCTTCCCTGGCAAGCGCTTCCCTTATCCTCCGTTCGTTATGCAGGTCCAGAAAAAACTGTACTGCCCCGGAAGGATAATAATGGGGATAAACGGTCCTTATTGTCTTCTCCACGATCCCCGCAACCTTTACCGGACATTCCGCCCGCTTTAGCCGCATACCAAAATCTTTATCCTGCATCTTCCTGCCTCCAGCTTTTCAAATCCTTTGCCATACACAATGATTCCGGCATATCCTCATACGGGCCATAATTCGGAATCACCTGAAAACCCAGCTTTTTATATACGGCACAGGATTCAGCCAATAACTCCCCGGTTTCAAGAACCATTTTCTTATATCCCAGTTCTATGGCCCATTCCATCAACAGGGAAACAAGCCTGCTCCCTATGCCCCGTCCCTGATATTCCGTATGTACAAACACCCGCTTCAATTCTATCGTTTCATCATCATATCTTCTGATAGCCCCACCGCCAATTACCCGGTTCTCTACATACACAACGACTGCTTCCTTAATTTCATCCAACTGGTTATATTTTTTGTATTTGTCTCTTTCTATCTTTTTCCCGACACGTCTGTCCAGATCCATATCAAGAAGCCTGCAGTTTTCTATAAAATCTTTATTTTTGCCATCTGTTCTTTGAAATTTCATAATAAAATCCCTCCGGAAATTGAAAGCCTAAAACTCGTACCTTGTCCCATGTGAAAGCAGCAGCCCATCTGTCAATTCCACACATAAAATAACCGTGTTCTCATCCCCAAAATCAGTATGCCCGTTATCAATCCATTCAGAGAACACTTCTTTCAATCTCTTTGCAATCCTATGGTTTTCTTCCTTTCCAAAATAACCTAAATTTATCCCCCTGCCATGTGCGGTAAACCACTCGCCAGCTATTGCAATCACAGGATTGTTTTCTAAATGTTTTATTTTATTTGAAAGCGCACAGGTAATAATATAAAACGCTCCATTCTCATAATAGGCATTTACATACCGTACATAAGGAACTCCCTTTTCCGCTGTCGCCAGCGCGACCACCATATCTTTTCCAAATCGCTCTGTCATTATTTTTTCAGCTTCTTCACACATTTTTTTCATATGCCCATCTCCTTTACCACTTCCAGGCCGGAAGATCAGAATTTATATTTCCTCTTTCAGCAGGGAATACATTTTCATATCGATCACTTTCCCGTTTTTTACAGCATTCTTTCTTAATATTCCTTCGCATTGAAAGCCCGCTTTTTCCAGCACACGGCAGGATGCCGTATTATACGCAAATGGCTCTGCATAAATACGGAGAATATCACTTTTGTCAAAAACATATTCGCAGACCTGTTTTACAGCCTCTGTCATGATCCCTTTTCCCCAGTATCCTTCCGCAATATAATATCCCAGCTCGGCTGTCCGCCTGTGGATATTCCCCTGACGGAAAACACCGATACTTCCCACCACCCGTCCATCTGCAGTTATGGCAAAAGCAAATGTTTCATTTTCATCCGCAGACAGCATAGCAGAAATAAAGTCCACCCCGTCTTGTTCCGTATAAGGATACGGCAGCCCATCTCTAAGATTATCCTGTACTTTTCTATTGGAAAGAGCCGCCGCCAAATCCGCCGCATCCTCCAGAACCCATTTTCTTATTTTGCAAATCACTTTTCCGCCTCCCTGATGGATTGTCTTCCATAACAGACTCTATTATACCGCATATCCCCAGCCAATGAAACAGACTTTCCAAGAACTTACCAAAAACAGATCAACACCTATACAGTCACCATATACTTCGCCAATTAGTTAATATGCCATAAGAAATGGCAGCATAACTGTCATTAAAATGTCGATCAGTATTTGAATCTTTCTTTTTGCTGTCATGCAGCCATCTCCTTATATTCGCATTTTCCGCAGAAAATCTGAGGTTTTTATGTAAATTCCTGTTACCTTGAATTTGATCTGGATTTCGTGCCGGCTGCTAATGGTACTATAACTTTCTGTTTCATAGAACTATCTTTTCATAAGTCAGATAAATGAAACAGCTATACCTCAAGACGAAAGACTAATATTAAAATGGGTGCAGCCTGTTAAAAGCTTCACCCATTTCCTCATGATTTATTTCAAATTTTCTTTAAAAAACTCCGACATCTTATCAAACGGGATGATATCCATCTGGTCATACAGATCCGTATGGACCGCATCTGGAATGATCATCAGCTCCTTGTTATCCCCTTTCAGTTCCCTGTACACATCCTTGCTGAAATAGCAGGAATGTGCTTTTTCACCATGGATGAGCAGAACAGCGCTTTTGATCTCACCACTGTATTTCAGGATCGGCATGTTCATAAAGGACAGAGAGGAGGTCACATTCCAGCCGCCGTTGGAGTTCAGAGAACGGGCATGATATCCCCGGTCTGTCTTGTAATACGCGTGATAATCCTTGAAATAAAATGGCGCATCCTCCGGCATCGGATCAGAAACACCTCCGGCAAGGGCATAGGTTCCATTCTTATAATCCTCAATTCTTTGTGCGTTCAGCGCTCTGCGTTTCTCATGACGCGCCTCCTCGCTGTTCTCGGAATCGAAATATCCGTTTGCGTTCACACGGGTCATATCATACATGGTAGAGGCCACAGTTGCCTTGATCCTTGTGTCTATCGCCGCCGCGTTGATTGCCATGCCGCCCCATCCACAGATACCGATGATACCGATTCTTTCTGGATCGACCTTATCCTGTATGGAGAGAAAATCAACCGCCGCCTGGTAATCTTCGGTGTTAATATCCGGTGATGCCACATAGCGGGGCTGTCCACCGCTTTCCCCTGTAAAAGATGGGTCAAACGCGATCGTCAGGAAACCTCTTTTTGCCATTGTCTGGGCATATAATCCGGCTGCCTGTTCCTTTACCGCGCCAAAGGGACCGCACACTGCGATCGCCGGAAGCTTTCCATCTGCTCCCTTGGGCTCATACATATCTGCTGCCAGCGTAATTCCATAACGGTTATGAAATGTTACTTTGCTGTGGTTCACTTTCTCACTTTTAGGAAAGACCTTATCCCAAATATTCCGATATCATTTTTTGATGATACTGCTTTTCAGAATCGACTCCATATACATCCAGACAAATAGAACGCGCACCAGCCAGTCGTTTCATATCCTTTTGGGTCTGGCAGTCTGTCATAATCGCTTCCGACATGCCGGATATCAACAGCGGCATTTCCGAAACGCTGCTTCAATTCCAAAATTACGTTTCCGGCATATTGATCCCATTCCTCCTGATGGGATCAAAGCGCCATGCTTCCTCTTTTTAATCCTGTCATTTTTCTCTCCATGCAGCTTACGGCTCTGCCGTATCCGTTGTACCCGTATGGCTATTCCGACAGAGCAATTCTATAAATATCCGCCTGTTCTCCATCAAATTCAAAGCTGCGCTCATAGACTCCGCCATTCCGGGTGATTGTTTTTACCGAGGGTTCATTTTTCTTTTCCACCGAAAGATACAGTTCGTTCATTCCCGCCTTTTTGGCAACCTCCAATAACTGCCGCAGCATTTCCGTGGCAAAGCCTTTTCTTCTCTCTGACGGACGAACGCTGTAACCGCAATGGCCGAGATCCTTCAGAAAATCGTTCAGCGTATGCCTGAAATCAATGATTCCCACAATTCTATTCTGATCATCAACGGCAAAGAATATGTCTGTGATGACCCAATTCGGATTCACCGTTTCCTCCTTCGTGTTTGCATCTACAGTTCTGCACCATTCCGTATAATCATCCGTTTTATCAAATAATTCACTTCCGTTAATGACGAATTCCCCATGTTCAAAAAATTCCTTTCTGAACTCTATGGCCTGTTCTTTCATTGTTTCTGTTGGTCTGACTAATTGAATCATTTTTCATATCTCCTTATTCGCTAAAATTTTATCAAATTTCTTCTCCCACAGGATTTCATGGGGCACAAGCTGCCCGTCATAGAAAAGGGAAAATGTCGTAAAGGGCGAAGTGGCATTCTGCAGATCCTCTCTGGTCTGGATATGCACGGACCGAAACACTGCGTTCCTGGCCTTTGCCATCTCCTCCAGTATCGGTACATACCATGACAGAGTGATCTTTCATTATTTTCCCCAGCTCTTTTAAATCGTTCATGGAACCGCTCTTTCTTTATCCTGCAACGGGAATTTCATGTTTCTTTTTTAATCCGGACAATCTGTAATTCGTCTGCCTCTTTAATGAAACGACATGCAGCATATTTGCAGCAACGGTATTATTGAACAAACAGTCGCCAAGCCCTGCCCACAGCATTCCCGTGATGGGCAGGATTGCCTTGCAGAGCTAAAATCCCTGATTCCAGTCCAAAAGAAACGGCAAAGCAAACGATTCCCAATAGCAGACCTTTCAAAATACCGCTTACAAAACCGTTTCTTTGAAATCCAGTATCACGCCATATAAGATTTATCTTTTTCAATGCTTTTAATCCATCTGCGGTGTGCTGCTTACTGGATGCGGTGGAATGATCAGCAGCACATGAAGGACAAATACATTCTCCTGTGTCTCTATACTCATGGCGCCGCCATATTTTTCAGCCACTTTTTTTACATTCGACAGACCTGTCCCTTTTTTGAACGCGCCTTTCCCATGGAAGCTGTTCTGAATTTCCATCATAAGGAAATCCCCCTGGATCCGCCCGGACACACGGATATACTTTTCCATACCGGCATCCAGACTTTTTACTGCATGGATTGCATTATCCAGCGCATTTGACAGGACAATACAGATATCAATATCCCGAATGCCACAGGGGTATGGCAGAAGCAGGGAACAGCCCACATCTATCCCCATGCTTTTTGCAATCCCCAGCTTGTTTCCCACCAGAATATCCACTACCGGGTTGTTGGTGCTGCTGGGAAATGACATTTTTTCCGCCATATCGTCCAGATCCTCCATATAGGTTATGGCTTCCTCCAGTTTCCCATTCTGCAGGAGCTTTTTTACCACTGCGATGTGGTTCCTAATGTCATGGCGAAAGGACTTTGTTTCATCGTAACGGGTTTTCGCTTCCTCCACATACTGGTTCAGGGAATGTTCCTGCTGTTCCAGCAATGAAATTTCAGTGCTAAGGCGGAAATTCTGCTGCAGTTTCTTATAGGAAAACAGGATGCAGAACAGGCTGGCAAGTCCCAGAAAATACATGGCCAGCATCTGCCCATGACTGAAAAAGTGTCCCGCAGGCCCTTTGTCCGCCAGGATCTCAAACTGACATTCAAATTCAACCGTATTGATGTACTCACTCATAATAAATATCATCAGGATTGGAACAAAAATCAGAAACATCTGTTGCATTCCCATTGTGGTATCAGGAGCATCCACGGGATAAAGATCATCCCAGGAAAAATAGCGGTATACGATATAATAGCAAAACCCGCTCAGCAAAAAAGACGCCGCCTCGCAGATCAGCATGGCCGCAATATTTCCTGTCTCATGGAAAAAAGCAGGCAGCCATGGGTATGGAAGGCTTATCAGTGAGTTTACAATTCCGCTGCAGAGCAGCATGAGTTCCGTTATCAGAGTCGCATACAGAAGCGAAGCCTTAAAATTCGCATGGCAGGCAAAAGCCCCACATATCGAAATCAATAAGACAAACACCACAAAACCAATAATCGTGCCGCTCGGAATAAACTCGTTTGTAATCACCGCACCTACTGCAAACAGGAAATAAAAAGAAGGCCACATTTTCTTTTTTAAGATTTTTGCCAGAAAATAAAGCGTGAAGGACGTCTCCATCGTGCCCACAATGTATATATTGAAAAAATCTAAATACTCAGCCATGTTATCTGCCCCCAAATGTAAAAGCCCTGTAACTGTTCCGTACTTACACAGTTACAGGCAAAAATCCATTTTAAATTGCCTCCGGCAATGGGATTTTTGCACTCCTGAATCACTTTCTTACGGTCTGCAGTAAATGCGCAGACCTGCCGGATAACCGCAAAGTTCTTATATGTTCTTCATATACTGCAGGACAACACCGGAAAACTCCCTGCTCCGCAGCCGTGATACGGGAATCTCTTTGTCGTTATCCATATAGGCAGTCCCGTTTTTATATCCTTTTAAATGCTTTAGGTTGATGAGATAGCTCCTGTGACACCGGAAAAAATGGCTGCCCAGCTTCGTTTCCAGATTTTCAATCCGCTCATAATAATCAACGACCTCGCCGGAAGCCAGGTTCAGATATATTTTTCGGTCTATGACCTCGCAAAAAACAATCTCACCCTTTGGGACGATGCGCCTCTCATATCCCTGCTGCACCAGCAGGCTGTCTTCGCTGGCGTTTTGCATGGAAGCGTAAAGGCGCTCCATGGTCTTCCCAAACTGTTTTTCATCCACCGGCTTGACCAGATAATCGTAGGCCTGTACCTCGAAAGACTGAAATACCATCTCTTTCAGTACGGTAATGAAGATTAAAAAGCCACGGAACTTACCCGCCCTCAGCTTCCTTGCTGTTTCCAGACCGTCCACACCATTCATCTGGATGTCC
>CAJTUC010000065.1 GCA_910579395.1 uncultured Lachnospiraceae bacterium | reverse complement strand
GAAGAATATTACCGGGAAATACGGACTTATAAGAAAATCATCAGGGAACAGGAAGTATGTATCGCCGAAAAGGATTCCTGTATCGCCAAACAGGATTCTACCATTCAGAAACTTCTCGCCAGAATAGAAGAACTCGAAACCGAAGGGAGAAAAACACCTTAATATAACCTTTGGAGGAAGATTACATTTTAGGATATGCTATGACCCACTGATACTCTCCCTTCATCCGTTTTCTTTCAAACTATTGCTTAAACCATCTGTAATCGGTTCCAGAAAATATTCCATAACGCTTCTTGTCCCAACTTTTATTTCGACCGTTCCGGTCAATCCCTGACGAAGCAGAATTTTATCATTCAATCCCTCGTCAAATGTAATTTCTGCGATATAAACATTTCCTACTCCTTCTATCGTCTCCGCTTCATCGCTGATAGAATATATCCTTCCGTATATCGCTCCATAATCTGCAAAAGGATACGCTTGGAGCTTAATCTGGACCTGGCTGCCGACTTCTATACCACTGATATCCTTATCAAATATATAACTCTGGAATATGAGCGATGGTTCCGCTGGCATAATCCTCATCAAAGCTGCGGATGCGAGCACATTTTCACCCGGATTATGAAGCGCCATATCAGAAACAATTCCAGAAACCGGCGCAGTTATGACCATTTGCAACGCCTCGTTTTCATATCGTTCCAGCTGAAAACGACATTGTTCCAGCTCATTCTCTACCGACTCCACCTCTTCTGCAATCATTTGCCTGTATTGTAATGCGATATAATCCTTTTCCGAAGGATAAAGCCTGATCTGTTCATGGTATATCGCATTTTCAAGAATCACACTATTTAGCAGACTTTCATATCCTGCAGCATAATCTTCCGTATTTATCTCTGCCTCCAAATTCTCCATATAAATAGAAAGAATTTCTCTCTTCACTTCCAATTTCTGCATCTGATATTCAATATTTTTTCGATAAATATCAATTCCCTCTGTATCCAATTCTATCAGTACATCGCCTTTTTTTACCATACTGCCATCCTGAACATAGATACTACTGATTTCCCCGTTACATAAAGATACGATTGTACTGTTATCTTCTTTTGCAACTACCATTCCCTGTCCATTGACTACCACATCAATTTTTGCATAATATGCCCATATAAACGCTGTAACCACCAACATTGTTATAGAAAAAATAATGATTTTTCCTGCAATGTGAGATGGTCTTTCAATCACTTCAAGCAAAGCAGGCATAAAGTCATATTTCAGATACCTGTCTCTTTTTTTATTATATTTTGTAAGGTATCCCGCCTTTTCTCCTAAATTATGCCTGTCCATCGATATTCCCCCTTAGTTGTCTGCGGTAAAGATGATAATAAATACCTTTTTTCTGTAATAAATTCTCATGGGTATCGTATTCTGCCAGATTACCGGAGTCAATCACCATAATTTTGTCCGCATCCTTCAATGTAGACAGTCTGTGCGCAATGATCAACACGGTTCTGCCTTTGCAGATTTTTTTCAGATTATTCTGAATGATGCTTTCTGATTCGTAGTCAAGGGCCGACGTTGCCTCATCAAATATCAAAATCCCCGGATTAGCCAGAATCGCTCTCGCGATTGCAATTCGCTGTTTCTGTCCGCCGGAAAGTCCTACACCCTTTTCGCCAATCATTGTATCATAGCCATTTGTAAGTTCCATAATAAAATCATGGGCTCCTGCAATCTGAGCTGCTCCCATGATTTGTTCAAAAGAAGCTGATTTCATATGAATGGCGATGTTATCCCGAACACTGCCATTGAACATAAAGTTTTCCTGCAAAACAACACCTATCTGCCGCCGCAGCTGGCGTGGCTCAATCATGGAAATATCCATCCCGTCAATTGTTATTTTTCCCATTTCCGGTATGTAAAGTCTCTGAATCAGCTTGGAAATCGTACTTTTACCGGAGCCGCTCCTTCCGACAACCCCGATAATACTGCCCGGTTCTATGAGAAAACTCATGTCTTTAATTGCTTCCGGCCCATCAGCCTTATATCGGAAGTGTACTCTATCAAACCGAATCTTCCCCTGCAATGCCGGAAGATTTGTTATTTGAATCGAACTTTTCACTTCTGTTGGAGAATTGAAAATATCCCCTATTCTCCTGACTGACAAAGAAGCCTGTTGATATTCCTGCCATAATTGCACCAAACGCAGAACCGGTCCGCTGATTCTTCCCGACAGCATCCGAAATGCTACAAGCTGCCCCACTGAAAAAGCGCCATTCATCACCTCTAATGCTCCGAAATAAAGAATGAGCAGATCAAAGATTTTCTGAACGAACTGCGCAATTGTTCCTGACGTATGTGAGACCATCGATGTTCGATATCCAGCTTTCACATAATCTGCCTGCAAATCCCCCCATTTCTCCTCGAACTTATTTTCCAGCGCAAATGCTTTGACTGTCTGTACTCCCTGAATTGATTCTACTAAAAAAGAACTTGTCTCCGCACCTGCATTGAATTTTTCATCCAACCGCTTCTTAAACAAAGGTGTAACGATTAGCGACAAAAGCGCATATACGGGAACAGAAGCAATGACTAACCAAGTTAATGACGTGCTGTACAGGAACAGGACAACAATATATACAATAATGAAAAAAAGGTCTATCAGTGATGACAATGGCGTTCCTGTAAGAAACTGCCGAATCGTATCCAGTTCTCTCACTCTCGCAACTGTCTCTCCTGCTCTTCTGGATTCAAAATACCGCAGCGGCAAATCAAATAAATGATGAAACAACCTCTGACTTAACATGACATCGATTCTGTTCGTCGTGTGTGTGAACAGATAACCTCTGGCCAATGATAAGATCAGGTCGTACAGATACACAATTGCAATACCGACTGCCAAAACATTCAACGTAGATAAGGTATGATGAGACAATACCTTATCTACTACGACCTGCGTCATAATCGGCGTCAGCACCCCTAAAAGCTGTACCACAAATGCGGCGAGAACTACAAGAAGAAATTCCCTCTTAAATTTTAAAATTGTAGGAATGAACCATTTAAAACTAAAAAACGTTTCCGCTGTTTCTCCGCCTTTTTTGGCGACCAAAACAATCGTTCCACTCCATTGTTCCATAAATTCTTCAATGGTAATTGATTGCGGCCGGTGCATTTCATCCGATATAATAACCGCTTTATTTTCCTGGAGTTTGGCAAGGATAAAAAAGTGATTCTCTCTGTCTTTTGCAATTACAGGCAAAACACCCGCCATTTTTTCAAGTTTTTTCTTATTCTTCCATACAACAAGCCTCGATTTCAGCCTATATTTCGTAGCAAATTTTAAAAGCAGTATCTCTCCTTCATCCGTATGAGACGCTTCTATCACCCCGGATAAATCTGTTTCATTAACCGCAACCCCCAGATATTTAGCCAATGTTAAAAAACAATAAACGGCTGACCTGATCTCACTGCTCTTCTCCACCCTGTTTCCTCCTACTCCGCTACCGCAAACTGTTCCGTAAATAATGGCATTTCATAGATATTATCTTCCATATCATTTGAACAGATATTGTTATCCGCAGAACCCGATAACTCCTGTACCATCAGCATCACCTGCAGATCCGTAGATTCATCCATATTTGAGGAATTATCTTCCGCCATAATATCTGTAAGAACATAATTTTCTGTATCAACAATATCCTCATTTTCTGCCGCCTCTACAGTCAGAACTTCTGTAAGCAAAGCAGCGCTTGTATCTGTCGAACTTCCAATATCCATAATGTCTGTATCGTTTTCCACAATTTCATTGGATGATATTATTTCAACTGATGATGTTATTTCAACTGATGATGTTTCTTCTTCTGCTGAACTGATTTTCTTATCATTGATAATCATGCCTTCCGGATCATTCAATACTTCTTCATCATGAACATCCGGATCTTCCACCATAATATCCGCAATCGGTAATTCCGGCAGAGAGTCTGTTTCTATCATATCCTCTTCGGAAACAGTCAGAATTGCCGTCAATAATGCCGCTCCAGAATCAGTCAGGCTTTCCATATCCGCAACAGATTCTTGCATTTCTGGCTCTTTTCTTTCCATCTCTTCTATTTCCGGCTCTTCCAGAACGATTTCCGTATGGTCATAATCAATCGTTCCTTTCGTTCCATCTGCAAAGATAATATTCTCTATTTGGCACCGTTCATCTGTGTAATAATACGCATCGCGTATTGTAATAGTGTCTCCACCAGATACGTCAGTAATGACAAGGTCGTTAGATTTTCTTGCCAGTGCAAGATTTTTTGCATAAATCCCCATGCCAAATTCAATCTGGTCATAAATTCGGTCACTGCTCAGGTCATAGTTATAGATTGTATCTGCTCCCCATCCCAGGTCGAAGCGGTAGGTGTCCTTTCCTTCCCCGCCGTAAAGGTAATCGTTCCCTGTCCCTCCTTCCAGATAATCGTCACCGACTCCTCCATAGAGGCTGTCATCTCCCTCTTCTCCATAGAGGATGTCGTCTCCGCCGTTACCGTTGATCGTGTCGTTCCCTGCTCCTCCATGGAAGGTCTCATTACTGCTGTACCCGTAGCTGTCTCCATAGCCATCCAGCCTGTCGTCTCCGCTGCTTCCAGTCCCGACCGCTTCCGCCACTTTCTCCGCGATCTCTTCCAGCCCCCATTCGGTCCCGTCAGCGAATCTTATCTTCTCAAGGAAATATCTGCCGTCCGAATACCAGTAAGCATTGTCCACCTCTATCTGATCCCCGCTCTCTTTATGCGTGATGAACAGGTCATTCCCGCTCCTTACAAGGCGCAGGTCCTCCCCGCGGATCCCTTCACCGAACTCTATACAGTCATGGATACGGCCGCTTCCCGTGTCATAGTTATTGATCCTGTCCTTTCCCCAGCCAAGGTCGAAGCGGTAGGTGTCTCTTCCCGCCCCACCAAATAGATAATCATCCCCCTTACTACCTCTAAGATAATCGTTTCCATTCCCACCATATAGAGAATTATCACCGCCTACTCCAATCAAATATGTATCTTGAACAGTAGCCCTTAACGTTTCCCCTTTATCAATTCCAATCAGTACATTCTCCGGACAATAATCCTTGATTGCCTCAATATATTCAATATTATCTTCATATAAAGACAAATAATCTATAAAGTTCCCCTTATTTGTAGCATTAACCGCCGCAATATACCGGCCCATATCAGCTACCGCGGATGTCATATCATTTCCTTCTTTACGGCAATAATCCACATACGCATAAAAGAAAGAAGTATCAAGGTATCTATCTCCATTTTCATCGTTTATCCAGAATGTCATTCCAAGATAATCCTTCAGGGCAGTCTCGGCGTTCATCAGATTATAATAAATCTCATAAATATCAGAATACACGCCTTCCAAAATCGTTGCCGCCGTATTCACAGGATTGCTTCCGGCTGTTCCAACAAAATTTCTGCCCATAAAAGCCTCAATAACAGTAAGTTTCTGAGCATCAAACTGCCCGCCTCTACTATTTGACGCCACATTTTCCGCACCGGCAATCCTATATAGGATTTTCGTAAGAAGTTCTTCCTTCTCGGCCGTCGTTTCCGCTTGTGCAAATGCCATCACATAACCCTTCAAGATTCCGCTTTCATCGGCCTGCATCATTGTATGTAAGGAAGCAACATTTCCAATCGCACGCACATTGGCAAGCGCCCTGATTTCTTCTGAAATCTCAATCTCTTCTAACTCTTTAGTATTATACAACTGGGCTTCAAAATTAAATTCTCCAATCTTGCTCGTCCTTCCATCGTTGAACGCAATCCCAGCAACCTGCCTGCCACCCTCGTCATAATGTATTAAAGAAATCGACTGGATACCCGCTTCCTGTAAGGATACCAGTTCCTCTGCCTGGGAAACTCCGTCACTGTTCGCATCACGCCATACCAATAATTGGGAATACGCGGTATCTTTTTCATCAATGATACCATCACCATTCTCATCATACTGCGCCAATGCCTCAAATCCGTTTCTTGCTTTAGAACCGTCTGCCAGTATTGTTGATGTTCCGAATAATTCTGAACCATCGTTGATGATACCGTCACCATTCAAGTCGATTGCAAGCAGGGCGTCATCCGGCGTTACCCACTGTGTTTTCTCTCTAAGCCCCTCCGCATTTTCATTAAAATAAACGCCATTAGACAAAGATAATAATTCAAAACCGTCTCCATCCAAGTCGATAACAAGAGGATCCGCCACATAACGGACTGCTGTGCTGGCATCCGAGAAAAGGTCATCTAAAAGGCTAAAAAAATCTTCTACTAAATCATCTACTAATCCACCTACAAATGAAGAAGTACCAAATCCTATTACACCTGCGACCAATCCACCTATAACCGCACCAGCTGGTCCTGCAATCGCCATACCAGCACCTGCAAAATACGGTAATAATACCTCCGTCAATGCTTCGCCCCCCAGAAATGTAATTGCCAAATCTGAGCATGAACCTACTACAATTCCTGCCGCCTCATATGGTCTGCCACTCTCTATTGCTTCATTTGCACGATTTACTGTATCTACTACTGTTATTGCTATGATTGTTGCTTCAACCAACCTGCCTGCAACTTTTGCTCCTTTTACAAGCTGTGCAAACTTTTCCGACGATTGTATTGATTTCAGAAATTCATTTGCCTGTTTAATACCTTTAGCATTCTCAATCGATAAACCACTACACAAATTAATAATCTGTTTATCGACCACCGATAATTCTTCTACTGTTTTTTTAGATCCCTCCAGATATTTCAGCGTTGTTGAAGACAGCAACTCTTTATCTGCTACACTTATATTATGCACATAAAATTCGAGCTCTTTTGCCTGCAATTTTTCAACTGCTGTCAAATTATTATATTCCGCCCCAAATTCCAATTCCATAGTAATGTCATCTGCATAATTCATGTAACGTGAATATTCTGTCTTAAATGCAACATCTCCACCTGAACCATTTATTATATAGCGCTCTCCAGTATAATCAGAAAACAAGGAAGAATTTTTTCGGCAGGAAAATAACTCCATACCAATTTGATTTCCTTGCGAATCGAAACAGACATTTATTATAAAATCACTACTTAAACTATTCAAAATACCATTTTCTCCAAATGCCATTCTAAGAGCTTCTGCCTGTGCATTCAATTCCATAGAATTTCCCACAACCTCTTGGGATGTCCTGCTTATAATCTGAAATACTGTATTTTTCCCTTCTTCTCCCGAACAATAAATCGCATATAACTCCTCTTTTGATATGCCATTAATATATTTAAATGAATCATTAGAAAATATTTTGTCAATTTCTGTTGTCGCAAAAACCTTGTTAGGATCAACTTCTCCCGGGCAAAAAATAATTACATTCTCTGATACTCCTGTGCTTTCTCCCATTAACTTTGCCGAAACAAAATCGTCCAACGAAAGGTAATTTCCATAACCACAATTTGATCCAACTCTCTTTGTATTAGTAAACGGTAGATAGTGCGTACCTATACAAAACTGGAGCAAACCTGTATGATAGAAACAGATTTGCTCCAGTCTTAT
>CAJTUC010000064.1 GCA_910579395.1 uncultured Lachnospiraceae bacterium | reverse complement strand
AACCAAGAAAACCCCACAAACAGCGTATTTATGCTGGGCGTGAGGTTTTTACCTTTTTTCAACTGTCAAAAATGGGAGTTTAGCACTAAATGGAAGAGGATGCAAGGGGAAATTTTCCACGCCTGCTGTATCCTGCTGTATCAACGCCTGCTGTGGCCATGCTTCCCGTGTTCCTCATTCCTGCCGCACAATTTATGGTATGTTTTATAATAGAAGAAAATGGAAAGCGCCATCGCGATCGTCCAGCCAATCGGCCATGAACACCAGATGCCCGCTGCAGAATTGGTCCATTCGGAAAGGGCGAACGATAAGACGACGCGCAGAATCAGGTCTGTAAAGGTCGCCGCCATGAACTGCCGCATCGCCCCTTCGCCGCGGAGAATCCCGTCCGCTGTCAGTTTTGCGGCAACCACAAAATAGAACGGTGAAAGAATCCACAAGAACTGTCTGCCTGTCATAAGCGCCGCTTCGGAGCTCCGATCCATGAACAACAG
The DNA here is from genome assembly GCA_910579395.1 of uncultured Lachnospiraceae bacterium. Classification (GTDB taxonomy): domain Bacteria; phylum Bacillota; class Clostridia; order Lachnospirales; family Lachnospiraceae; genus UBA3282. Next base: position 7,868 of record CAJTUC010000064.1, on the reverse strand, counting down.
CAATAAAAATCTGCCAAACCCGATATAGAGAATGCAAAACGGAATACACAGACACCACACCAGTTTCAGACCTGCATAAAAGCCTTCTCTGATCCTTTCGTATTTCCGGGCGCCAAGATTCTGTGCAGTAAAATTGGATATGCCGTTGCCAATCGTCGTAAAGGATGTGATCACCAGATTATTCAATTTTACGGCTGCAGAATAGCCTGCTGCCACACTTACGCCAAAACTGTTGATGCAGCCCTGAATCATCATGTTTCCGATGGATATAAAAGACTGCTGTAAAATGCTTGGAATGGCAATCGCCGCTATTTTCCGGAACAGCTGCCATGAAAAGACCTGAATCTTCTCATCGGTCTTTATTTTCGACAGCCGTTTTAGCAACAAAAGGACGGAGCAAATGCAGCTGACTCCCTGACAGAGAAAAGTTGCCCATGCAACACCCGCAACCCCCATGGAAAATGACCGCACGAAGAGAATATCGAGCAGTATATTGGCGCTCGACGATATGGCGAGAAAGATAAAAGGCGTTTTGGAATCACCAAGCGCCGAGAAGATGCCCGTAGCAATGTTATAAAAGAACAAAAAGGGCAGTCCCCATATATAGATATTGAGATACAGAGACGAATCGGCCATGATTTCTGTCTGGGTCCTCATCAGACGCAGCATCGTGTCACACGACAACAGCCCGGCAAACATCAGAATACCGCATAAAACGGCACTTGCTATTAATGCGGTATAGACAGAAGACTTCATCTTGTTATAGTCTTTTGCCCCAAATAACTGCGATACAATGACAGAGCATCCGATGTTGCATCCGAATGCAAAGGCAATAAAAATAAGCGTGATATTATAGCTGTTGCCGACTGCCGCAAGCGCTTCTTCGCCAATAAATTTACCGGCCGCCAGCGAATCGGCAATGTTATAAAGCTGCTGAAAGACAATACTGCCAAACATAGGCAGGCAGAAAGCCCATAAAATTTTCCGGGGAATCCCCTGTGTCAGGTCTTTGTTCATAAGATAATCCTTCCTTTCCGTTTACATTTTACTGGAACTGTATTATACTACCCGGTAAAGAATACGAAAAATATATAGATGATATGGAAGGAATACAAAATAGATATGGATATCAATTTCGAATATTATAAAATCTTTTATTATGTGGCAAAATACGGAAATATCACAAAAGCCGCTACCGCACTCGGTAGTAACCAGCCAAATGTAACGCGCGTTATGAAACTGTTGGAAGCACAACTGCACTGCCGGCTGTTCCTTCGCGAGGCAAGAGGCATCCGCCTGACGGAAGAAGGAGAACTGCTCTATTCCCATGTGGAAATCGCATACAGACATTTATTGAATGCACAGGAGGAAATCTGCGGACAGGACTTTCAAAGAGGCGGTACGCTGGAAATCGGCGCAACGGAAACAGCACTCCATCTTTTTCTGCTGGACACGCTGCGCGATTTTAAAACAGAACATCCTGCAGTCAGAATTAAGATCCATAATCATACAACACCGGAAATCCTGAAACAGCTCATCGGCGGCAGATTGGACTTTGCATTCGTTACGACACCCTTTGAAGCGCCGAAAATGATCTCCTGTGAAAGAATGCTGGATTTTAAAGAAATACTGGTGGGGGGAAACCAGTATGAAGCGCTGTGCGGTGCACCCTTAGAACTGAGGGACATTCAAAAGTATCCCTTCGTCGGATTAGGACGGGAAAGCGCTACCTATCAGCTATATAAAAACTTTTTTATAGAACATAAGATTGATCTCGAACCGGATATGGAAGTCGCTACCTCAGACCTGATGCTGCCGCTCCTCATAAATAATTTCGGCATCGGCTTCGTCCCGGAAGCACGAGCACTCCCGTTATTAGAGGAAAAAAAGCTGGTGCGAATACAGATCGACTGCGAAATACCCGGACGCTCCATACAGCTCGCGATGGATAAAGGACGTGGAAAGAGACTTGCTGCGGATGGGTTTCGCAATTACCTAAAAATGAAAAATGCCACAAACCTTATTTAATGAAGGTTTCCAGCATCCTTTAGGGTTGGGCTGTTTTCACAGTCAACAGCTCGTAGGGGAATCGAACCCCTGTTTCCGCCGTGAGAGGGCGGCGTCTTAACCGCTTGACCAACGAGCCATGTAATGAGTACTTGCTTATTCTATTATATATTTTTAAAAAAAGCAAGTATTTTTTTAAATTTCCTGTTACATTTTTTGTTTTTATGTGTTATAATACATTTCACGGGGCATTAGCGCAGTTGGGAGCGCGCAACATTCGCATTGTTGAGGCCACGGGTTCGAATCCCGTATGCTCCATTCGGAAAGCCTTGATTTTAAAGGCTTTTTTGTATGTGGATAATCTGCTTCCGACAGCTTTTTTGCCGTCGGAAGCAGATTATTTTGTATTCATAACTGTTTATTTATTTCTACAGCGGTCTATGAATAGAAACAAAAGAAACCATACAATGCAATGAACAAACAATATAAAAAGATGGATTCCCATATTTTGTGCTGTTCCGGTCAATAAGTTCATCAATCCATAAAAAGTCGCACTTGACGGGAGCAGATATGAAACAGCAAACAGCACGCTGTCTGATGGAACGACTAAATAAAACAAAATGGGTGGAGCAAGGAACAAAATCATTACAATCTTGATAGATACAATACCTGCCATAAGCCCGCCTGAAAAGCATCCTATGAACAATCCGGCTAATGCGGCTATAAATGCAGACAGGACAACGAGCAGAAGCCACGGTATGATTTGGCTGACAGCAATTTTCATACAGACGCAGGCTGTTAAGAGCGTGGATAGAATACCGCCTGCAAATCCCAAAGTAATTTTTTGAGCGACATACTCTCTTTTTGTGATAGGCAAGACTTCATTAATCAGTGAAATGCCATCTTCTTTTTCTCCGATGATGTTCATAGCATTAAAAGTACAGCCCATGAACATTGCTGTAACTACCGTTATTACAATGAGTAGGGATTTCAGTGCGTCGTTGTTATCCGCAGCCGGGATAATGGTCACCTTTGATGAAGCTGCATCTTCTCTTTCAGCGTAAAGCTGAGGGAGCGTATTTCCAATCACCATATTTATCTGTAGTTCGTCGCCTGACAGTAATGTCTTAATGCTGTTCCCATCCTGTAATACGCCAATCGTTTGTGTTGCGGGGTCATTCACCATATTTTTCAATGAAACCATATCGGGCAGCGTTGTAACGTTTCCATTTATTTGCAGCCACTCCATGGCACTCTCGGAAAGGTCATTTTTCACAACACAGAATGACGGTTCACTCAAAGATGAAAAATTCACTCCTGAAAACAGGTTGATCGCCAGCCCGACGAGGATAGGAAGACAAAAGGAAAGAATGCTCATTTTGTCCCGGCGAATATTTTTAAGCTGATATTTTAACCCTTTCATGCTACCCCTCCTTTGCCATTTCACGGATAAGTACCTGACGCACAAGCAGGAACAACAGAATAATCGTCAATCCGCATATCATGTAATAACCGCCGTTTGCAGATGATATGCCCCAGTACGCATTTTTCATTGCCATAAACAGATGATACATGGGATGATACTTTATTCCTTCCCGGATAATGCCAGTCTGTCCCGCAAGGAAAACCGGTGTTGTGATGAAAACCGCCAGGACGAGATATAACAAGGAAAACTGTTTGAAATCCGGCAGCCATATCGCACAAAAGAATCCGACCAAAGCCATCAACAGGGACAAAATACCCGCTTGCAGACAAACGTGCGGCAATACTGATAATCCCTCTGCAACACCTAAATTTATGACTGTTAAGAGCGCTGAAAATATGAGGTCTGACAGCAGAAACAGAATAAGTTTAGAAAGGATAAAGGCCGTTCTGCTCACCGGCAATACTCCATGAACACGAATCATACCCATCTGCCTTTCTTTGAACAGCGTAGATGCAAGTCCCAAAAAGCCCACTGCCGCCAACTCAAAAAACAGAAATTCACAAGTGATTTCCCTGCGGCTTTTCATTTCCTTGCTATCTGCTCCTATCCGCTCTGCTGCAACAGAGTTTGCGGGTGACAATAATGAGAATGCGTAGGCCGCACGATAATGATCGACACTGCGTATATTTGAGGAAACCATAACAATTTCCGGCGTTCCACTGAAAGCATTGATACCGACAGCATAACCGTCCTCTATGTTCGCTTGCAGTTCCTCTGTACTATCAACTATCATTATCTCAGAAGATACCACTTCCTGCGTATGAAGCGGGTCGTAAAGATATACCGGATAAATGTCTTGGTCCAATCCCACATAGATATAGTTAATATAGCAGGAATAAAGAATAAGGGAACCAAGCGCAAGCAATAGAAATTTGCTTGATAACATCAATTTGAAATCCTTTTTCAGCAAAGAAAGAAAATCCATCCACATTATTTAAGCCCCCTCCCGGTATATTGTATAAACATATCCTCAAGCGTTGGTTCTTTCGAGTGAATACTAAATCTCGTCATATAGGAACGGAATACCCGACTTTAACTCCGGCATTTCTATGACTGCCATACTGCGTTTTCCATGATACAGATAATGGACCTCAGCCTGCTGTCTGCTGTTTTCCTCTTTTAATTTCTTTGGCGTGTCGACTGCCTTGATTTCACCGTCAGCAATAAAAGCCACCCTGTCACAAAGTAAATCCGCGTCCATCATATTATGGGTAGTCAGGAAAATCGTTGTGCCTTTCTTCCGTTCTTCTTCAATGATACGCCGAAACAGTACAGCCCCTTGTGGGTCAAGCCCGCTGGTCGGTTCGTCCAAAAACAGAAGTTCTGGGTTGTTAAGCAATGCCCTTGCCATACTTACACGCTGCCTCATTCCTTTGGAATATGAGGACACGGGCTTCTTCATAAAATCCTTTTTAAACTCCAGCACAGTAAGCAGCTCCATTGGGTCACGCCGCCTTTTTGCAGGGTAGAACGAAGCAAAATAATTCAGATTGTCGAGTGCGCTCAGATTCGTATAAAGGTATGGGAACTCAAACAGCACACCAATCCTTTCTTGAAAACGCTTTTCCTGATCTTTCAAAGGCTCGCCGAACAGACAGACGTTTCCGCCATACCCACGCAGGATACCCGTTAAAATTTTCTGTGTAGTGGACTTGCCGGAACCATTCGGACCCAAGAACCCAAATATTTCACCGTCAGCAACAGAAAAGGTCAGCCCATGCAATGTCTGTTTTTGTTTTTGATAAGAAAAAATTAAATTTTCGACCGTTATCATTCCTCACCACCCCATTTGTCTTTTTGACAACCTTTCTGCTCTTTCCGGCGTTCGCTCCACCATTTCATAAAATTTACCTTGAACGGGATAGAAACAGCCACCACCACAACGATGATCAGCCACCAATACCATTCCAATCCAAAGAACATATTAGTTTACCTCCTATCTATTTGATAAGAGCAGTTTAAGAAAAAGCAGTGAAATCGAAGTGCTGCGGCTGTGAAATCGAAGTGAAAAGGTTGAAAGAACTGCATTCTTTCAACCGCAAGTTTGTGCCCGATGGCCCAAACTCGCAGGCTGAGGAAAGGCATGGTTATAAAAATGGCAATATCAAAACGCCTTCCTTCATCTTGCAGAAGAAAGGCGTTCTTATAGGGGCTGTATTTATGCTATCGTAGGAAAATCAAAGGAAAATGCTACGCCATCTGGCAGATTTTGAACACTGTAATCCGTGTGGTACATAGAAAGGATTTGGGCAACGATAGAAAGACCAAGACCTGAGCCGCTATATTTATCGTTCTGTGGGATTTCTCCACGATAAAACTTTTGCCAGACCTTTGAAATATCCTGCGGCGGTATCTGTTTCCCCTGATTGAAGATTGAAAATTGCAGTTTTCTTTCCCTGTTGATAACAGATAAATGAATTTCGCCATCATCACTAACATGTTTTTTGGCATTCGTTATCAAATTGTTAATGACCTGTTCCATGCGGTATTTATCAGCACGAATAAACACCTTATTCTCCGGCAGTTCATAAGTAAGACGATAATTCGCATCCGGCGTATCTATCAGCAAACGCCCGGCAGCTGTTTCAACCAGTTCTATAAAGTCAAATCGTTCTTCTGATAACTGTACGGCTCCTGCTTCCAACGCGGACAAGTCAAGCAGAGATACTATCATCGTATTCATGCGGTCTGTTGCAGATAAAATAACATTCATGTAATGCTGTTTTTTCTGTTCGTCCGTTTCTTCTTTTAACCCTTCGACATAAGCGCGGACAATACCAAGCGGTGTTTTCATTTCATGGGACAAATTGTCAGCCAATTCTTTTCTCTGTGTCAATAGTAAATGCTCACGAGCCATATCTTTCTCAAGCTGTCTGTTCGCGGCTTCCAAATTATCGAGGGCTTCCCGGAGATTGGAAAACATCGCATTCAGATTCTGCGAAAGCTCCCCAAATTCATCCTCTGTGGAAATACTGCAATGCGCTGAGAAATCCAGTTCTGCCATTTGTCCCGCTGCATGGTTGATTTCATTAAGCGGTTCTGAAATGAAACGTCCAAGCATTATATCCACGCCAATAATAACTGCTGCCAGCAGTGCCAGCCAGATCACAAAGGTAATACTTCGACTGGTCTGCAGTTCGGATGTAAACACATAAAACAGACAGATCATACCACCCGCCAGTTTTGAAAGTAACAACACTTTTTTTCTGACGGTATTCAGACGGAACCATTGATTCATTTTTTTCATAATCATACCTCAAATTTATAACCGGAACGTATCAGCGTAACAATACGGCATCCCTCCGCACCCAGTTTTTGCCGCAGGGTTTTTATGTGTGTGTCTACTGTTCGGGTATTCCCTTCAAAATCATAGCCCCAGATTCGGTTTAATAATTGTTCGCGTGAGAACACCTGATTTTTATTCTGCATGAAAAAGCGCAGCAATTCAAATTCTTTATAAGTCAGATCAACATTGTCGCCTGATACAATAACTTTGTGTGGAGCAGGTATTAAAGCGAGATTACCGGCCGTTAAGGTCTCCTGCGTATTTTCCGGCGAGGAACGACGTAACAAAGCATTGACCTTTGCCAACAATACTTTGGGGCTGAACGGCTTTGTCATGTAATCATCTGCGCCTAACTCATATCCTTTTAACTTATCGTCCTCACCTTCCTTTGCCGTAAGGAAAATGATAGGGATACTATACATTTCCCTTGCTATCTTACAAACGGAAAAACCGTCTAAATGAGGCATCATAATATCTAAAATCGCTAAATCAACGGGATTATTTTTCAGAATTGTAACAGCGTCTATGCCGTCGTCCGCTACAATGCAGGAATGACTGCCACGCTTCATATATTCGATGATAATGTTCTGCATATTTTTTTCATCTTCTGCAATCAGAATAACTGCCATATAAAATCATTCCTCTTCCCTGTTACAAAACAAAACGTTTATGAATCGCACATGTAAATCATATTGCAATCTTAAATCATTATGCTATAATAAATAACATGGAAGCATAGCTCAGCTGGGATGAGCGCTCGCCTGACTAGCGGGAGGTCAAGGGTTCGAGCCCCTTTGCTTCCATTTTTTTATAAAAAAGGTGTAAAGTCCACTTCCATCCAGAAACTTTACACCTTTCAGTTTACTACTGTCTCTATTACTCTTTCAAAAACTTCCGAATCAGCTTATAAAGCCTGAGCGTATCCAGCGGTTTCGCCAGATGGGCGTTCATCCCGCTTTCCATTGCCATTCTCTTATCCTCTTCAAAAGCATTTGCCGAAACGGCGATGATCGGAATGCCCGCTAATGCCGGATTTTTCATCTCCCGGATAGCTCTCGTCGCGCGGTATCCGTCCATGATCGGCATCTG
>CAJTUC010000063.1 GCA_910579395.1 uncultured Lachnospiraceae bacterium | reverse complement strand
CTAATTTCTTTTCCTGCACGATATTCAGTTGTCAATTTTCAGCTGGTATCTCATTCATTGAGATTCCGATAAGTTATTTATTGTGCCCATTAGACAGATTATCGGTCCAAAAAGTTTCAAACAAAACAATTTTTTTAAATAAAACAAAAAAACAGCCCCATACAGTACTACGGATAGCCTGCTGTATGGGGCTGTCATATTTTTACTTTCTGTTTTTAGTCGTGAATCTTTCTGCTGTGAACCCTTTTTACAAAAACAGGGGCAAAATGGTTCACGATTTCGGACCATAACACCTCGCTGTACATTCCGGAGAAGCGCCAGGTCGCATAGTTAAGCTCTACAAGCGTTCCCTGCTCCTGTGCCGGCGCATAATAGTCCCCCGGAATTTCCTTCAGTTTCTGCGGAAACGGAAAGGCCCGTTCTTCTCCCGTATCGTCCTTTATCACGCGGTCCTCTTTTTCATCCCGCTTCTCACTCCTTTGTATCAGTACCAGGTGAAAGTTCTCCTTGCTTCTCGTACCGGGAAATCCTCGCAATCCCGTTCTTCTCATCCGTAAATACGACATACGGCCTGTGCTCCTTTGCCTCTTCCGGTGTCATATCCGCATATGCCATGATAATGATATGGTCCCCCGGCTGCACCTGCCTTGCCGCGGCTCCATTCAGACAAATCGTACCGCTTCCCGCTTCTCCGGCAATCGTATAAGTCTCGAACCGGCTTCCGTTCTCCACATCCACGATCTGCACCATCTCATATTCCAAAATCCCCGCCGCTTCCAGCAAATCCGTATCCACGGTGATGCTTCCTACATAATGCAGGGCTGCCTGCGTCACGACGGCGCGGTGAATCTTTCCTTTTAACATCCTGATATTCATATGATAATCATACCTTCCTCTCTATTCTGCTCCTGCTCCGTATTTCCAGATAAAATTATCAATCAGTCTCGTCTTACCGATGTATACGGCAATGGCACAGAGCACTTCTCCGTTCTTAGCTGCGCCCAGATCTTCTATCGGGGTAATGTCCGCAAAATCCACGATTTCCACATAATCGGGTCTTGCCAGTGCTTCTTTCTTGAGTACCTCCATAATGCACGTTTTGACCCTGCCAGCATTCCGCTCCCCATCCTGTATGAGCTTCCTGCCTTCCGCAAGGCTCCTGCTCAAAACGAGGGCAGCACGTCTTTCTTCCTCATTCAGATAGGTATTTCTGGAGCTTTTCGCCAGTCCGTCTTCTTCGCGGACGATCGGGCAGCCGATGATTTCGATATCCATGCTCATATCCCGCACCATCTTCCTGATGATGGCAAGCTGCTGGGCATCTTTTTGTCCAAAATAAGCGCTGTCCGCCGGAATAATGTGGAACAGCTTGCTCACTACCGTCTGCACGCCCCGAAAGTGGGTAGGCCGGCTTTTTCCACACAATTCCTTCGTCAATCCGTCCATATCTACATAAGTACAGAAATCTTCGTCGTACATTTCCGATGCTTCCGGATGGAAGATCAAGTCCACTCCTACACGTTCACAAAGCGCCGCGTCTTTTTCCAAATTCCGCGGATAGCTTGCAAAATCTTCATTCGGCCCGAACTGAATCGGATTTACGAAAATGCTGACCGCCACTTTATCGTTTTCTTTCTTCGCCGCTTCCATCAGGCTTTGATGTCCCTCATGCAGATAGCCCATTGTCGGAACAAAGCCTACGCGAAGGCCCTGCTTTTTCCATTCTTTGACCTGTTCCCTTGTCTCTTTGATGCTTCCTGAAATGATCATTTCCCATTATACCTCCTATTTTATGCGTAATCTTCTTTGAATCAGTATAATTTTTCCAAAATGCTTTCATCCATTCGGAAAGTATGCTCCGCTGCCGGAAAACTGCCTTCCTGCACTTCCTTTTTATAGGCAGCAAAACCCTTTTTCATCTCTTCCCCTACATTGGCGAAAACTTTCACAAATTTCGGCGCGAAATCCGCATACATTCCCAGCATATCCTGATATACCAGCACCTGACCATCACAGCCCGCACCGGCGCCGATGCCAATCGTCGGAATCGACAGTTTTTCTGAGATCAGCCTTGCAAGCGCTTCCGGCACGCATTCCAGCACGACTGCAAATGCACCTGCTGCCTCTATCGCTTTCGCCTCTTCCAGCAGTTTTCTGGCCGCCTCTTCTCCTTTGCCCTGTACCTTGAACCCGCCAAAGGCATGAATGGACTGCGGCGTCAGCCCAAGATGCGCACAAACAGGTATCGATGCCCTCACGATTGCTTCTATCTGCGGACAGACTTCTTTGCCGCCTTCCAGCTTGACCGCCTGCGCGTGTCCTTCCTTCATCAGCCGGCCGGCATTCACGACCGCATCATAGACCGAAGTCTGATAAGACATAAAAGGCATATCCGCTATAACAAGCGCATCGCCCGCTCCTCTTGACACTGCTCTTGTATGATGGATCATATCTTCCATCATAACGGAAATCGTATCCTCATAACCGAGGCATACCATGCCAAGAGAATCCCCCACCAGAATTGAATGGATTCCCGCTTCGTTCACCAACTTGGCCGTTGTGTAATCATAGGCAGTCAGCATGGTAAGTTTTTCTCCCTTTTCCTTCGCCTGTTTGAACGTTACTACCGTGTTTTTCATAATTTTATGCCATCCTCTCTTTTTATTCTGTAATTTCAACACATCATTACATTCAAGCCTGTTTCACGATAATAAATCATTTATTTCCTGATACTTTCTGCGTAGTTGTTCCGAAACGGCCCAATCTGCTTCCGTTCTTCTCCCGATAGCTCCCATTTCCTGTTTCCGCTCAGCCATCCGCAGAAGCCTTTTCCCTAGCAGACGATGAATCTCCCGCTCTTCTCCCTCCAGAACATCCAGGTGCTTCTTTACCGTAAAAACGTCCCCCCGCAGAACCGGTCCCGTCATACTCGACACCGTTCCGTTCTCCAGTACATTCTCGACATTTCCGCTTATCAGCGCCTTTGCCGCATACAACGCCTCTTTTTCCGTGAAGCCGCATTCCATGAGCAATCCGAATCCCATATCCAGAAGCGCCAGCACATCATTGCTCAAAACGCTTGCCGCGCAATGATATTTCGCCTTTTCCGCCGCCTCGATCAGGCAGTATGGATTGCCAAGCTCCCGCAGCAATTCTTCCAGCTGCCGCAGCGCATATGGATTCCCTTCCATCGTAAAAAAGCAGTTATGCAGTTGTCTGTACGATGTGAACTTATCGCGAAACGCGAGCATTGGATGAATGGAAGCACTATAGGCTTTCCTTTCCTCCACTTCTGTGAATACATCAGATGACAATGAGCCGCTGAAATGACATATCATACGCCCATCTATGGACATTTCTTTCATGCAATCCCACACCGCCCCGATCTGTCCGTCGGGTGTCGTGATAAAAAGGGTATCGCTCAAAGCAACCAGTTCTTCCATTTTACGGAAGCAGTCCGTACCGGTAAATTCCGCCGCCTCAGCGGCATTTTCATAAGTCCGGCTGTAATAGCCGATCACCGTCTTTCCGTTGTCCGTCAGATATTTTCCAATCGAACAGCCTACTCTTCCGGCTCCAATTATTCCTGTCTTCATTTTGTGCACTCACCTTCTTTCCGAAAGCGGTCCACCATCATCCGATGCAGTTTCCACAGAATACTGCTCGTTAAAAACATAACACAGTCTGGTAAGAATTGCAAGTATGGAAAAAAGGCCGCGTCACCGCAGCCTCTTCTCTATCTTATCTTCCTATTTATTCTCTGCTTTCCTCTTCATCTCAAAAAAGGTATCGATTCCTTTTTTAATTTCCGCAGGCTGCAGGGACTTCACGAGATATCCCGCAGGTTTTAGTGCAAGAACCTTCTGAACGCTCTCCTTATCTGACCTTCCTGTCAAAAAGAATACCGGAATGTCAGCAAAATCCTTCTCGGAACGAATCATTTCCAATACCTGGCGTCCATCGCAGACCGGCATTTCATAATCCAGAAGAATCAGATCCGGCCGGTTCAGTATGATGCTTCGGAGCGCAGCCAGTCCGGAACTGACCGGCATGACTTCATAGTCAATCCCGAGCAGTTTTTTCATCGCTTCCCGCACGAGTTCGGAGTCATCTACCACAAGAATTTTCTTTTTCTTCTTCACTGCCTGTCTGTCAAGATACTTTTTGACCTCTTCCATTGCATTCTCGGCCTTGATCGACGTTTCTTCTTCCTTTTGAATCAGATGCGGTGCGGTAACACAATAGGCAAAATATCCCGCTCCCGTATCAAAAAGCAGGCTGAACTGCAGTTTCTGCCTTGCAAATGCTCTCTGGAACTGATCATATGTAAGAAGATTTTCATCTTTTATCTCATGCACCTCCGCAGACGGAAAATGCTGGCTGATACTGTTTACGAACTGTTGCGCGGTAAAGCGGGCGGCGTGCATCATCATGGCATTGACCGTACTGGCCTCCACGTCTATCATACTGCCAATCGTCTTGAAAATCAGCTTTTCCTCGAACACAAGCATGATCTCCCATCGTTCCCCGTTCCTGTTCTCATAATTCAAACGGTAATAGATACCTTTACCGAACCGCTCTCCGCCGTAGCATTCGCTGACCACACGTGCTTCCAACTGAAACAGGTCGCGCAAAAGCTGTATGATCGTCTGCTGCATTGCGGCCTGCATCTGATCCGGCAGGAGTTCTCCCCACTTGCTTACCGCTTTCCCCGTAATTGCATGGTCTTCGGTCAAAGTATGCGCAATCAGCCAACCTGAACAAACACCCAGAAAATGATTGACCGCCTCTGCAGAATACGCTGTCTGCATCAATTCTTTCTCAAGAGCCGGAATCATTTTTTTCCGGAAATTATCATGAAGGCGCCTGTGCGTATCAAAGCCTGCATAATGAATGGACGCCATATAAGCCTCTTCTTCCGCAAAATGCTTCACCGCATGATCTTTAAAATATTTAATTCCCTCCTGACATGCCCAGCGGCTTTTCTCCTCCTCTTTTCCTGCAGCAAGCAGCTTATTCAAAATACTGAAAAGCTTCTTATGTTCCCGGTCTATAAAATCCACGCCGATATTATAACGTTCCTGCCACATTAATTGACTGCTCATGCTATTTCCCCTCCTGAATTATACTTCTATCATGATTGCACAAAACAAACATCGGTTACAGTATAGCATATCACACATAAAAAGCATATTACTTTTTTTCAATAAACAATCCTTTTCCGAACAATTCCCGTATCGTTTAACTTTCCGAAAAGAGCTTGTACAGATATGCGTGGTCTTCAATACACCGCCAGCGGTTAACGGCATTCGTAGTAACGCAGATATAAGTTCTCCCCTCTGCATTGATACCACAGCTGACCGCACAGCTTCCTGACTGATCCACATAACCTGTTTTCCCATAAATGGTCATGCCGCCCGTGTCCTTGTCCTCTATACGCCGTATGAACCAGTTCGAAAGCTCTATCCCCTCCGGATGCTGTTCCGTTTGGGAAGTCGTATAGATACGCGTAGAAAGAACTTCCCTGCAGATTTCGTTCTGCATGGCCGCTTCCATGATAATCGCCATATCATAGACCGTACAATAGTGATTCACATCATAGATTCCGATACAATTCGTAAAATGTGCACTCCCGGACAGTCCAAGTTCCGCGAGTTTCTCATTCATTAATTCCACGAAAGCTTCGTGGGAACCGGCGGTATAGATTGCAAGCCCAAGCGCTCCGTCGCCGCCGGAAGGCAGGATTGTACCATAAAGCAGATCGCGGACCGTCACGGCCTCACCGACCGCATAACCCGCAACACTGCAGTCATTCCGGAAACAATAATCCGTAATCTCCGTCGTTATCTCAAATTTATCGTTCAGGGCACTCAGATTCTCGATATGCTCCGCCGCAACGAGCAGCGTCAGCACCTTCGTCATGGATGCCGGCACGACCTGGCTCTTTTCCCCCTTGCCGGCGAGAATCTTCTCGTTATCAACATCCACCAGAATTGCATTGCTGCTGAAGACCTCTTCTCCCAACCGTTTCGTATCTTCTGCTGCCGCATACTGGAAGGAGCGCTTGATGGCCGCATCCGCTTTTTCCTGCTTCAAAGCATCATAACGCTCCCGCAGTATAACGACAGCCCGTCCTGTTTCCGCGCTCGTCCATGCGGCCAGCTTCTTCTTTTCCGTATTCACGCGCTTACCCTTCTCTTCGCTGGCTTCTTCCCCTTTTTGATCATCTACATCCGTACGATTTGCTTCTTCCGTCTGGCCAGCTGTCTCCACACGGCTCTCTTCTTCTGTCCGGTCAACCGTATCCACACGTTTCTCTTCTTCGATTTGATCCTTCACCGCCATGCTCTCATCCGGTTTTTCTTCTTTTCTGCCCCGTCCCGTCACGACCGCGATCACGATAATGACGAAAACCGCCGCAATCCCAAACGGAAGCAGCCGCCTAAAAAGCGCCTGCCTTCTCTTTTTTCTTCTCATTTCTTCTCTGCGCCGCGCCCGACGGCGGCGGCGCATCTCTTCATCATCGTAATATCCGGTCATTTTCACACCCCTATTGCTATTGCATACATCATCCGCTTTCTATTATGTTGCGAATGGGGGCCGTATGTCAATCAAAATCTCCTGCGAATTCAGTCTGCAGATTCAGGTGAACGGCTTCAGGTGAATTTTTTCATCGCTTCCTCTAATGCCATTCCTTCCGCGATTGCTTTTTTCCCACGCAGTCATGAGCGAAAAACAGCCATCCTCGTCAACACAGCGAATCTGCACCGCCGCCAAAAGCGGAAACCTTGAATCGGATATTCTGTTCTTTCCTAATTTCTCTGCCTAATCCTCTCTGATATACTCTGCATATACATTTCTCCAGTCATTTTCTACCCAATATTCTGAACCATCCCGAAGTCTTCCAAGAAATTTATATTGATACATTTCCCTGCGAATTAACTCTATATCACTAAAGGCAATATGTGACCTGATGATTTCGTTTATCTCTTTTTCCGTATATTTCCTATTTTCATCCATTTGTTCTGCAATTTTTATAAGAACAATAATCCTCATCGGCTTTTTAGATGGATACTGCATTAATCTTCCATTAGAATCATAATAATTATCCAATTTCTTATAGTATATTTGAATAGATTTTTCCATAATATCCCCCTTCATAGCATGACCAGTCACTACATTATCTAATATTATTATTTTATCATAAGCACATACACAATTCCATTATTTTTCCGGAATCACCATGCTCCGTTAATCGCCATTATCTTCATTTTATCCGGTAATTGCCGCATGAAAAAAGACTATGACCGTTCATCATTGAAAATGATTTTGTCATAGCCTTTTCTGCCAGATAATTTAGTCTTTTTACCGCTTTTCTTTCCTCTCCCGAATCTCTTCCACAATCTGATTATAAACCTTCTTATTCAACCGGTAAAAATACAGGACAGCCGCCGTTATGACCCACAGCGCCCCGGGAACGATCGTAAAAGCATGTTTGATGACAGCCAGTACTGCCGGATTCTGCTGTGTATTCGCCGCATAGCCAAAAGCGCCGAGCACGCACGCGAGCACCGAGGTGCCGACAGGCGGCTCCAATGATAGACGGAATGATGATAGTATGCAATCTTACTGAGTAACGGTGCTTTTACATCCGCATCTTTCTGCCCCATAATATCAATACCCCTTCCCGCTTCTTATTCCGCAATGCGGATAACGGCTTTTACAATATCCGCCTTATTGTTCATGCTGTAGTCCATCGCTTTCTGCACCTCGTCGAGCCCGAATATATCCGTTACGATACCTTTCAGATTGACTTTGCCCGAGGCCACCGCCTCGATTGCCATCGGATAAATATGACGATAACGGAATACGGTCTTGAAAGTCAGTTCCTTATCCAGTGCAAGGCTCATCGGCAGCGTCATTTCGCCGCTCTTGCTGTAACCTACCAATACGATTGTCGCGCCTTTTTTGGACATATGTATCGTCTGCACCGTTGTTATCTGTGTTCCCGCAGTCTCCACCGCCAGGTCGCATCCTTTTCCATTCGTCAGTTTCCTCACTTCTTCCACCGCATCGGCCTTACTGCCGTTTATCACGCCGTCCGCGCCGAGTTCCATCGCCTTTTCGAGACGTTTCTCCATGATATCTACCACATATACCTTAGATACACCCATCGCCTTTAAAGCCATCATCGTTACCAGACCGATACAGCCTGCCCCCATTACTACTGCTGTCTGTCCAGCCCTGGCGCCGCCCTGCATCGCGGCATGAAAACCTACTGCCAGCGGCTCGATCAGAGCGCCTTCCAGCGTGCTCACGTTATCGGGCAGCTTAAAGCACAGGTCCGCTTCATGCGCCACATATTCCTGAAACACGCCGTCTACCGGCGGTGTTGCGAAAAATACCACGTCAGGACAGAGATTGTAAAGTCCCGTTTTGCAGAATTCGCAGTGTCCACAGGTCTTTCCCGGCTCCAGCGCCACCCTGTCGCCGACTTTTAAATGCTTTACATTCTTTCCGACTTCCACCACTGTTCCTCCCGGCTCATGACCGAGCACAAAGGGCGGCTCTACTACATAATCCCCAATTACTCCCGTCTCATAATAGTGCAGGTCGCTGCCACAGATACCAACGTATTCCAGTTTGACCAATACTTCATCGTCTTTCGCTTTGGGAACCTCCCGTTCTTCGAACCCCATTCTGCCGATGCCGAGCATGACCGCCGTTTTCATTGTTTTTTTCATGTTACCCTCTCCTTTTAATCCACTTTTATTTATACTTTATTAAATACTTTTATTATGTTTATAATTTTATAGCTGCCAACCAGTAATGTCAATCCGGTTTTTCCAATAGGAAACACTTTTGTCAAATCAAACGAAAACTGCATTTTCTTTTTGTCTAAATCGCACAATCCTGCTTCTACAAAATTCCACCAAAAAAAGAAGCTTCATTGCTGAAGCTCCTTCCAAAAAACACATCATCTAATCCTCTCTATTCCAAAAAACGAAAAAACAACGTCATTCCCTTTTTAAGAAAAAAGTTTTATAAATAAAATTTATGGTGAATTTAGATTATCTCTTTAGAAGTTCTTATATGTCGGTATAGCCCGTATTTTCGGGCTTTCCCGGCATTTTAGATATGGGGAGAAGTTCTCATATACTCTCAAAACCTCTTAGGTTTTCCCTCTCAATGGTAGTAAAAGAAGTAGTAAATCCGTCTGCGGCTATGCTGCGATCAGCCTTTCCATTTCAGCCCTTGCGGAAGCGAATGTTGCGTGTGCGTAATAGTTCAGCGTCATGGTAATGTTGGAATGTCCCATGATATACTGTAACGCTTTCGGGTTCATGCCCGCATTGGCTAAGTTGGTGCAGAATGTATGGCGCAGGGTGTGGGGTGTCATTACTTTGGGTAAGGCTTCCTCATGGCACTTGTTGTACTTCTTCGCAAGCCCCCGGAACATGGTAGCATAGTTCAAATTTGTTTTCGG
>CAJTUC010000062.1 GCA_910579395.1 uncultured Lachnospiraceae bacterium | reverse complement strand
CCCACGCCGAGGAACGCGCTGGAAAACATTTCTCTCACAATCAGACCGGGCGAACACGTTGCTTTCGTGGGACCGTCGGGCGGGGGAAAGACCACCCTTGCCAGTATCGTGGCAAGGTTCTGGGACGTAAGGGACGGCAGCGTGAAGATTGGCGGCATCAATGTAAAGGAGATTGCCAAGGAAGAGCTGATGGATACGGTATCCTTTGTCTTTCAGGATTCCAAACTTCTGAAGACATCCATTTTGGAAAATGTAAGGATGGCGAAACCGGACGCTTCCCGCGCAGAAATTCTGAAAGCTCTCCACGACGCGCAGTGCGATGATATCCTTGAAAAACTGCCAAAAGGTGTGGATACGGTGGTAGGTGCAAAGGGTGTGTACCTGTCGGGCGGGGAGCAGCAGCGTATTTCTATTGCGAGGGTGATGCTGAAAAACGCGCCAATCCTGATACTGGATGAGGCAACCGCTTTCGCCGACCCGGACAACGAGGCAAAGGTGCAGGCGGCGTTTAATGTGCTTGCAAAGGGAAAGACCGTGCTGATGATCGCACACAGACTCTCCACCGTTACCGGCGCGGACAGGATTGTGGTAATCAAAGACGGGAAGATAGAAGATACAGGCACACATAACCGGCTTAAGGATAAAAACGGCCTGTATGCCGAAATGTGGAGGCAGTACAACAAAGCCGCAAAATGGAAGGTAGGTGTTTCAAAATGCAAATCATTATGCTAATGATTCAAAAGTTAAAGCACACGTTTGCCCTGTCTGACAAGGGCGCAAAGGATATGGTGGGGGCGTTTTTCGCCTGCATCCTGCATAACCTTTCCCTGATGGTTCCGGTGGTGCTGTTATATAACCTCATCGGCGACCTGCTGGGCGGGGGCATCCCGGAGGGGAAAAATGCTTTTTATATCGCAGGGCTTGTCATTGCCCTTGGACTTATTATGCTGACCTATTATATCCAGTACAATGCCACCTTTTTCGCTACCTATGTAGAGAGCGGCGTGCGCAGGCTTTCCCTTGCGGAAAAACTGCGGAGAATTCCCCTGTCATTTTTCGGGAAAAAGGATCTGTCCGACCTTACAACCGTCCTTATGACGGACTGTGCGACATTAGAGGGCGGATTATCCCACTGGGTGCCGGAATTTATAGGATCAATCATTTCCATCCTTTTGATTGCAGTCGTACTCTTTGTTTTTGACTGGCGTATGGCTCTTGCCTCCCTGTGGGTGCTGCCTGTCTCCTTTGGAATTATACTGGCATCGGCGGGTATTATGCGGATTCGGCAGGAAAAGGTGACGGAGGTGTCCATTACGTGTTCGGACGGCATCCAGGAATGCCTGGAAACGCTGCGCGATCTGAAAGCAAACAATGCTGAAGATGGATACCTGAAAGGGCTGGATAAAAAAATAAAGGATGTGGAGAAATATACAGTAATCGGCGAGCTTACCAATGCGGTATTCCATACCTGTGGGCGCATGGTGCTGAAGCTCGGTATCGCCACGACTGTGTTGGCGGGAGGTGTGCTGTTAGCAGATGGAAAGATTACCCTGCTCACATTCTTTGCCTTTATGATTCTGGTTTCCCGTGTATATGACCCGCTGATCGCCGCATTGGATAATTTAAGCGCAGTCATTATGATCATGAATATCCAGTGCAGGCGGATGGATGAAATCTTAAGCCACCCGGAACAGGAAGGTACAGAGAAGCTGACAAACAGAGGATATGACATAGCCTTTGACCATGTGGGATTTTCCTATAACAGCGGGGAAACGGTTTTAAAAGACGTGTCCTTTACCGCAAAGCAGGGGCAGGTCACTGCACTGGTGGGGCCTTCCGGCGGCGGAAAGACGACAGTTTCCCGCCTTGCCTCAAGGTTCTGGGATATCCAAAAGGGAAAGATTACGGTAGGCGGCATGGACATCTCTAAGATTGACCCGGAATCGCTCATGTCCCTGTATTCCATCGTATTCCAGGACGTGACGCTGTTTAACAATACCGTCATGGAGAATATCCGCCTGGGGCGAAAGGATGCAACCGATGCGGAGGTGCTTGAGGCGGCGAGGCTTGCCAACGTGGACGAATTTGCGGAGAAACTCTCCGATAAGTGGAATACCCTGATTGGGGAGAACGGCTGCGAGCTGTCCGGCGGGGAACGCCAGCGTATTTCGATTGCCAGGGCATTTCTGAAAAACGCCCCAATTATCCTGCTGGATGAGGCGACGGCAAGCCTTGACGTAGAAAACGAGACGCTGATTCAGGAGTCCCTGTCAAAGTTAATTGAAAATAAGACGGTCATGATCATTGCCCACCGTATGCGTACCGTTGCGGGGGCAGATAAGATTGTCGTCCTTTCTGAAGGCACAGTGGCGGAGCAGGGTAGTTCCGATATGCTTTTGAAAAAGGGTGGGATATATGCCCGCATGGTGGAGCTCCAGACGCAGAGCCAGAATTGGGCGATGGAGTAATGAGAATGATATTTCATTTATATTTAGGAATGGGATAGCAATAAAGGCATTGCAAATACCCTCTGGAGCTTGTTTATAAGTGCCAGAGGGTATTATTCTGCAATAATGCGGAGTGTTGTGGAAGCAGTTTGGGCAAAAAAATTATATATTTTTCCGCGGAAATCGAAACCAATCGGTACAGTGATGAGTTTGTTCCTGTTCAGGCAGTAGAATACTCCGTAGACAACAATATGGCAATCTTGCGCAGGTCTTTCGGCACAGAATAACCGGTATTATTGCTATTTTGACAGCCAGAATAAGCTGGTCAGGGTCATGATTCAGGAGGGCGGGAGCCGGGACGGGCGGTTTATGCCGGGAATGTCTTTTTCGGATTTAGAGAAAGTAGTTTAGGAGGCAGAAGGCTTTCTTACGAAAGTGGAGAGTGACATTCCATATGATGGCTGGATTTATCAGGATCAGGAGCAGCAGATACAGTACGAGTTTGCCTTTTATGAGGGAAGCATGTCTTCTGTGGATGAGATGGTGATGAGCGAAAATAAGGCAAAGTAGTTGCCAGGAAAATTTTATTGACTTTTCATCCCATATCACCTATACTATTCTTCAAGCAGGGGGACTACAGTGTAGTTGAGAAGGCAGAACCTGACCCTTTGAACCTGTTGGTTAATACCAACGCAGGGAGCTGAATGATACGATACCGTATTTTTAGGACATTCCCTGTACATGGAATGTCTTTTTTGTTTTTAACTGAATAAAATTGATATGTGTTTGCGAGGGAACTGAACAAGTTGAAAAAGGTAAGACCTGACCTCTTGACCTGTCGGCTAATACCGGCGTAGGGAAGCAATTTCTTACGCCGTACTGCGTCTGAAAGAGCTTCTGATAAATTGGAGGCTCTATTTTTGTTACAAGGAGGAAAAAGCATGAAGGATAAAATTTGCTATGTAGTAGGTGCGGGTGAAAATTATGGACTTGATTTCCAGCCAGTCACAGGGGATTTGGTGATAGCTGTCGATGCCGGGCTGCGTTATCTGGAGGAGCAGGGTATCAGAGCTGATCTTGTGATCGGGGATTTTGATACCCTCAAATGTATTCCGGCACACCCCAATACCATAGTGTTAAGTGCAGAAAAGGACGATACCGATACACTGGCGGCTGTCCGTGAGGGAATCAAGGCAGGATATAGCATTTTCCACATTTATTGCGGGACAGGCGGGCGCATAGACCACACAATGGCTAATTTGCAAGTGCTTGCTTATTTATCCGCCACCAATATGCGTGGTCTCTTATTCGATAACGGTACCGTTATTACGGCAATCACCAATGACAGGCTCTGTTTTAAAAAAATCCCATGCGGATATGTATCCGTATTTTCCTGTTCTGCAAAAGCGGAGGGGGTAAATCTGTGCGGTTTGAAATATGAACTGAATGAAGCAGTATTGACAAATACATTTCCTGTCGGGGTGAGCAACGAGTTTATTGGAAAGGAAAGCAGCATATCGGTGCGTGACGGGACTTTGTTTATTGTTTTCCCGAAAGAGGCAAAGGAGAGGATAGTGTGAGAAGTACTTCTAAAGCTCATGCCAGAGGGCATTTCGCTAAGAAGTACTACGACTTGCGCAGCAAGTCTTTCTCACACCGAAGAATGCCAAAAAACGGGCATTCTTCTCATTGATGGTTTGTGCCGCCAAGAGGTGGCATGGAGGTTAGGTTGAAAATCAGAGATTTTTCACAAACGAATTTATTCGTCTTGCGAATATTGGTGCCAAGACGCTTTCAGCGTCGGCCCAAAGTTCGCAGGATGAGAGAAAGGCATGGTTATTATCATGAAAAAAGTATTGAGTATTGCAGGTTCTGATTGCAGCGGCGGTGCGGGCATACAGGCAGATTTAAAGACATTTTCCGCACATGGTGTATATGGCATGAGCGTCATCGTGTCAGTTGTGGCAGAAAACACAGGAAGGGTGATTGACATTCAGGATGTCAGCCCGGATATGATCGGCAGGCAGATGGATGCCGTCTTCGAGGATATAGAGGTTGATGCAGTAAAAGTCGGTATGCTTTCGACACCGGACTGTATGAATGAAGTTGCCGCAAAACTGAAATATTACCATCCGGCCAATATTGTGATCGACCCTGTGATGTATGCAAAGAATGGCTGTCCGCTCATGGAACCTGCGGCAGTCAAAACGCTGATCGGAACGGTCATTCCACTTGCTGACGTATTGACACCGAATATTCCGGAAGCGGAAAAAATAACGGGAGGCAGAATCAACACGGTTGCTGATATGGAAGAAGCTGCAAGAGAAATCCATACAATGGGGTGTAGAGCGGTCATTGTCAAAGGCGGTCATGCGGCAGGGAATGCGGTGGACGTCCTGTTTGATGGGAAAGAGGTCTGTCATTTTAAAGCAGCCCGGATTGATACGAAAAATACGCATGGGACAGGCTGCACATTTTCCTCTGCTGTTGCTTCACAGCTTGCAAAGGGCATGAACTTACGGGAGGCAGTCCAAAATGCAAAGGATTATGTGACGATGGCAATCAGTCATTCCCTTGACATCGGGAAAGGATGCGGTCCGACGCATCACTTCTGGCACCTCTATCAATATGGACTGATGGAAGAGCCGCATTTCAGGGAAGAAAGGGATGGCGGAAAATGAAACCTGATTATTCTTTATACCTTGTAACAGATCGTATGCGCATGAGTACCCGGACTTTGGGTGAAGCAGTGGAGCAGGCAGCTGCCGGCGGGTGTACGGTGGTACAACTTCGGGAAAAAGAGATTCCGTCATTAGATTTTTATGTACTGGCATCGGAAATGAAAAAGATCACTGACAGTTATGGTATACCGCTGATCATAAATGACCGTATCGACATTGCTATGGCAGTGGGGGCAGCCGGGGTACATATCGGGCAGAAAGATATTCCTGCAGATATTGCACGGAAGGTTATTGGTAAAGAGATGCTGCTTGGTGTTTCTGCCGGTTCCGCAGAGGAAGCTGTAAATGCGGTGAAAGCCGGAGCTGATTACCTAGGCGTAGGCGCCATGTTTCCAACGGAGACAAAGCCGGATGCCGGATTTGTGTCTATGGAGGAACTTGGAAGAATCCGCAGGGAAGTTGATATACCGATTGTCGTGATTGGGGGTATCGGCAGGGAAAATGCAAAGCTTTTTAAACCTATGGGGATTGACGGGCTGGCTGTTGTTTCCGCTGTGATTGCCGAATCGGATATAAAAAAGTCAGCATCCACATTAAGGTCACTGTTTTTGGGAAAGGATGTCCTGATTTGAAAGTGGTTGTAGTTTACATAGGAGTGTATTAATATAATATATGTGGAAATGAAGATGAGGTATGGGAATATCTGGTGGAAAGAGAGAAGATGAGGATATGAAGCATGTTTTAGAAATGAAATACCCTGCTTCCTGGTGGCATGATCTGTGGCGGGAAGGGCTGGCAACGGGCAACGGTATCATCGGAGCAAATCTGTATGGCGGCGCCAAAAAGGAAATTTTGCAGCTTGTGCGCCATGACTTGTGGTATGACGGTCTGGAAAGCGAGGTACCGGACGTACACGAGGCTTTCCGGAAGCAGCGCAAAATGATGGATGAAGGCAATTTCCGTGAGGCCAGTTGGGAAATTGTAAACGCACTGAAGGAGAAAGGATACGATTCCCGACTGGAATCGCAGTTTCCGGCGGCCTGCCTGACGGTTGAACAGACTCCTGTCAGGGGATTTCGTGCCTTTAAACGGCAGCTGGATTTGGAGCAGGCTCTTGCGAGCCAGCAATGGGTGGATGGCGGCATCGAGATGCGCCGGGAAGTGTTCGTATCCAGAGCGGCTGATATGGCAGTTTATCGGATAAGTGCGGAAAACATCGGGACATCGGCAGATGCGCTGCAATATCAGGTAGCATTGGATGCCTATTGCAATGAAGGCGAAGAACCAAGTGCCGCAATACAGGCCGTGTGGGAGACTGCGCGGACGGAGGCCGTTTGTGAGAGTGGGCAGAAGGCATATTTGTATTTTAATGCAAAGAGGGAAAAGAGCAATGGAAGCATTACAGACTTTGGTGCGGTGGCGCGAATCGCAATCATAGAGGGCAGGCTGGAGCTGTTTGAAAACAAAATAAAGATAAGAGCCGCCGGTCAGATTTTAGTTACCATAGGTCTGTATGTGGATGAGGAAAAAGAAGCGGCATGGAAGAGACAGCATGACAGACTGGAACTGGAAGCCGGGCATAAAAAGTTTGATGAACTGCTTGCGGAAAGCGCCGCATTACATAAAAAGCTGTACCATAGTGCAGAACTGCATTTGGGAGAACTCGGAAAGGCGGATTGCGGGAAAAAGGACAGTGAAGAACGGGACGACGATCAGACAGGCGGCTGGAGCAGGAGCAATGAAGAACTGGTCATGGAGGCTTTTTCCGACAGACAGTCCGCGGAGCTGATTGAGAAGCTATGGCACTACGGGAGGTATCTGTTTATCTGCGGCAGCAGCCCGGACTCGAATCCTTTTCCACTATACGGCCTGTGGGGAGGCGGCTATCAGCTTTTGTGGTGTCACAATATGGCAAATGAAAATATTCAGATGGTTTACTGGCACAGCCTGACTGGAAATTTATTGTCATATAACAGGGCAGTCTTTCAATATATGAACGAGCGGATTCCGGCCTTTCGGGAAAATGCAGGGAAACTGTTCGGAATTGACGGCATTTATATGACGGCGGGAACGACGCCCGGTGTGTCCGCCCCTACGCAGGTTGTGCCCGTGATCATCAACTGGGTCGGGGCAGCGGGATGGCTTGCACAGCATTATTATCAGTATTTTCTATATACAAGAGATATGAAATATGCGAAGGAGATTATGCTTCCTTATATGAACGCGGTGGCTTCTTTTTATGAAAAATTTGTGCAGTTTTCATTGGATGGGAACGGTAATGAGCGAATAAAGTTTTACCCTAGCGTTTCACCGGAAAATACACCTGGGAATTTCATGCCGCCGGAAGGAAAGCAGATGGCGCATCCCATGCCTACGACGATCAATTCCACCATGGACTTATCCATTTTGAAGGAATTTTTTACGAATATGCTCGCAGTCAGCGAGTTATGGGAGGAAGTCCCTTTCGAACAGGAGCGCATGGAGAAATGGAAGCGGATTTTGAAATCGATACCGGAGTTCAAGTGCAACGAAGAAGGCGCTGTCAGGGAATGGCAGGAAGATATTTTTGAGGACAGATACGAGCACAGGCATTTGTCGCATATATATCCGGTGTTTCCGGGATATGAACTGTATCCGGAAAAGAATGCGGAATCGGTCAGGGCTTATGAAAAGGCTGTCAGCCTGCGTAAGATCGATGCCCAGACCGGCTGGTCGCTGACGCATATGGCGGCAGTCTATGCCCGGTTCCGCAACGGAGATGCGGCGATGGAGTGTCTTGATAATATGGCGAGGAGTTCTTTGCTGAACAATTTCTTTACACTGCATAACGATTGGCGGGGGATGAATATTTCCCTGAATATGGACCCGGCGCCCGTACAGCTGGATGCTGTCATGGGATATGTGAATGCGGTACAGGAGATGCTTCTGTATGCGTCGCCGGGATATATCGCATTGCTTCCGGCGTTGGAAGAACGGCTGTTCATTGGGGAAATCAGGAATTTCCGGTACAGCGATGGGCTTGTGGATATGAAGTGGAACCGGTGGGAGCATTCTTTTGAATGTCGTATCACGCCGCTGCGGCCCCATAAAGTACAGATCGTGCTGCCTGATTTTGTGGAACGTATAATATGGAAACAGACGGATGCAGTGCGGACAGTTGAACTTCGGGAGAAGGTGTGGGAAGTGGAATTTGTGGCGGAGGCCGTAGAGTTTGGGACATTTTTCCATCCAATCAATCTGGATGAAAGATAGCAGTCTTGTGATGGAGCAGTTTTGTATTCTCAACAAAAACTTGAAAAACAGTGGAAAAGTATGTAAAATAGGGTGAAAACAAAACACGGGATTGAAAAATCTTTTTGAAAAGAGATAAAACTGGCAGACTGAGGAAGGAGCATGGTAATAAAAATGGCATTAAGTAAAAAACCGGTCACGGGTATGAAGGACATTTTACCGGAGGAAATGGAAATCCGCGATTATGTTATAAGCGTTATCAAAGAAACTTATGGCAAATTCGGATTCACTTCAATAGAGACGCCCTGCGTGGAAGCTATCGCAAATCTGAACTGCAAGGCCGGCGGTGAGAATGAGAAGCTGATTTTTAAGATTTTAAAAAGAGGAGAAAAACTGCGGCTGGAAGATGCAAAGAACGCGGATGAACTGGTGGATGGCGGGCTGCGCTATGATCTGACGGTGCCGCTCGTGCGCTATTATTCCAATCACGCGAACGAACTGCCTTCTCCTTTTAAAGCGCTGCAGATGGGCAATGTATGGCGGGCGGACAAGCCCCAGCGGGGGCGTTATCGCCAGTTCATGCAGTGCGATATCGATATTTTGGGAGAACCGTCTAATCTGGCGGAAATAGAGCTGATACTCGCGACGACGACGACACTTGGAAAATTGGGATTCCGTAATTTCCAGATTCGCATTAATGACAGACAGATTCTGAAAGCGATGGCGGCATACAGCGGTTTCGCCGAGAAAGATTATGACCAGGTGTTCATCATTCTGGATAAGATGGACAAAATCGGCATAGACGGCGTAAAGGAGGAACTGCTGGAAGCGGGTTATACGGAAGCGCAGACGGACAAATATCTCGGTCTCTTTCAAGGTATGGAAAAAGCGGAGGAACCAATCGTTTATATCACAGAGACTCTGGCGGATTTTCTGTCGGAAGGGCTTAAAGAGAGTTTTCAGGAGATCATCGACAGCGTGGAGGCGACGAAGGGTGATTTCTTTGAACTGAAATTCGACCCGACATTAGTCCGGGGGATGTCCTATTATACCGGCACGATTTTTGAGGTTGCCATGCCGGAATTTGGCGGAAGCTGCGGCGGCGGTGGACGATACGATAAGATGGTCGGCAGGTTTACCGGAAATGATGTGCCGGCATGCGGCTTTTCGATTGGTTTTGAACGGATCATTCTGCTGCTTCTGGAAAGCGGTTTTCAGATTCCGGGCAAAGGAAAGAAAGTTGCTTATCTGATGGAAAAAGGTCTTCCGGCCGACAGATTATGTCAGGTCATCGCACAGGCACAGAAAGAGAGGACGGACGGCAATCAGGTGCTGGTCGTTCGGATGAACAAGAACAAAAAATTCCAGAAAGAACAACTGACTGCGCAGGGGTATGAGGAATTCCGGGAATTTTATAGAGAAGGATTGAAAAATTAGTGCTTTTTCATGAAGGGGGCATGGTTATTAAGTGGCTGAATCAATGAAGGGGTGGAAGCCTGTAAAGAAGCAATCTGCCTGGAGATAGAACTTCCGCGTCCGAGAATGACCTGTAAAGAAGCGATGGAGCGGTACGGTTCCGACAAAACGGATACTCGTTTTGCAATGGAACTGACGGATGTGTCGGAAACTGTAAAAGAATGTGGATGTGGAACTCGGAAAACAGCTTGGCCTGATTGATGAGTCAAAGTTTCATTTCCTGTGGGTAACGGAGTTTCCCCTTCTGGAGCGGAGCGAGGAAGAAAACCGCTTTATGGCGATGCACCATCCTTTTACAATGCCGATGGAAGAGGATTGGCAGTTTATTGATTCCAATCCGGGGCGGGTTCGTACCAAGGCATATGATATCGTGCTGAACGGCGTTGAATTGGGCGGCGGCTCTGTCAGGACTTTGAGTTATTATAATGACAGGTTGAAAAATCCATTGAGAAATCAAGGGTTTCCGCCGAATTTAGTCCTAATGAAAAAATGTAGTTTTGCATCAAAGCATTTCTGATTTTTCATTTGGACGGCGCCGATTCAAAAGAAAATAGGAAGAAATGTCAGTAATGTAACTCAAAGTGCCTGAAAGCAATGAGTTACTGGTTTTAGTATAGCATAAGGAGGGTAGAAGGTAAACAATTTCATATTGATGATTTAGATAGGACTAAATTAGTGAATGGCAGAAATGCTGTTAAAACTAGCTTAGTCCTATTTCTTTTTACAAATTCAAAATAATAGGAGGAATGAATTTATGAAGAACAATACAGCGTTAAGTGCAGAG
>CAJTUC010000061.1 GCA_910579395.1 uncultured Lachnospiraceae bacterium | reverse complement strand
TAATCCATCTATTCAGTTAGCATTTAAAATTGCCCGGTATTTTGATATGAGTATTGAAGAAATTTTTATTTATGAGGAGGAGTCAAAATGAAAGAAAAAAAGCCATTTGTCATTGAAATTTTAGTGGGTATCGGGTTAGTATGTGTGAGTTTTTTTGTTAAAGCTGACTACTATTCGACTATGATTTTCTCTATGGGTGTTGGAATCATGGCTGCTTCTATCGTACAGATCATCCGTATCACTTATTGGCAAAATCCTAAACGATATGCAGAATATGAAGCAAAAAAGAAGGAAGCCCATATCAATAGTGTTGATGAAAGAAAACAATATTTACGAATGAAAGCCGGTCATGTCACCTATCAAATCATGACATTTTCTTTACTCATCCTGTCGCTTATACTTGCATTGGTTAGAGTAGAAGTATGGATAATAGCGATGATATTCTTACTTTTTGTTCTTCAATGGCTGGTAGGAGTTATCGTGTTTCATATGTTGGAAAAGAGGATGTAACAGTGACCCAAATATAATAAAAATAACTAAATACCCACCGCCTATTAGCGGCACACCCAAGCAGGAAATCTGAAAAGGTATCCTGCTATTTTTTTGCCCGGAATCCGGGAGAAAGGAGGACGCACACTTGCCATGCCCGCACTGTAAAATCACAATCATTAAGCGGAGCAACAATGAATCCGCTGTTTCTGCCGCCGCCTACCAGAGCGGCGAGAAACTGTTCTCTGAATACGACCAAGAGCAGAAATACTATCCCTATAAAACCGAAGTCACCCACAAAGAAATCATGCTCCCGCCCCATGTGCCGCGTTACATCATCAGTAGGATAAGGAACGCCGGCAGCGTCAAACATTTCCTTATTGTACACCAACATACCGTTATCTTTATCTTTTGGTACACCATAGAGCCGGCCATCGCTGCCGCTGGCGTTACTGCGTGAAATCTCAGAAAAGTGTTTTTCATAGTAATCGGATTCCACATCATCATATAGATCAGTCACATCAGCCAACATACCGAAGTCTGCATAGTACAACAGCTGGTTGGTGTGCATCCAAAAAATATCCGGCATAGTATTACTCTCGGCAGAAGCTTCCAGCTTAGTCCAATATTCGCTCCAGCTGGTAGCCTGTACCTCAATAACTACATCAGGATGCTGAGCAGTATAAGCGTCGCACATAGCCTGCATCCCAGGGCGCTGGTAAACATCCCAGATTTGAAAGGTGAGATGGGTCTTTCCGTCTGTGGAACTGCCACAGCCGGTAATCGACAACGACAGAATCAATATCAAGATTGCTACTGTCATATGGGGTAACTTTCTCATTAACTCAACTCCTTTACTTAACATTTTTTTGTACAGTTTCAGTTAAAAATTATGAAAAAATAACCCGGGTCTGTTTTTTTCATGTGTAACCGCTCAAGCTAGTTAAGATTATAGTAAAAGGTACCCCACCTGTACATTAAATCGTGTGCCTAACGTATATTACAATTTCACAAAAATCATATTTCTATATAAATATATTAGTTTTTGTATCCACTTCAAAAATTTTTTGGTAATTAACCAAAAATATAAGCTTTGATTTTGTGCAAAATAACCAAGTCAACTTTGTGCTATAGTATAATCTGCACACAAAAATCGAGTGCCCGCGCACTCAATCACGAGAATGCTCCTTATTCTCACCGAATGATTCAGGCTGTCGCAATTTCCTATCACATAGAAAAATCTGCAGGCAAAAAGCCTGCAGATTTATGTGTCATTATGTAATCATAAACTTTCTTCGCCATAGCCGCCTCTGACATCCTCTCAGACCCCCGCCACCCAGGACAGGAACATGAAATTCTCATCCGGCCCCGGCCCCTGTCCGGGCACAAAGCGCATAAAATGACTTTCCGGATCCGTCAGAAGCCAGTCCTCCAGCGCTTTACTCTGCGCTCCCGGCTTCCTCTGCAGATTCGTCATGGTCTTTGGCTCCTCGAAATAGGAAAACAGCACATTTTCATGAATACTGATCAAATGATACCGGTCGCCTTCGATCAGCCCTTCCCGCATCAGCGCAAGATGATGCATCATATAGTTTTCCCACTTGCCCGGCGCAAGCAGCGCAATCCGGCCCCGCCGCTGGGACGGCTGTCTGTTCCGCATCCATTCTTCTGCGCTTTCCGGAATCGCATGGTAATAATAGGGCTGCATCAACACCCATACCCTGTCGTTGTCCGGCTCTTCGATCGTTACCGGCCACTTCTGCAAAAGAGGAACCGCGGGCGCGAACAGCTTTTCGGGAACTGCAGTCTCACCGATGCCTTCGGTATATAAAAAGAGAAAGCGACCGTAACGATAAAGAGAGGCGGCCAGCAGACGGTGCGCCTCCTTCTCCTGCTCTAAAATGCGCTGGCATTCCGCAAATGCGCGGTCGTTCTGCGCCTCTCCGGCATCGCTTCGCAGCGCTGCCCGGTAACTCGCCCGTCTCACCTGTTGTTTTTCCCATCCCTCATTTTTCATTGCACCCCGCTCCTTTTTCTTCCGCTTCTGCTCCCTCTACGGTATCCTCCGTTTCCACGGATGTTTCATCTGCGCCGCCAGCTCCTTTTTCCATCTTGCCGTCCGCACCGTCCTTCAGCATCCTCTCCGCTTCATCGCACCATTCCAGATAGGTCCGGTAGGTTCTGATTCCAAATTCCACCGTGAGCAGATAATAACGATGCGTGGTGTCCTCGTCAAGGTGCTCCTTCAGCACTTTTTCCGCGCCCAGAAGATACGGCAGCTCCTGCATGATTTTCTCCCGAAACGCCCCGATATGCCGGAGTGCCTGCTCCGGCCCCTCTTCGTTTCCGAAGAACAGCTTCAGCAATGTCTCGTAACGAAGCTCATCTTTTTCAATCGGCTGGCGCAGCCATTCCTTCAAATAGCAGCGCCCTTCTTCCGTTATCGTATAGATGATCTTATTCCGTTTATTTTCCCCTGCCTCGCGTTTGTTTGCAAGACCGCGTTCGACAAGACCGGCTAACGTCGGATAAATGCTCCCGTAACTCGCTCCCCAAAAGTATTTTAAAGCCGTGTCCATCCTCTTTTTGATCTCATATCCCGTCAATTCTTCGTGACTTAATAAACCGAGGATCACACAATCCAGCTTTTTTTCCGATGCCATGAACTTTCTCCTTCACTATCAGCAGTTCTTCCCATACTTTAATATACTGCGCGGACAATTGTCAATACAGGCGCCGCATTGAATACATTCCGCGTTCTTGACTGTCCCGCTTTTTATCTCCTGAACAACATCGATGCCCATTGGGCAGACCTTCGCGCATTTGCCGCAGGCGATGCACTGTTCCGGCTTTCCGACCCGAATATACAGTCCCGGCAGGTGAAGAAATCTGCGCAGCTTCGTACCGAGCACCATAAAAGGCGCCATCCAGCAAAAATAATGGCAGAACGCCCTTTTCCCGCAAACAAGGGCAGGAATCAGAATCAGGCAGAGAATGCCATAGTAAATGAGATAACTCTGCATAGACGAAACCGAAATGCCATGTTCCGTTTCAAACCAAAAGTCCACCGCCACGATACCGCCGCTGTGGAAATAACAGAAAATGACCGCTGCCATCCACACCGTCCAAATGCCATATTTTAGCCACAGCCGCCGCCCCTGTTTCGGACTTTTTTCCTTCACCGCAAAAACGCATTCCTGCAAACCGCCTGCCGGGCAAAGGTACGCACAGAATAATCGTCCAAAAGGAATGGACAGTAAAAACAACAGACAAAATACGAGGAAACTCCCGTTCAGGATACCCTGCAGCCCCGCATCGACGATCAGCGCCGGACTGAAATAATAAAGCGTGACCGGAAAAAGAAGCAGAGAGATGAGCAGGAACATTTTTCTAATCTGTTGACGTTTCATAAGCATAGCCCTCCTATGTATCAGTTTGATATATTGTTATACAGCATTATATATCAGTCTGATATATTCTTCAAGCTATTTTTCTAATTGGAACTGCAATCAACAGCCGGTCGGTCAGAGCATCGTTCCTGCGGAGACCCTTGAGAAACGTCGGTACTTAGTGAAAAAGACGTTTTGCGGCTTTTGAACTTAGTACCGCTACGTTTCTAGCGGAGCGAAAGCGCGTCTCCAAAGGAACGATGCTCTGACCGACAGACGCTTGCATTATCATTCACCCATCAGACACCCCTGGATTTCAAGTATCTGTCTTCATCCTCCCTTGCTTCGATAAAAGCTTTTTCCAGGTCTATCTTGTAGAAATCGGCCAGTCTCATTACCTGGGCAACCACATCCGCCATCTCATTGCCCAGCCGCTCGTCAACATCGGGCACTTCGCCTTCCAGCGCATAATATCTTTCTTTGATCATGACCTGTTTTGCCAGTTCCCCGACTTGTTTAGACAATTCGATCATTGCACCTTCCGCGTTCCATGCCCGCAGTTCGATCTTGTTGAATCGCTTTACTACTTCTTCGTACATTTTTTCCATCTCTTGAAATGTCCTGCTCATAAATACCCTCCATTTTTCACTCTTACCAATCTTAAATATCAATTGCCGGGCTTGCGTCTATTATATCATGAATCAGAGATTCATGATCAGCATTCGCCATTCGTCGAACATGCAAGCATGCTCTCCTCACTAACGCTCATTATATTATAACACCTGCACTAAAACCTGAAAAAATCTGCCCGTCAGCATCCAAAACAGCCGACAGGCAGATATAACAAGATTCTTTATAAAAATTGTGCCTTAACTGCTTCTCCTTCTTCTCCCACATTCGTCTCGCGGACGATCTTCCGTATGAAGAGAAGACTGCCGGGCGACATGCTCAGTTCGTCAACGCCCATCGCAAGAAAGAGTTTGCTCAGCGATGCATCCGCGCCGAGTTCGCCGCAGATACCACACCAGATATTTTCCTTATGGGCATTCTGCACGGTCATCTCGATCATGCGCAGAACAGCCTGATGATGGGAATCATAAAATTCATCCAGCTGGTCGTTCTGACGGTCGATTGCCAGCGTATACTGGGTCAGGTCGTTCGTACCGATGCTGAAAAAGTCCACTTCTTTTGCCAGTTTATCGCTGATCATAACGGCGGCAGGCGTCTCGATCATAATGCCCTGTTCCGGCGTTCCGAAGGGAACCCCTGCCTCTGTCAGCTCCGCTTTTACTTCTTCTACGATCTGCTTAATCCTGGCGATTTCCGCCAAGGAAGTGATCATCGGATACATAATTGCAATTTTTCCGAATGCGCTGGCCCTGAAAAGCGCCCGAAGCTGTGTTTTAAAAATTTCCGGTCTTGTCAGGCAGATACGGATAGCGCGGCATCCCATTGCCGGATTTTCTTCTTTCGGCAGTTCAAAGTAATCCGCCTGTTTATCCGCTCCGATATCCAGCGTCCGGATGATGACCCTTTTTCCCGCCATCGTTTCCGCCACGGCACGGTAAATCTTCAACTGTTCTTCTTCCGTCGGATAAGTACTGCTCTCCAGATAAAGGAATTCGCTGCGGAACAGCCCGATTCCTTCCGCATCGTTTTCCAATACGAGTGATAGGTCCTTATAGTTGCCGATATTGGCATAAAGCATAATCTTTCTGCCATCCAGCGTCACGCTTTCTTTTCCTTTGAGTGTCTGCAGCAATTCTTTTTTTGTCTGCATTTCATCATATTTTTGCTGCATCTTTGCTAACGTCTGCTCATCCGGCTCCACATAAAACTGTCCCGTGTCGCCGTCCACCACCGCAAGTCTGCCGTCCAGAGACGCATCGAGCGGAACGGGCGTCCCGATCAGCGCCGGGATGCCCATGGTCCTTGCGAGAATAGCCGTATGGGAATTGGTCGAACCGTGTACCGTCACGAAAGACAGCACTTTTGACTTATCCATCTGCACCGTCTCGCTCGGCGCCAGATCATCCGCCACAATGATGACCGGTTCATCCGTCACGACGCAGTCTGCTTCCTGCCCGGATAAAATGAGCAGCACTCTCTCGGAAATGTCACGGACATCCGCGGCGCGCCCTTTCATATAGTCATCGTCCATCGCCGCGAACATATTGGCAAAGTTATCGCTGGTCGCCGCCACCGCATACTCGGCATTAACCTGCTGCGTTCGGATTATGTTTTCCGTCGATTCGATGTAATCATCGTCCTGAAGCATCATCTGGTGAATCTCAAAAATCGCTGCATTGGCTTCTCCAACAGCCGTCAGAGATTTCTCATACAACTCGGCAAGCTGCTCAATCGCTTTTTCCTTTGCCGCATGAAAACGCGCCACTTCTGCTTCCGCATCTTCTACGCGTTCCCGCTTGACCTGTAAATTTTTCCTACTGTAAATATGCAGTCTGCCAATAGCAATGCCCCCAAATACACTTTTCCCACGATATAATTCCATCCACAATCCTCCATTCTTGCAAAACCCGTGATTTTACCTTCTCCGGCTCCGTTATAAAAGAGCCGCTTTCCGCTGCCAAACGACAATTATTACAGATTTTCCTTCAAAAATGCTTCCAGCGCCGCAGCCGCTGCTTCTT
The DNA here is from genome assembly GCA_910579395.1 of uncultured Lachnospiraceae bacterium. Classification (GTDB taxonomy): domain Bacteria; phylum Bacillota; class Clostridia; order Lachnospirales; family Lachnospiraceae; genus UBA3282. The sequence continues at coordinate 5,058 of CAJTUC010000061.1, read as the reverse complement.
CATCATTACCCTCCACCTGTACCGCGATTTCCATTCCCTGCTTAACACCGAGTCCCATCAGGCCGAACAGTTTCTTTGCATCCGCCTTTTTCTCGTCTTTGATGACCGTTACGGAAGAGGTATATTCTTTCGCTTTTTTGACCAGTTCACCTGCCGGACGGGCATGGATGCCCTCTGTATCTGTGATAACGTATGTAAATTCTTTCATGGTAGTGACCCTCCTTTTTTCATTTCCAGTTTTCTGTTTTCCTGCCGCCATATCACGCCATTGAAAGAATGCCTGTTTTTAGGCATTCTCCAGTGTGAAGAAAATCCGCTCCACTTCTTCTTTTGTCGCCAATTGCTCGGAAAAAGCGCTGGCGCTTCCCGTTGAAATCCCCATACGGAACGCATGCTCATAATCTCTTTTTTCTGTCCATCCAGCCAAAAAGCCCGCCACCATGGAGTCTCCGGCGCCTACCGCATTAACGAGCGTTCCTTTTGGTGCCGGAAGCGCATGGACTCCTCCTTTCTCATCCACCAGCACAGCCCCCTGCCCCGACATGGAAACAAGCACGTTGCCTGCTCCTTTTTCCTGAAGCTTTCGCGCATAGGGAACGACCTCTTCCCGCGTATGAAGCTCCACGCCGAAAATTTCTCCAAGTTCATGACTGTTCGGCTTGATCAGAAACGGCCCATATTCCAGCACGTTCAAAAGCAGATCTTTCGTTGCGTCCACAACGAACAAAATACCCCGCCCCTTCAGCCGTTCCAGAATATCGCGGTAAATGGAATCCGGCAGGCATTTGGGAACACTGCCCGCTAAGACGAGCACGTCACCCTCTGCCAATTTATCCAGCTGTGCATATAATTTCCCCACATCGTCCTGCGTCATATCCGGTCCCATGCCGTTGATCTCGGTCCCGTCATAGTCCTTCAGCTTGACATTGATGCGGGAAAAGCCGTTACCCACTCGAAGAAAATCGGTGCGCAGTCCCATCGCCCGAGTCTCCTGCTCAATCTTTTCTCCCGTAAATCCCGCCGTAAAACCGAGCGCAGTATTTTCGATTCCCAGATTGCTCAAAACGATGGAAACATTGATTCCTTTGCCGCCGGGGAAAATCTGTTCCCCAATGGTACGGTTCGTCATGCCCATCTCAAAGCCGTTCATGGACACGATATAATCTAAGGATGGATTAAAGGTAACTGTATAAATCATTCCTGCTCTCCTCCAAAATGTGCAAACAATATCCCTTCCGCTTCTTTTGACCAGAGGCCTTTGTGTTTTTACAGCACGCATCCAGTTCTTTGAAGAAAGAATCCTTCTCTTTCATTTTACCAAAATCTTCGATGGCTGTCATCGACATATTGAACTGAATATAGGCTAATTTTTTTCCATCCGGAATATCAGGAAGATTTTTTTCAAAAAAAACCCCTCCGATGCAGCGGCACCGAAAGGTTCTCTCCAACAACTCATAAAATTTCTCCCAACATCTCAAACAGCTCTTCCGTATTTATCGGCTTCGCAACATGTCCGTTCATTCCCGCGTCATAAGCCGCTTTTCTGTCTTCGTCAAAAGCATTGGCCGTCATGGCTATAATTGGAATATCCGCATATGGGGAATCCTTCATTGCCCTGATCTGTCTGCACGCCTCATAGCCATTCATGATCGGCATCTGTATATCCATCAGAATCAGATCATACTGACCGGGTTCAGCCGCTTTAATCTTCTCAACCGCAACGGCTCCGTCATCAGCCACGTCCATCACAAATCCCACTTCCTCCAGTATTGCCAGCGCAATCTCCTGATTGATTTCGTTATCTTCAACCAGAAGCAGCTTCTTTCCTTCGAAAGAAATTGCCTCTTCCTCGGTCTTCACTTCCTCTTTCTGGACTGCAAATGGCGATTCCAGCACTTCCCGAAGCTCTGACAGGAAGATTGGCTTTGAACAAAAGGCCGTAACACCTGCATTCCGTGCCTCTTCCTCGATATCCGACCAGTCATAGGCTGTCAGGATAATAATCGGCTTACCTTCCCCGATAATCGAACGGATGCGTCTTACAACTTCTATACCATTCATATCCGGCATCAGCCAGTCTATGATATAAGCCGCATAGCTGTCATTCTGTTCTTCCGCCAGCTTGACACGAAGCACCGCCTCTTTGCCCGATGTTGTCCAATCAGGACGCATACCAATGATCGAAAGCATCTGCGTCACACTGGAACAGGTGTTAAAATCATCATCCGCGACTAACGCCCTGAGCCCCTGCAGCTGCGGAACGACCTCCTGCCTTACCGGGCCGGAACAGGTCTGCATCCGCAATGACACCGTAAAAATAGAACCTTTTCCCTCTTCACTGGTGACGGAAATCGTGCCGCCCATCATGTCCACAATATTCTTGGTAATCGCCATTCCAAGTCCGGTTCCCTGGATTCCGCTGACTGTACTCGTCCGTTCACGTTCAAACGGTTCAAAAACGTGTTCCTGAAATTCTTTACTCATACCGATTCCGGTATCTTTAACCTGGAATTCATAGGAAGCCCAGCCATCCTGTGCACTTCCCTTCTGCAGAATACGGACGCTTACAATACCGCCAGGCCTGGTGAACTTCATTGCATTACTCAAAAGATTCAACAAAATCTGATTCAGCCTGAGTTTGTCGCATAAAACATTCTCGTTGACCACATCCGCCGTATCGATATAAAACTCCAGCTGTTTCGCACTGATATCTGCCTGTACGATTGTTCTTAAATCGTGCATGATCTCCGGAAGAGATGTTTCTTTTTCTTCAATCTTTACTTTTCCGCTTTCAATGCGGCTCATATCGAGAACATCATTGATCAGGCTGAGAAGATGATTGCTGGATGTCGTAATCTTTGACAGATAATCCTGTACCTGCTCCTTATTGTCAATGTGCGTCGCCGCAAGGGACGTGAATCCAATGATCGCGTTCATCGGTGTCCTGATATCATGGGACATATTATTCAGGAATGTCGTTTTTGCCCTGTTGGCATGCTGTGCCGCCGCCAGTGCATCTTCAAGATCCGCCTTCTGTTTTTCCAGCTGCTCCTCCATTTTTTTCTCGTCATCAATATCAACGAAGAGACCGACAAAGTTGATCGGTGAGCCGTCTTCCCGCCTGGAAAGCCTTCCGGCCGCATGGAACCATCTGATTCCGGCGTGTTTTGTATGAAGCCGATATTCCACATCATAAGTCTTTTTACCGGTGTAGTCTTTTACAGTATCCCAATACTCTTTTAATACTCCTGCTTTATCCTCTTCATACAGCAGATCGGACCAGGACTCCAACAGATTTGGAAAATCCTGTTCGTTCTCATATCCTACCATTTTCCGGAAGACATCCGACCATGTACAGGATACGATTTCTGCCTTCTCATCAAATTCCATGCTCCAGAGACCGGAACCCATCGCGGCATGAATATTGTCCATTGCTGCCTGCTCCTTCTCAATCTGAGCATAGGCAGCTCTTATCCGGTCGCCGTCTTCTTTCTCCTGTTCCAGCAGAATCCCCGCATTCCTTTTCGACTGACGGATCAGCATCACGAACACCACAAGCATCACGAACACCGTAATAGCAATCTGAACGGCCCCGCGCAGCATCATATCGGAACTGACGGAACTAATCTGTTCGCTGATGACATTATCCCGAATCAGAATTGTCATCATCCAATTCGTACCATCCACCGGTAAATAAGAGAGCGTCTCCTGAAATCCCTGATAGGTGAACGTAACTTCTCCGGCTCTTCCGTTTGTAAAGTCGTCTTTCACCTGTTCATAACTGTACCCGTCATTGATCTCCGCATCCTGAAGCGCAGAAAGAAGATTGGTTCCCGTTTCGAAATTTCCAAAATCATTATTGGACAAATCCTCTCCATTCCGATGATACAAGCTGCAGTATGTCTCGTTGTTGTTCGTCTGTAACGTCAGGGAACTAAGCATCTCATCGATATTTATCTGAATAAAACACACCGTAATCTGCACACCCTGAAAAGAAATATTTTCCACCGGCGCCGCAAGCACTGCCCGTTTCCTTTCCCCTTCCAGATTCGTCGTATTGATAACAGGACCAGTCAGCTCCTCTGTAAGAAAATCATATCCGTCAAGCCCCGATGAAGCGCTTTGCTCCGTATAGACGGTACCATTCTCGTCTACCAGCCCAAACATATCCACGCCATAGAGCATTTTGACTTTCCCAAGAAACTCCCGCAGCGTCTCCTGCGATTCCAGATCGGAGTCCTCCAGTACGGTAAGCGCATTTTCTATGTAAGTCAGATGCGTATTCAGTTCTTCTGATACGACCTGTGCCCTCCGCCCGGCCAGCTCCTCCAGATAAAAATCACTGACCCGGCTTACCGCGAGATTGGTACTGTTCCTCGCCTTATTTGACACCCAGGCCATCGTAGCAAAGAGAATTGCCGCAATGATGATTCCTCCTGTTACGGCATAAATAACTGCCTGTTTCCTTTGTTTTTCTTTGATATCTTTTAACTTTTTCATTTTCTGTTCCGCCACCCTTAATTAATTTCACTATACAGCGTCATTAACTGCCATTTGTCGAACATACAAATATGCTCTCCTCACTAACGCTCATTATACCATAACCTTTAAGGCTTTTACAAGCATCGGCGTACAAGGGGTACAAACAAGATTAAAAAGAAATGTTAGATTTGAGAGTAAGTAGAGTGGCGAAATCAAGAGTGTTCAGATTTTCCACTCTACTTGAACGTGGCCGCTGGTTGCGCTGATTGAAATAATCAGGCCGTCAGCGGCTTTTCTTTTGTCGTCAAACTGAGAGAGTTTCAAGTTTTGTGTAAACGCAAAACTTGAAACTCTCTCTCCTGCACTCCGTATCAGTCCCACAGGTCCGGTAACGGCGGCAATACTTATGCTTCTTCTTCACCATAGACCGCCCGCAGTACCCGCACACAAACAGCACCTCCCGCTTAAAGCCGCTCATATCCACGCCGCTCCTGTCCCTCTTCTTCGGCTTCGTCCTCTCATTCGCCAAAGCAAACAGTTCCTCCGACACCAGCGGTTCATGCTGCCCGTCCACGA
>CAJTUC010000060.1 GCA_910579395.1 uncultured Lachnospiraceae bacterium | reverse complement strand
AGTGTTTTTGAGAAAAAAGTGGGTGATTTTTGAAAAATAGGTTCTGAAAGCCCCATGAAATAAGGGCTGAAGATTCCCAGAAGTTATCTTTATGAAAGGGAGGTACAACCTCATGATTTACGTAGGCATTGACATTGCCAAACTTAACCATTTTGCATCAGCCATATCTTCTGATGGACAAGAACTCATGAAACCGTTCAAAATTCACAAATGACGGTGATGGCTTCCCAATGTTGAACTCTCGTCTCACTGAACTTTCTTATGAAGACGACAACAGTGTGTGTTTTACCTGAACTGAAAAATCCAAAATATATCTGCCTCCTTGCAATCAAAATATCTTTAATTACAAGGGAGGCTTTATCTGTTTGTCATTTTCAGACAGATAAAGCCGCCGCACATTTTGGCTGATATGTCAAGCATAAATTTTAATATTACAAAAAAGAAGAAATATCCACAAGAGATAAAAATATTTTCATTTTCAGAGGGCAGTGGTAAAATAAAAGCGACAGACAGATGATACGGGTATATTGGGGAACTTGTGAGCGAGAGGGATTTTGAATGTTTCAAAGTAAATTATTTCTTAGATTATTTATGACTTATATGGCGGTAATCTTTTTTTATATGACCATGTGTATTACTTTTTTGCTGTATGAGAATCACCAGATCAGTGAGATGCAGGAGAAAAGAATAAGTGAGATACAGCTTGAGGAAGTCAGAAACATTGTGGAGCAGCGTATGCAGACGGCTCGGAACATTGTGCAGAATCTTAGTTATTCGACCGTTATGAAACAGCTGTATATGAATACAAGCACCGGAGAATTACTGGATTCCTATGCACTTTTTTCCATTCAGAATGAGATGAAGAATACGATAGCATCCGGTGGATTGTCCATTTATAAGACGGTACTCTTTGTCGAGAACAGCAATAAGGCCTACTCGAGCGGCGGAGTGATCGCACTGACGGACAGTTATGTTCCGTTGGAACAGGATTTGCCCTGTATTATGGTCGGCACCGTGAATGAAGCATTTCAGCTGAACAGTACGAAAAGGTATTCTTTTAATAAGAATTGCCTTTTATACTGCGATGCTTACACTTATCAAAGCGGGAGCAGCATCGGAACAATCTGTATTTTGTTTGACCTGAAGAATCTGGGCAGTGATATTCAGAAGATTCTGGGGGATGATTATGGGGCAAGTATTCTTTATCAGGATAATGTGATCTTTTCATGTGGGGAAGAGATGGGAGAACTATATGAGACAGAATCGTTAACGATGCCTGATCTGGTGTGCCGGATATATGCACCGACCGGCATGGTTTCTGAGGTAAATCATTTTTTTTACTTTACACTGTCAGGCATTGTGGTAATCTCAATTGTTTTTGCAGGGCTTGCTTATTATGTAAGTCGGAAATATTATATGCCGATCGATCATCTGGAGCAGATGGTATCGACAAAACGGAATACATCGGAAGATGAAATGGAAAAGATTATTCATGGGATTCAGGATTTGATCGGAGAAAAGAACAGATATCGGGAGAAAATGCTGACGATTACGCCCTATGCCAAAACCGGAATGCTTCACTCTATGATTGCGGGAAATGTTGCAGCAGATAATGTGGAGATATTTTTGGACGAGAATTATCTGGATTTGATCAGACCGTATTTTATCGTGTCGGTCATTAATTTTGCTTATGATGGCACGCCTTCTCTGCGGGAAAAGGATCATAAGCAGAAAATTGAAGAACTGTTTAAGGTAGTTACGGATACATTCTCTACTGATGAGATACGCATTGTATATTATTTCCGGGATATCTATAATGTATTTTTGATCACGAACTTTGAAACAGAACAGGAAATGGATGAACTGTTTTATCAAATTTACAAGTATGTCAGTACTGCGAAAGGTGATTGCCATGTGACGATGGGAGTGGATGTTCTGCGGGACGACATTGGAGAACTGAAGCATGCGTGCGAAGGTGCAGTAAAAGCCCTGGATGGCATTTTGACGGACGGCAGGGAAACTGTTTATTTTCTGGAGGATATGGGAGATAATGCAGTCACCTATTATTTTCCGGTTAATTTCAGGGAAAAACTGAAACATTGTCTGTTAAAGCAAGATAAAGAAGAAGTTCATACCTTACTGTTTGATATTTATAAAACGAATCTGGACATTGAAGGAATGCCGGAAATGTACCGGTCGCTAATCGATGAGTTCCATCTGTCTGTCATTAAGACACTGCGGGAAATTACAGAGCTGAATACCGTGCATCTGAATATCAAAAAATATACAGGCCTTGCGACATTGCAGGAAATCTTTGATTATTATGATGCGGCACTGCTTTCTGTTATCGATACACTTCATGAGCAGGCTGAACAGGTGGAAGAAGATTCCAGGCTGGAAGAGGATATTGCCGAATATATAGATACACATTATTGTGATGCGGATTTGTCCATGCAGAGTCTGACAGGTAAGTTCAATGTTAGCAATAAATATCTGAGCCTGCTTTGCAAGGAACGTTTTGGTGTTACTTATTTACAATATATACAGTCGAAGAGGATTGAAAAGGCGGCGGAGCTTTTAAGAGAAAAGCGGTATTCGCTGACGGAGATCGGTGTTATGTGCGGCTATACGAATCAGCTGACATTTCGACGTAATTTTAAAAGTATTATGGGTGTGAATCCCAGTGTTTATCAGGAAAAAATGGAATGATAAAATGTAAGGGAAAAAAATGATGCCTGTGAATAAAAATGATGCTTCGCACGGAAGCATCATTTTTTTTCGCTTTTTTTGCGGGAAATTATTGAAACTATTTTTTTGTTTTTCATTATTGTATAGTGAAATTGTTTCCAAGGACAAGAGAATGAATGGGTACGGACATATGGATGTGAAAGAAAAAGGAGAAGAAGGGAGACAAGATGAAAACAAAACGAGAAGAGAGAAAAGAGTATTGGAAGAAAAGTCTGAAAAGAGATCGCTATCTGATCATCATGATCATACCGGTTATTATTTATTATCTGGTTTTCTGCTATTTTCCGATGACGGGCTTATGGATGGCATTTACGCAGTATAAGATTGGTTCGGGTATGAAAGGACTATATCTTAGTGAGTTTGTCGGATTAAAGTGGTTTAAACAATTTTTCAGTTCCATATATGCGTGGAGGTTAGTAAGGAATACATTTTTACTTTCCTTTTATTCGCTTATTTTTGGGTTCCCGGTACCGATTCTGTTCGCAGTAGCGGTAACTCAGCTGCGTAGGAAGGGTCTGCAGAAAACAATACAGGTAAGTACATATTTGCCTTATTTTATATCAACAGTCGTTATCTGCGGTATGATTAATAACTTTTTATCCCCGTCAGGCGGTATTATCAATCAGCTGCTCAATAAGCTTGGAATCGAAAGTATTAATTTCCTAAGTTTACCGGAATGGTTTAGAACAATCTATGTTGTATCGGGTTCATGGCAGAGCTTTGGCTTCAACTCCATTATCTTTGTTGCGGCAATCATGGGAATTTCGCCGGATTTGTATGAAGCGATGAAAGTGGATGGAGCCAATAAGCGTCAGGTGATATGGCATTTGATTCTGCCAAGTATCAAGCCGACGATCATTCTTCTGTTGATTATGACTTTGGGGAGCATGATGAGCGTAGGTTTTGAGAAAGTTTATCTTTTATATAATTCGGCTGTTTATGAAACGGCTGATGTGATTCAGACCTATGTATACCGGCAGGGTATCCAAAGTAATAATTACAGTTATGCTGCGGCTGTCGGACTTTTTAACTCAGTAGTAAACTTTACGATCGTATTTTTTGCAAACCGGTTGAGCCGGAAAGTAACGGATACTTCAATTTGGTAGGAGGGATTTCGAATGTTGAAACGAATAAAAAATCAGTCAGTCGGGGATACGATATTTGATATAGTCGTTGCACTTTTTCTTTTACTTGCAGTTGTGGTCTGCGTATATCCGTTTTTGTATGTTATCAGTGTTTCCATCAGCTCGGGAGAAGCCGTTAATAAAGGGCTTGTTACCCTATTACCCGTTGATTTGAACTTTGAAGCTTTAAAGTCGGTTCTTAATTATGACCAGCTTTGGGTGTCCTATGGGAATACTATATTTTATACGGTAGCAGGGACGTTCTTTAATATTATATTTACCTGTCTGGCGGCCTATCCGTTGTCAAGAAAGACTTTCTGCTTTAGAAAGCAGATGAATTTCCTGCTGGCTTTTACGATGTACTTTTCCGGAGGATTGATTCCGATTTATATCGTTGTTACGAATCTGGGATTATACAACAGCAGATGGGCAATGATTTTACCGGTGTTAGTCAGTGCATACAATGTTATGATCTGCCGTTCCGCTTTTGAGGCCATATCAGAGGAGCTATTTGAGGAGGCAAGGTTAGAGGGAGCCAACGATATCCTGATCATGACTAGAATAGCGATTCCATTGATTAAGCCGACGCTGGCGGTTCTTACATTGTATTATGCGGTAGCAAGGTACAATGATTTCTTCAATGCAATGCTTTATATCAGCAATAAAAAATTGGAGCCGCTGCAGCTTTTCTTACGGAGGATTCTGTTAGAAGCATCTTCGGAGATCATGCAGACGACCAGTGTGAGCATGGCTGCGGCAAGCCAGTCATCCATTCAGGTTCGGTATGTATGTATCGTCGTATCGGTCATACCGATTATGCTGATCGTTCCTTTCGTACAGAAATATCTGGTAGAAGGAACCATGCTGGGAGCAGTCAAGGGTTAAATGGTGTGTGTAGATGACAGGAATGTTAAATACATGAAAAATGTAATTAATATAAAATACAACCAAAAAGGAGGACAACGAAATGAAAAAGAAACAAATGATCGCTTTGGGAGTGGCTGCGGCTATGATAGCAGGATGTCTGTCAGGGTGTGGAGATTCATCGGGTTCATCATCGAGTGGTACGTCAGGAGATACTTCCGCTTCATCAGGTGCATCTTCCGGCGCTGCTACAGATACAGCTTCTGATACTTCAACAGTAGCATCTGCGGATGACAGCGGCTATACTTACACCGGTGAGGCGCCTGTTACGCAGGAGGAGGGTGCAACTTTGAAAATACTTGCGCAGACTTCCAATTACACGAATGTGGATATTGCAAGTGCAGAAATTGTAGAAACGGTTATTGCCAACGCAGGTATTGCGGTAGACTGGCAGCTGGTTGATTATAATAACTATGCGGATTCTGTCGGGCCGATGCTGACGACAGGCGCTATGGATGCCGACATCATTCTGCTTCCGGATCAGGATGAAAACCAGACTTATATCAAATCCGGTTTATTTGTGGCTTTAGACGAACATTTTGCGGATATGCCGAATTTTACGAAGTGGCTGGATGCCAATCCCGTTATCAAGGCAGAAATTACTGCGGAAGACGGCCATATCTATTATGTGCCCGGAACCAATGTAGGTAAGGACTATCAGCCTGTGTTGATGTATAATCAGGTCTGGCTGGATAAGGCGGGTATGGAAGCACCGGAAACATTGGATGAGTTCGTAGAGCTCCTTCGTTATTTTAAGGATAACGATATGAACGATAACGGAGATACGTCAGATGAGATTCCGATGAGTATCATGGCTGAGTTTTTACCTTATATGTTTGGACCGGCATTTGGTCTTGATCTTGTCAGTGGATTCCAGGCAGATGCAGACGGTAATGTAACTTATGCGGCTGCAGATTCGGAGAATTACAAGAAGTATCTGGAATTTCTGAATGGCTTATATCAGGAAGGCTTATTGGAAGTAGAGTATAATTCACTCGACAGAGATCAGGTAATCGAGCGCATGTCAAATGACCTGACAGGCGTTGGATTTGATTTCAGCTGGGCAATGTCCATGATGTACAGTAATGTTCTTCCGTATTATGACGGAACCAAGGATACCGCATTTATCGGCGCGGCTCCGCTTTCCGGAGAATATAAAGGCTATTATGTCGGACGTGTGGAACTCGGAAATATGTTCGGTGTTACTTCTTCTTCTCAGAATGTCAGTCTCGCATGCAAGTTCCTTGACTATGCAATGAGCGAGCCCTGCCAGGAGATGTATCAATGGGGTATTGAGGGGGAAAGCTATATGGTAGATGCGAACGGAAACAAAGCTTATACAGAGCAGGCAGGCGATAATGACTGGTTACAGCAGCTTGGAATCAATCCTTCTTTCGTATTTCCGGCACAGCAGTCGGTTGTATCTACGGATGCGCTTGTTGCTGACTGGCATGCAGAATGTAACGCATGGCAGGAGCAATTCGTTGTGGATCCATGGCCGTTCATTTATTCCACAGTGGATGAATCAGAAGTGATCAACACATATATGGTGGATATCCAGACTTATGTAGATGAGAATGCGGCCGCATTCATTACCGGAACAAAGAAAATGGATGAATTTGACAGCTATATCAGCGGCCTGCAGGCATTGAACCTGTCAGAAGTGCTTAATGTAAAGCAGAATCAGTATGGCCGTTATCTTAGCGCTTTACAATAAAAAATCGAGTATAGGAGCACTCGATTTAATGAAACGAAAGAGCTGCTGCGGCAGCTCTTTCTATTTGGCAAAATGGATTGAGGGATTGAGCATGAAAAGAACAATAAAATTAACTCGTTATTATGGAAGCTTACAGCAAATGAAGTCAAAATATGACCGTCTGGCACGCCAAGATGCTTTTATGGGAAGTACAGTGCAGGAGTACGAAATATGGAAAATGCAGGCAAGGAATACCTTAAACAGGCTGCTCGGACTCGATAAGATGGAGGAATGCCCACTCTGTGCGGAGGTATTGGAAAGAGTGGAACTTGAGCAGGGAATTATCCGGGAAAAGGTGTTGCTGCAAGTAGAGCCGGAAACCTATATGCCCGTCTATATTTTACTCCCGCCTCGAAAAGGCGATCAAAAGCAGAACTGTTTTATAGCGCTTCCAGGTCATCTGGGAGCGGGAAAATACAGTGTGGCAGGATGCAGTGAAATCCCGGCAGTACAGGATGCGATAGAAAGATTTCATTATGATTATGGCATGCAGCTGGCGAAAATGGGATATGTGGCAATATGCCCGGATTGTAGAGGATTTGGAGAGAGACGGGATGAGGATCTGCAGAGTGATACGGAAGAGGCCTTCTTGAACAGTACCTGCTTTCAGCTTGCGCATATGGCGGAGCCGTTGGGAGAAACGGTTGCGGGAATGTGCACCTGGGATGTCATGCGGCTGTTGGATTACATTTATGAGAGGGATGAATGGAATTTTGACACAATCGGATGCCTTGGATTTTCCGGCGGTGGTATGCAGACCCTATGGGCGGCGGCAATGGATGACAGGATACGGCAGGCGGTCATCAGCGGTTATCTGTATGGATATAAGGATTCACTTCTGCTGCTGAATAATAATTGCAGTTGTAATTATGTGCCGCACTTATGGGAACATTTCGATATGGGAGATATTGCTTCATTGATTGCGCCGCGGCCGCTTCTTGTACAGTCCTGCCGGGCAGATCACCTAAACGGAGAAAGAGGCCTGCAAAATGTCCTGGAGCAGATGGAAATCGTCAGAAATGCTTATTCACTGAATCAGAAGGAAAAACTTCTGATTCACGATATACGGGAGGGCGGTCACTGTTGGCATGAAGAACCGCTGAGGGAGGTGCTTCCTTTTTTTGAAAGTTGCCTTATGGAAAGAAATTTTGTAAAAAATGATATAATGTGATTTTAAATACAAGATAGAAAGAGGGAAGATTTATATGAGAAAAATATATGTATCGGCTGACAAGAGGCAGCAGGACGATTACAGGAGTGTTATGGATGCCCTGAACAGCATACCGGAAGATTATCATGAACCGATAACGATTTATATCGCGCCGGGTGCCTATCATGAAAAGATAACAATCGACAGAGCCTATATTACGCTGGAAGGCACCGGAGAAAGGCGTGAGGACACGATTCTCACTTTTGATGACTATGCAAATGATATTATGGAAGATGGTATGAAGCGTGGAACTTTCCGTTCGTATTCGGTCTTTATTGATGCACACGATGTTACACTGAAAAATCTTACGATAGAAAACGCTTCCGGGGATTCCCTTACGCATGGGCAGGCCATTGCCTTGTATGCGGACGGAGACAGAATCGTGGTTGATTCGTGCCGGCTTCTGGGGCATCAGGATACACTTTTTACCGGGCCGCTGCCGCCTAAGGAAATCGAAAAAAACGGTTTTATCGGACCGAAACAATTCGCACCGCGTATCAATGGGAGACAATATTATAAGGAATGTTATATCTGTGGTGATATTGACTTTATTTTTGGAAGTGCGACCGCTTATTTTGAGGATTGTACGATAGAATCTTTGAGACATTTTCCGAAGGAGGATTCGGGGAATAACAGTGGACAGATACAAGGTTATGTTACAGCGGCATCTACACCGGAAGGACAGGATTATGGATATGTATTTTCAAAATGCGGGTTTATATCAGAAGAATGCCCGGCCGGTACGGTTTATCTGGGAAGACCGTGGAGAGATTATGCGAAGACGGTCTTTGTTGACTGCCATTTCGATGCGCATATTCATCCGGCCTTATTTCATGACTGGGGAAAAGAAAATGCGCGCAAAACCGTGTTCTATGGAGTGGGCAGATGCAGGAAGGAATCCGGCGGCGGATTTTCAGAGAAGGATAATTTTGTGCGGGAACTCGAAGAAGAGGAACTTTCTGCATTTTCAAAAGACAAGGTGCTTTCCGGAGCGGATAAATGCAGTTCCTTTTAGTTTTGCAGTGATTTAGTCTTGATAAGGCATATCTTGAATGTTCTGATATACGACTGTATAATGAGTTATACAAACGTATAATAAGGAGACATCAATAAATGGGAAATATGCTAAAAAATGGGAATTCCATATTGATATGTGCAGTTGTTTTAACAATCAGTTTGGGAACGCTGGTAGGCTGTTCTGTTATAAAAGAGAATACAGAAGAAGAGAATATCAGAAACGAGGACGCAGCAAATGAAGATATGGGAAATGTGTCCGAACAGTCTGAGCGGGAAGCTGCTCAAACAGAACCGATGCCTGTTGACAATGCCTCTGCGGATAACAATACATTGGAAAATACAATCACACTTACCTTTTCGAAAGAGGGAGAGCAGGAGCAAAAACAGGCTACGCTTGCCCGGTTGATTTTGAAGACGGATGGGGAAGAGAATTTCCTGTGATTGTGAATACTTTTGCATTATCGGATGGAGGCAAATCTTTCTCACACGAAAGAACGCCTGAAATACGGCGTTCTTTCCATTGATGATTTGTGCCGCCAGGAGGCGGCATGGCGGTTAGTGTGAGAAGTACTTCTAGCTACTCACAGCAGAGGCTGTTTCGTGGAGAAGTACTAAGTCTCACACAAAGGATACTTGTGATAAAGCAGGATGCAGGGTGGAGTTTGAAACACCAGATGATGGTTTTGTTGTTGTATTTTACCGGCATGGTACTCAAAAAATCACTCAAAAAGAAGAAAGAATCAAAAATTTTATTCAGTATTTCTTTCTCTAATACCCTTCGATTATCCATGCTTATTTTCTTTAAAACTCTAAATACTGCTATGTTTGAAAACATTGAATGTTCCGGTAGGGATGTTTTTAAATTGTCTGCTGAAAAAGTATGTCAAAAAATGACGTCATTTATATAAAAAAGGGGTTTCAGGGGACTTTTCCCCTGCCCAGAGGCATTTGTATTACAAAGTGCGTATCTGGCCAAATTCCCATAGGGAATTTGAGCGGTTGGAGACTTTAGAAATCAGAGAGAAGTATGCCTCTTTTGATTTGTTTATAACTGCAATTCATTTTTAACGATTTTCTCCATAAAATCCGTAAACGAAGATGCAACAACCTCGCATTCTGCAAATTCCGGTTCGGTTCCATGTATAACGGAACCATCTTTTATAGAGATAGCGTAATAAGAATAGGCCCCTTTCACTGACATAACGATGGGTAGATGATTATCCCAAAATTTCTTTATTTCATTTTCCCACTCGGTATCACCTTTAGCACTTTCAAGACTGATCAATTCCCATTCATTCCACTGAAACGCTCCGGCATCCTGCATATTAAAATCTTCTGAACATAAGAACCACATTGTTTCGTCAGCGCTTATCATCTGCTTAATGTTTTTGGCAAATTCTAACCATTGTTTGGGAATATTTGTATATCTGCTTGTTATTGCTTCTGGAAGAGAAACATTTTGCATTTCATTTAATTCAATATTCCAACCGTGTTCTTTCATGTAAGCCATAAACGTATTTATCAATTTTTTACCTCCATAATATTTTGAACTTGCTAATTTTACACAAAGTTATTTTATCATAAATAATCCTTCGTGTCATTTATTGGTAAAAATATAAGAAAAGGATACTTTGAATATGCCCTTTCCCGATATACAGCTTTTAAATTTTTTTTATTTCTGACATGACCTTTGTTTCTGTATTTAGTATTCTAATACTTGTTTAGGATAATAAAATATCTACAACAAATATAGAATTAAATCGTTCAAACGCGCGAGAATACTAATGTCAGAGGTGAAAACGTGGAAGATAATTATGGTCATATGGAAATCCGGCTGAATGAACTGTTAAAGGAAAATAGGTTAAGCAAAAACAAATTGTCACATAAGGCGGAAATGAACTGGAAGCAGATTGATAACTATTGCACCAATAACAGAAGATGACACCGCTGATTGAGGCAAAGTATGATGAGATCTATGAAATATGTGAGAAAGGGAGCAGGCTGCTTTATTAACCGGTTTGCAATTTCTGGTTGTCCGGGTATGTTAAAATAAACAATCTTGGTGTAAAATAAATTAACGGAGGACAATTCATGAAAAGGGAATATAAATTAACGGAGGGCAATTTATGAAAAAGAAATCAATTATCCTGCCGTTTCTCCTGTCGGCTGCATTACTTGGCGGATGCGCCGGCGGAAACGCACAGGGAAAAGACGGAACAGAACAAATAAAAGAAACAGAACAGACAGACGCCGGTCAGCAGGATGTGCCGTTAGCGCTTCCTGAAGACCTGGTCGGACAGACTGGTTTTGAAGCGCATGATATGGAAGGCAACGCAGTTTCTTCCGAAATCTTTGCGCAGTCAAAGATTACGATGGTCAATGTGTGGGCTACCTATTGTAATCCCTGTCTGAACGAAATGCCGGCCCTCGGTGAACTGGCACAGGCGTATGATGCCGGGGATTTTCAGATTATCGGCATTATCAGCGATGTGCCGGAGAATGCGCAGCAGGAAGCCGTCGATATGGCAGAAGCGCTGATTGAGCAGACAGGAGCAGCTTATACGCATCTGCTGATCAATGAGTCGCTTTACAATGCGCTTTTGACGGATGTCATGGCGGTGCCGACAACTTTCTTTTTTGATGAGAACGGCGTCTTGTTGGATACCGTTGTCGGCGCTATGGAGAAATCGGCATGGGAGGAAAAGATCGATGGGCTTTTGGCGGAAAAATAGGCAGTGGCTCTGCGGCGTGCTTGCCGGAGTGATTCTGCTGGCCATAGGAGCCGCACAGGGGCATCTGGCAGTCATTTGGCAGAAGGCGGTCATGATCTGTATGGAATGTATCGGAATCGGATAAAAGTGAATTGATTGTCGCCTGTGGCGACATGGCGGGAAGTGTGAAGTATGATGAAAAAAATACGGCTGACAGTACAGCTTCTTTTTACCATTATTACAAATGGATATACTTATGGATTCCTGAACGGGAAAATATACCGGGGCGGGTTGAAATATGTCTGTGTCCCTGGACTGAACTGCTATTCCTGTCCGGGGGCGTTTGCCTCATGCCCGATTGGCGCGCTTCAGGCGCTGCTTAATCAGCAGGGATTTCAGATACCTTTTGCAATGCTTGGATTTTTCTTTTTGTTCGGGAGTCTTCTTGGGCGGTTCGTCTGCGGATGGCTGTGTCCGTTCGGGCTGGTTCAGGACCTTTTACATAAGATTCCTGTCTTTCGGAAAAAGAAAACGCTGCCTTTTCACAAGTATTTGAAATATGGAAAATATGCGGTGCTTTTGTTGTTGGTATGTGTCGGTTCCATGTTTCTTTTTGGGGGATTTGCAAAGGTTCCGGCGTTTTGCAAATATTTATGTCCCTCCGGAACTCTGCTCGGAGCGATTCCGTTGCTTAGCGCGAATGAATCGCTCCGCAGCCAGATTGGGGGCTTGTTTTTCTGGAAGTTTGGCATTCTGATTTTGATTGTTGTTCTTTCCATAAAATATTTTCGCCCATTCTGTCAGTATTTGTGCCCGCTCGGAGCGATTTATGGACTTTTCAACCGTTTCAGCCTGGTACAGATTCACTGGGAGAAAGAACGCTGCATTTCCTGTAAAGCATGTGAAAGAGCGTGTCCGGCAGCGCTTTCCATAACTGAAATATCCCGTTCGCCGGAATGTATCCGCTGTGGGAAATGTATCGAAGCATGTCCCGAAGCATGTCTGCATTTTGGCAGGAGCGGAAAGCGGGAGAGCACATCAAGAGGTATTAATTTGCACACGAAGAAGGGAGCGGAATCATAGAGATGGATAAAGTGAAAATTGCGCTTTTGCAGATTGCGGGTACGGGGACGATGCAGGGAAATCTGCAGAAGGGAATCGAATTTTGTAAAAAGGCGAAACAGCAGGGAGCCGATATCGCATTATTTCCGGAGATGTGGAATAACGGGTATTTGATTCCGGAGGATATTGCTGAATTGAAAGCGCTGGCGGTTCCGTCTGACGGTGAATTTGTCAATTCTTTTGCAGATTTGGCGAAAGAACTCGATATGGCGGTCGGGATTACTTTTCTGGAAGCGCATGAGCCTCTGCCGCGGAATACGATATGCCTGTTCGACAGAAACGGAAGATTACAGTATACTTATGCTAAGGTACATACTTGTGATTTCGGGGATGAATGCCGTTTGAAT
This sequence comes from uncultured Lachnospiraceae bacterium, assembly GCA_910579395.1. Classification (GTDB taxonomy): domain Bacteria; phylum Bacillota; class Clostridia; order Lachnospirales; family Lachnospiraceae; genus UBA3282. The sequence goes on along the minus strand of CAJTUC010000060.1, from coordinate 887 downwards.
GCCGGAGAGGATTTTTATGTGGCGGATCTGGATACGGCGAAGGGGAAAATAAAAGTCGGTTCCATGATCTGTTATGACAGGGAATTTCCGGAAAGCGCCCGCATTCTGATGCTGAAAGGGGCGGAACTTTTACTTGTGCCGAATGCGTGCCCGATGGAGATCAATCGTTTGTCGCAGTTAAGGGGGCGGGCATACGAGAATATGCTGGCAATCGCCACCTGCAATTATCCGAAAGAGCAGCCGGACTGCAACGGTCGCTCGACGGTATTTGACGGTGTTGCCTATCTCCCGGAGCTTCCTGGCTCCAGGGATACCTGTATATTGGAAGCCGGAGAGACGGAAGGGATTTATCTTGCGGAACTGGACATTGATATGCTCCGCGGATACCGGGAAAAGGAAGTGCACGGCAATGCGTACAGGCATCCGGAGAAGTACGGGCTTTTGACGGAGAAGAAAATTGCGTTTCCGTTCATACGGGAAGATTACCGGGACTAGAGGGTGAGGAAGAGAGGATAAGAGAGAAAAGAGAGGAAAAGGCTGGACGATTTATGGGACGATATACGTTAGAATGCTGTGTAGACAGCGTGGAATCTGCGATGGCGGCGGAGGAAGGCGGCGCGGACCGGTTGGAATTATGCGCGGCGCTGGTGACAGGAGGCATATCACCGGGGCTTGCATTATTTGAGCAGGTCAGAGAGTGCTGCAGACTCCCGGTGAGAGTTCTTCTGCGTCCACGTTTTGGTGATTTTCTTTATACAAAATATGAGTTTACCATTTATAACTTATCGGAATCTCAATGAATGAGATACCAGCTGAAAATTGACAACTGAATATCGTGCAGGAAAAGAAATTAGAGAAAAATGGACATAAACATTGGACATAGCGGG
>CAJTUC010000059.1 GCA_910579395.1 uncultured Lachnospiraceae bacterium | reverse complement strand
AGACAAAACCGCTGTAACCCCCATAAATACTGGTCTACAGCGGTTTTTATACTTAACAAACTGTCAAAGACGGGATTTTACATCATACAGGAAAATTAGAAAAGCTATTTTCCCTTTTCTACCTCGCTTTCTCCCTCGCTCCCCTTTATGTAAAAAATCCTTTCCCGCCGCTCACCGCTCTCGCAGTCCGTCAGCCCGATGGAAAGTTCCTGTACCCCAGCTTCTTTGAAAAGCTCCCGTTCCAGTTCGAATACCAGATTGCCATCCAATGAATAAACGCTGTCGTAGCGGATGACCACTTTTTGCCCCTGTTTATTATATACAATGACAGGCAGCGGTACCTCCTGCCCTTTTACCTGTATGGAGAAAAGACCGGCAAACAATCCACAAAGCAGAAGCCCTGCCGCCAAAAGACCTGTCGTCGCTTTCTCTGTCAGCCAGACCTGCTTTTCCATCCGTCGGAGAACGTACCGCTTTCTTCTCCTGAATTCCCTGAAAAAATGCCGCCTGCCGGAAAACCTCTGTTCCGCTAAATCTTTTTTCACTTCCATCGCGGTCTGATACCGCTTCGACGGCTCTGCTTCCGTGCATTTTTCTACAATCCTTTCCATATCCCGTGTCAGTTCCGGCTTCATACATCTGATCGGACGCAAGCCATACGGCGGTCTTGCCGGACTATGCCCTGTCAGCATATGGTACATCGTTGTACCGAGTGTATAAATATCACTCCGCTCATCCGCCCTGGCTTCATATCCGCCTTGATTTCCTGTCATACCAGTCAACTGCTCCGGCGGCGCATAACCTATCGTTCCAGTCAGCTGCTCCGGCGACGCATAACCTATCGTTCCAGCCAATCGCTCCTGTGCTTTTCCATCATAACAAATCCGCAGAGCCGCACCAAAATCTATTACGCGCAGATTCCCATCCGGGCAGACGATCACATTTTCCGGTTTTAAATCGCAGTAGATGACCGGCGTTTTCTGCATATGCAGATACGAAAGCAGGTCCGATAACTGTATGGCCCATTTATAGACCTGCTTTTCCGATATGCTGCCTTCTCTTTCAATTAAGTTATGTAAACTTTCTCCATGGATATACTCCATGACCAGATATCGCTCTATTTCCTGAAAATAATCATAAACAACAGGCAGCATCGGATGCTTCAATGCTTTCAGTATCTCCATTTCCTTTTTCAAAATATCCGGCCGCGCCGGTTCCGCCGGCTGTTTTTCTGCCTTTACTGCGGCATACCGTTCCATATGCCTGTCCCAGGCCAGATAAACAACGCTGCTTCCGCCCGCACCTATCTCTCTTCGCAGCTCATATTTTCCCAATAATATCCTTCCTGTCATCGCTGTACCCCTTTTCTTGCTCCTGCCCTGTTTTCGCCCCTGCCATTCCTTCCATCCCAACCGTTCTCATCGGTCATTCTGCATCAAAATATAAACAGCCGACAGATTATCCCGTTCCCCGCGGCGCATGGCCGTTTCTGCGATTTCTTTAAGCCGTCTTTCACATCGTTCCTCTGTCATCAAAGCCGGCACAAGCGTTTCTCCCAGTTCTTTCGAACCCATCATATGCCAGAAACCGTCGCTGCATAGCAGAAACGCCTCCCCTTTTCCAATGATGCCCGTTCGGAAATCCGGCCAAAAATACCCGAAACTGCCCACACATTTTGTCAGCCGGTTCTTTCCCTGTACATGATCTTTTGTCATTAAAACAATCTTTCTTTTCCGATGACCGGACAGTCGATAAATCCGGCTGTCTCCCAAATGCCAGAGCAGATATTTCTTTTCCCATAAAACGAGCAGCGACATGGTAGTTCCCATTTCCAGCCCCCGCCTGACCGCGTATGTCTGTAACCTGCACTGTATCCGATAAAGATTCCGTTCCAAAGAGCGTCTGAGCACCCATAACGGTTTTCTTTTTCCGATAGCCTGCAGCAGCCCGTCATAAAACCATGTGACCAGTTCTTCCGTTAAATAACCGCTTGCATATTCGCCTCTGTCCATCCCTCCCATGCCGTCACAGACAGCTGCAAGCAGCACTCTGCCCTGCGACGTCAGGGCCTTCAGTACAAGAACGGAATCCTGATTCGATTTCCGCACTGCGCCCTTGTTCCAGTATACGTTTACCTGATAATTCATATTTTCTGTTTCCTCATAGTCATTCTTTAACTCTTCAAGTTTCTCTTCAAGTTCATTCCTTACTTCTTCTTGTTCGTTCCTTACCTTCTCGTATTCACGCTTCGTTTTTCTTTTTTAGCTCTCTCAATTTTATGTTTGTGATTTTTTATGTTTCTGATTTGTATACAGCGAAAGCTGCCAAGATTTTCAGAATGATAGAAATTCAATTGTTATCCTGCATTATACCCCATCCGGCACTGCGTGGCAACCTTACAACTTTGCCAAAATTTACAGGGGCGATTTAGTAATTCCCTACAATCAAAAGAGAACCAGACAATATCTAATACAGGAAGAATGCCCATACTTTGGGCATTCTCCAGTGTGAAAATGTTTAACGGATAATCTTCATAATATCGTTATACATGACAAAGACCATTAGAATCATAAATACGACCAGGCCCGCAAAATGCACGAGTCCCTCTTTCTCCGGTGACACCGGCTTTCCGCGGATCACCTCGAGGAACATGAATACCAGTCGTCCGCCGTCCAGCGCCGGAAGGGGAAGCAGATTCATGATGCCAAGATTGACGGAAAGCAAAATCACGATGTTCATCATCGTAAAGACAACGGAAGATATTCCATAATCCTTCACTTCATCATAGGTATCGCCTACAAACTGCGCAATACCGATAGGACCCGAAACATCGTCTTTTGTCGCCTGCCCCTGAAACAGCATCAACAGACTCTTATACGTCGCTTTGACCCAATAACGCACTTCATAGAAACCATACTGAAATACCTGAGCCGGATTGCATTTGAAGTATTCCCCGGCTCCCCTCAGGCCTATATAATATCTGCCGTCCTGAGCATCATAACGCGGTACAATCGTTATGTTCTGCAGAGAACCATCTCTTTTTATCTGGATATCCAGCGTTTCTCCCTGATTCATGGCCGAAATCAGGCTGACCTCACGGTATATAAGAATCCTTTCTCCATTGATCCTGACAATTTCGTCTCCCGCCAGAATGCCGGCCTCTTCCGCCGCAGAATCTTCCATGATCTGCTGTACCACCGGTCTGTCAGAACCGTTAAATGCCACGATGATCAGGGAGAAAAGAAATGCCAGCAGGAAATTAAAAAAAGGACCGGCGAATACGGTCGCAATCCTTGCCCAGACATTCGCTTTCAGAAAAGTATGCTCATCCGCCTCCCTGTTCTCCTCCATCACGCCGTCTTCGCCGTCGAACATACAGGCACCGCCAATCGGCAAGAGTTTTAAAGAGTATTTCGTTTCTCCTCTCTGAAAAGAGAACAGTGTCGGTCCCATGCCCACGGCAAATTCCACGACACGGATCCCGTTTCTTTTTCCGATCAGGAAATGGCCGAATTCATGGGATATAACCACAATACCAAAAATAATAAAAAATAAAATAATCGTCTTAATCAATTCATCACCTGCTTTATATATTCATAGGTTTCCGCTTCTGCCTGCAGAATTTCTTCCACGGAAGGGTTTTCTATTACTTTATGATGCCCCATGGAACGCTCAATTAATTCCGGTATCTGAAGAAAACCGATTTTCCGCTGTATAAAAAGCGCTACCGCTTTTTCATTTGCAGCATTGAATACCGTCGGAAGGCTGCCTCCCGCCTTAGCGGCCTCATATGCAAGCTGTAACCCTCTGAACGTCTCCGTATCCGGTTTCTCAAAAGTAAGCTGTTCGAGTGCAAAAAAGTCCACTCTTTTTCCGGGAAGCGGCCTTCTGTCCGGATAAAACAGCGCATACTGAATCGGCAGCTTCATATCAGGCATACCGAGCTGCGCCATAATGCCGCCATCCACGTATTCCACCGCGGAATGGATGATGCTCTGGGGATGGATAACGACCTGAACCTGCTCTAACGGAACATCGAACAGCCAGCACGCTTCCATGACCTCCAGCCCTTTGTTGACAAGGGACGCCGAGTCTATTGTCACCTTTTTACCCATGGACCAGTTCGGATGTTTCAACGCATCCTCTATCGTCATTTTCTCCAGTTCTTCTTTTTTTCTGCCACGGAAAGGCCCGCCGGAAGCCGTCAGGATAATCTTGTTCACCCGTTCTCTGTTCTCACCGTGTAATGACTGAAAAATCGCACTGTGCTCACTGTCCACCGGCAATATAGAAACACCATGTTTCCTGGCAAGCGGCATGATGATATGTCCTGCCGTAACAAGTGTTTCCTTATTGGCGAGCGCAATGACCTTGCCCTGCTCTATCGCTGCAATGGTCGGCCGAATGCCAATCATGCCTACGATCGCAGTCAACAGCACTTCCGCTTCCTCCATTGTAGATATTTCCAGCAGTCCATCCATGCCGCTCACGATTTTAACATCCATATCCGCGACCCGTTGTGCCAGGTCAGATGCTGCCTCTTCACTCCACATAGCCGCCATTTTCGGCCGAAACTCCCTGATTTGTTCTTCCATCAGCTCTACGTTCGTTCCCGCCGCCAGCGAAACGACCCGAAGGTCTTTCTGATTTCTCACAATTTCAAGTGTCTGTGTTCCGATTGAGCCTGTAGAGCCCAGTATTGCAATTTTTTTCATTCTAACCTCCATGATTCCGCTTTGCGGAATCTCAAAATCCAAGCACAAATAAATTTGTGATGAAGAATGCCCGGATTTTGGGCATTCTTCGGTGTGAAGAAGATTTGCTTTGCAAATCCATAGAAGTTCTTGGCGAAACAGCCTATGCTGTGAGCCTTAGAACTTCTCTTCACACTAATAACCATGCCTTTCTCACGCTATGCGATAAGCGTCAATCCAAAGAAAATAAACGGAGCCGCGATGATAACGCTGTCAAAACGGTCCATGATGCCGCCATGTCCCGGTATCAGTTTCCCGTAATCCTTAATGTCATGGTCTCTTTTGATGGCCGATGCCGCAAGATCTCCTACCATAGATACCAATGCTCCGACCGCGCCAAGGCACATGGCAGGACCAAGTCCCACACGCAGCTGCTCTGCCGACATTGGATTGATGATATAATAAGTATACAGTCCAAAAAGAAGCGCCGCACCGACAACACCGCCGACGCCGCCCTCAATTGATTTCTTCGGACTCAATTTCGGCGTCATCTTATGTTTACCGAACAAAACGCCCACCACATAGGCACAGGTATCGCTTCCCCATGAGCATAAGAAAATCAATACCGTCAGAACGACTCCCTGTTCCCAGCCCTCCCTGATAATATACAGAAACGATAAAAGCATGGGTGCATAGAGCAGTTCAAAAAATGCTGCCATCACCTGCCCCGCCTTGAACCGTGGAAAACTGAAAACATAAACGAACATAAAGGCAAGAAGCGCAATGACGACAATACTCATAAAGACACGGTAGATGACAGAACGGTCATATGATTCCATCCGAAACAGACCGATATACAGCCCCGCATAATAGCATACGATCATCATAAAACCTGTCACTTCCAGTGCGTTTACCGCTTTTGCCCCGTCATGTACACCCGTTGCCTTCGTCAATTCCCGATACGCAATCAAAGAAATCGCACATAATACCGCTGCCAGAACCCATCCGCCCGCTATAATCGTACCGGCTGCGATGACCACCAGAACGATTCCACTGAGCAATCTTGTACGAAACATTTCCAACCCTCCTAACCTTTATTCCTCTACCTTTCCATATCTTCTATCTCTCTTATTATATGCCAGAACAGCTTTCTCCAATTCTTCCCTGGAAAAATCCGGCCATGCCGTTTCTGTAAAATAAAATTCCGTATAGGAAAGCTGCCATAACAGGAAATTGGAAATCCGCTGTTCGTTACAGGTACGAATCAATAAATCCGGGTCGGGAATACCGTGTGTATCCAACGCATCCTCTAAATTCTGCTCAGTAATCTCCTCTTTTTTCAGTGTTCCTTCCTCTATCTTTTCTGCCAGTTTCTTCACGGCACGAACAATCTCGTCACGGCCCCCGTAATTTATGGCGATCTGAAAATGAAGTCCCGTATTTTCTTTTGTTGCTTCTTCCAGCTGTTCAATCCGCTCCCTGATATCCGCATCCAGTCCGGTCTTATCTCCAAGTATCCGGACACACATATTATTTTTGGCCGCTGTTTTCAAACAAGTCTTCATATAATTCCGAAGAAGCTTCATCAACGCATCGACTTCCTCCTGCGGCCTGGTCCAGTTCTCTGTGGAAAAAGCATAGACCGTCAAATACTGTATCCCCATGCGGTAAGCTTCCTCGCAAATGACTTCTACTGTCTTTGCGCCCTGTACATGCCCATAGTTTCTGGGCATTCCCTTGCTCTTTGCCCACCGTCCGTTTCCATCCAGAATAATTGCCACATGATTCGGTATCTTCAATCCTTCTTCCATGCCGCTCCCTCCCCTTTTTCGCTCTTCTTCCAAAAAAGGCGAAAAAGATCTGCTTCATTCAGCTGCCATAAAAAGGCAAAAGTTTTGTTTCGTTCATCTGCCATAAAAAGACAAAAAAGATTCGCTTCGTTCAACCTCCACAAACTAAGAAGAATCGCCCAAAGGGCGATTCTTTGAGGCAAAAAAGATTTGCCTCGCAAATCATAGATCTTCTTAGGCGTCGTCCTATGACGCCTAAGAAAATCTTTTTGCCTTTTTTTAAACTGTCATGATTTCTTTGGTCTTCTCTTCGATCAGTTTATCCACTTCTTTAATATACTTATCCGTCAGCTTCTGCAGCTGATCTCCCAGTTCTTTGATCTCGTCTTCCGAAACTTCAGCTTTGACAAGCTTCTTAAAAGCATCCATTCCATCACGTCTTATATTTCTGACCGCGACTTTGTTATCTTCACCACGTTTCTTGATATCCTTTGCCAGTTCTTTTCTGCGCTCTTCCGTCAGAACCGGGAATACAAGACGGATAACAGCACCGTCATTGCTCGGTGTAATGCCGACATCCGACATCATGATAGCCTTTTCAATTTCCTTGATCAGGCTTTTCTCCCAAGGTGCGATCTGTATCATTCTGGGATCTGGAACCGTAATATTTCCGACCTGCTGAATCGGGGTCGGCGTTCCGTAATAATCTACTTTTACTTTGTCCAGCACATGAGGATTGGCACGGCCTGCGCGGATTGTTCCAAGATCCGTTTCCAAAAACTCATATGCCTTTTGCATTTTCTCATCATATGGCTTTAACCTGTCGTCCATCTTTTATTATATACCTTCCTCTCTCATCTCCTACGATACGGTAACTTTTGTTCCATTGAACTGCCCTTTGATCGCATTTACAATGCTGTCCTTCTCGTTCAGCGCAAATACCCACATCGGCATCTTGTTATCCCTTGCCAGAATCGAGGCTGTCATATCAACCACCAGAAGATTTTTCTCGATCACTTCTTCAATCGATATTTCATCATATTTTCTGGCATCAGGATTCGTGCGGGGATCACTGTCATAGACGCCGTCCACTGCTTTCGCAAGCAGAATCACATCCGCATCTACCTCAACCGCACGCAGTACCACACCCGTATCCGTCGAAAAATACGGATGTCCCGTACCGCCCGCAAAAAAGACGACCATATTTTTGGCAAAATATTTGTTAGCCCTGTCTTTGGAAAACAATTTGGTAAAAGAACCGCATTCAAAAGGTGTCAGGACATTGGTCATCATTCCAACGGAACGGAAAATTTCCGACACATAAATACAGTTCATGATCGTTGCAAGCATACCGATCTGATCCGCTTTCGTCCTGTCAATGCTTTCGCTGGAACGGCCGCGCCAGAAATTTCCTCCACCAATCACAATTCCTACCTGAATGCCGCCATCTACAAGCTGCTTAACCTGTAAAGCAACTTCGCGTATGGTCTCGTCATCAAATCCGGTCTTCTTATCACCGGCCAGTGCTTCTCCGCTTAACTTCAATAAGACACGCTGCATTTACATACTCTCCCGTCAATATGCTATTCTCAGATTATTTACTTTTACCTTTTTCTTTGCTCTTCTTAATCTCTTCAAAGAAAGATGTCGGATTAATGTCCGCATAGCACTGGGAACACATACCCTCAATCACAGCTCCATTGTTAATCTGTACGGATTTGGACTTGATATTTCCCATAACGATTGCGGAAGTATCTAAAACGACCGGACCGTGTACATCAATATCCCCCTTTACCGCACCTGCAATTACGGCGCTCGTCGCGTTGATATTTCCAATAACGACGGAACTCTGTCCAATCTTTACGCTGCCGCCGCTGTTAATCTCACCATTGATTCTTGCTCCTTCCGCATAAATTTCAGCCGCTTTGGAATTTCCCTGAATCGCACCCGTGATATTCAATTTGCCAAGGATGTCAATATTACCGATGACCGTACCAATTAACTCTAAAGAGCCTCCGGAAGTAATATCACCAGTGATAGACATTCCTTCTGTTACGACCGCTGTTTCATCTGATACTGTTTTTTCCTGCACATCCATTTCCATTTCCATTTTCTCATCTTCCCTTTCTTTTTCCTGCTGAGGACCTGCTGTCTCCTCTTCTTCATTTATTGACATATCCGGTGTTACCGGCATATCTGACTCTGCTGCTGTATCCAATTCCACAGCCGTCTCTTCTATTGGTTCTTCTTCAGGCAATTGCAAAGGCACATCCGGCGGAAGCATATCATCCGAAAGAGAATCTTCCAGTCCCAGTTCTGCCAGAATATCATCCTCCACTGCCGCATCCTCCGAAACCGCCGGCTCCACAGCCAGCTCCTCTCCTATAAGTTCTGCAAGGATATCATCGTCTGCCGTACCCTCCGGCATCGTTTCTTCCATAGACGGAATAACTGACTCTACAGCCTGCTCCACCGATTCCGTCTCCGTTGCAAGCGCTTCCATCTTATCCAGCATATCGCTCAAATCATCCGGTGTGGGTACGCTGCCAAGCTGTACTGCTTCCGCACTTCCAGCTGTTTTCTCACCGTCTAAAGCCGCCTGAAGTTCTTCTTCCGGCGTCAACTCATTTACGGCTTGGGATAAATCGTCCTTTAAGTCTGAGAAAAAACCCATTCTATAATCCTCCTAGTCATTACTAATATGTTGTATCGGTTCCGTATCTTCTGTAATCGGAACGATCACGGTATTGTCCATTGCCTGAATCTGTTCAATCAAAGCCGGCAATGCCTCTACCGTAGTATTTTTATTTGACGCATCATGCATCAAAATAATACTCTCCTGATACTGCGGCAGGGTCGATATACAATTACTGATGATCGCTTCTTTGCTGATATAACTGTTGGAAGCATCTCCCGAAGCGATATTCCAGTCAAAATAAGTAATATCCTGTTCATTCAGATATGTGATCAAATCATACATATCCACCCTGCTGACCGTATTGCTGCTTCCTCCCGGGAATCTGCAATACCGGCACCATACGCCCGTCGTCTCATACAAAAACTCCTGCAATTTGCTCATATCCTGCGCAAAACTGTCCACTGACTGATAAATCTCGTCATATTTATGGCTGTAAGAGTGCATCCCAAGCGTATGACCTTCATCTACGATTCTTTTATATAACTCCTGATATTGTTCTTCTTCCTTACCCACTACAAAAAAAGTCGCCTTGACATCATATTCTGCAAGGATGTCCAGAATCCGGGATGTATTGCCGCTAGGCCCGTCATCAAAGGTAAGGTACACCTTGCGGACGGTTCCATCTTCCGGAATGGTTCCTTCTTCCATATAGGCTGCCGATGCACCTGTACTGTCACGTTTGGAAACACTGACACCATCCGCGGAATATCTGTTCGTGTATTCCTGGGCACCGGTATCCGTTCTGATCTCGCTCGTTTTGTCGCGGTTCTCTGCTCCGGTTTTAGGTTCTCCATCGGATTCTGCCATATCATCCGTTCCGGTCCCGCCTGTTCCATTCGGAGTTTCCGCTCCATCCGAACCTTCTGCCTGATAAAAAACGGATGCCTCTACCGCCTGCGCCTGTAATCTTTTCAGTTCTCCGCGCACAATATGAAGCCGGATTCCCAAAAAAATACATAATGCCGTAAGAACAGGCGTTGCTATCACAAGAAAGAAGATGATTATTTTTCTCAAAAAGCGCCGCTTTTCCTTAGACATCGGCCGCTTTTTCCCCTCTGTCTGCGCCATCTTCTTCATTGGCTCCTTTGTATTTTTCAATATTCCTTATCTATCATAACACAGAATGCAAATTACGAAAAGTAATTTTATTAAAAACGCTATGAAAAAATCGAGTGCCTAAGCACTCGATTCAGAGAATGCTGCGCATTCTCCCCCATTTCTTTACATACAACAGTTCCCCGTATAGGGTGCAAGCTCCAGCCGGACGAAATAGCCTCGGTCGTTGTGGCAGACCGGACAGACCGGCGGCACCTTTGTTCCGCGGTAGATATGCCCGCATTCCATGCACATCCAGGCCGTCTCCACATCAGCCGCAAACAACTGACCCTTTTCAAGCCACTCGGCAAACTGGCCGAAACGGTTTCCGTGTATCTTCTCGATTTCCGCTATCTGTTTAAAGGAACCGGCAATTTCCGGAAATCCTTCCTCCTCCGCTTTCTTTGCAAAATTCTGATATACGTCGTCATGCTCTTCATATTCATTGTGCTGCGCCATACGAAGGAGCACGGCCGCATCTTTGGAAATATCCACCGGATACGCACCGTCTATCGCGATATTCTCTCCCGCCATTTCTCCCAAATACTTGTAAAAGATTTCCGCATGTTCTTTTTCCTGTTCTGCCGTAAAGCGGAACACCGCCTCTATGACATACAGTTTTTCCGCTCTTGCCTGTCCCGCCGCTATCGTATAACGGTTCCTCGCCTGACTTTCTCCCGCAAATGCGCGCATCAGATTACTCTTTGTTTCGCTGCTTTTAAAATCCATTTTCGCTTCCTTCCCGGAGTACTTTCTTCAGCATCCTTTTTTCTATATTATTTTCCCGGAAAGAAATTTTTATTCTCCAAAGCAGCATATTCCGCATAGGCGGACAGTTCACTGAAGCAGTCCCTGAATCCCCTCTCGCTTAAACAATTCTTTATAATATACGAGTTCCCGCTGAATCAGATCGTCTATCACCCGCATACCGAGCAGTTCAACAGGCGCCTTATCATCCGTCAAAAGATAATCTCCTTTTTCATATGGCATAATGCCATCTGACACCCGCCGCAGCATCTCCTGTAACGCCGGATCCTCTATCGTGCTCCTGCCGGTTTCAAATACTTCCAATGCCGCCGGATTCTGCGTCGCGAACAACTCCCTGTTCGTCGTTCCCGCCACATCCACCGTATAGACATAATCAAACACAGAAGCGATCGTATCCGACAAATACTCGTTAATATTGCCTTCCGAGGCGTCTTCCCCGCCGAACTCTGTGTCCGCGTACATATTCATGTTAACGACCATCACGCCGTTTTCATTCAAATGCTCCCGCACCAGCGTAAAAAACTCCACGGAAGACATCTGAAAAGGAATCGTAATATCCTGATAAGCATCTACCATGATGACATCATACGTTTCCGGTATCGCTGCAAGGTAACTGCGTCCGTCATAAGTCGTCACTTTTATGGAATCGGGGAGTTCAAAATAGGCACCTGCAAGATTCGTGATCTTCTGGTCGATTTCCACCCCTTCTATAGAAGTTGCTCCGTAGTAATACTGGCACTGCTTTGCATAGGTTCCCGTTCCCATGCCAAGAATCAGCATATCGCCATCCGTTCTGCCCGCCATCAGAGGAGCAGCCATCGCATAGTCGTAATACATCCCCGTCGCGCCGCCGTCTTTTTTCATGATAGACTGCACGCCAAACAGCACATTGGTCGATAAGATAACGCTGTCGCTCGTCTCTTTTACCTGCAAATAGTTATAAATAGACTCTCCTTCGTATATAAGATCGGTTTCCCAGAATGCAAAACTGCCGGAGGCTCCTGTCACACAGCAAAGCAGGAACAAAAATCCGGAAACGGCGGACTGCTTCTTTCTGCCCTTCGTGCTGATAAAATAGAGCAGCGCGAGTAAAAGCAGTATTCCCGCAAAAATCAGAAACGTAATGGATGTTCCCACCGCCGGAATCGTCACAAAAGTCGGTACAAAAGTACCGATGATACTGCCAATCGTATTAAAAGCATTCAAGGAACCGACCGTTTTTCCGCTGTCATCCAGACTGTCCACCGTATACTTCACAAGAGAAGGCGTCACCGTTCCAAGTAAAAACAGCGGAAACACAAAAATGACCATGCACGCCAAAAAGGCAGCCCAGATTAAAAAATTATTACTGATAGTAAAAACCAATGCCGCCGAAATTCCAATAATAATATATTTTCCAAGCACTGGAATTGCCGCGATCCATATCGCCGCAATAATAATCCTCATATAAAGTTTGTCCGGGTCAGGATTCTTATCCGCACTCCGGCCGCCCCATATATTGCCGAGAGCCATTGCTATCATGATCGTTCCGATAATGATCGTCCATACGATCTGTGAAGAACTGAAATAAGGCGCAAGAAGTCTGCTTGCGCCCAGTTCCACTGCCATTACGGACATTCCTGCAAAGAATTCCGTCAGGTACAGATAATATTTGTTTCGTAAAATGCCCTGTCTCCCGGAAATTGTCTCTTTTTCTACATTTTCCATCGATAAACTGATAACCATACCTTTCCTATTGTCAGTCGGTGCACATACAACGCTAAATACTTAGATGCTGAAATCAAATCTGCCGCCTGTCATAGCCTTTTCCTCGGATTTTATCTGATCCCAGTCTACACCTTTGATCTTTTCGATCAGCTCTTCCACAGAATTCGCCTGCACTCTTGTTTTCTTCGTTCTCTCCTGTGCCGCAATATCCTGACTTTTCTTTTCCTGTGCCTTCTTCTCCTGCTCCGTTCTTTCTTCTTTTTTGCTCTCTCTGGACTTCTCGATCCATTCTTTCTGTCTCTCGCCGATTTTCTCCAAATCAGCAAAATAGGAAACGGAACCATCTTTGCCTACCGAAATACCGATATGTGTCACTTCATCCTCTTTGTCACCCAACTGTTCCTTGATATCCTTTAACTGATCCACCGCATCATCCAGAATGCCTGTGTATTTTGCCTTAGCCTCTTCGTCCGCCGCCATCTCTTCCAGTGTTTCCGGCTCGATCAGAACGCTGTACTCCTTCGTTCCTTTCGCAAGATAAGCGGAAGCCTCTTCATCCGTCTCATAATCGGCAACGATAAAGTCCATATTATTATAATTCTTTTTCAGTTCTTCTAACAGCTTCTTCGCGCGGTCTGAAAGCTGCACCTGCTCTTTCTTCTCTGTCTTATCCGCTTTATCAGCTTTGTCTGCCTCTCTGGTGTTCCTGCTCTTTGCTGCGCTGCCCATATAGCCGTTCTGATAAACTCCATACCCTGCAATCCTGCTCATCGTTTGTCCTCCTTTGACTGTTTACGAAATCCGTTTCTGTTTTGAACGCGTAACAAATTTATATCTTATTGGTTATATCGGATATTTCCAGATTTTTCTTTATAGCGGCTGATAAGATATTCTGTTTTTGCTACTTTATTTCGTTTTTCAGTAAACCTTCAACACACGCTTTCCAGGAATCATCTTCTATACAGGGATTAATATATTCCACACTAATTGTCCTGATATTCAACACATTAGAATAGGTACGGTAATACCGCCCCCTTCATAGCCGATGATGCTGTTATGACCGCATCTATATCATAGGTCATTTCACGAAACCCATAATTGACAAGGATTGCCGCGTCTCCAACTAACACAATCTCAGCAGGCGTTCCCAATAAGTCCTTTTTTGATTTTCTTTTAAAGGATATACTTTAGTAGAATTCATTTCTTTCGCCACATATATCCCTCCGTTCTACTCTGGCTATTTGGAATATTCTATCATACTTCCTATCAAATTACCAGTCATCATAATTATTTGTATAAACACAAAACCCTTGTAAATGGCTCATCTACACCACCTACAAGGGTTTCTTCATTCAAAATAACCAGACAAACTTCGCCTTACGCATTCATCTGCTTTGCGAACTTTCCCTTTTTTATGTCCCGGACACACGGGAGTTTGACACTTCCTTTTAAACCTCATAACACACAAATCTTGTATTTAAGCCTGCTTTGGGCTTATTTTT
>CAJTUC010000058.1 GCA_910579395.1 uncultured Lachnospiraceae bacterium | reverse complement strand
AAGGTCAAGGCAGCCGGCCGTTAGAATGTGCTCTTAGGAATAATTTAGTTGTGATACTTTTTAAAATATTATATAATTTACTTAATATGTGTGCTTCAGTGGAAGCGGGCAGGTCATATAAAAACAGAATATTAAAGGAGGAATCGGAATGAAAAGAATCGGTATGCTGACCAGCGGTGGAGATTGTCAGGCACTTAATGCGGCAATGCGGGGTGTTGTAAAATGTCTGTCATGTAGTGGAGAAGATGTAGAAATCTATGGGTTTTTAGAAGGCTATAAGGGATTGATCTATGGAGATTTCCGTATGCTGACGGGAATGGACTTTTCGGGTATTCTGACAAAAGGCGGCACGATTCTCGGAAGCTCGAGAACACCGTTTAAGCTGATGCGGGAGCCGGATGAGAACGGTCTTGATAAAGTGGAAGCAATGAAGCAGAATTACTATAAACTGAAACTGGACTGTCTCGTAATCTTGGGCGGCAATGGTACCCACAAGACGGCGAATATGTTAAGAGAGGAAGGACTGAACGTCGTAACGCTTCCGAAGACTATCGACAATGACCTGTGGGGAACGGATATGACCTTCGGTTTCCAGAGCGCAGTCAATATCGCAACGGACTGCATCGACTGTATCCATACGACGGCAGCTTCCCACGGACGTATTTTTATCGTGGAAGTTATGGGACATAAAGTAGGATGGCTGACATTGAATGCCGGCATCGCAGGCGGAGCGGACATCATCCTGATTCCGGAAATTCCGTATGATATTGATAAGATCATCAAAGCGATCAATGGGCGTATGGCCCGCGGTTCCAAATTTACGATCATGGCCGTTGCCGAAGGTGCGATCTCCAAAGAGGATGCGAAGCTTTCAAAGAAAGAATATAAAGAAAAAATGAAGAATTATGCGTATCCGTCCGTTTCCTATGAAATTGCGGACCGCATTCAGAAAAAGACCGGCCAGGATGTGCGCGTAACGGTTCCGGGGCATACACAGCGCGGCGGAAGTCCGTGTCCTTATGACCGTGTATTTGCAACACGTCTCGGCGCAGAAGCAGGTAAACTGATCTTAAAAGGCGAATATGGCTTTATGGTAGGCTATAAGAACAGAGAAGTTGTCAAAGTTCCGCTGGAAGAAGTTGCGGGCAAATTAAAAATGGTATCGCCGGATGCGACTATTGTACAGGAAGCAAAAATGACAGGTATCAGCTTTGGCGACTAGCGCAGCGTGATAAGAACTTCTAAGACTCGCACCAGCGGGTGCCTAAGTTTCACCTTCGGGTGAAACGTTAAGAAGTTCTGCGATTTGCCTTTGGCAAATCTTTCTCGCGCGGGAGAATGCCTAAAAAGCGGCATTCTCCCAGACAGAGCTGATTATCTTATAATTCGGGAAAGGGGCATGGCTTTAGATGTCATATACGGCGCTTTACCGGAAATTCCGGCCGGATTGTTTTGAGGACGTAAAGGGACAGGAACATATTGTAACGACGCTGAAAAATCAGATTAAAGCGGGTCGGGTCGGACACGCATATCTTTTCTGCGGGACGAGAGGAACAGGAAAAACTTCTATTGCCAAGATTTTTGCTAAAGCGGTAAATTGTGAAAATCCCGTGGACGGAAGCCCGTGCAGAGAGTGTCCGACCTGTAAAGCGATTGCGGCAGGCGTCAGCATGAACGTGATTGAAATCGATGCCGCATCTAATAACGGCGTGGATAACATACGGGAAATCGTTGACGAGGTGTCCTATTCTCCAACAGAAGGAAATTATAAAGTTTATATTATTGATGAAGTTCATATGTTATCTATAGGAGCCTTCAATGCCCTTTTGAAAACGCTGGAAGAACCGCCGTCTTATGTGATCTTTATTCTGGCGACGACGGAGGTTCATAAGATACCGATTACGATATTATCCCGCTGTCAGCGTTATGATTTTCGAAGGATTTCGATTGAAACGATTACGGACAGATTGCGTGAGCTGATGACAGTTGAGCAGATTCAGGTAGAGAACAAAGCGCTTCGTTATATTGCGAAAACGGCAGACGGTTCTTTTCGTGATGCGCTCAGTCTGCTCGATCAATGTATTGCATTTCATTTCGGACAGGAGCTTACTTACGACAAGGTATTGGATGTTCTCGGTGCGGTGGATACCGGTGTATTCAGTCGCCTGCTGGGGTATGTGACGGAGCGGGATGTGCAGGGCTGTATTTCCCTACTGGAAGAAATCGTGATGCAGGGCAGGGAACTGACGCAGTTCGTTACGGATTTCACATGGTATCTGAGGAATCTTCTGCTTGCAAAAACTTCCGATTCGATAGAAGATATTATCGATGTGTCTTCCGAAAATCTGGTGAGACTGCAGGAAGAGGCACAAATGATAGAGGCGGATACGGTCATGCGGTATATCCGTATCTTTTCCGAACTTGCCGGACAGATTAAATATGCGGCGCAGAAGCGGATTCTGATTGAAATTGCGCTGATTAAGCTGTGCCGGCCCGGGATGGAAACGGATACGGGTTCTTTGCTTGACAGAATCCGCGCAATAGAGGAGAAACTGGAAAAGGGTATCATAGCAGCTCCGGCGGCAGGAGTACAGCCGATGCCCCGTCAGGAAGGCGTGCCGACGGCAGAAATGCTGGCGAAACGGGCACAGTTGGAGAAGGCTGTGCCGGAAGACATCAAGACGGTCGTCGGGAACTGGCCGGCAGTCGTGGGCGAAACTTCGATGCCGATGAAAAAATATTTAAAAGATGCGAGACTCAGCCTCGGCGGAGATAATAAACTCATGGTGGTCGTGGAAGACGGTCTGGCATCGGATTATTTTCTGAAACAGGAAGGAAATAAAGCGCTGCTCGAGCAGATTATATCCAATATTGCGGGTAAAGAAATCGAAGTGACGATTCAAGGCATACGGAATGACCGTGATTTTGTACAGGATTATGTCGATCTGAGTCAGATCATTCATATGGAAATAGAGGAAGAATCAGACTAGATATTATAAGTTGAGGAGAAAGAGAGGATTAATTTAGTATGGCAAAGCGTGGAGGATTTCCGGGAGGCGGTATGCCGGGCAATATGAACAATCTGATGAAGCAGGCCCAGAGGATGCAGCGTCAGATGGAAGAAAGCCAGAAAGAACTGGAAACAAAAGAATTTACGGCAAAAGCCGGCGGCGGTGCGGTAGAAGTGACCGTGACCGGTAAAAAGGAAATAACGAAAGTAAAATTGTCGCAGGAGGTCGTTGACCCCGATGATGTGGAAATGCTGGAAGACCTCGTCATGGCGGCAACGAATGAAGCGCTGCGCATGGCGGAGGATGCGAATGCAGAGATTATGAATAAAATGACCGGCGGACTTGGACTCGGCGGAGGATTACCTTTCTGATGGACTTGTACGGCGGACATATCAATAAATTAATCGAAGAACTGTCCGGGCTGCCGGGAATCGGTACGAAGTCCGCGCAGCGGCTGGCTTTTCACCTGATCAATATGCCGAAGGAAAAAGTGGAGAGACTGGCGGCAACGATGGTGGAAGCAAGGACAAATGTCAGGCATTGTAAAGAATGCTTTACCCTGACCGAACAGGAGCTTTGTCCTGTCTGTGCCAATGAGGAGCGGGACCATAAGACGATTATGGTAGTCGAAAATACGAGAGACCTGGCTGCCTATGAGAAAACGGGAAAATATACAGGCGTTTATCATGTCCTGCATGGTGCGATTTCACCCATGCTCGGAATTGGCCCCAATGACATTCGGTTGAAAGAACTGATGCAGCGGCTGCAGGAGGACATCAATGAGGTTATCATTGCGACCAATTCCAGTCTGGAGGGCGAGACGACTGCCATGTATATCAGCAAGCTGATTAAACCAATCGGCGTAAAAGTGACCAGAATCGCAAGCGGTGTACCCGTGGGAGGCGATTTGGAGTATATTGATGAAGTAACGTTATTGCGTGCATTAGAGGGAAGGACGGAATTATAGGGTGAGAAAGAATGGAGGTTGAATCATGGCGGTTACGAAGGAACTTTTTGGAAAGGCGCAGGACGGTAGTGAGGTATATGCTTTTACGCTGGAAAATGCAAACGGAATGAAAGCGAGGCTGATCAATTTCGGTGCAACGCTTGTCAATCTGTATGTGCCGGACAAAGACGGTAAAGTGGAAGACATCGTATTAGGTTTTGACAAATTGGAGGATTATTACGGGAATGAAAGCTTTTTTGGCACTACAATCGGGCCAAGCGCAAACCGTACCGGAAATGCAGGGTTTCGTATTGACGGAAAATCTTACCAGATAGAAGCAAATGACGGCCCAAATAACCTGCACAGCAGCATCAAATATGGCTATCATAAGCGTGTATGGGAAGTGGCCGAGACGGGGGATAACAGTGTCACCCTGTTTCTGGAAGCGGAGGACGGCGATATGGGATTTCCCGGCAATAAGAGAATTACCATGACATACAGCCTTTCTGATGACAATGCACTGCAATTAAAGTATCACGGAACTTCCGATAAGAACACCGTGATCAATATGACGAATCATACCTATTTTAATTTGAGCGGACACCAGGCCGGCAGGATTGAAGACCATATTCTGACGATTCATGCGGGAAGCTATACGCCCGTTATTCCGGGTTCCATTCCGACAGGAGAGATTGCGCCGGTGGCTGGAACGCCCATGGACTTTACGGAACCTAAGCCGATCGGACAGGATATCGGAGCGGAATTTGAACAACTGAAATTAGGGCAGGGATATGACCATAATTTCGTCATTGACGGTGCTGACGGTACACTTCGGGAAATCGCAGTGGTGGAAGATAAAAAGAGCGGAAGAAAGATGAAAGCCTTTACGACGCTTCCGGGTGTACAGTTTTATGCGGGAAACTGTATCGGCATAGAGACCGGTAAAGGCGGAACTACCTATGGGCCGCGAGTGGGAATGTGTCTGGAAACGCAGTATTTCCCGGATGCAGTTAATCACTCGGATTTTCCTTCCGACATTTTCGGTCCCGACCGGGATTACGATGCAGTAACGGTATATCAATTTGTATAAAGAATAGATTGTATAGAGATTAGAAAGAAAATGAATGAAAAGACTATGCCAAATGATATGATTGGTCATAGTCTTTTTTATACGATAAAATATTGCTTGCTTTTTTTATGAAATATGCTATTATAAAATAGTACTATACATATAAAGTATTTTAAATATAGGCCAGGAGGAAAAAGAAATGTTGTCAAAGCCTGCCACTTTGCTTTTGGGTATTATCTACGAAAAACCACTTAATGCATATGAAATAACAAAATTGCTGAGTTATATGAACATTAAGTGGTGGTTTAATATTGCAGATTCAACCGTTTATGCAACATTGAAAAAGCTGGAGAAAAAGGGTTATATTGAGGGAACGATAGAGAAAATTGGAAATATGCCGGACAGAACGGTATATTCTTTAACTGAAAAAGGAGAAGACGAACTAAAGGAAACCATCAAAGAGTCCATTCGGCAATTTAATTATGATACCAATATTTTTACGATAGCCGCTTTTCTGATGGAGATTTTGGAAAAAGAAGAGATGAAAAGATTATTGGAAGAAAGGCTGCATATCCTGCAGTCTTACCTTAACGGAATCAATAAACAGGATAATGAACTGTGGGAACGGGAAGTCCCCGCTGCCCATGCAGCGAATTTAAAGCGTATGATTGATATCGTTAATGCCGAAATATCCGGGACAAAAAGATTA
Organism: uncultured Lachnospiraceae bacterium; assembly: GCA_910579395.1. Taxonomy (GTDB): domain Bacteria; phylum Bacillota; class Clostridia; order Lachnospirales; family Lachnospiraceae; genus UBA3282. The sequence goes on along the minus strand of CAJTUC010000058.1, from coordinate 8,943 downwards.
TTGTCAGTTTGCGGGGAGGAAAGAAGAGATGAAGAATAAATGGCTGCATTTGGCGGTTGATAAAGAGAATGTATTTGGATTGATCTGTGGTCTCATAATGATTTTGTTGAGTGCAGCTATGACATTGTTTCATAATGAGATTTCTAATATATTGTTGAGAGATGTATTCATGATTTTGCTTCTGGGTTTTCATTTACCCCTGTATTACATTTTGGTCGTTAAGAAGAAAAGCTTATCGGTCCTGGGATTTCGCAAAAAGAGGTTGATCGTCAGTCTGGTGGTCAATGCGGCGGCGGGTATCTCTTTATTAGGCATGTTTGTCAGCAAAAATACGGAAGATATCGTCTTTAATATAGACTCACTCTATGCAGTTACTTATATTTTAGCTGCCGGAATATTTGAAATGATTTTTATATATGGATTTCTGCGTTACGAATTTGAGAGGGCTTTCGGAATACTGCCCGCTATTTTTATGACAGCTGCTTTTTACAGTTTACACCATGCAGGTTTCCAACCGGAATTTATGAAGCTGTTCTTTGTCGGTATTATGTATGTTACAGTATTCTATTTCACATATAATATTTTTGCGATTTTTCCGCTTTTCTGGGGTGTCGGCGCTGTTTGGGACGTTTTGGTGAATTCAGAAGCGGGCGAACAGTTGAAGAACAGGGACTCTTTTATCATAGCAATATTGATGCTTTTTGCGATGATGATCATTGGCTTTTTTATTGATCGTAAAATCAAAATGGAACGGGCAAAGGAGATGCCTGAACGGACAGACAGCTGACACCTTTGCCTGGGTCAAATCATTCTAACATGATTTCTTTTACCGACATTTTTTCTATTTTCTTTGTATAGCAGAACATTACCGTTTCATACAATGCGGCAAAACAGAACAGAGCAGTCAACATGGCCGGGATATCAAAGTGGTATTCCGGAACATTTTCGAGATCTGCGAAAATGACGGATACTGCAATCCTCAGCAGAAGATATTGATAAAGGCTTCCCAGTACAAAACCGAAATAGGCCCATGGACGATAACCGCCAAGCACCGCTTTGGCACAGTCCCGGCTCTGATAGCCGAATACTTTCATCATCGCAATGGTTTTTCCGTTTGCCTTGACGACGGAAGTGGATGCGAGAAAAAGCGTGACACAGGCGAGCACAATACCGATTCCCATGGTCATGACCGCCATCATCTCGCTGGCAAGTTCGTCCATGCTGAAGGACATCTGCATCATCGAAGAGAAACAGAATATGGCAAACGTGATAAAGAACACCAACGATTTTCGCTGTCTTACATTGCTTTTTCCGAGTTCCTGTAAAAAAGGCAGGTCGGATTCTTTTCTGGCTTTGACGATTTTCGCTGACTCTTTTCCGCGTAACAGCGTAAGCGGGGATACCTTCATTTTCAGATAGCTGTAGCAGACGGCGAGCAGAGAGAAGAACAGGGCAGGCAGAAAAACCAGCAGAAGACACAGACCCGGGTGAAAATGCACTTTGAAATCCGGCAAAAGTCCGAGTTCGTTCTGTACTTCATAAAAAGTCGGCATAAGCAGGTGGGCACACAGATAAGCCGAAGCAGTACCGGTTAGAACACTGCACCCAAAAGTCCAGAATTCTCTGGCGATGCAGAAGCGGGAATATCCGAGCGCTTTCAAAATGCCGAGTTCTTTCTGGTGAATATCGATAAAATGACCCACATAGAAACAGAGCAGCACAACCGTTGTCAGAAGAAGGCATCCGCCCGCCAGGCTGCTGACGACCTTTCCGGTCATGACCTGTGCATCATAAAAACTCCGGGTTGCGGGCGAAGTGATTTCATTTCCAACACCCGCTAAATCCAGATTGAAATTCAAAAATAAGGTGCATACGAAAACAGCGCAGAAACTGATAATCGTAATACTGGCTATTTTTAAAGTATCCTTGTAACTGACGATCATAATTCTACTCCTTTCGGTCAATGCCGCCTGCAGCGGCACAAACAATTCATGCAAAATGGCGCAAGGGCATTCTTAGAACATAATCCTGGAAGAATCGCGACAGCGATTCTTTCGTGTGAAGAAGGTCTGCAACGCGGATCGTAGAAGTTCTTGGCAAAGCAGCTTTTGCTGCGAGCCTTAGAACTTCTCTTCACACTTACCACGCAATTTCATAAGCATTTTTCGGTTTTGCATTTTGCCAGGTCTCCACTATGCGGCCGCTGTTCATGCGGATTACCGTACTTGCCATTTCCGCAACATTCTGGTTATGCGTTACCATAATGACGGTAAAGCCGGATTCCTGCTGAAGTTTGCTGATATAGTCGAGCACCAGCCTTCCCGTTTCCTCGTCCAGTGCGCCGGTCGGTTCGTCGAGATACAGGAATTTCGGCTTTTTGGCAAGCGCTCTTGCAACGGAGACTCTTTGCTGCTCACCGCCGCTTAATTCATGCGGGTATTTGTGTACTTTTTTCTCGAGTCCTACGGCGCTGATCGTCTGGCGGTATTCTTTATTGCCGGCCAGTTCCGCACCCATTTTTACGTTTTTATCCACGTTCAGATTCGGCAGAAGATAATATTGCTGGAAAATAAAGCCGATATTGTTTTTGCGGAATTCGGTCAATTCTTTGTCCGTCATTTGTTCAAGCTGCGTTTTTTCATAGCATATTGTGCCTTCGTCCGCCCGTTCCAGTCCGGACATGACATTCAGCAAAGTGGATTTGCCGGAACCGGAGGCGCCTAAAAGAACGACGAAATCACCATCTTTGACTTGTAAAGAAATGCCTTTCAGAACCTCGTTTCTGCTTTCGCCTGTGCCATAAAATTTGTGTACGTTTTTAAGTTGTATCATCTTTAACCTCCGCTTTTTCATTTTGGTTCTTGTCCCATGAAGATGCTTTATTCCCCGTCGGCCTGCTGCAGGGTATTTGACTGCTGCTCATTCTTTATGCGGAAAAGCAGCCCGTCGAAAACTTCCTTCATCATTTCTTTCATCTGTTCCATCGTGTAATTGCATAGTCTTGTCGCGCACATGGCAGCAATTCCGTGGGTATATATCCATAAATGCTGGTAGAGTCTGTCGGCGGTCTGCCGGTCCAGTCCGTATGGCTCCTGTACGGAACGCAGTATTTTTTCGTAGCTGTCATCAATCAAAGGTAAAATCTGTGATACATTGACGGAAACGGCTTCTCCGGCATCGTCTTTTGTTGTCTGTGCGTTCATGAACAGTAATTGGAACAGCTTCGGTTCCTCTAACGCAAAAGTAATGTAAGCAACGCCGACGCCCTGAAATGCCAGCCTGGCTTTCAGCCCTCGATCGACATATTGTCTGTATAATTCTCTGGCATGTCGGATGACCTCCAGCTTAACTTCATCCATGCTTTCAAAAACCGTGAAGATCGGCCGGGCGGAACTGCCCAATTGTGCACCCAGTTCGCGCGATGTAAGCCTGTCAATTCCTTCTGTATGAACAATATCCAGAGCCTTCTCAATAATTTCATCTCGTGTAAATTTTGCTTTTGGGGGCATTGCATCCACCTCTTTCTAAAACATATGATTTAAAACGTATGATTTAGTATACCATGGCAAAAATAAGAAGTCAAGAGGTGAAAAATCAGCGTATTTGTTTTTTATCGGATGCGCGGGATTTGATAAATTTCGCACGCCTTTTATGCTATATTGAGAAAAAAGTATGCCCGTTTGCGGGTACTATGGAAAGGCGTGTAAAAAAATGACAGCAGCAGACATTGTGGTTCACAAAGGGGAAAAAGAGGAAAAATATCAGTTATATGTAGAAGACTATGTGATGTCTTATCTGAAAAATTACAGGACTGAAAATGCTGAGAAGATTTTTTTCTATGGAAAAAGAGAACAGCGGAACCGAAAATATTATCTATATGGGGCGGGGCAGCAGAGAGAAATTTCCCATTTTGCACAATATGAGCTGCTCGAGGAAATTATATGCCGTCCTGCCCCGGATATGCCTGTCTTTTTTGTGCAAAAGGGCGAAGAACTGCATGAGTTGGCCGGGTATTATATTTTTTATCAAAGTAATGAGGCAATGCAGAACTATATGGTCGAACAGCGAAGAACGGAAGAGGCCGGAGACCGGATGCGGAACAGGGAAACGGTACAGGCGGGAGGCAGGCTTTCCGGTTCGCGAAATATCATAAGGCCGCAGAATATTATAAGACCTCAAAATATCGTAAGACCGCAAAATGCCGACAGTTTCCGGGGCAGGAAGGAAGCACAGCAGGGAACGTCTGAGGGAAGCCGAACGCAGTCCGGGGAGTGGATGACAGGAAGGAGAAAGAGCGGGCTGATGGCGGTGCAGTTATCTGCGATTTTTGTCATTTTGACGGCAATCGTCATCAACTCGACCAATAGTTATACAAAGCTCGAGGAACTCAATCAGGCCGCAGTAGAAGTCTTTTTTGCAATGGAGAATGAAGAGGCGGCTGAAGCCGGTGTGCAGTCGGAGGATATTGCCGATGTGAATCTGCCGGAAGAAGAACTGCCGGATGCTGTTCTGCAGGCAGAAGGAAACGCGGATGCCGATATCCCGGCGGAGGGAACGGTCCTGCGGCTGGCAGATCTGGATGCAAAGTTTGAGGAAGAAAATCAGGCAGCCATGCAGGAAGAACCGGAGAACAGTGAAGCTGCAGAAGCGGATGAAGACGGGAAACAGAGCGGAGAAGAAAATGTAGACGGACACAACGAAGCAAAGAGTGAAAACGGACAAGATGAGGACGGCGGAGAAAACAGTGCCGGACAAGATGAGGAGACTGTTTCCACAGGAGAGATGGCGCCGAGTGAGCAGGCCTTTGCCAGAAATTTTGCGGAATACTATAAAATCGAAAAGGGAGATACGCTCAATAAAATTAGCATTAAGATATATGGAAATACAGGGAAAGTAAAGGAAATCTGTGAGTTGAACGAGATAAAAGACCCGGATAATATTAAATATGGACAAAAAATATTACTACCTTAGTTGAATATATGATACAATAGACGCAGACTCGTTATGAATGTTATAAGGGATAACATAGGATGAATATTAGGGATTACTTTAGAAATAAAAAGAAGAATAAAGAAAAAATATCTCGTGTCAGTTACCTGGAAAAAATAAAAAGTCATAAGTTCATGATTTTTTACCGCAGTCTTCTGCTTTTTATTCTCGTAACGGCGGCGGTGGCGTTGTTTTTAATCCAGTGGAAAAATAAGATTTTTACGGACAGCGTGACAGTATCTTCCATAGCAACAACAAAACCGCAGAACGGAAACCTGGTTGCATTTTCGGAATACATACTGACATACAGTAAGGACGGCGCAAGCTGTATGGATGGAAATGGGAATGCGGTCTGGAATGAGACTTTTGAAATGCAGAATCCAATGATCGATATCTGCCAGAACGTGGTGGCGATCGGCGATTATAACGGAAGGAATATTTACATAATGAATACAAGCGGCCTGTTGGGGCAGATTACGACGAACAGGCCGATCAGAAATTTTTGCGTGGCATCGAATGGTGTCGTGGCGGTAGTTCTGGATGATTCCGATCTTACTTACATTTATCTTTATGATACAAAAGGAAAGGAACTGGTGCGCATCAGAACGACCATGAAGGACAGCGGATATCCGTTCAGTCTGTCGCTTTCGCCTAACGGAATGCTTCTGTGCGTATCCTATTTATTTGTGGATAGCGGGGAGTTGAAATCCAGCGTTGCTTTTTATAATTTTGGAGAGGTCGGCCAGAACCAGACAGATAATTATGTCAGCGGGTATGATTATCTGGATGTCGTTGTGGGCTATACTCGTTTTTTGGATGAAAAAACGCTTTTTGCCGTTTCAGATGACCGGATCATGTTTTTTGAGGGAACACAGATACCCGTCAATATAGGAGAGCGCCTATTCAGCGAAGACGTGCAGAAACTCTATTATGGCAAAAAACATGTAGGGCTTGTTTTTAACAGCACGGACGGCAATAGCAGATACCGGCTGGATATTTATAATAAGGCAGGCCAGCTCTGCCAGTCCATCGGTTTTGATATGGAATATACGGACATTGTTTTTGCAGAGGACCAGGTCATTATCTACAATGAATCAGAATGTCAGGTCTATAATATGAATGGCGTGGAAAAATATTCCGGTTATTTTGAAAAAGCTGTTTACGCGCTGATTCCGACATCCTCTTCTTACAGATATATATTGGTCACAGCGGATTCGATTGATACGATCGAATTGAAATAACAGTATGCAGAAAGATTGAAAGTACGATTAGAAAGGTGATGAGCAATAGCTTGAACATAGATTTGAAAATTATTCTTATCTTCATTATCCTCCTGATGGCGGCCTGGAGGATTAGAAAAGGATTTGAAAATGGAATGATAAAGGAACTTGTCAATATTTTTTCCATTGCGGCCGCCTGTGTGTGTATTACGCTTCTTTTTTTGACGATAAGCAGTATTGTAGCGAAAACGTTCAGTGTGCTCACCGTTTGTATCATAGGGCTGATTGGAGTCGGGATCATTTATAAACTGTGCAGTCTTATCTTTAAACCAATCACTGCGATTGTTAATATTTCTATCATTCATGGACTGGATAAACTGCTAGGTGCCGTGTTTGGACTGGGTGAGGCGGTCATTTGTGCCTATTTTCTATATTATGTGGCATCCTATTTTGGGATTTATACATTCTGAGTCTGTACCTTTTATCCTTTAAGGTTATGTCTTCCAAAAGGCTGTGAGATTCAGAGCAGCTCAAAAAGAGCCTCTTCATAGTCTTTTACATAGTATCGGATATTTGTCCTGCCTTTTTGGATGATTGTGTGGCCTTCTGCTTCTAATTTTTCTTTTTGTGCTTCCACGCCGCCCGGATATTTTGCATTTAGTTCTCCATTCGCTTTTAAAGTTCTCCAAAAAGGCGTTTCATTCTCTGTGCGCTGGAAACTGGCCCATGCCGCAATCGAAACAAAAATACCTGCGGTTATCGGTTCCGTAAAATCCGCATCGTTCAATTTTGCGAAATACGCGCGGATCATTCCTATCGTGATCACTTTCCCGCGGGGAATTCGTTTCATAACTTTGTCATAGTCGATTGGCGGTGCAAAATACATACGGTCTCCGCCGTATTTTTCGATACTCTTTTCATCTGTGATCGTTTGAAATTTAGGCATATCTTTGCTGTCATGCAGCATGGCGTTAAAATCCTTTTTATTTTCATTTGCCATATGAGTTCACCTCCTACGTTGATTATAGTTTTGCATGAGGTATTGTGCAATGAGGAAGTTTGTTTTTCATCTGATGACATAGCAATTTTGTGATATTGTGTGTATCCACTCTGGCATTTAAGATTTTAAATTGATATGTAGTTTGCTTCTTGATGTAATGTTCAATCTTAACTCTACGATTCGTGGGTGTCATTTGGTAAATGTTTATCCTATAATGTTTCGAAGAAGGGAAGTGTAGGTATGGATAAAGTTAAAATCGGCAGATTTATTGTCGAAATGAGAAAACAGCAGAATTTAGCATAGCGTGAATTTGCTGATATTCTTGGAATAAGTGATAAAACTGTAAGCAAGTGGGAATGTGGTAATGGAATGCCTGAATTGTCCTTTATGTATCCAATTTGTAATATTTTCAAAATCAATCTTAACGAATTGTTTTTGGGTGAAAAACTCGCTGATGCCGACTATAAAAAGAAGGCAGAGGAAAACATGTTAACACTTGTGAAAGGCACAGAAAATATGAAAAAATATTGTCGGCGGCCAAGTTTTAGGTTGTGCAGATACTGTTGAGATGGATATTTGCGAAGTGCATAAAACAAATGTTAAATTTTGGAATACAATAGGAAACGAATTTTTGGGGACGGCCGCTTTGCCAAGCTGGGGTGGTCTTTTTCCGTCAGAGGACAAGCTGAATTTACTTGGAAGTTTTTCTGATAAAAGAGTTCTTGAGATTGGCTGTGGTAACGGTCATTCAATGAAATATGCTGCAGATATGGGGGCAGCTGACCTGTGGGGATTGGATATATCCGCAAAACAGATTGAACGAGCAAAAAATTTCCTTTAAGCACAGGGGATTGATGCAAAGTTTATCTGCTCACCTATGGAAAACAAGTGTGAACTGCCAACCAAATATTTTGATTTAGTTTATTCCGTATACGGAATTGGCTGGACGACTGATTTGAATAAAACATTTAAGCATATTAATATGTATATGAAAAAAGGCGGAGTATTTGCTTTTGGGTGGTCACATCCTATTCATAAGTGTGTGTCAGTTGAAAATGATAAGCTTATTTTCAGCAATTCCTATTTTAATGAAGAATGGTATTGCGCTGATATGGGTGATAAAAAATTATGCTGTCCAATCGTATGTTGAGTACATATATTAACGCTTTGGCTGATCATGGATTTGTTATTGAAAAACTCATGGAAGCAACTGACCAGGAAAAAGCGGTGGCTTCAAATAATGATTTTGGCAGAAAGGCATTGATGCTGCCCACGGTCTTTGTCATTAAGGCGAGGAAGGCATAAAAATTGCTATAAAGAAATAAAAGAAAAGGCCTTGACAAGCAGTCAAAAAGGATGATAGAATAAAAGTCCACCGCCCGGAACGGGCGGGCAGTACACATGCGTATCATACGAAACAGTACAAGCGCATGAATGGGCGCTGGATGGTGTATTGCAAAAAGAAAATAAAAAAAGTAAAAAAATGTCTTGACGGAAGATGCCAGCTGTGATAATATATGAAAGCTGTGTTCGATATGAATCAGATCTGATCTGGCCTCATACCGCCGCAGGACAGAGGCAGTACCAGAGATGTACTGTACGGAACCTTGACAAATGAACAGTAATGCAACCCTGAAAATTCAAGAGAATTTCAGAAAAAGAACAGTAAACGGAACAAGGAAGCTAAGCGGTCTTGTCCGGAATCAAACGAGTTATGCAGAGCAGGAAATGAAA
>CAJTUC010000057.1 GCA_910579395.1 uncultured Lachnospiraceae bacterium | reverse complement strand
CAAAAAAGTGGGTGATTTTTTGAAATAGAAGTCTGAAAGCCTTATAAAATAAGGGCTTAAGATTCCGAGAAGTTATAATAAGGAAAAAGGAGGAAAGCAGATATGCGAAGCAGGAAAGAAACATTGATCCGCAGCATATTGCTGGAAAATTATCAGAGTTATTACAGGCTGGCATTCAGCTATGTGCATCAGGAAGCGGATGCGATGGACATTGTACAGGAAGGAGCCTATAAGGCGATGCGGAAAGCAGGAAGCCTGCAGGAAGAAGATTTTGCCGGCACATGGGTGTATCGGATCATGATCAATACGGCAAAGGACTATGTCAAGAAGTATAAGCGGGAATATGAAACGTTGAACGAAAATATGATAGATACGAAAGCACAGGATTCGAATATGGATTTGCGAGAGGCGGTGGATAAACTTCCCATGCAGGAGAAAACGTTGATCGTTCTGCGGTTTTATGAGGATAAGCCGTTAGCCGAGATTGCGGAAATTTTGCAGGAAAATTTGAGTACGGTCAAAAGCAGACTCTACAGGACGCTGGAAAAGCTGCGCAAAGAACTTGATCTGAACAGCTGACAGAAAGGGAAAGGTGTATAGATTGAAAAATCAAAGATTTTTCAATCGCAAATTTGTGCCTGCGCTCAAACTCGCAGGTTGAGAGAAGGTATGGTTATTAGTGTGAAAAATAAATTTTTTACACGCGAATTTGTGCTTGTGGCCCAAAGTTCGCAGGTTGAGAGAAAGGCATGGTTATTAGTATGAATAAGAATATGAAAAATATAGATTTGACAGAATTGGAAAAAAGACTTTTGGAAGAAAAAAAACACTATCAGGAAATTCCGGTTCCCAAGGAATTAAAAGGGAAGCTGGAAGAGACAACGAAGAAGGCCGGGAAAGTCCACAGATTCCGTATACCGGCAGTTGCGGCCGCAGCCGTGGCGCTGCTCATTCTGCTGCCTAATACAGGAGCGGACATCGCTTATGCGATGGGAAATATCCCGGTCATCGGCAAGTTGTTCCAGGCGGTCACGTTCCGGGATTACCAGTATGAAAGCGAGCGGTTTGATGCGAATGTGGAAGTGCCGCAGATTGTCATAGAAGATAAGGGTGAGGAGGCCGAAGGAACGGAAGAAGATTCGAAGCAGCTGCAGGAAACGATTGAGCAGGTCAATTTCGATATCGAGGAAGTGACCGATCGGCTGATCGAAGAATTTAAGGCATCGGCGGAACTCGGAGAAAGCTATGGCAGTCTGGAGATTCACCATGAGACGGTAACGGATAATGAACAGTATTTTACATTAAAGCTTTCGATTTATCAGGGAGCAGGAAGCGGTTCGGAATCCTATAAGCTCTATACGATTGATAAAAGAAGCGGCAGACAGGTTCAGATAGCGGATTTGTTTCAGGAAAACAGCGGTTATGCGGATGTGCTAAGCGAAGATATCCGGAATCAGATGCGGGCGGCTATGGCTGAAGACGAGATGAAAGCATACTGGGTGGACCAAACGGATATACCGGAGTTGAACTGGGAGGGAATCAAGGAAGACCAGAACTTCTATTTTGACGGAAGCGGAAATCTTGTTATCGTTTTTGATGAATACGAAGTCGCGCCCGGTTATATGGGAGCACAGGAATTTACGGTAGAGAGGGCCGTATTTGAAAATCTGCTGAAATAAAAAGGGATGACAGGATAATTATATGATATAATAGACGCAGGCTTGGCGGCTTGCGTTTATTATTACCAAAGCGGGCCGGGAGTGGACGGAGAACTCGTGCGAAAGGAACTGACGAAGAATGCGTTTATGAAAGCCTATCTGGAAATGACAGGATTCGATTTTTTGGAGATAAACGGGGATTTTCCTGATGATGAATGAGACTGGATTCGTTCAAACTTGCAGGCTGAGAAAAGGACATGGTAATATTCATGACAGAGATCAGATATGTACAACCGGATGACAAAGAATTTTGGTACAGCCTCGACAGGCATCTGCCGGAACCGGAATTTATGGAAAAAGTAAATACTGCGCGCGGCTATGTCCTGTTGGAAGACGGCATACCGAGAGGGCTTTTGCGCTATGGCCTTTTCTGGGACAATACACCGTTCTGCAATCTGCTCTTCATCGAGGAGGCTTATCAAAACAAAGGATACGGTAGGCGGCTGATGGAACACTGGGAAAAGGACATGGCGCGTCAGGGATACGGGATGCTCATGACTTCCACCCAGGTAGACGAAACGGCACAGCATTTTTACAGAAAACTGGGGTATAAGGACTGCGGCGGCTTTGTCATGGATATACCGGGGTATGAGCAGCCGATGGAACTGTTTCTCATCAAGGCAGCTGCAAAGCAGGCCGGAAAGGATGTTTTATGATACTGAGCGTCAGCCGGAGAACCGACATTCCCAATTATTACGCAGAATGGTTTTTCCGCAGGATTGAAGAAGGTTTCCTCTATGTCAGAAATCCCATGAACGCGCATCAGGTCAGCAGAATCGACTTATCGCCGGATATCGTGGACTGTATCGTGTTCTGGACGAAAAATCCGGCAAATATGATGGCCCATCTGGAACGCCTGCGGGACTACCTTTATTATTTTCAGTTCACGCTCACGCCTTACGGGAAGGAGACAGAGCCGGGACTCCCGGATAAAAAAGAACTGCTCACCACCTTTCGGAAGTTGTCGGAGAAGATTGGGAAAGAAAGAGTGATCTGGCGGTATGACCCCATTTTCTTGAGCGATAAATATACGGTGGAACATCATCTGGAAGCATTTGGAGAAATGGCGGATGCTCTGGCAGGGTACACGGAAAAAGTCGTCATCAGCTTTATCGATATGTATGCGAAAACGAAGCGGAATATGGCGGGACTCGGTATGTTGGAAATGACGAAAGAGGATATGTTTCTGCTGGCCGCCGGGATAGCCGGGACGGCGTCTGAACACCAGCTTTCCGTAGAGACCTGTGCGGAACAGATAACGCTTCAGAATTTCGGTATCCGGCATGGAAGCTGTATCGATAAAAATTTGATCGAACGGCTGGCAGGCTGTAGGCTTGCCGGCGCAAAGGATAAGAACCAGCGGAAGGAATGCGGGTGCCTGGAAAGTGTGGAAGTAGGGACTTATCATACCTGTTTGAACGGCTGTAAATACTGCTATGCCAATTTTCAGGATGCGAAAGTGCGGGAAAATGCGAAGCTGTATGATGTGGATTCTCCGCTGCTGTGTGGGAGTATCGGGCCGGAGGATAAGATTACGGTGCGGAAGGTCAGAACGTTAAAGGATGGCCAGCTCAGTCTTTTTGATCAGACGAAAAGGGAAAACGGGACAGAGAGTTAAGTCTTGTGCATAGTAAACAGTGTTCGCATTCAAATATTGCATGTTGAGAAAGGCATGGTTAATTAAATGGCGGAAAAGATTCTGGTCGTGGACGACGAAAAAGAAATAGCCGATCTGTTGGAAGTTTATTTGAAAAACGACGGCTATACGGTATATAAATTCTATAACGGAGCGGATGCCCTGCACTGCATCGAAGAGACAGAACTGGACCTGGCTGTGCTGGATATAATGCTTCCCGATATCGACGGATTGAAACTCTGTCAGAAGATCAGGGAAAATTTTTACTATCCCGTGATCATGCTCACCGCGAAGATTACGGACGGCGATAAGATAACCGGACTGACCGTCGGGGCGGATGATTATATTACAAAGCCCTTTAATCCGCTGGAGGTGGTTGCAAGAATCAAAACGCAGCTAAGGCGGTATACGCGTTATAACAAACTGGCGCCAAAGAAAGAAACGGAGATGCAGGAATATGATATCAGAGGTCTTTTGATCAATAAGGATACTCATAAATGCCTGCTGTTCGGCAAGGAGCTGCAGTTGACGCCGATTGAATTTTCCATTCTCTGGTATCTGTGCGAACGGCAGGGAAGCGTTGTTCCTTCCGAAGAACTGTTTGAAGCCGTATGGGGCGAAAAGTATTTTCATAATAACAATACGGTCATGGCGCATATCGGCAGGCTGCGGGAAAAGATGCAGGAAAACGCCAGACATCCGAAATTTATCAAAACGGTATGGGGGGTCGGATATACCATTGAAAAATGAAAAAGACCAAAATAAAAAAGATGTTTCTTCAAAAAGAGCATTTCACAGGGAATTCCGCGAACTCCGGACGAAAATTTTTATCAGGACAGTGTTCATGTTTCTGATAGCAATGCTGTTTTTCTTTTGCTTTTATCGTTTTTTTATCCAGGGAAAGTTTGCCGAATGGATGGTATCGGTTTTTCAGTACGCTTTTTGGATAGATTATGATGCCGCATACAGCCTCTTCCAGCAGATTTTTCGAAATAATGAAGAATGGTTCATTCTGCTGTTTATCGTGTTGGTGTTTCTGGTGCTGTTTCGTTTTTATCTCGGTTGGTTCACCGGTTATTTTGAAGAAATCAGCAATCGGCTGGATGTTTTGATCGGACAAAAAGAAGGGGAGATATCGCTATCCCAGGAGTTATACCCGATAGAGCGGAAAATGACACAGCTCCAATATACAATGGAAAAGCAGAAGAACGATGTGCGCGTATCGGAACAGCGGAAAAGCGATCTGATCATGTATCTTGCCCACGATCTGAAAACGCCGCTTGCATCGGTCATCGGCTATCTGAATCTGCTGCGCGATGAAGGAGAGATTTCGGAAGAACTGCGGGAAAAATATCTTTCTATTTCTCTTAATAAGGCGGAACATTTGGAAGACTTGATTAATGAATTTTTTGAAATCGCAAGGTATAACCTGTCGAATATTACGCTGCAATGCGGCAAGATTAATTTTTCCCGGCTGTTAGAGCAGCTTGCATATGAATTTGAGCCGATGTTCCGGGAGAAAGAACTGACGCTTGCGCTGGAGGCCGGAGACGACATCCTGTTAATCTGCGATGCGGACAAGCTGCAGCGCGTATTCGACAATCTCTTGAGGAATGCCGTCCTATACAGTTTCCGCGGTACGGAAATTATGATCACGGCAGAACAGCAGAAATACGCCCTGCTTGTGAAAGTCACCAATCATGGCGATACGATACCGAAAGAAAAGCTGGAACGCCTCTTTGAACAGTTTTACAGACTGGATGCGGCCCGGAGCACGGACAGCGGCAGCGCGGGTCTTGGCCTTGCCATCGCAAAGCAGATCGTGGAACTCCATAACGGGACGATTACCGCCCGGAGCGAAGCGGAAATGATAGAATTTACCGTGACTCTTCCTCTTTCGTAGGAAAATCGTAAGAAATATCGTATAAAATTGTGTGTTATCCGCAAGGGAAAGCGGAAATATAAATCGTTCCATTCTGATATTTTATATATCGGATGGAGCGATTTTTTTAATTTAAGGAAAATTTATGTAAGAAAGGAATAGACAGTATGAGAAGAAAGCGGCTTACACAATTATTCCCATGGCTCTTGCCGCTGCGGAAGAAACAGAGACTGCTATGTTTTTACGCAGGCCTGAGCCTGGATGGGAACCACTATTCATCGAGGCAGACAGAAACTTTACTGTCCTATCGGCTTTTTGAAACGAGCTGTCCCATGTATAACTTTGAAACGGGATTTGATATGGTGTATCAGGAAAATAAGGTATTCAATTTGAAACTGTTAGCAAATACGATGGATAAACTTGTGATCCGTCCGGGAGAAACTTTCTCTTTCTGGAAACTGGCCAGAAATGCGGATAAGGATACGCCATATAAAGAAGGACTGGTCGTATTAGACGGAAAACTCCAAACCATGCCCGGCGGGGGCTTATGTCAAATGAGTAATCTGTTATTTTGGATTTTTCTTCATACACCGCTGACGATTGTTGAACGGCATGGACACGGGATAAAAGATTTTCCGGAGCCGCCAAGTGATGCACCGATTGGCGTTGATGCCACGGTTTCCGAGGGATGGCTGGATTTGAAAGTAAGAAACGATACGGATCATAACTTTCAAATTGCGATTTCTTTTGATGATAAGAATATCAAAGGATGTATATTGACAGATGTTAAGCCGACGGCGGCAGTGAAAATTACCAATGGCAAGCCGGTTTACTATCGGAAAGAAAATAAAATATTTGAGGAAGTGGATATTATCCAGAATGTATTTCAAGCCGGGGAGGACCATGATCTGATTTCATCAAGGCGGCTGTATCGCAACTGTTGCGAAATCGGGTATCAGCTTCCGGAAAATATTAAATTGGAAACTATTGACTAGAAAAGGCGTTCAGGATGAAACGTCATAATGAAACAGCATGGAAACTTGAAGGAGGTAACGAATGGAGAAAAGGATTGCCATTACTGTTTTTGGATGTGAGCCGGATGAAGCGGAAGCTCTGGATAAACTCTCCCTTGAATTTGGCGTTACAGTTACACTGGTAAAGGATGCCGTATCGGAAAGCAATGCAAAATCAGCCAATGGATGCAGATGTATCAGCGTGAGCCATAAAGCGGAAGTATCCGAGCCGATTCTTCTTGCGTTGAAAAATGCCGGAGTAAGATATATCAGTACACGGAGCATCGGCTTTAACCATATAGACGTACGGGCAGCCGAGCGGATGGGCATTACCGTTGGGACAGTGGCGTATTCGCCATGCAGTGTTGCCGACTACACCTTAATGCTGATGCTGATGGCAGTGCGCGGAACAAAGGCAATGATACTGTCAACCGAAAAACAGAATTATTGTTTGAACAGTTTTCGCGGAAAAGAACTGCAGGACATGACGGTTGGCGTATTAGGGACAGGACGGATTGGACAGGCGGTTATGGAACGTCTGAAAGGATTTGGCTGCGAGGTGTTAGCGTATGACTGTCAGCATAACATGGATATACCCTATGCTGCACTTGACGAATTGCTGAATCGCAGTGACATGATTACGCTTCATGTACCGCTGACGGATGATACATGTCATATCATCGGACGCGATCAGATCAGAATGATGAAGCCAGGCGCATTTTTGATCAATACGGGTCGTGGGGCTTTGGTTGATACCGGAGCTTTAACGGAGGCGCTGGAAGAAGGAAGACTGGGAGGTGCTGCCTTGGATGTATTGGAAGGGGAAGAAGGAATTTTTTACTATGGCTACACAGGGAAAGCGATGGAGCATTCTTACTTATCTTCTCTCCAAAGGATGCCCAATGTGATCGTTACGCCGCATACGGCCTATTATACGGAACGGGTGCTTGCGGATACCGTGAGAGATACCATAAAAAATTGTGTGAATTTTGAAAGGAGTCTGGGAAATGAATAAGACGAAAGTTGCGGTTCTGTTTGGAGGGCGCTCAGAGGAACATGATATATCGATAAAATCAGCAATGGAGCTTGCCGCAGGCATAGATACGGATAAATACGAACCTTACTATATCGGAATTACAAAATCAGGTGTCTGGAAAATGTGCGAAAAGCCATGTATGGAATGGGAAAAATATGCAGAAAACCAGGTTGTATTTTCCCCGGATAGAAATACCCATGGACTGCTCATAAAAAAGAACGAAGGATATGAAATCCTGTCTGTAGATGTCGTGTTTCCGATGATTCATGGTAAATTCGGAGAAGATGGGTCCATACAGGGTTTACTTGAATTATCAGGTGTTCCCTATGTTGGATGTGATATTCAAAGTTCTGTAATTTGTATGGATAAGGCGCTTGCTTATATCGTTGTAAAAAATGCAGGCATAGAGGTTCCCGATTTTCGGATCATTCAGGATAATGACAGCCCGGAAACGGAGGATTTGGCGTACCCTGTTTTTGTGAAACCTGCCCGTTCAGGTTCTTCTTTTGGCGTAAATAAGGTATGTAAGGCAGAAGAGCTGTCTATGGCAATAAACGAAGCCAGAATATACGACAGTAAAATATTGGTCGAGCAGGCGGTTCGCGGAAGTGAGGTGGGCTGTGCCATATTGGGAAATGGAAATGATCTGATTGCCGGGGAGGTCGATCAGATCAGTCTGAAGCATGGCTTTTTTAAGATTCATCAAGAAGCACAGCCGGAAAAGGGGTCTGAAAACGCAACAATCAGAGTCCCGGCGGACCTTCCGGCAGAGGTAAGAAAACGGATTCAGGAAACGGCTAAAAAAATTTATATGGCGCTTGGGTGCAGGGGATTGGCCCGCATCGATTTGTTTTTACGGGAGGATGGACACATTGTCCTCAATGAAGTCAATACGATGCCGGGTTTCACTTCGTATAGCCGCTATCCACGCATGATGAAGGCAGCAGGCTTTACACTTTCCGAATTATTTGACCGTTTGATTGAGTTGACGCTTAGGAGGTAAGCACAATGGATAAAAATTTTGTTTTTTTAGATGAAATGCTGCCTGGGATTCGGTGGGACGCAAAATATGCTACATGGGATAATTTTACAGGAAAGCCGGTGGATGGATATAAGGTGAACCGTGTTGTGGGAACGAAAGAATTGGGGGAAGCCCTATATAAGGCAAAAGAACTGGCAGAAAAAATGGGGTATGGTCTGCTTTTATGGGACGGTTATCGTCCTCAGTGTGCGGTGAATTGTTTCCTGCATTGGGCTTCGCTGCCTGAAGACAATCTTACCAAAAAGAGATATTATCCGAATATAAAAAGGAGTGAGATGGTTTCTAAGGGATATGTGGCTGCACAGTCCAGTCACAGTCGTGGAAGTGCGATCGACCTTACAATTTTTTGCCTGGATACCGATATGCTTGTTCCCATGGGCGGCAATTTTGATTTTATGGATGAAAGGTCACATCATGGGGCAGACGGCTTGACCGAAGCGGAATCAAAAAACCGGGAATGTCTGCGTCATATCATGGAAAGCAGCGGATTTGAATCCTATTGCTATGAATGGTGGCATTATGTTTTGGCAGATGAGCCATATCCAAATACATATTTTGATTTTTACATTGCATGATTCTTGTATTTATTCCGGTTTGGCTTTACAATGGAAGAAGGTCAAAAGGGATGGGAAGAGACTGCTATGAGAATCGTTATTTTAATGGAAGACACCTGTGGAAATCCGATATGCGGATACGAACACGGATTGAGCGTCTATATCGAAACGGACAGGCATAAAATTCTGATGGATACGGGTGCCGGCGATAAGACCCTTGCAAATGCGCAGACACTCGGCATAGATTTAGCACAGGTGGATATCGTTGTATTGAGCCACGGCCACTATGACCACGGCGGCGGGCTTCCTGCCTTTGGGCGGATAAATCGGAAAGCTGTCATCTATGTGCAGAAGGCGGCGTTTGGCGATTATTTTCATGGGGAACGTTATATCGGCGTCAAGAAGGAAATTGCCGCCATGCCCGGCATCGAAATGCTGGAAGGCGACAGGGAGATAGATGAAGAACTTTCTCTTTTTACGGGAATTACGGGTAGAAGATACTGGCCGCAGAGCAACCTTGGTCTGTCGGAAATGACAAAAGGGCAGAAAATACAGGATGAATTCCGGCATGAACAGTGTCTTGTCATACAGGGGGAAAAGAATCTGCTGCTTTCCGGCTGTGCCCATAACGGCATTTTGAATATTCTGGACAGTTATCAGGAACGATATGACGGACTGCCGGATATCGTTATCAGCGGATTCCATATGATGAAAAAAACGGATTACACGGTGCAGGAGGCGGAGATTATCCGGCAGACCGCGGCGGAACTGGCGGGGAAGGATATTCTTTTCTATACCGGACATTGTACCGGCCCAAAAGCGCTCGAAATCATGCATCCGATTTTGAAAGAAAAGCTGATACCGATTCATTGCGGTATGGAAATTTACCTATAATTTGGAAAATTTTTTGTATGCGTAAGGCACAAAGTTTACAGGCTGAGAGAAAGGCAGGATTATGAAAATGGAAAAAGTGATCGAAAATTTTTTAACGTATGTCAAAGTGGATACGGAATCATCGGAGGAAAGCGCCTCCACGCCGTCTACTGCGAAGCAGCACGATCTGGCGAGGCTTCTTGTGGAGCAGCTGCAGAAGATGGGGGCGGAAGAAATCACCTATGATAAAGAATGCTGTTATGTCTATGCGACCGTTCCGGCCGCTTTGGGCTGTGAAGATGCACCGGTTATCGGCTTTATCGCGCATATGGATACCTCGCCTGCGGTAACGGGCGCGGGCGTAAAGCCGCATATCATAGAGAATTACGACGGAAAAGATATCGTATTGAATCAGGAGAAAAACATCGTGATGCGAACGGCTGATTTCCCGGAACTGCCGTCTTATACGGGGAAAAGGCTGATCGTGACGGATGGGACGACGCTCCTTGGCGCCGATGACAAGGCGGGGGTTGCGGAAATTATGGCGATGGCGGAATATCTGCTGACCCATCCGGAGATACCGCATGGAAAAATAAGGATTGGTTTTACGCCGGATGAGGAAGTCGGAGCGGGTGCCGATCATTTTGACGTGAAGCTTTTTGGTGCGGACTATGCGTATACGGTAGACGGCGGCAGGCTCGGCGAATTGGAATATGAAAATTTCAATGCGGCGGGTGCAAAGGTTGTGATTCATGGAAGAAGCGTGCATCCGGGAGAGGCAAAAGACAAAATGCGCAATGCGCTTTTGATGGCACAGGAATTTCAGGCAATGCTCCCTGTCGTGGAAAATCCCATGTATACAAGCGGCTATGAAGGTTTTTACCATTTGGATGCTTTAAACGGTACGGTAGAGGAAGCGTCAGCCGACTATATCATCCGTGACCATGACAGGACGAAATTCGAGAAGAAAAAAGAAACTTTCTTACGGATTGGGAAGTTTTTAAATGAAAAATATGGAGAAGGGGCTTTTGAAATTGATTTAAAAGATTCTTACTATAACATGAAGGAAGTTATCGAACAGCATATGCACCTGGTGGACTGTGCCAAAGAAGCGATGACAGAGCTCGGCGTTGAGCCGGTTGTCATACCCATCAGGGGCGGCACGGACGGCGCGCGGTTATCCTTTATGGGACTGCCCTGCCCCAATCTCTGCACAGGCGGCCAGAATTTTCACGGAAGATTTGAATATGCCTGCGCGGATGAGATGGAAACGATCGTCAGTCTGCTTGTGAAGATTGCGGAGAAATACGCGGACGAGAAGGCGTAGCGTTTCGGACGGGGTGTCGGAAGGGCATCAGCTGCAGGCGGCTTTTTGGGGAGAACTTTTTGGAAACATCGATGAAGAATCGCTGGCAGTATTTTCCCGTATGATGAAAATGGTAGGGGCAAATCTCGACAAAATGATAGAAGGGCAGGACAATTAATATGGACATTATATTAGTCATCGTCGTCACTTTTTTTGCAGGCATGGGAGCGGGACTTGGTACGGGCTTTGCAGGAATGAGCGCGGCTGCCGTGATCAGCCCGATGCTCATTACTTTTTTGGGAATGGATCCGTATATGGCGGTGGGTATCGCCCTGTCTTCGGATGTGCTGGCGAGTGCCGTATCGGCATACACTTATGGGAAAAATAAAAATCTCGATATTAAGAACGGCCTGCTCATGATGGCCAGTGTTCTTGTTTTTACGGTGGTCGGAAGCTATATCGCAAGTCGGGTGCCGCCGGCAGCAATGGGGAATTTCTCCGTCTTTATGACCTTTCTGTTAGGTATCAAATTTATTGTAAGGCCGGTCATGACGACAAAAGAATCCATGCAGGCTGTTTCGGCTAAGAAGCGGGCAGTCCAGTCCGTAATCTGCGGCGTTCTGATCGGATTTATCTGTGGTTTTGTCGGGGCAGGAGGCGGTATGATGATGCTTTTGATCCTGACGACGGTGCTTGGTTATGAATTAAAGACCGCTGTCGGAACAAGTGTCTTCATCATGGCGTTTACGGCATTGACAGGTGCGATCTCTCATTTCGTCATAGGAGAACTGCCCAATGCTTTCGTATGGGTTCTGTGCATTCTGTTTACTTTTATCTGGGCAAGGATTGCAGCCGTGTTTGCCAATAAAGCCGAACCTAAGACACTGAATCGGGCTACGGGAGTTGTGCTGGTCGTTCTGGGCGCGGTCATTATGATCTTTTCGTTTTTTCATTAAATAACATTCTGCTGCCATTCTTTGCCGGAAGGTGAAGAATGGCAATTATTTTAAAAATTGTTAATATTTGTTTGGATATTTCTGAAAATAGTATTGAGTTTTTTGACAATTTCGTGTAAACTAAATTTATCTTAAATACAAATGAATATTTTCACTGCTGTTAAAGGAGCAATCAAAATGAAAAAAGCAATGAATCAATCCCTGTTAGTATTTATTCTGAACGGCATTTCCATTCTTTCCCTGATTTTTCTGATGATTTCATTATCGTCTTACAGCCGGATGAACGCGCAACTCAATTCCGCCAGTGAGGACAGGTTCGAACTGACTTATAACGCAAATCGATTTATGAACGGTTCAGCCTATCTTACGAATGAAGTGCGGGCTTTTGCAGCGACTGGGGCTCAGGAACATTATGATAATTACTGGAATGAAATCAATAATCTGAAAAATCGTGAACAGGGGGTTGCTGCCCTGCAGGAAATCGGTATTACCGCGGAAGAACAGAAGATGATCGATGAAATGTCAGCGCTCTCTAATTCGCTTGTTCCGTTGGAAGAGCAGTCGATGGAGAATGTAATAGACGGGAATCTGCAGGCTGCCATCGATTATGTATACGGGCCGGAGTACAGCGCTTCCATAGCACAGATCAATGCGATCAAAGAGGAATTTCTGGAAACGCTTGATACGAGAGCGGCGGGGCAGGTCAGGATACTGGAGGAAGAAGTAGCGCGTTTGAGGATGATGATGATCGCGGCGCTTGCCGTTGTCGGCGTACTTCAGTTGTTCAACATTCTTTTTACAAGGAGTAAAATTCTGCGCCCGGTGATCACGGTCAGGGATCAGATGGGGGAAATCGCAAATGGCAATCTTTCGGCAGAATTTCGCTTGCAGTCCAATACATCTGAAATCGGTATGCTTGTAGAATCGATTCATGAAACGAAACGGGAACTCAAAAATTACATACGGGATATCAATGATATTCTGGAACAGATGGCACAAGGCAATATGAATCTGCAGGTAAGCGGTGAGTACAAAGGCGAATTTCTTCCTATCCGCGATGCTCTCATGCAGATTTTGGATGCGCTCAACACAGCGCTTTACCAGATTAATCTGACGGCGGAACAGGTTTCTTCGGAATCGAGGAAAATGGCATCGGATGCACAGATTTTGTCAAGCGGTGCGGTGAAGCAGGCATCGGCTGTGGAAGAACTTTCGTCCAGCATCAAAGAAATCGCCGAAGCGGTAGAGCATACTTCACAGGATGCGGACCATGCCCAGAATTTCTCGCTGGATGCTATGAAACAGCTTCAGATCAGCAATCAGAAAATGGAAGAATTGACGATTGCCATCGAGGATATTTCCAAAGCATCCAATCAGATTGGCGGCATTATCAAGACGATTGAAGACATATCTTCCCAGACGAATATCCTGGCGCTCAATGCGGCTGTAGAAGCGGCGCGTGCAGGAGAAGCCGGGAAGGGATTTGCGGTCGTGGCGGATGAAGTGCAGAATCTTGCCAATAAGAGCGCATTGTCGGCGAAGAGCATTACAGAGCTTATAGAAAATTCCATGAGGCTCGTGAAATACGGTACTTCTTTATCGGAAGATACGACAAACGCATTGGAAGGTGTTGTTGCCGGTGCGAAGAAGGTAACGGAAATGGTCGATCGGATTGCGGAGTCAGCAACGCAGCAGTCCCAGTCATTAAAGCAGGTGACGCTGGGCATGAACCAAATATCTGAGGTGGTGCAGACCAACGCTTCGACAGCGGAGAAATCCGCGGCCTCCGCGAATGAACTTTATGATCAGGCAGAAGAACTGAAGATTTCCGTCCACAAATTCAAATTGCGGAAGTACAGATAAATGCACAGCGGCTTGAGATGAACGATTCACAGGGCATAGTCATATCGGACTATGCCTTTTATATTGCAAAGCGGAATGAATCTTGCTAAAATTGGAACAGAGTCAAGTTTTATGTCTGGCTAAAAATAAAGAAGGTGGAAATCTGATGGAAACAAAGGATGATTTGGTTGTAGAAGGTTATCATTTCGCGACGATGGCGGATGCTGAGACGGCGAGAATGGATTTAAAAAGAATCAAAAATCTGGAGGATAATCTGGACTATCGAAAACCCCAGAATGTTCTGCAGATCTATCATAAGGCACTGGAAACGAGAATCCTGCAGACTCCGATTGGATTTGCCTATCTGCTGACAATACAGGAGCATTTAAAACGCTGCGGCATATCGGAAGATAAAATAAGGCCGATTCCGCTCAATATGACTTTTACCAATAAGACAGAGGCGAACCGTTCCATCAGGCGGAGTATTGCGGCAAGACAGCCGGAATATAAAGGAAGATTTATTACTTCGGTCTGTCTGAATGTCCTGATGATCATTGTCATTGCCGCCATGTTCTCTATTTCCCTGAAAAGCGACTCGCCCAATATCATCAATTATCGCAGGGCCGTCGTCAATGAATATTCGGATTGGGAGCAGGAATTGACGCAGAGAGAGCAGGCTGTGCGTGAGGCAGAAAGGAAATATGGCATTACGCCCTGAAAAGTTTCTTTTCGTCACAATTTCATCATATTTATGGGGTATGAGCCGTCCCCGCCAGCATGGACATCTAAAACGAAAGGATTCTATCCGGTTCTTAGTTTTTCTCGATTTTTCTCTC
>CAJTUC010000056.1 GCA_910579395.1 uncultured Lachnospiraceae bacterium | reverse complement strand
ACCGGCATTGGCATAGGTATTTTTCTTACGCAGAAATTTTGCCATTTTGCGTCAAAAATCATTGGTAAGTGGCCTAAACACAAACGATAATTCCACGGCATACAGGCTATTGCTTACAGAGAACGAAATATACCAGGTTTCTTTTGTGCTTTTTTCTGATATTTGTTCTTTATGACTTATCATGCTTCCATCCCTTCCATTTTCTTTAATTCATGTACAC
Organism: uncultured Lachnospiraceae bacterium; assembly: GCA_910579395.1. GTDB lineage: Bacteria > Bacillota > Clostridia > Lachnospirales > Lachnospiraceae > UBA3282. Next base: position 14,633 of record CAJTUC010000056.1, on the reverse strand, counting down.
AAAGAATGAAACACAGTATAAAAGCCAGCGCATCAGCAATGGGTCCTGCCCACAAAACTCCTGTCAGCCCTGAGATTCTGGACACGATCAGCATTGCCGGCACATAAAACAATAATTGTTTGGACAGAGATGCAACCGCCGCCTTTACCGGCTGACCAATTGCCTGAAACAAAACACCTGTACACATCTGGAGGCCATTCAAAAAAGTCAGCAGTAAATAAATATGAAAACACTGGACTGCAAACTTCTCGTACAGCTCTGATTCTGTACCAAAGATACGGATGAGCTGCAACGGAAAGCACTGGAAAATAATCCATGCCGCAATCGTGATCAAAGTACAGATTCCCGCACTCAGCAGAAATGTCTGTTTTACCCGCTTATACTTTTCCGCGCCATAATTGAATCCCAAGATTGGCTGGCTTCCACTCGCCACACCAATTCCAACAGAAAATGCAATCATGCTTACTTGCATGCACAGTCCGAAGGTTGTGATGGGAATATCCGGGCCAAATTCTGTAAGAGCGCCATATTTTGTCAGCAGATTGTTGGAAACCATGGCAACCACTGTAGATGTCAGGTTGTTAAAGCAACTGGCAAACCCCAGACTGGCAATCCGCCCGATCATGCGTAGTTCTATCAAAAAAGAGTTTTTTTTCAAACTGATACTCTTAAAGCGGAAAAGGTAGGCAAAATTACATAAAAATCCAATAAACTGACTGAAAATAGTGGCAAACGCCGCACCTTCCACACCCCATTGGAACACGAAAATAAAAACAGGATCCAAAGCTGTGTTGATAACAGCTCCGATCATCATTGCAAACATTGCGTATTTCGGACTGCCGTCTGTACGGATCGCGGAATTAATGACTGTTCCCACGATTACAAAAGGAAAACCAATCACAATGATACGGCCATACCCAATCGCATACGGAAGGATATTTTCTGTCGCGCCGAACAGTATACAAAGCGGCCGCAAAAAGACAAACGCAAGAACCGCAAAAGTAATGCTTATGGCAGCAGACGACACCAGCGAATTTCCAACACCTTTCGCTGCCTTCTCCGGTTCCCCTTTCCCTAAATGCAGGCTGAAATAAGCGGCAGCACCATCACCAAACAAAGTTGATACCGCAATCGCTATGGTAGAGATTGGGGCGATAATATTTGTTGCACCATTTCCAAGAAAGCCTACCCCCTGCCCGATAAAAATCTGGTCTACCATGTTATAGAGTGAATTGATGATCAGGGAAATGATGCTGGGGACAGCATACCTTGCCAGCAGCTTTCCCACCCGTTCATATCCAAGTGGATTTTCTACAGTTGATACTTTATCCATAATATTTCCTCCCTTTTTTCCAATAAAATCTTTTATAAAAATAAATACTCGTTATTTTACTTAGACTTCTAACTAATTAGATAAAAATTTCCGCATTTCAGCGGAACGGAACGCGCCGGCCGCAAACCTGTTTTTATTTTTGTAAACAAAAATATCATCTCCATTCTGCCGAAAATCAAATAGAATTCTAACTATATAGGCAAAATGTATTGCGCTTTACTTATCTGCGTTTTTAGTCATCTGCATAATTACAGACTCAAAAATTTTTAAGTTTTCCTCTGATATGCCAGCAAACATACTGGCCATGTAATCATAAACCCGTCTTAAAATATCCTCCTGCATCTCTCTGGTCTTTTCCGTAAGCATCAGCTTTTTATACCTTCCATCAGATTCCAGACTTTCCCGGCGTAAATAACCTCCCTGCTCCAGATTGTTGATCAGACTCGTAACAGATGACCCTTTGATTCCCAGAAATTCTTCCAAATCCTTTGGAAAAACATCCCTCCGCTCAGATTCTACGATTATGTAATGAAGAACAAGCCCTTGAATACAAGTCAATTGGGAATCAGAAAAAAAACTTGCAAAGTACCGCTGCATTTTCCTGTTCAGTTTATCATACTTCTCCATTAATTTTTTTTCATCCATAACGACGCCCCTCAAAATAATTAGAATTCTATGTAATATAAAGCATTATACATCTCTGAATACCAAAAGTCAATATGCAGCCTTGTAAGGGGGGTCAAATATAAGGAAAGGAAATATAAGGAAAACCAAGAATAACAGTATCGTACTGTTCCAGATTCTCTACATGGTTTTTCTGTTCCCACAGCGTTCGTATTTTCTTTTTGCCCGCAGGCCGTCAGATTCGCCATCAGCATCGCTGTCAAGAAAAATGCAATTCCCGGTTTTAATTTTATGACCATAACATTTTCTCCTTTTTCTTCTTTTTCCTATGATTCACCACATTCACTCAGTTCGTTCTTGATGTTTTTATTATAAACATCCATTTAGCAATCGGGAATTCCTTCGGACAATCTTAAGTACAGCAGCTGGATCATAGTCCTGCTGCAGCAGAGCGGACAGCATTTGTATTCTGCCAGCTTTCCTTATCTGCAATCGTTTCCATTACATCCCAATGCTCGGCAAACTTACCGTTCTCCACTCTCCATAACTTTCAAGGTATCAGGATAACTGTCCTTATGCCTTGATTTTCAGCAATTCCAGTTGTTTTCTTTACGCTTCTATGGTTTCCCTGCATGGAGCAGCCGCTCGCATCAAAGTAAATGCCGGAACGGAAATATCAGCACACGGAGAATCCCATAAAATATTTTCTTCGATATCCCCTGCTCTACGGGTTGATACTCTATTCCATCTTCCACTGTTCCGTTTGGAAAAATATGACGGCTGTGTTCTTTTAATTCTTCTGTCTGACTTCGGATGGATGCATTTAGTTCTTCACAATCAATGACCAGCATCATTTCCGTATCCAGATAAACGCTCCTCATATCCAGATTACAGGATCCTACTATGCTGATATTGTTTTCTATCAGTATTGTCTTGGTATGAAGCGCCTGCCCGCCCAAGTATTCATAAGTATGAATTCCCGTACTATGTATCCTGTTCCTTTGATTCAGATAGTCTGTACACCCAAAAGGATTCGCGCCGCCCTCCACTGCATTGATGATCAATCCAACCTCTGCCTCATTTGTAATATCTGTCAAATCCTGATACATCGCTCTGCTGCATATGATATACGGAGTCTGTATCACAATGTCCCTTCCCTGTTCCATCTCCTTTATCAGTCTATCCCATAACTGCGGAGATTTGTTTTCCGGCTTCATTGGATTCGTACATAGTTCAATTCCCTGCGTTTCCACTGTTTCCTTTTCCCACTCAATTTCTGTAAACGCTTCCGGATATGTTTCTCTGACTGCCAGATAATGTTCTTCCAAAACGCCCTTTCCGTATACAGTTTTTCTATAAGGCTCTGCACATGGAAGATTCCATATCTGGTCAAAATACTGCTGAAGCTGCCGGTAAGAGCAGCCCTCTCCCGGCACGGTTTCATATACCAGAATATCTCTGTCCTCATTATACGAATCCGCATAATTCCCCAAGAATAAATTATTCGTATTCCGCCCGCCAAGAATATAGGCATAGTCATCCGCAATCAGATATTTATCATGCATACGATAATTGATTTTCCACGGCAGCAGAAGATTTACGGGGTTATAGAACTTCACCTGCACATTTTCATGAGCTGCCAGTTCCCTGAAATTCCCGCTCCCGGTGAGGTACAGCGTTCCGTTAATTCCGTCCACCATGATCCGCACATCAACTCCTCTTTCCGCTGCCTGAAAAAGAGCTGCCATGATATCGCGTCCACTGTCATCATCCCGGAAGTCAAATGTACACAATACGATTCTTTCCTGCGCCGCATTTATCAACCGCAGCCTCCACAGCAGTGCATCCATATTATCATCGATGCTGAGCACCCGCTCCTGCTGCCCTGCCCTGCCGCTATATGCCGCCTCCTGTTCTGAAACCGTTTTATGAAAAAGGGGCGGTATAACCAGACAGATAACTGCATAGACAATCCATAACAGGAACACTCTCTTTATGAATCGTACTTTTTTCTTCTTCTGTTCTCCAATGTCCTGCTTCTCCCGTTGTTCTTTGTCTGCTTTACCGACTTCTGCCGTATCTCTTTTAAATTTCAAAAGATACACTTGTACCATCTCCATTTTCCCTGATCGTAATAAACTTTTTCCTAACAAGCGCAATATAATTCTCCACGCCGCTGAACTTACCGTAATGTGCCATCATGCTGTCAAAACACTTTGACTCATCGAAAATGTTTAAGCAATTCTTGTGACGCAATCCGCTGAGCTTGCGTCTATTATATCATACTTTTAATATGAAAACTCATTTGTAAAGCAAATCGGGACGAATCACAATATGATTTTCCTATCATAAAAAATACACCCAAACTCAATGTGAGCCTGGGTGCATAACTTCCCTCTGCTTCCAAAGGTCCGCCGTTTAATCCACAACTGGTACATTCTACCTGCGCAATGCTCCCGTCTTAACCATGTCCTTTGAAAGAACCAGCTACCGGTCAGCTTTTCCAGCGTTTCAGTGTCGGAAACCATTCGAGCATGATTTTTCTTGCTTCTTCTTCACTCATATTGGGGTTAGCAGCAGCCATATTTGGTACACATACCTCAATCATTTCTTCCATCGTACCATTAAAGGTAAACTTGCCGTTTTCAAAACAATACTTGCAATATTCCTCATTTTTGCCGCCATCGGCATTTGTTCCATACAGTTCATCAGTATCTCCCATAGGCATACCGCAGCACTGACAAAATTTCTGATTCATTTCATTCATTTTCGTTACCTCTTTCTTTCTAATGTTTTTAAAGTTTATGCGTAGCTGTATTACTATGGGACTTAGTATAGCACATATATCTTGACACCTTTTGTCAAGGTTTTTTTTTATAATTGCCTGTGTAAACTAAAACACCTTTTCAAATACTTTGGTTGAATTTCTTCAACTTGCGCCCCAAATGAACGCAGATAATCAACAAGCCCTGTATCAACAGTAAAAAACAAAACGAAACTTCCAAAGAAGTCTCGTTTTGTTCATCAGTTTATACCTATGGGCTATATCTTCTCTTCTTTTTTCTCTTCTCCCGCAACGGTTTTCCCGTTCTTCGCTGCCTCTCCTACAGTCGTTCCCGCAACAGCTATTTCTCCGATTTCCTCTGCTCCCTCCTCGGTGCCGTCGCCGCCCGTCTGCTCCGCAATGTCAAGCCCTGACGTTTCGTCATCAATCTGCTGCTTCATCTGCTGTATCTTCGCATCCTCAGCGATTGCCCGCATGATCAGGTTCACGTCTTCCGGCGAGAACATCCCGATTGCTTTCGCCAGACTGCCCAGACTATCCCGGTTGACGATCAGGCAGCCGCCGCCGGAAAGCGGAATGTTCAAACATTTGCTCTTATCGCTCACGTCGCCGAGACAGATCGCCTTATGTTCTTCATCACAGACGAATACAACGCCGTTATACTCAATGATACCGTCTTTTGCCAGATGATTATACGGTACACCGTTATCTTCCGGTAAAGTATCTGCAATCGCCTGGAACTGAATCTCTGACACGCTGCGTCCATCCACTTTTTCCTTATCTGCATTCTGCTGCTCTAATTTCCCGAAAAGATTTTGAAGCGCTCTTCCCCAGGAAGCTTCCGCTTTCCCGGCTTCATCCAACGCCTCGATCCGGCTGTCCGACACAAAACTGCTCCAGTCCTTCTGGGTTGACTTGAACGCATCCGCAGACTTCGCCCTCATATCCCCCATGCCGCCATATTGCGCATAAGTAAGCAGTTTCTGATATGTATAACTGCCCGTAGAGCCGCCTGCGATTCCCTGAGAATCAGCATAAGAGCACAAAGCGAATATTTCAATCTGGGAAGCGTTCGTCGGGTCAACGTTTCTCGGACTGACCATATAGAGTTCTTCTTTCCCATTATTTCTCTGCATTCTGATTTCGATGACAGGATTTCCGACGGTGGAATTTGACGCATAACTTGCCGAATAGGTCGTTCCGTCATCCAATGTGCCAAAACCGATGATGCCGCTTGTCAGCCGTCCCTCTTTGGCATACACACGGCTGCCGCCCAGTTCCTGTACTTTTCCGTCCTTCTCCAAAGCGACATTCGACCATGCATCGCATACTTTAGCCGCATTCTTATATCCGACCATATTTCCGGCCTGATACTGCGTATCGCGCCATTTCCGCAGAGTACTTAAATAGTCTGCTTTCTGCGTATCATCTTTGGACGGATGCTCGAAGGAATCCAAATCTTCTTCCTTCAACCAGCCTTTCTCAACCAGATGTTCATTCAATGCCTGTATTTCTTCATAAGAAGCATTTCTTGGATCCACCGATAACGGGTCGATATTCGAACTGCGGAATGCTTTCGCCATATCCTGTTCCACGTCGCCGCTTCCATAAAGAGCCTCATTGAACTCCGGTGTCTCATCACTGCGGTAATTTCTGCCGCGTTGAAATGGGTTATAAACCACCACATTTCCCTGTCCAATTCCCGTAACTGCCATTGTCAAATTCCCTCCTGTTGCTTTCTATTTTAACTCCCCTGAAAAAACTACATACTCTTATTCTGAAATAATGCAGTCAGCAGTTTTTCCTCTGTTTCTTCTTCCGCCGCCTCCTGCACCTCATCCTGCAGCCCCTGCAGCTTTTGTGAAAGCTCTGCCTTCTGCTGCTGAGCCTGCATCTTCTCGATACGTTCCCGCATCTCTTCCCGCAGAGCATCCAGCTGATCGTCGAAATCTTCCAGAAGCTTATCCCATTCCGTAACGGAAAATTCGGAATTACCAATCATGTATTTCGGCGGTCCATTTTTAATCCTGTCTTGGATAAAATCATAGAATTCTGCCAATGCCTCCTCTACGCTCAGTTCCGTCAATTCTTTTTCCTCTCCGGCTCCCTTCTTTTCCCAGGCTTCCAGCGCCATCCGCTCAATCGGGTCTGTCGTATCCTGCGCCACTTCATCAATAGACACCTCATAGCCCTTCACAGTGCCGTTTTCCAGCTTCTGCTCGACATATACGCTGCGGCTGTCCACATCTACCTGCGCCATCAGGGCAAATCCCTGCCCGGCACAGGACCTGACATAATCGCTTTCCAGATAGGTCACACGCCTTGCCTCACAGGTCTTTACCGCCTTACTGTTTCCCGCTATATCCGCCGCCGGAGCCACATTCCGATAAGGATATGCGGTATTGAGAAGCGGACTCGCGGGCATCGCGTTTTCTTCTTTTACCTGACCGTTCCCCACCCGGTCGTTCAGATTTTCAGACAGGCTCTTTGAAAAGCTGCTGCCCGTATTTTTTTGATTTTTTCCGACTCCGTTCGTTTTCTCATAACAAGGCTGTTTTCCAATTCCATTTACATTCATACTCATTCTCCATTCTTTTCGTCTGCCAACCTTTTTTTCAGGGCTTCCCTGCCCCTCTTTAAATTTGTCTTTACCGTATTTTCCGGCGTTCCAAGAAGTTTTGCGATTTCTTTGATGGAATAATCCTCATAATAGAAAAAGTAAAGGCAGTCCCGGTATTTTTCCGGAAGCGCGAGCACCTCCCATAAAGTCTCATCTTCTTTCATATAGGGGAGATGAAAATAGCCTTTTTCCTGCTCCGGTATCTTCTCGATACTGACGGTCGTGCTGTTCCACTTACTTTTCAGGATATCCCGGCAAAGGTTCACCGTTGTTTTGATGAACCACGCTTTTTCATGTTCCTTGTTTTCAAACTGCGGCTGATATTTCAACAGTCTCATGAATACTTCCTGCGCTGCATCCTCCGCATCCGCATGCCGTTTCATCTGCATGAACGCCACACGATACACAAGAGAATACTGCTCCCTGAAATATGCCTCAAATAATTGTCTCGTCATATTCTGTCTTATCGTGCCCCCTCACTGTTAATACGAATGAAACTGTATAAAAGTTTCAAACGGCAGAAAATTTATGATAAAAATTTCGGACAGCGGCGCACAGCGCTTTAATACATATACTCTGCCTTATAAAAATCCCAGCCTGTCCAGTCCTCATACATTTTCAGAAATTCTTCCTCTGTCAGATATTCCCTGACAGTATACTTCCCGTTATCGTTATATTTTAATTCCTCTTCCGTTTTGGGCCGCTCCCGCAGATAATAAACGCCGCTGCCGCCGACTCCGTAAGTATCCGGGTAATGTTCCCTGTAATACTCCCGTTCTCCCTCAAACGTCTCTTCTTCCTCCAGTTCCTCCGGGAACCTGTATCTGACCAGCGTATCCAGATATTCCCGATTCCATTTAAGGTCGAATGTGCACCGCCTGAAAACGCTTGTAGCGGGTCCGCCGGATACGCCCCATTCATAGACGAGGTCTCCGTCTGTCGTAATAAAAAGAAACTCCATCCCGTCGTTGACATCTGCATAGACCATCTCAGCCATGCCATCCTGATAAGCAAAGATTACGGAAATCTCTACTTTCCGGCTGTCTTCATAATCCGGCAGTTCTTCTATGGTCCAACCGCCGACCAGTTCCGGCATTCCGTCTCCGTTGACATCCATGCGCAGCCATTCTTCCACATCCATTCCCCACAGATACTGCTCCTCTATGGATTTCACACCAGACCAGTCACCCTGCTCGATCCGGTCGAAAATCCTGTCACAGTCTGCAAATGTTTCTTGATCTTTCACCGGATTATACTGCTTCGGAACACATAGTGCAGCGGACAAAGCGCCGTCCGCCATATCGACTTCCCAATCCGCATAATACCGCTGGCCCGTCATTTTTTCAGTGCCGCCGATCTCTCCTTTCAGGACGCCGGTGTCTTCCCTTCCTGCCCCGGTTTCCGAAAGCCCAGCGTCATTCTCTCCTGCCTCAGTTTCCAGAAGCCCGGCGTCGTCCGCGCACATCTCGGTCAACTCCACCGTAATATTGGAAAAAAGTGCCTGACCGCCATCCGCTCCGTTTCCCATTTCTTCATGATACGCACTGCACAGCATTTCTTCCGCCTGCTCCGCGTCAAAGATTTCCTGCACGGAGTTCAGCATCGGACCGTCTGTTCCCGTAAAAGACATGCTCTGTACCTTTTCAAAACCGTCATCTCCCGCAATCTTCGTATAAAGGATGCCCTGTTCTTCATCGACCAGAAAATCCTTGACCGGATATAGCTGCAATTCTTCCTGCGGCGTCCGGATATAAAGCACATACTGATTATACGGAAAGGTCTCCGGCACCATCAGCCAGTAAAGATATTCCGCATAAATCTGAATATCATCCGCATCGTACACACAGTCACAGTGGCGCAGCTCGATGAAACGTTCATCCTCATATCCCTGATACGTCACATGGAATCCGCCCTCCGGCTCGTTTTCTTTTTCCCGCGCCGCCGCTTCCTTTACCGCTTCCTGTGCCGCAGCATTTACTTCCGGTGCCGCTGTTTGAGCGGCATCATGTACTAACATTTCCTGTAGGGCCATTTCAAATGCGAAAGCATCCGACGACGTTATATTTACCGCCGCTCGAGCAGCCCCTTCTGTCTGGCAGGCCGCCCACACCGTGACCGCCAGTAATAACCCCGCTTCTATTCCACGCCACTTTCTATTTAGCATACCGTATACCTCTTTCAGTTCTCTTCTGTCTTCTCACATTTTACAGGATAAATGTATCATAGTTGCATCTTTTTTCAAATTTTTGTAACCAACCCATCCTTTTAATTGTATTATGAGTGAAAGGCCTTTCAAATACAAGAAGAACAAAGGAGCACCCATGAAGCAGTCAGTACAGGAACTGGCGGCGTTATACCAGAACAACCTGTTCGCTGTGGCATTCAATGTATGCAAAAATGCACAGGACGCAGAAGATATCGTTCAGGATACGTTCATCCAGTATTACACAACCAAAAAAGAATTTGACAGCGAGCAGCATATACGCGCATGGCTGATCAGAGTAGCGATCAACAAAGCAAAAAACGTCAATCAGACCTTTTGGAAACGCAATAAACTTTCCCTCGAGGATTATATGGAGACATTGACCTTTGAGACGCCCGAATCCGAAAATCTGTTCGAAACAGTCATGTGCCTTCCGGAAAAGTACCGCATCGTGATTCATTTATTTTATTATGAAGATTACAGCGTCAGGGAAATCGCGGATATACTAAAGCTCGGTGAAAGCAATGTCAAAATCAGGCTGTCGCGCGGACGCGCTCTGCTTCGGGAAACATTAAAGGAGGAATGGAATGATGACAAATAGAGAACGGTATAAACAGGCATTTTCAGCGCTTCATCCCTCCGGACGATTATCTTTGGAGGTAGAAGAAATGGCACATATTCAGAAAAAACACAAAACAAACATGGCAATCGCCGCAGCAATCGCCTGCGCGGTCATCATCGGCATTCCCGGAACCGTATACGCCGCAGATATCGGCGGCATTCAGGAAAAGCTCTCCATGTGGCTTTACGGAGAAAAAACGCAGGTCGATGTAACGGAAAACGGTGGCGGCGGATATACCTTTACCTATGAACACGACGGTGAAACCGAACAGGTAAGCGGCGGCGGCATCATTATCGGTGAAGACGGCACAGAAACCTGGATGGATGCCGGAGAGGTCGCGGAGGGCATGAATCAACACGCTTCCATCGAGGAAGATGAAGAAGGCCGGGTCTGGGTATACTACTATGACCAGAAATCGGATATTACGGAACTTTTTGATGAAAATAATCTCTGCCTGATATCTTTGTCACATGACGGAAAAACAGTTTATCTGGAAATCACCCGGGATGAATATGATTCTTATCCGTTCAGACAAAGCAGCGAGCCGGAATATGACAGGGAATTATACACTTTTGTCCCGGCCGATTGACCCTGTCTGTCGGAAAACCTGCACAGGCCATTCCCCGGACAGCAGAAAATCTGCGAAAGCACGACGGTAACACCCGCTTTCGCAGATTTTCCGTCCCGGGACGTCCATCTCAATATCTCCAGTCCGTTTATCACAGACCATTCCGAAAAATTTTCCCCATCCGCAGTGCGATCATCAAAGAAACGATTCCCGCAAAGAACACGACAACAAATTCGCATCCTGCGCATACTTCAAACAAAACGCCATACAACGCGCTTCCAAGCGGCTGTGCGCACATGGAAACGGACAACATGAGCGCAATGACCTTACCGATCAGCGCAGGCGACGTTTCCGCCTGTACGAAGGACATGATCTGCACCGTGAAAACGGTCGAAAATATCATGATCAGAAAACAGCATACCGTCATGACCAGATAATTAACGAACCCGGAAGAAAAAAGAAACAGCGATATCCCCATCGGAAAAACACAGGCCGCGCAGATCACGATCAGATTTCCCGCCTTTTCCACCGAAAGCTTCTTTGCAAAAATACCGGCACAGATGCCGCCTGTCAGTCCGCCAGCGGCAAGCGCTCCCTGCGCAAATCCGTAAAGCCTGTTCGCCCACGCCGCTTCCAGCGCCAACACTTCCGTTATCATATAGGGCATTCCCACATTGATCATCGCCGACAAGAAGAGATTGATACCGCAGACCGCAAGCAGCGCTTTTCCGATGGCAGGTCTGTCTTTTCGGATAAAACGAAAACTTTCCGTGAAATCGCTCTGCACGATTTTCCATATGTTTCCACCCTTCTGCTGTTTTACAAAAGGGATCCTGATAAAAATCTCCATGACCGCAGATGCCAGAAAACATCCCATACAGACGATCAGCACGGATTCCAGCCCGTATGCGCTGTATAAAATACCGCCAAGAACGGGTCCTAACAGCGCCGCCAGCGAACTGATCATATTGATAACGGAATTGGCGGCCATCAGATTTTCCGGCTTGACTAACGCCGGTACACTGGCCGAAACCGCAGGCTGATAAGCGCCGGCGATGCCATATAGGAGCATCAGCGTGACCGTCAAAAGCAGGACCAGATTCTGTCCGCCCATGAACAGATAAAAAAACAGAATGACGAACGCCGTAAAAAAGTCCAGTGCCACCATGATATTCCGCTTATTCACTCTGTCCGCAACGATGCCGCCCACGGGTGAGAGCATCACTGCCGGCAGAAAAGCACAGGCAGTCACCGCACCGTACAGCGCCGAAGAACCCGTCTTATTCAGCAGATACAGCGGCAATGCGAACCGGATCGTTGCATTGCCGAACAGGGAAATGATCTGTCCGATCATGACCAGTGTGAAATCTTTTGAAAATAGTTTTTGATTCATCTTCTAAACCTCCGTTTGCATAAAATTATTTTATTAATCCCTTTTAATACCGAACGACGGTATGTATTAATATGAAAAAATATCTGTCCATTTATGGACAGAATCTTTTCCATTATTTTACGGCACGTTACCTGTTCTTCTGATAAACGGCCGCCAGATTCATAAGCCGCCTAAACAGCTCGTCATCGACGATATCCAGCCCGAAGCCCTGCATCATCTGGCGAAAGACCATGAATTTACGACGCGCCCTCTCTTCCGAGTCGTCAAAAATCATCGGATTCATCCAGAAATTCCCGACGAGCATGATAAGCTCCGCAAGTTCCTGCGGATATTCCGCCGTAATCGAGCCGTCCGCAATGCCCTGTTCGATGATCGGCTGAATATAATGCGGCGCGGCATCATCCATTGTTTCGCGCAGTATGCTGAATAACAGCCTTGGATTACTGCCAAGATTCGGCGCAGTTGCAAAAATTTCATCCTGTTCGGGTCTGTTGATGGAATCCTTAAAAATCTTCTTTAGCTTTTCCTTTCCATTCAATCCCTTCTGATCGCGGATTTTGGCAAGCATCCGGTTGGATTCTCCCGTCATCCGGTCCGTAACAGCGATCAGAATCTCCTCTTTTGACTTGAAATGATGGTAAATGGCTCCTTTGCTGAGTCCGCCCAGTTCATCGATGATATCCTGAATGGAAGAATGCTCGTATCCTTTTTCCATAAATAATCGGGTCGCAACGTCCAGAATCCGATTGACCGTTTCTTCCGGGTGCTTATTCCTCGCCATACGAAACCCTCTTTCTTCATTACTGCATTTGAACCATGATCGTAATTTACATACCGGTAGTATGTTTATGTTATCATACCGTTGGTATGTATGTCAACCCATTTTATCAGGAATATCACGGCAGACGCATGAATATAATTGTCGTCCATGCCGATTGAACAGGCTTTACACTTTCTATACAATCCGTTATAATAAAATTATAGCAATCAATACAAGCCACAATATGAAAGCAGGTGATCGTATGCCGAATGGTATTGAAGTAGCAAAAGATGCAATTGAGCAATTTCAAAAAGTTCAAAAACATATGTTAATAGCAAAAGATGAAAACGCAACCAAAACATATGAAAGCTTAAAAGATGATTATTTATCTTTAAAAGCAATTTTAAATGTCGCAGGCGTAAATCTGACCGATATTGATAAGATAAAGGAATAGCAAGAGCATAACCAACAAACAAAGAGTGTAAAGTCCATGATATTTCACCTGTCTATTTGACAAAGGGCATATCACCGTTGAATCATCAAGGGCTTTACACTTTCTTATTTCAGGAAGTTATGAGGATTCCCCCCTGCAGAAACGAAATCAACGGTTCCGCATACTTCCGGTCCGAAATATCATAGGAGCACGAAATTGCCTTTTCAAATTCCCTGTCCGAATCCGATTTATCCTTTTTCTTCCTGATCATGACCGCTGCCGCTTTCATCATCATTTTATCACCAAAAGTCATTCTTTCGTAACACAATCCGGCCTGCATGTAAAAATGCGATATCTTCAAAAGCTCGTCTTCGGAAAGATTCTGTTTCCAGAATGCCGTTATGACTTTCTCCGCCGCATTCGGCGTCGCGCCCGTTACAAATAATACCAAATGTTTTGCCCCGCTTTTTGAAAACATCTCCCGCATCTTTTTATAGCCGTCAATCCTGCCCGCATGCGCCCTGCTTCCAAATACAATCGTATCATATCCCGACAGGGCTTTCACGGTGACTTCACGGTAATCCATGACCGGACAGGACAGTGTCTCCCCAATCATCTTTGCATATTTCCGGGTAAATCCCGTAGCTACTTGTCAAGGACATATTTATCATTTTTCATCACTTTTTCTTGGTCTGTCCTGTTTCCCATGCTCTAAATCATGGAGAATGACACGCTTTAGTTTGTCCTCTACGCTTTGGGTACTGGTATCAGAAAAATGTACCTCGACTAAATACCTTGTCTTGTCAATCTTCTGTTGTAAACAGGGCGTTGATCGCCCTGTGGTGTTGGTCTGAATGTTGTCGCTCATGTTTCTCCTTTTGGGCGCAAAAAAAGACGCATGGTTTACAATTTACTGTTCCATACGCCTTTACGCTGTTATTTTGATATTAAATTGTTTTGTCGATTATGCTAACTGCATAATCTCACTCTGTAAATCCTTAACTAAATCAAGCGATAACTCTGTGTAATCTGCTATATCCTCCAATGACATTTTACCTGCCTTAATCATGCGAATAGCTGTCTTTCTTGCTTTATCTTGTTCAGCTTCATAACGCTCACTTTTGATATAAGACCTTATAACTTCTTCCTCGTCAAATAAACTCATCATAATTGACACAACCTCCTTTTCCCTGTCAAGCAAGTATTCCCTTAGTATATTTTTGTCTTTACAGATACGAATTGTTTCAGTAACAGTTTTTCTTGTTCTGCCGTAAAGTTTCATCTGTTCATTA
>CAJTUC010000055.1 GCA_910579395.1 uncultured Lachnospiraceae bacterium | reverse complement strand
CGGGAGATGCCAGAGAAAAGCTGATATCACTTTATCCGGTAATTTCATCTGTCACCTCATAACAGAGGTGACAGATATGCTAAATATCAATGATACAGTACACTAGTGCAAAGCATTGGCGTTTCAGGACAAAAACAGAGCCGGGAACCTGATTTGAGATTCCCGGCCTGCGGTCTTGCTCATACAACGCCTTATCCTTGCCAGCTATCCATAAAACTTTGATACCTGTCATATGCCGCCTGATCAAAGCAGGACATGATCACCGTCATTTCATAATCCCGATTCGCTCCCAGTCATTTACAACGGTATTCATCTTCTGCGCCTCCTATCGCCGTATCATCTCTCTCGTTATCTCTTCCAGGCTCCCGGCACCGCACATTGACATGGTATCGCACAACTCTCCTGCCAGCTTTTCGATATAGACTTTGACGCCTTCGGCGCCGCCGCCGTAAAGGGCCGTGACAAAAGGTCTGCAGATCAACACGCCGTCTGCTCCCATTGCCAGGGCTTTGAAAATATCCGTACCGTTACGGATGCCGCCGTCTACCAAAACCTTCATAGAACTTCCCTGCAGCGCATCGACGATTTCGGAAAGTACCTCTGCAGTTGCCGGACACTGGTCAAGAACACGCCCGCCATGGTTGCTGACAACGATTGCCGCGGCTCCGGCTTCCTGTGCCTTCAATGCCCCTCTCACGGTCATAATGCCTTTTACGATAAAAGGCACCTCCGCCATCCGCACAATTTCTTTTAACTCTTCCACAGTCTTGCTGCCCGCAGGCGGTGTCATATTTTTCAGAAAAGGCAGTCCCGCCGCGTCGATGTCCATCGCCAGCGCAAAGCAGCCTGCATCTTTACAAAGCTTCATTTTTTCCCGAATCGTTTCCATGTTCCACGGTTTGATGGTCGGAATCCCCTGTCCCTTCACTTCTGCAACCGCTTTCGCCGCCTGTATCACGACTTCCGGGTTCGTGCCGTCTCCCGTAAACGCCGCAATGCCGTTTTCCACACAGTTTCGCAGCATCAGGTCATTATAACTCAAATCATTGTATTTTTCTCCATAATGCAGATTGATTGCCCCCACCGGGCCCGCGAAAAAAGGATAACGGAAAGTCCTTCCAAATAAAGCAAGCGATGTATCCGGCGTTTTATTTTCGCAGATGTTATCCATGTTGACACGGATTTCCTGCCATTTATCGAAATTTCTTATCGCCGTATCTCCCATGCCTTTTGCCCCCGGTCCGGGCATCTGGTTCTTACACGCTCTGCCGTTACATACCGGACAGGCTTTACAATATGCGCCGATACATCCTCTTGCATTCTCCAAAATTTTCTGATATGTCATCCCTGTTCCCTCCCGCTTATCGCAAACTCTCTTGTTCCAGTTTACAATCAGGGAGCGGAAGCGTCAATGTTCTACGGCAAAACATATTTTCCTTTGAAAGTGTGGTACAGCATTTTCTGTTCCTCCGTTCCGCTCTCACGGGCAGTACTCATATAATCATGGATTTCGAGGGATTCCGCCTGCACTTCTATGACGCTCGCCGCAATATGAGAGCAATGTGCCGCAATCCTTTCACAGCCCGTCACGATATCCGCAAGCAGAAATCCCATTTCAATCGTACATTTTCCTTTCCGGAGTCTTTTGATATGACGCGTTCTCACTTCCGCCCCCAGCTCCGTAATGACCTGCAGCAGAGGCTGTATTTCAAAAGCAGGACCGGCATCCTCCCTGTCAAAAACCTCCAGCGTGATTTCCATCATATTCGCCACCGCTCTTGCAAAAATGTCCAACTCCACAAGCGCCTTATTGGAAAATTTCTTTTCCTTTTCCCACAATTCCCGGTAAGCTTCCACAATGTCCGCGGCATGGTCCGAAATCCGTTCAAAATCACCGATACATTCCAAAAAGAGCATGAGCGTCCGACTGTCTTTTTCCGACAGCCTCTGTCCGCTCAGTTTCAGCAGATAGGTGCCGATCATGTCCTCATATCGGTCAATATCCTCTTCCATCCGGCCAATTTCCGCTGCTTTCTCCGCATCGAACCGGTAAAGTAAATCGAGTGTACGCGTATAGGATTCTTTTGCCGCGACAGCCATATGGGACATCACCCTTCTGCATTGTTCCATTGCAAGCGCAGGCTTCTCCAAAAAACGGCTGTCCAATATTTTAGCATCCGCCTCCACATGGCGGATTCTGACAGTTTCCGAATCCCTTTTTCTGATCGTCAGATATGCAAGTTTTTCCAATCCGTCTGCAAAAGGCAGCAGCAGACAGGCCGCAAAAATATTAAAGACACTGTGCACGACGGCGATTCCGTACGCCTCCGCCGGCTGTTCCATAAAAGAAAACCCCACCACCATATGCAGTCCGTAAAAAAGCGTCATAAAAGCCGCCGTCCCGATCAGATTAAAATACAGATGTACGGCCGCCGCCCTTTTGGCATTCGGGGAAGCGCCGACAGAAGAAAGCAGCGCCGTAACACATGTTCCGATGTTCTGTCCCATAATGATCGGAACGGCGCTCCCATAAGATATCGCCCCGGCAGCGCACAATGCCTGTAAAATGCCGATGGAAGCCGAGGAACTCTGCAGCAGCGCGGTCAAAAAGACACCCGCCAAAAGTCCCGGAAGCGGGTTGGAAAACAGCGCAAATAAATTCCTGACTTCCGGCACTTCGGCTAACGGTTTCACCGCATCCGACATTGTTTCCATGCCGAACATCAAGACTGCAAAGCCGATGAAAATCTGTGCAGCGTTTTTCTTTTTCCCTTTTGCGGAAAAAAGCAGAAATACAACACCGATCATCGCCAATATGGGGGCAAAGGAAGACGGTTTCAGGAGACTGAGCCAGAAATTACTGCTCTCGATTCCTGAAAGGCTCAATATCCAGGAAGTGACCGTCGTCCCGATATTGGCCCCCATAATGACGCCGATCGCCTGAGACAGTTTCATGATGCCGGAATTCACAAATCCGACCACCATGACCGTTGCCGCCGAGGAGGATTGAATCACTGCCGTCACAGCTGCCCCGAACAGAACGGCTTTCAGCCGATTGGAAGTCAGTTTTTCCAAAATCTGCTCCATACGGCCGCCGGAAGCTTTCGACAGGCCATCTCCAAGCACCTGCATCCCATATAAAAACAACGCCAGTCCGCCGATCATCGTCAGTATGTCAAAAAAATCCATCTCGTGCCTCCATACTTTTACGCATTACATCCTTATCATGAATTACGATTTTTCTGTCTTTCCGCTTCTTCTCGATTGATATTCTCTCATGAATATGATTTGAAATTATCGCCGTTTTATCCATACATCCATTATTTTACGATTTTCTCTATAATTAAACGTTTAAGTTTTCTTGTATGATCATGGGAAATTCTCTTTTTTCACAAAAAGAAACTGGTTTTCAATAAGTAAATATGCTGTATTTTCATCCTCTTTTTTTGTATATTTTTATCAAATTTTTACTTTTTGCACAAATACGACTAGGATTATATTGCAATTCATGCTATGATTACTAAAACGATTAAGTAACAATAGAAATGGATTCCTGTGAGAAAGGCATGGTTATTTTTATGGCAAAACAAAAGAAAACAAAAAACGTCAGAAGGTTATCTTCCATTCAGACAAAAATTGCATCTGTTCTTATCCTGTTCACAACGATTGCAGTCCTTATCGCAGTCCTTGTAAACTACCGCTATCTGACCAATATTTCCAGAGAAACGCTCGTCTCCTATACGGAAAATTCCCTCACCGAAATTGTTCAGGCACAGGGAAATTATATCGATGAGTCCATTCAAAAATATAATGCGACGATGACCTATTTGAACGGCTCCGAAAACTTCTTTGTCTTTAACACGAATAAAGGCAATAAATATTCCAATGAGATTCATGCTTCCCTGAATAAATATATGAATGCGAATCCCACGCATGAAAGCATCAGTTTCGTCTGCGCGGAAGACGGCATTCTGCACGCCAGCACGGATACTTCCCTGGAAGAACAGTCTTATGCGGAAGAACCTTTTATCAAATATATTATGGAAAATAACGCTCCGGCGCAGAGCGACATCTTTTTCGATGCTGCAAGCGGTGAACCGCTGATTTCCATCGGCGTGCCCCAGAGCAGCCACTTTGACCCCGACACCCTCTCCGGCGTCGTTTTCACCAACGTCAAAGTCTCCCTCTTCGCGGATACTTTGTCAAATATTCATGTATTCGGCAGTAATACCGCCGATAGCAGCGACTCCGGCTATGCTTTCCTGCTCGACAGCAACGGAAGCTATATTTACTCGCCTGACGAAGCGCTGGTCGGCACCGCAGCCAATACGGAGATCATTAATACCCTGCTTACCCAGATCGATTCCGGCAGTTATGAAAATACCTCCCTTCTCTATGATGCTTCAAAAGACCAATATCTGGCCTATCATGTGTCACCACTGAATCACTGGATCCTTTGCATTGTCGTTGACCGCAATGCAATTTTGAGCCCCATTGATGACATGCGGCTGAATGCAATTTCCATCAGCTTCATCATATGCCTGATCATCATTGCAGTCTTTATGGTACTTGGCTTTATCTTCGCAAGCACCATTACGACACCGATCAAAATCGTAACAAATGTCATCCGCAAGACTGCAGAACTTGATATTTCGCAGGATGATTCCTATCATCCGCTGCTGAAACATAAAGATGAGACGGGAGAAATGAGCCGCGCCGTACAGAAAATGCGCCAGTCTTTCAGCAGTATGATGCGCGATATCTCTTCTACTTCCGAATCCATTAATGAAAACGCCAACCGGCTGCATGAAATTGCCACTACCGTAAATGACAATGCCAACAGCAACTCTGCAACAGCCGAACAGCTTTCCGCCAGCATGGAAAATACCGCAGTCAATACAGACGCCATCAGTAATGAAATACTGGAAGTCGAACAAAGCACTTCTGCCATCAACAGCAGAGCCGCAGAAGGCGTTACGCTGTCCGAAGAAATTCTGAACCGCGCAGAAAACCTGAAAGCGGATACAATCAGTGCGAGCGACCGGACAAGACAAATGTATCAGACCGTCAAGAATGCTTCCGAAGAGGCAATCGAACACTCCCGCGCGGTTTCCAAGATCAACGAACTCGCGGCAAATATTATGGACATTGCCAGCCAGACCTCTCTCCTGTCCCTCAACGCTTCTATCGAAGCCGCAAGAGCCGGCGAACAGGGCCGCGGCTTCGCAGTTGTTGCCGATGAAATCGGCAAACTCGCCAATCAGTCTTCCCAGACAGTCACAGGTATCACACAGATTGTCGCCGAAGTCGTTACCGCTGTGGAAAAAATGGAAGCCAGCCTGACATCCACGCTGAATTTTCTGGACGAGACCGTCCTTGCGGATTATAATAATTTCATGCAGGTAAGCGAACAGTATTCCAATGACGCGCAATATGTCAACCACACGATGACCGATATTAATAATGCGATCGATGCCCTGAATCAGACGATGCTCAAGATTGCAGATGCCATCGGCCTGATCAACGGCTCCATCTCCGAGACGGTTTCCGGTGTCACGAACGTTGTTGAAAATAATGCAAATATCGTAGCATTGACCGCCGACACTTACAGTATGGTGGAAAAGACTCTCACATATACGAATACGTTGAAGGAAATTGTGGATTGTTTTGTGTTGAGTTAGCGTGAGGGCAAATTATGCTGATTAAAATGAAAATACATAACCTAAAAACTGTCGACGGAGTTCCTATGAAAATGAAAAGAATTTTTTTGATTTTTTTTGGTTTGATTGTTTTTGCAGTTACCATCGGGTTCATTATCTTTGGAGAACATCCCCGCGACCCAAGATTTTATATTACAGTGCTGGTGTTGGCATTGATTGGAAAAGTGATTGGCGGGTGTATTGACAGGCGCGAGTAAAATAATAAGAAAGAGATATAGAAAGATGATAAAAATATTATTTATCTGCCACGGCAACATCTGCCGCAGCACAATGGCCGAAAGCGTCATGACCCATATCGTTACCCAAAAACACTTGCAGCAGCAGTTTCAGATTGCTTCCGCTGCGACCAGCCGTGAAGAAATCGGCAACAGTCCGCACTATGGAACGGTTGCAAAACTGCGCGCGGTCGGCATCCCGGTCATCCCCCACAGAGCTGTGCAGATGACCAGAGATGATTACCGGAAATATGATTATCTGATCGGTATGGACCGGATGAACATCCGCAATATGCAGCGGATTGCAGGCGGCGACCCGGAGCACAAAATCTTCAAACTGCTGGACTTCGGAAATTCTCCGCGAGATATTGCTGACCCCTGGTATACGGGCAATTTTGACGAGACTTATGACGATATTCTGGAAGGATGCGAAGCATTACTGCACTACCTTTCCAAAAATGCGAATACCCGCTCCCAGTAAGGCTCCAATACGTCCTCGTCCGCATTATAGATTTCATGCTTTGTCCCCACAGTCTTTACAAGCCGTGCTTCTCCCCTGCCGCTCAGCTTCCGGACAAAACGCTCCTGTTCCCGCAGCGATACGAAATCATCCCGCTCTGCCTGAAACAGCAGAACGGGCGCGGAAATCCGTTTCCATCCTTCCCTGCGCAGATACCGGTTCATCCGGCCGGCGTTCCTGAGCCAGCCATAGGACGGCGCATTGATCTGATACAACGGCTCGGCCCTTCGCTTTTCCTGATAAAAAGCAAACCGGGCTTCGGACGTAGACGCGCTCTCCGCGAACTGCTCCAGTTCCCCGTAAGGCTTCTGCCCCATCACATAATCTTCTTCTTTTCCCAGAAGACAATAAATATCCGCGATCAATCCGGCTGCCCACCAGGGCACCGCTCCCGTCTTAGGACGTAACATCGGCGAGGTAAGGACCAGTTTATTAAAACAGTCCGGCTCTCTTGCCGCAGCCACCGCGCCGATACCCCCGCCCATAGAATGGGCATAGAGATATAGAGGGAGCGCTTTATTTTCTTTTTTCGCCGTTTTGGCTGCATAAAGAAGGTCTTCCACATATCGCTCATAGCAGTCGATATGTACGAGCGACAAATCCTGCACGAGCCGGTAACTGTGCCCGTGCCCGCAATGCTCTATACAGTATACATGAAAACCTCTTTTCAGAAAATAGTAAATAACTTCCTGATACTTCTCCGCACTTTCCGTAAAGCCATGAGAGATCAGGACAACGCCGCCAGCCTGCTCCGCCCTGTAACACACACAGTAAAGCTTTCTGCCGCACTGCCGCTCCAGCCAGAGCTGTGACTGCCGTTTACGCAGATAAGGCAGCACGGTCTGTTCCATCGTCTCTTTATAATCTTTTTCCTTTAAAATAAGCTCTTTCATTCCTATCACCCTCCCGTTCTGAGAAAAATCGCAGAAACCGTTCCTCTCTGCTTCCCGTCATACCGCGTCGCCGGCAGAAACAATTCAAAAAGAACAAATGCCCATTGGCGTGAGCGTTAGAAGCTCTTCTCACCCTTGAATCACATCGTTGATCCGCCGTTCATTATAGAACGCAAAGAGGATTCCACCGAAAATACAGAATCCCGCCGCTATGAATGCCGCGATCCGGTATCCTTCTCCGTCTGCGCCGATCGTGGAAACCGCCGTAAAGAGCAGCATAGAAAGGCTCTGGCCCATCTTAAAGGCAAAGGTCCTCGCCGCATAGAACATTCCTTCCCTGTTGCTGCCGGACAATTTTGCATCGCTCTGCGCGATATCCGCCACGACTGCCTGTGGCAGAATGCCGAATACCGCCATTGGAAGCGCCGCAGCTACCGTCAGTACCGCTCCCTGAATCGTTGGTGAAAAGGCACCCATCTTTCCAAGAAACCCTGTATAGAAATATGCGAGACTGAATACGATGAAAGCGAACAGAATCAGCTTCTTTTTCCCCATACGTGCCGCCAGTTTATTGATTGGAACATAAAATACCAGAGAAAGAGCCGTCATCCCGACAAAATAAAGCGTCGTCATCGTCTCCGGAAGCTTTAACAGACTCGTCACAAAAAAAGGAAGCCCCGTCTGGAACATCGTAATCGCGATCCAGTATAAAATATCCGAACCGACAAATTTACGAAACTCCCCATTTCGAAAAGTCGCTGCAAGCGACCGGAATGCCGTATCCTCCGTCGGTACTGTATTGACGTATTCCTTTTCTTTGATGGCAAAGACCGGTACCAGCATACAGACAAATGCTGCCGCCGCCATACAGGTAAAGGTAATCCGGATTGCGCCAACCCGCCCGGCCATCGGAATGAAAACACCCAATATCATCGGCGCCAGATACGCTACCGCAGTTCCCGCAATGAATGTAAAGGAAATGATCGTCGAAATGTTCAGTCTTTCCTGCTGTGTATGTCCCAGCTCCGGAATCAACGCATTATAAGGTGTACAGTAAGCCGTGATGGACAGATAATAGACCATGACCATCAAAAACAGAAATCCTGCATTGAGCCAGCTTTTCTCTGTTACCGGCGACCAGAATACCAGAATCGTCGATAAAGCCAGCGGAAGCGACGCCCACTTCAAAAATGGAATCCGCCTCCCATCTTTGGATTTACAGCGGTCCGACCAGGAAGCAATCAGCGGATCCGTCACTGCATCGAAAATCCGTCCAAAAGCAGTGATCGCACCAATTACCGTAAAAATACCCAGAACTGCCAATCCCTGCGGAATAAAGACCGTCTGCCCCTGGCTGATGGAAGCCTCATCCGGCTGATAAAAATATACCAGCCAGTTAGAAATAATACCGGAAAGCAGCGCCCATCCAAACTGCCCCACCGCAAAAAGCCAAATTTTTCCCGTTGTCAGTTTTTTCATTGAAATATCCCCTCCAAAATCATTATCCTATCTTTTGCTCAGCAAGATGCTTTCTATATATTTTATCACTTATTCTCCATAAGGGCAAAAAAAAACAGGCCGGCGTTTTATCGATTAAAAACCCGTAAAGCGTCGGCCCGTTCTGCTCAATTTAAGTCCTCGATTTCTATCTGTTTTCGTTTTTTTTCTTTGACACTGCCATGCCATCCTCTACCATTCTTTTCGCCGTCGTTCTTTTCACCATCATTTTTTTTACCGTTCTTTCCATCATCTTCCCCTCTGTTCGACCTTATCGCCGAGAAAATGCCGACGCCAAAAATACCGACCACAAGTACGATAATGACTGTCCCCCAGATTTTGGAACGCCTTGCATCCGCACGATACCTTTCAACTGTCTCTACGACGAACTTCGTCTCCGCCTCATTGACTGCCATTTCCGCATTCAGACCCCCAACATCCAGTTCCCACGCAGTAAGTCCATCCGTCTCTACATAACCTTCCTTATCCTGATAGAGCACGCGATACCAGCCGTCTTCTGCCTCTCCAACAGCAAAGACCAGATCTCCTTTTTGAAAAGTCATCAGTGTTTTCGCCGTTTCATCCGGCGATGCTTTCATTTCGGTGCGTTTCTCCGCTTCCAGAACTACCCCCTGTTCGAATGATGCCGGTGCCTCCAGCTCCCCGCTTTCCTGTGCATCCGCAGCAGTCTGCGCTGCTTCCTCCTGTGCTGCCTCAGTCTGGAGCGAAAACCGTCCGGTTCCCGCCAGTCCACAGAAAATGACCACAGCGGCCAGACTCCTTCCAATCCATATCCTAGCCTTTTTTCTGCAGCACGGATTTTGGATTTCTTTTTTCAACTTTTTCATAACCTTACCCCTTTCTTTATCTATGGATTTCTTTTAGAGTTTCCTCTCGAATTTTGATACTGACCAGCCTGTTCCTTTCTTCCTGATAAAATGCTGCGAACAAAAGCAGCACAAAGTAGATTGTCAATGTATTGCCAGCCGGTTTCCAAAACAGAAGCTGCATCATAAAAATACCGGATATCAGGATCAAAATACCGGTCACGGGTTTATCCAGCCCATAATTACGCCGCATCCGTTCAATCAGAAAAACAAAAAAGAGGATGATGAAAATACCGGCGCAGACCCCCGCTTCCTGAAAACAAAAATAAAATCCACTCTCTTCCTGTTTCACCGACTCCGCAAGCGGAAGCGCAAATCCCTTCCATGCCGTCTCCGACATTTTTTCACCAAGGGCCGCCCACTTGTTCCCACCAATGACCGTTCCTGCAAAAAGAATGCCGAGCACCATCAACAGCCCTTTATAGACACGCCGCATTCTCCGCATGACAAGCCGCTCAAGGTCAATCCCTTCGGGAATTTTATCCCAATAATGGAAAAAGAGAATCCCGCCGGCAGCCAATAATAAATCCAGATAGACACTATGCTCCAGCGAGTAAGAAAGTTCTGTCAGAATGATCTGCGTATATCCCGTCAAAAGACTCATATTGCTCAGCATAAAGCCGAACAGAAAAAACATCTGCGCATTCTTCCTGATCAGCTGCGCCGTCGGTCTCAGCCAAATCGGCATTGCAATAAAATACGCCGTCATCAGCCAGAAGCTGATGATGTTCTGATTGATCGATAATGCCAGAAAACCGACCGCAGATACCGCAAGATAAAAGTAAGAGCGCAGCCGATCCCTACAGAAACAGTACTGATAAACACTGACCATACATACTAACAGAAAACAGGAAGCCGCCGCTCCCTTATCCGCCAGGGCTTCGTATCCTTTCACCTGTATTCCCGTAAAATGCGGAAATAAAAAAACAGTACACAGTAACAGACCGCCATATAAAAGTATATCAAAATAAACCTGCCGAAACCGCAGCCCGGAAGACAGGCAGAAATAGAGCACCACAAAAGCGAGCATTTCCGCATTCCCCGAAAAATCAATCGCACCTTTATCCGGGTCCCGAAAAAGCTTCAGAACAATTGCCGCCACCTCATAAAAAATAATAAAAACAGCCATCAGGTCTGTCCAATACCGTATCGGCCGGAATACCTGTCCGTCTTTCGGGCATAAAAAAACTTTTGCTGCCATCCAGCCAAACGCCGCCAAAAAAAGCAGCAGACTGTAAACGGGAAAATCAACGATTATGATATCCTTCGTCAGAAGCATAGATATCACAAACAGAAATAAGATAAGTTTATCTGAAAGCCATGTAGCATTGACTTTGGTTGACATTATGATGTTCCTCTCCCGCTTATTGCTATTATGGATATATTTTAATCAATAAAACTATATCCATAATAGCATATCACAAACGAGAGAAGATTGCACCAACTTTTTTCATTTACCTTTTCATTTACCTTTTCATTTTCCTTTATCGCTTTGCAATGATCTATCGATCAGCCCAAAATCCAGCGCCTCTTCTGCGGTCGAAAAATTATCCCGCTCCGTAGCGGCTTCTATTTCCTCCACCGTTTTCCCCGTATTTTGGGCCAATATTTTATTCAGACGTCTTTTGCTTCTCTGGATATGATCGGAAATAATCTGAATGTCGGACGCTTGTCCTTTTACACCCCCGCCGATGGCCGGCTGATATGGAGCCGCCAGGACTATTGATATAAAGTTCAATATCTTTCTCCGAATCCTGCAATTCCAGAAAAAGCATCTGTGCAATAACCGAGACCGCCGATTTATCGCTGACTTCTTCTCCAAGAAAAATAATCCGGTCCGAAAGGAGCCTGGAATAAATATCATAGCTCCGCTCCCCTGCTTGTCTGTTCAACGACATAAGGTATGAAACTCATGCTGCCATCTCCTCTCCCGCCAGGCGGATGGCATGGAAACTGCATTTACCGCTTACGCGCATCTCAATTTTATCCCGTCTGGGTACAAAGACGCCGATTCTCCTGTATTCCTGCGGCGTACAATCGTACTCCCTGTGAAAAGCCTGTGTAAATGCCTGCTGTGAATGATATCCTGCCAGAAAAGCGATCTCAATGACAGACAGCTTTGTTTCCGTTAGTTTTCTGGCTGATTCGTTCAAACGCCTGCCACGGATATACCGATACAGGGTCAGCCCCGTATTCTCTCTAAAGACCCTCGCTATATAGAATCGGGAATAGTTCAGCTCTTCTGCTATTTTTTCTAACGACAATTCATCATCCAGATGGTTCTCGATGTACGACAAAATATTTTTTGTTATCGGTCTGCTGCTCATTTTTGTCCCCCGTTTCTGTTACTTCTATTTTCCTATTTTACAGCGCCTGTACTTACCGCTGAGTCAATTATATCAGGAACGGTCTGGAGATATCTTAATGAAAATTGCGCTTTTCGCAGAAATTATGTCCATTCTCCCTTTATGCCCTTTGCCTTTCTATACCACTCCTCTGCTTTCCCATATTCCCCTCTTCTTTCATAAATCTTTCCTAACCGCCTCTGGGCATCGGTATTGCCTGCATTTGCAGCCTTCTGGTACCAGACTGCCGCTTCCGTATCGCTCTTTGGCACACCTTCTCCTCTTTCATACATGGAACCCAGCCTGAACTGCCCGAGCGAACTTCTTCTTGCCGACTTCTGATACCAACTCAAGGCCGTTTCGTAATTTTGTCCTACGCCGAGTCCGTTTTCATACATATAGCCCAAGTGCGCCTGTGCATCGCAGCTACGTGCTTCCGCTTTCATGAACCATTGATAGGCCATATCATAGTCCTTTTGAATTTCAACACCCTCTAAATATAAAACCCCCAATGCGCACTGTGCCTCTTCATCCCCTCTCTGCCGTTCTGCGGCTCTCCGATACCAGCCGACAGCCTTTTCCACATCTTTGAATACGCCATTTCCCTCTACATACATACGCGCCAAAGATCGCTGTGCATGCGCATTGCCATGTTCTGCGGCCTTTTGATACCATTTCACCGCCTCACCATAATCCTGTGCCACGCCAAATCCTTTTTCATACAGATTCCCCAGACTCCTGCGTGCTTGATTTATCCCTATGTAGGCATACTTCCTATAGAGTGCGGCCGCTTTCTTAACATTTGAATCCGTACCGATACCTCTTTCATACATTTCTCCAAGGTACGTTATTGCAAGAAAATTCCCCTGTGATGCCGCCCGCTTATACCAACTTATAGCCATGTCAACATTTTGTTCCACTCCATCGCCATTTTTATATATCGTTCCAAGACTCAGCATCGCAGTATCACTTCCCAATGACGCCGCCTGTTGATACCATTCGATTGCCATTTCAGGCTTATAATTGGTCCTACGCTGATACATCCTAGCCAAAGATAACAGCGCATTAATATCTCCCAGTTCCGCTGCCTTCTGATACCAGTAAGCGGCCTTATCATAGTCTGCTCCCGTTCTCACACCGCGCTCATAAAAGCCGGCCAGCCTTTTCCGTCCCCAGGCGCTTCCCCGCTCGGCATCCTTTATCAGTAGTTCCTCTGCACTTTTATAATAGCTTTGAGCCTTTGTATAATTTTTCTCTACGCCCTTTCCCTCTGCATACAGATCTCCCAAACACCAGAATGCACCGGCATCCCCTTGCGCGGCGATTTTCTCATACTCCCTGGCGGCTTTCTCATACCACATGGCGGCTTCTTCATCGTCCTGCTTCACCCCTTTTCCTTTTTCATACATTTCCCCTAAATAAATCTGTGCCTTATAATCTCCCTGCAGAGCCGCTTTTCTATACCATTCCGCCGCTAATCTCTCGTTTCTTTCCAATCCTATCTTTCCAACATGATACATATGTCCCAAACTGTTCTGTGAATCGCAGTCCCCCTGTTCTGCCGACCGCAGAATCTGTTGATAAGCTTTTTGAAACCAATAGACAGCCTGTTCATAATCCTGCTTAACGCCTTTCCCATGTTCATACATATCACTCAAAGCGTTCTGCGCCGGAATATATCCTTGTTCCGCTGCTCTTTGGTACCACTCCGCAGCTCTCATTTTTTCACTTTCGCTCCCTCTGCTCTGCCTGTCGATGCTCATCCCATACAAATGCTGTGCGGCCGCATCTCCCTGTTCTGCCGCTTCCCTGTACCAGTACATCTCTTTCTCATAATCGCATTTTACCCCTATTCCTCGTTCATACATCCACCCTAAACAACGCTGTGCTTCTATCTGTCCCCGTTCTGCCGCCTGTTCGTAGTAAACCGCAGCCTTTTTATAATCCTGCTCTACGCCGTCTCCGTTCTCATAGCATTTCCCCAGACAATATTGTGCCTCTCTGTCACCCTGTTCGACAGCCTGCCTGTAACGCGCTATTTCCTCTGGTTTTTTCGAATTCTCATGATTTCTCCCGGTCATACCGCATCTTTCTCCTTCCTGTTATACTGATGGTCATGTTTTTATCCCTGGTTTTCAATTTACATGCTTATATATTCCTGCTGTTGTTTGAACCATATCGTCTTTGTATCTCTCCCTGTCCGCCTGATCAGTTCATCCTGCCCGATCACCCTGACCAGATTTGTGATTTTTGCCCCGAAGTCATCTTTATTAAAATAAAAGATTGTCGTGTTTACATGATCATGCAAGATCAGGTCCCTAAGGACATCCTTATCCGTTACATCCAGCGAATGACCGAAAATATACAGGTCATGCCGCTTCTGCTGACCTATCAGGTTGTCCGTTTCCAACTCTCTGAGCCATTTTTTATAATAGCATCCTGTCTCTTTATAAATCCTCTGATAATATTTCTTAAAAGCGATAAATTCCACATCCGCATCTTTTCTTTCTGCCGAAAGATATTCGTCAATCCCAAGCACCATATTATTTGTAGCAATTGTGTGTGCTGCATCGGCCCTTCCATGAATGAAATCATACTCCGCCCTTCCCTGCTTATCATATTTTTTCCGATAGGTATCCGTATAGTTAAAACTCAACACTTTGTCAAAGCAGATATCCTGTACATCGGGCAAAATTCCATTACACGGAATCCTCGCCACTAAACTGTATAGATATATTTCCAGGATTCTTATCAGCCTGTTCAGGTCTTTGAGCAGAGCATCCCTTAATTCCCGATAAGTGATCTTGCAGATTCCAGGCCATTCTCCAAAGCCGTTCCTGCTCATCCCGTCGTGTAGATAACGGTCACTTAAATATTCGTTCGTCAATTCCTGAATCTGCCCATCAAAATCTTTTTCTCTCATATCATTGTCTATGCTCCGGATAATTCTGCTGATCTCACTTTCAAAATCAATCCAGTTTTCTTTCTGATACATAGGGCATTCCAGAAAATATTCCAACCAGAAATTGTCCGCGATAAGACTTAGCAGTTCCTCTATCTCTTCTGAGCCCTTCTTCCATATATCTTTGAGCTGCGCAATAATTTCCCACTTTATGCGCATCGGTAAACGATGGTAGTTCAATATGCACTTCTCTATCGCTCCTCCCCAATTAATCGTTCCATCACATTTCAGTTCCTTATCATTTACAGCTTTCATTATTTTAATAAATTCCAGAAAGTCTGTATACCTTGTAGGCAGTCCGTGCGCCAGATCGAATCCATTTCCAATCAAAAGTATATTCATAAGCTTTTCTCCCCTTTGTGATCATTATCTTATTCCTTACTGTACTTAACGATATCTCCCCAGTATACTTTTTAAAAATTATATCACGATTCATTAGGGGAAATTTTCCTAATTTTACGGTTTTTTTTGCTAATTTTACTTTTGGCGGAGATGTTTACAAGGAAATCAGAAAACATGATATAAAACGCCAAAAAGAGAGGCCCACCAGCCACTCCGGTGAACCCCTCTACGCTCAAAATTCCTATAATATCAATTTGCATAGCCGCCTGTGCCGCTGTTAGATTATGATGACTTTTACCCCTCTTTACCCCATTTACCCCACCCAATTCGACATTCGACAAACGGGATTCGACAAAATTTCCTTGCTTTTCTGCGGAATCCGGCATAAAATGATTTCAGCGGAACACTCCGTAGCGTTTGACAGATGCGGGGGAATCTGTTACAATGAAAATACAAAAG
>CAJTUC010000054.1 GCA_910579395.1 uncultured Lachnospiraceae bacterium | reverse complement strand
GAATCAACATTTGTTTCGTCCTGTGATTCAACAACTTGAGTGTCTGTATCCAAACTCTCAAAATCAATATTTGATTGTTCTTCACTTTGAGATGTATGAGTACAACCGCCTAATAATGTCAGAAGAACAAGCATACTCATTGAAGCAATTACCGTCTTTTTCATCTTTTTCATCTATCCTCCATATTTAGTATGTTACTTTTCCGGCTGCATATAATGCAATATTGTGGTGCTGGTATTGTCTTTCTTCCCTCTCATGTCATACAAATCATTCGTATTGACAGCGGAAGAATATTTTTACCGGGGGCAGCCGGCAGAGAATCATTAGGGCCATCACTATAAAATGTCCAATTATAACCTTATAACCCTCTGTAACTGCCATAACCGGCAGTGAACACATCATTGACAACATTAAAGCTGCGATTGTATCAATAAATTTTTTCTTCATCATTCGGTCTCTCCTTTTAATGCAATAAATTTTTTCTTTTTACTGTTCTGTGAAATCAATGACAATTTTCATTATCCCTATTTTTGCCACAATTTCAATCTTTCTTGCATGAATCGACATTTTTTGCTCTTTTTTGGTTATTCTACAAATATTAACAAAAATACAGTTGTTATCTTCTTATAGCGATGATGTTCTTCCCGGTCTAACTCTCTGTTCACTTTATCAATCGGACTGTTAAGTATCAGGCTTACAGCAGCTCCTACAGTAATTAAATCAATTGCCCATCCACATTTGATGTAAATTGACATGGCTATGCACAGCAATAATAGTAGGTTTGACCATATCATGCATGACCAGTTTTGCATCCTGACCAGTTTTGCATTTGTTTTGCATTCGCAGGACTTTTTATCCCAAAATCTATAAAAGAATGTCTTTTCATGCATTTCTATTTATTTCCCAGCTCAGATGTTATATAATTCTCATGTTGCATATTGGAACAAACGTAATATGAATGGAAGGGTCAAAATGCGAATACTTATCTGCGACGATGATGCTCTGATGATTGAACAGCTTAGAAAATATTGCCAGAATTTTTTTGATAAAATACATGTAAAATGTCCGGAGCTTGTCTGCTTTTCTGATGGGGAAACACTTCTCTCTGATGAGGGCGAAAAAGACATCCTTTTTCTTGACATAGAAATGCCCGGAATGAATGGTATCTATGTGGGAAACGAATTAAAAAAGAGA
The DNA here is from genome assembly GCA_910579395.1 of uncultured Lachnospiraceae bacterium. Lineage (GTDB taxonomy): Bacteria > Bacillota > Clostridia > Lachnospirales > Lachnospiraceae > UBA3282. The sequence continues at coordinate 15,451 of CAJTUC010000054.1, read as the reverse complement.
AATGAAAATATCATTATTTTCGTTGTGACCTCCTATTCGGAATATCTTGACGAAGCAATGCGTTTCCATGTATTCCGCTATCTTTCAAAGCCATTGGATAAACAGCGGTTCTTCCGGAATATGAAAGATGCCGTTGACCTGTATAACTCCATGACAATCAAAATCCCAATCGAAACAAAGCAGGGAATGCATACACTTCTTACGTCCTCTGTCATAGCAGTAGAAGCACAGGGCAGGAAAGTAACGGTGCATACCGTCCGATGTGATTTTGAATCCATTCATAATATGCAGTATTGGGTTGATCTGCTTCCAAAAAACCGCTTTTTCCAAACACACCGCAGCTTCATTATCAATTTTGAGCATGTCACAGATTTTGACCATACACTTGTGTACATGTGTGGTCATCAACTTCATGCCTATCTAACGAAAAGGAAGTACAGCGCTTTTAAAGAAGCCTATCTTCTCTTCTTGGAAAGTACGAGGTAATCAAAATGAAAAATACTGTCTGTTATTTATTTGGTTTTTTGGTGGAAGCAATCATCCTTTGGCAGTATTCCTCCAGCCTGTTTTCAGCCAAAAATAGGGCACGCACAAGGTTTATCGTACTGTGCGGGCTTTATTTTATCATGTTCTTTGTATCGCAGTATGAGTTTATATGGTTGAATACAGCTTTATATTTTGCGCTTAATCTTATTTTCTTAGTTACGCAGTACGATTTGAATTTTTACACAGGACTATTTCATTCTTCCACGCTGACGGCTGTAATGGGAGTGAGCGAGCTTATCGCATATGGAATCACCAAATATTTTGCCCCTCATTTTCTTGAAAACGGAAGGAAATTCATCCCCCTTTTCATTTTCTCGGTTTTCAGCAAGCTGATATTTTTCTCTGTTATCTATATACTGACACACCTGATGCAAAATCATGAGAAAAGCAGGAAACAGTATGATAAATCCGCTTTTCTTCTTGTTTTTATCCCTTTAACTTCTGTCTTTATCATGCATATTTTCGTAATCATTGGTGAGGCGTTTTCTCTTTCATCGTCACTTGATTGGATGGTGACTGCCGGAGCTGTTTTTCTGCTGATATCTAATCTGCTTATGTTTGGGATTAATCAGTATCACCAGAAGAAAAATGAGGAATTTACGCAAATGCAGCTATTACTGCAACAGGAGTCTGATTCAACAGAGTATTACGAAATGCTGCGTTTGCAAAACGAGAACCAGCGCATTTTAATCCATGACATTAAGAAGCATCTGCAATCCGTTGCCATGCTAAATGAGCGGAAGGAACATGATAAAATAGAGGCCTATATCCGGCAACTGATACTTTCTTCCGATTTAAAGGAGGTTTCCAGATTATGCGAGCATGAACTGCTTAATTCCATCCTATGCCGCTACATGCAGCAATGCACCAAAAACCACATTACCTTTCATGCCGACATACGAAGCGGGACAACGGATTTCATTGCCGACAATGACCTTACTTCACTGTTCTGTAATTTGCTTGATAATGCCATGGAAGCGGCGGGTATTGTTCCTGATTCTTTTATTGAAATCAATACAGGCAGACGTGAAAAAACTCCATTTGTTGTAATAACGGTTATCAACTCATGCAGAACAAATCCTTTTCTCGATAAAGCCGGACTGCTTTGTACCAAAAAAAGCGATAAAAGCAGGCATGGCTTTGGCTTAAAAAGCATATACAGAACGGTCAAAAAATACAATGGCGATATGCAGATGTATTACAATGATGATACGTTTACGTTTCATACAATCATAACATTAAAGCAATAGGACTGTGAGCCCTCACAGTTCCTATTGTCTCCGCAGAAGCGGTCTGCTGATATGTTCGCATAACCCCGTTTCCTCTGATACTTCTCTTATCAATGCATCTTCCGCTTCTATACCTCCACCCGGAAATTTATAATAATTAATTTCTCCATTCTCGAAGGCCGCTTTTACCTGTTCCAAATCATGATATTTAGCGACAAAAATCTTCATTATTTCTTCATCTGGCTGTCATAAATCCGGAATCATTATAGGTTTACATCCTGTTCTGTATGCGGATATCAAACCATTCCTGGAATCCTCCGACTCATAGCTTTTTTTTTGGGGGGGGCTCTGCACCTATCATCTTACACGCTTCTAAATAAATATCTGGTGCGGGATAATCAACCATTTTCAATCACAAATTTGCGCTAACACTGACAGCATCCTAGTCCTAACTCATAAATAGGGAAAGCATGGTTATAAAAGAATAAGAATAGACAGACAATAGAAAAACATCACCGATTGCCGCACAGACGCAGCCCTGCATCCGCGCGGCATCACAGATATAAAAAGAAAATCAAATTCTATCACACGCTGATTTCCGCCTTCACTCCAAGCAGTTCCCGATTTTCTTCAAGAATCGGTTCAACAACTTCCGCAAGGAATTTCTCGACCTGTAAGGGGGCCCGTCCGACATACTTGGCAGGTTCCATTGTTTCCTGCAGTTCTTCGAGACTCATATTAAAGGCCGGTTCTGCTGCAATCAGCTCTAACAGATTGTTTTCTTTTCCCTCTTTTTTCACATTGGCGCCCGCCTGCATGGAAAGTTCGCGAATCTTCTCATGCAGTTCCTGCCGGTTTCCGCCCATCTTCACGGCATCCATCATAATATTTTCTGTCGCCATAAAAGGCAGTTCGCTCATCAGGCGTCTGGTAATGACTTTTTCGTATACGACAAGGCCGTCCACAACGTTCAGGCATAAGTCCAAAATGCCGTCCACCGCCAGAAAAGCTTCCGGTATGGAAAGGCGTTTATTGGCGGAGTCATCCAGTGTCCGCTCAAACCACTGGGTCGCGGAAGTGATTGCCGGATTCAGCGCATCCACCATAACGAATCTGGAAAGAGATGCAATCCTCTCACTCCGCATCGGATTTCTCTTATATGCCATCGCCGAAGAACCGATCTGACTCTTCTCAAAGGGCTCTTCCACTTCCTTCAAATGCTGTAACAGACGGATGTCATTGGACATCTTATGAGCCGATGCCGCAATTCCCGCCAATACATTGCATACTCTCGTATCCACTTTCCGGGAATAGGTCTGACCGGATACGGGATAACACTTCTCAAATCCCATCTTCTTTGCGATCATCGGGTCAATCTTGTCAATTGTCTCCTGGTCTCCGTCAAATAATTCCAGAAAAGAGGCCTGTGTGCCGGTCGTTCCTTTGGAACCGAGCAGCTTCATCGTTGAAAGGACATAATCCAAATCCTCCAGATCCAGACAGAACTCCTGCGTCCACAGAGTCGCTCTTTTTCCTACGGTCGTTGGCTGTGCCGGCTGAAAATGGGTAAAAGCGAGGGTCGGAAGCGCCTTATATTCTTCGGCAAAACCTGCCAGCTTCGCGATCACATTCACCAGTTTCTTTTTTACCAGTTTCAAAGCCTGCGTCATAACAATAATATCCGTATTGTCACCAACATAACAGGATGTCGCTCCGAGGTGGATGATACCGGCCGCCTTCGGGCACTGCTGCCCATAGGCATATACATGGCTCATCACGTCGTGACGCACTTCCTTCTCTCTTGCCTTTGCCACATCATAATTGATATCTTCCGCGTGGGCTTTCAGTTCATCAATCTGCTCCTGTGTGATAACAGGCTTTCCGTTCTGACTCAGGCCCAATTCCATTTCCGTTTCCGCAAGTGCGATCCACAGCTTTCTCCATGTCCTAAATTTCATATCGGGTGAAAAGATGTACTGCATCTCTTTACTGGCATATCGTTCCGACAACGGACTCACATATCTGTCTGTCCCCATATATCCTCCATTCTCACTCAGCCCGTGATATTTGGGCATAAGCACAATCTTCTATCGTTCAAACTCTCCCCTGATATCTTCTTTGGGAGGTTCTATCGGATAGCTTCCGGTAAAACATCCTTTACAGATACCGAGATGCCCCGCAATCTCATCCAGCCGTTCCATTTTCAGATAGGCCAGCGTATCCGCTCCGATAATCTCGCGTATTTCCTCTACCGAACGGCCATAGGCGATCAGCAGGTCTCTAGCCGGCACATCCGTGCCGAAATAACAGGGCCACAAAAAGGGTGGTGAACTCACCCGCATATGTACTTCTGCGGCGCCCGCTTCCCGAAGCATTCTGACAATCCTGTCAGAAGTCGTTCCCCGGACGATGGAATCATCTATCATGACAATCCTTTTTCCCTTCACCGCTTCCCGAATCGCATTCAGCTTCACCCGGACACTGCTCTCCCGGTTCTTCTGCCTTGGTTTGATAAAGGTCCGGCCCACATAAGCATTCTTTACAAAAGCCTGGCCATAAGGAATACCGGACTGCATCGAATAACCGAGTGCGGCACAATTTCCGGATTCGGGCACACCGACAACAAGGTCTGCCTCTACCGGAGAATCCATGGCAAGATATTTGCCCGCAAGAATGCGGGAATCGTATACGCTCACACCGTCAAGATGACTATCCGGCCTTGCGAAATAGATATACTCAAATACGCATCTTGCCTGTTCTTCTTTCGCAATACAATGCCGCTTATTCGATTCGATTCCTCCCGCAGGCGAAATCGTAACAATTTCCCCCGGCTCCACATCCCGGATATATTCTGCGCCAATCGTGTCCAGCGCACAGGACTCTGACGCCAGAATATAAGCATTGTCGCGTTTCCCAATGCAAAGCGGCCTGAATCCATAGGGGTCTCTTGCCCCGATGAGTTTCCTGGGCGACATGATCACAAGGGAATATGCCCCCTTAATCTTCTGCATGGCACACCCTACGGCCTCTTCCACAGTACCGCAGTTCAAACGTTCCCTCGCAATATGATACGCGATCACTTCCGAATCAATCGTCGTCTGAAAGATTGCGCCGGAATATTCCAATTCATGACGCAGCTCGGGCGCATTGATTAAATTGCCGTTGTGCGCTAGCGCCAGCGTTCCTTTCACATAATTGAGTACGAGCGGCTGTGCATTCTCCCGCGTGCTGCTGCCCGCCGTCGAATATCTGACATGCCCTACTCCGATGTCACCTTCCAGCTTTTCTAAATCCTCCTGCGTAAAGGCTTCGTTCAGAAGTCCCATTTCCTTCACGCTCCGGACTCTGCCCTTCGGCCCCTTCGTATCGCTGACCGCAATCCCGCAGCTCTCCTGTCCTCTGTGCTGCAGAGCGAACAGTCCATAATAAATGCTGGAGGCCACATCATTTCCATCAAAATCATAGATACCAAAAACACCACATTCTTCCCTTAGTCTGTCTGTTTTTTCCATCTGATTTTTCATTTATATACCCTTTTGCGCGCCGGGGCGCGCATACCAATCAATATTTGAAAATTTACTTTCAAGCTTTATTCTTCTACTTCTATAAGCCTAATCTCTTGAATACTTCATTGTATGCCTCTTCCACATTACCCAAATCTCTGCGGAAACGGTCTTTATCCAGTTTCTCATTGGTGTGGACATCCCACAGTCTGCAGGTGTCAGGGCTTGTCTCATCCGCCAGAATAATTTCTCCGTGATAGCGGCCAAATTCAATCTTGAAATCAATCAGTTTGATATCCGCCTGCAAAAAGTAATTCTTCAACACTTCATTTACTTTGAATGCATATTTTTTGATCGTTTCAATCTCTTCCCATGTAGCGAGCTTCATCGCCACTGCAAAATAGCTGTTGATAAGCGGATCTCCGAGTTCATCGTTCTTATAGCTGAACTCAATCGTCGGCTCCTCAAAGGGTGTTCCTTCTTCCACGCCGAGTCTCTTGGAAAAGCTTCCTGCCGCCACATTACGGATAATGACTTCGAGCGGAACGATTTCCACTTTTTTTACCGCTGTTTCTCTGTCACTCAGTTCCTCAATAAAATGCGTCGGAACACCTTCCTTTTCCAGAAGTTTGAAAACATGATTCGTCATCCGGTTGTTGATAACGCCCTTTCCGACGATCGTTCCTTTCTTTTCCCCGTTAAAAGCCGTTGCATCATCCTTATAATCCACGATCAATACATCCGGGTCCTCCGTCTTAAATACCTTCTTTGCCTTCCCTTCATAAAGCTGTTCCAGTTTCTGCATGATAATCCTCCTTTATATTATAAAACATTCCTGCCATGTTACTCCGACCACTCTGAAAGCATCGCTCTGCAGTTCTTTCGTCTGAGAAAGATTTGCAACGCGTCCCTTCACCATAACCTGAAAGAATCGCTCCGCGATTCTTTCGTCTGAGAAAGATTTGCAACACATCCCTTCACCATAACCTGGAAGAATCGCTTCGCGATTCTTTCGTCTGAGAAAGATTTGCAACGCAAATCTTTCTCAGACTATTTTACATAGTTTTCTCATACTTTTCAACCGTTTCTATGATTTCCTTACCATACTCTGGATAACGATGCACAAGTTCCTTGATTTCCTTCTTGGCGCTGCCCGCCACCATATCCTTATTATAATCCATTCTTCTTCGCAGGGACTGCCTTCTGATGATCAGACCGTGCCTGATCTCCACCATTTCCTTGTGGTCGAGGATGGCCTCTGTCTGGTGGAGCCAAATTGCTGGATCCTTGATCTGGTATCTTCTTAATATTTTTAAAAGTTCCTGCTGTGTATAATCCAAATCCAGCTCGGCCCGCCTGCACTTCTCCCGTTCTTCCTTTTCCTGATAATACAGGTTCCATGCTTTTTCCAGTTCTTCCGCACTGGTCACGTCATATTTCAGATAGAGATAATCCAGCAGATTCGTATTGTTTACATAACGTATCTTAACGCGGTTCTGCAGCAGGATAATTTTGTTGATGCTCAATTCAACCCTTTTTAATTCCCTTTTCGCCTCCGTATGCTTCACATATATCATCGTGATCGCCAATGCCGCTACCCCGGCCGTAATCAGATAACCGATTTCTGTATCCATTTCCAACAGGAACTGTAATCCCAGCAACAGGGCAAAGCACAGGCCCAGTGCGGTCACGCAGATGACTGCCATGCCTTTTGTATCCGCAATTGTGCCAATCAGTTCATTTTTCCGATAAAAGTATGCGTGTTTTTCCCCTTCCAGCCTGCTTAAATCCTTTTTAATCAGTTCCTGATACTGCTCCGCTTCTCTCAGCTTGCTGCATCCCTCTTCGATTTCATCAAGCATCCTTTCTATCTGCTGAAAACGTGAATCACTCATCCGGCGTTTTCTGCCCATATAATCATCCCGGCTGTTTTGCAGAAGTTCGACCCGCTTGGCACAGCTTTTCAGTTCTTCCGCTTCTTCTTCCGGAATCGCCTCAATCTCCTCCATATCTTTCAGATAAGAAGTCACCGTATCATACTCAAAATTCAGATTTTCCAGTTCCTTCGCTGCTTCCGCTATTTTTCCCAGACAATTGCGGACATACTCTTCCCGCACTTCCCGATTGGTGAAGTCAACACGTTCTTCCTGTGTGGACTCTTCCCATTCCTCTTCATAATCAATTTCTTCCGGTTTCTTTCTAAACTTATCAATAAACTTTTTAAAAATCCCCATTTTTCAACCCTTTCATCATACCGGCACCGCGGCATAAACTAATCCAAATGAAATCTGACGATTTCATTGCAGAATGACCCGACAAGAGCATTCTTAGAACTTCTCTTCACACTTTCATACACTCCCTGTAATCGTCTTTGAGTGCGCTCGTCAGCTTTTCTATCTCGTCATAATATGGCGTCGCATTCCCGGCAGTGCTGCTTCCCTCTTCCTTACACACCCGCAGGGTAAAAAGCATTCGGTTCTCGTCCGTCATATCATATTCGCCTGCCGCCTGCTCCACCACTCTTTCCACCTGCAGCGAAGCGTCATACCATTCGGGATGACCGGCAATGAAATCAACGTATTCTTCTTCTTTGTCCTGCATACGGTGCGCTGTCAGAAAAAGCTTCAGGCTTTCAACGCTGCCATTCGACTGATAAGCCGCCAGAAAATCTTCCTGTGCGCGCTCGAATAAGAACAATCTGGCATTGACGACACCTCTGTTATGCAGCACTTTCCCACGCAGCTCCCGCTCTCCGGACGGAAGCCTGGACAGCAGTTCATCATACCGGTCCAGAGCCAGCATATAGCGGCCGTTCTGTAACATATAATCCGCTTTGGTCTTCTGCCGCTCATATGGATTTAAGCCCGCGCTGTTGCGAATCACCGTTTCCACATGGGAAATCGTTTTGGCCGGATATAGGCCTGCATATTCCAGTATCATTCCCACATACGCACTCGCCGAGCCCCGCTGGTTCACCAGCGCATACAGCGCATGGGCAAGTGTCGGAAGACCGCATTGCTCGTCCAGCCAGCGCGCCAGCTTATCGCTCACGATTTCCTGGTCTATCAGCTCCACGTTTTCCACAAAACAATAGCAGAGTTCTTCCAGAGAATATAGGTTTACATAAGTTTTTTCAAAAAAATATGGGATTTCCGCATAATTCCCCGTTCCCAATATAATGCGGCTCATACGCTGCCCGCCTTTCTCTTATGCCTTTTCTATGTGATGGCGAACTGCTTTGTCCATACCTTTTTGCTGGGCGGAAACAGTTCCCCGAATCCCAAATCCGTAATCTGCGCCTCAACGCATTCCGCGGAAGTCATTCTGATCTTGATATCATACCTGCTAAATGCGCCCGTCCTGACCGGTGCGTCCTCGAGAATAAATTCCCGAAGCTGGGCGCGCTTGCCCGTCAGCGGCGTAACGAGAAACGAAATAACATTTTCATCTCCCGGTAAAAGAATATCACACTCTTTCTGTACCTCGTACCAGTTCTCTCCTGCATCGAGCAGAGCGAAATAAGACTCCTTTCCACGCCGGAGCACATTCATGCCGATATTGGCCTTCAGCTTGTCCGCACCGAGAAAAATATGCTCTTTTCCCATCTGGCTCGGCTCCAGCTTCTCTAAAAGTCCGAAACAAGCCCCTTTGCAGAACAGATTATTTCCCTGAAAAACGCGGCGGTTCCTGCATAGAAAACGCAGGGACTCTTTTGCCCATTCTTCGCGGAAACCGTCCCCCAGCAGATAGACCGCCGAAACAATTCTGTCCGCGCACTGTTCCTTTAAAAGCTCCAGAAACTTTTCATCCGCCAGTTTATAACTGTCTGTCCGGATTTCCTCCTCTTCCTGTTCATTCGGAAGAATCAGGGAAGAACAGGTCTGCTCTTCAATCAAAACGACCATCGGCGTTGTCTTTTTATTTCGTTCGAACCGGTAAATCTTTAATCGCAGGCGGTTATGTTCACAGACAAGCACCTGATAATTCCATAATTCCTCCGGCTGATGCAGTACGAAATGATATAAGCTCTCAATATGGCTCTGAAAATAAATCTGCGATGTCTTCAGATTCAGATTCACGGCCGCTTTTGCCAGCACATCCACCATCCTGTCATCTAAACGCTCTACTGTAAACATGATAGCCCCTATATTTTCCGCCGTCACCATGAAATTCAACAAAGCAAGACTTCTTTTTAAAAACAGCGTAAGCAGGGCCACCGGATCAAAGGCTTCCTCTTCTATTGTAATCATTCCACCTTTTCTTGCAAGCTCTATCAGATCAGTCACAAGAAATCCTTCCTCTTCCTGGCTGTATTTGACAGCATCCTTGCCGTACAGCCACTGGTTCACCCCTTTTCGTTTACATAACACTGTCGGAATATTATACTGTTTTGTCCCGATCACGGTCGCCACACTTTCCACCACGTTTTCCCCGTAAACGCAATAGCTGATCTGGGAAAAATCATCCCCCAGATCATAACCCACCAGAACGCTTCCTTTATGCACTTTTTCTTCTGTCTTTTTATTAAAAAGCATATCCAACACCACTTTTACTGTAAGGTAAACAGTTTTTCGGTCATAAAATCCTTTTTATAATATTCTTCCAGCAACGTATTCACCGTATCATAATCCTGCATGGTCTTACCGATCATGATATCGTTCAACAGCTGAAAACGGCTGCCTGCATGAAACCGGCTGCTGCCATCATTCTTACTGATCGTGCCGCTTTCCGTCACCTGCTCCTTACCATCGGCTTCCTCCGTGATATAATATTGCAGCCGCTCTCCAAAAAAGAGAATAAATTCCTTGACACAGATTCCTCCGAACATATCTCTCATCGTTTCCTTGCAGTATTCCTGTTCTTTTCCGTCTTCCCGCTGAATCAGATAATGAATCATCACACGTCGCCCCGGCTTCGCACGATATTCCAAAATCGCCTTATCCTGCAGCATATCGAGCGCAGGAAGATAACCCTGATAGGACTTGAACAGCGGCAGAATGATTTTCTGATGCAGCAGGTCACGCAGAAAATCCGTGATCATTTCTTTCATGTCTTCCGCAAGCTCTTTCGGATTTTCCTCATAATATTTCAAATAAGCTAATTTGCACACGAGATGCAGTTCTTCCTTTTCCCTGTACATCCGCCGGATGCTGCGGAAAATAGCATTATCCACTACTTTTTCCCTGATGACATAATCATAGCAGATCTGCGACAGGAAAGCGGATATAACTTCTTCTTTTCCGCCGGCTTTTGTATAAGCATCAAAAATTTCCATTTCTTCGCCGATATACGAACCGGTATACAAAGTCTGTATGATGATCCGCTCGCTGATTTCATAAGCATCCACGCCGAAATCCACTGCCGCTTTCCAGATATCCCGCATATCTTTGATACTGCCGTTATAGTACCGGTTCAGATATTTTAAAATCTGTTCGTCATATTTTCTTTTTTTGACAACATACTGAAGAATGCCCGTCATAAAAGCGTCTTCTTCCATTTCCGCTTCATGCTGTGCGAGCAGTCTGCTGAACAGTCTGACGAGTGTCTTCACATCGATGCGGTAGGGCCCGGTACAGCGTACCCACTCGTAAGCCTCTTTATACATTCCCCGAAGCACCATAATGCGTACGACTTCCTTTCGGTCGTCCTCCGCAATCTGTTCCGGATTCAGCGAAAGCAGATACTCATCCAACTCCCACATTCTGTCTTTTTCATAGTAGAACTGCACAAGTCCGATTCTGATTTCCTGACGTTTTGCTTCTATTAAAAAATCCGAATCGGCCAGATACCGGAAACGCTCTACATTTTCCTCTTGTATGCTCAGACCGCTCTTATGGTCATAGCAGACATACAGAGAATAACCCAGATGTTCCCTGATGAAAGGGGATGCGAGCTGAAACAGCCGGTTCGTCGTAATCAGTTGTTCCGCTCTGCAGGTAATGCTGTTCGTATAACGGTTCCGCGCCCCGTCCTCTAACACGATTTTACACTCCTCGTCAAACACCGGAACCTGTGCCCTCCTGTTCGTTACGGAATACATCATCTCCTTCACGCCATAGGGATAGACTAAAACAACCTGCTTTATGGCATCACTCTCCACCGTAATATCCTGCATGAACAAAAGTTCCATGAGCGCCTTCGCCACTTCTGCATCGACCATAGACTGTTCCAGGACATTCCGGTACAGGTAAGCCAGATTTTTGTTGATCCTGCCATGCTTTATCTGTTCGATGACAAAATGCTCGATAGCGGACAGATAGCTGATATAAATATCCGGAATTTCCTCCTGATGCTTCCACACATAGGCGTACAACCATGCCGTTATTTCATAATGCAGATCGCTCTGATAGGAAAAATACATCAATATCATTTTGGGAAGAGTCTGCCTGTCATCCAGTGTGACCGACATCATATAATATTCATATAACCGTGTAATCCGCAGATTCTGCTCCACACCGGCCTGATACCATTTAAAATATTTACTGCCCTGCTTGTTCCCCCGCATCAAGGTTGCACAGATCGCATGAAGGATATCACTCTGCGGCTTTTTCTCATAACAGGAAATCAGAATCCGCAGTAAAAGCTCAGAATATCCTTTCTGTTTCTGCGCCAGATACAGAAACTGTATCATGACATCATCCTTCATCGCTTCATTTTTGGCTGCAAAATTCAGAATCTGCAATTCAAAATCACCAAGCTTCATCAGCATGGCCGGATTCATACAGATTAAATTCCACGCCTCGAGATAAACGATCGGACTATAACATCTATATGCAAAAAGTTCTTCCAAAAGCGCCCATTTTCTGGCCGTACTTCTCGTATATTCCTCCGATATGAACAGCAGCAGCCATGCAATCCGCCAATTACCGCGGTTCCTCTCATAAAGGCCGGCAATTCGCCGGGATATCCCGTCCACATACCGGTCACTTTTGCTGTTAAGGGTCGTCAGGTACAGATAATAACAGCCTATTTCCGGCTTTTCCCCCCATAGTTCTTCTATTTCCCCCTTGCTCTGTTCCAGAATCCATTCCGCTTCGTGAAAACGTTCCTGTGTCATAAAAAGCTGGGCCTGAAACAGCTTTGCCGAAATATCATTGCCGTCTACTTCCTTTAAACGCTCCACCAGACTGCCCGATTCTTCCATCCAGGTCCTGGCGCTGATCCTTTTCAGCCGATAGGCCTGATAATTCTGTATGAGCTGCATCGTCACGCGTTTCTGTTCCCGTTTCATTTCTGATAACTTCCGTCCGATCTCCGCACGGCAGACAATTGTCACCGGAATCGTGACTGTCTTTTCAAAACTGATCAGGCGGATACACCCGTAATTATTCCCCGCATGAAGCTTTTCATCCTGTATATAATAATATAAACGATACAGATTCCCGAGAAAAGCGTCCTCCGTAACAAGTTTTTCATCTACCTTCAGGAAATCCCCTTCCGTCTCTATACGAAGGCATGTATACCCCCATCCGTTTCGATGAATGACAAGGGTATAACGTGTCATTGCCACAGGCTCCTCAATTCTGATCTCCGCCTCTTCCGGCAAAAACTCCACCGGCTTCTTTTTATTAATCTCCAATAGAAACTCTTCCACATTATGCTCATTGCCATAGACCGCTGAAAGTCCTTTATAGGCCGCATAATGCTGCTTACCGTTTCCGGCGAGTATCCGCTCAAATGCAGGGCTGTAAAAAAGCTTTACCGCTTCCGTCCAGTTGCTTTTTGCAAGATTAGTAAAGTGAAAAAGGTTCTTAATCTCTCCCAGACTGGACGTTATTTCTTCTGCCGTAATGGAAACTGAAAAAGGGAGATAATATTCTCCCTGATTTGATATCATATGAAAAGCGCCTTTGACCTCTTCTCCGGCTGCTGAGCCGGAAGCATCGAACCGATAAAAGATCTCATCCTGACTGCCTCCAAAAGTAGATGCAAGACAGGCCATCCGCAGGTCTGAAGACACGATATAACCTTCCGTCACAACATTTTTGGCCCCGGACAGGACAAAGGACCCCTCCGCCGTCTCACCCGCCTGTACGGACAATTCGACCCGCGGGCATGAAAAATCCAGCGTGTTATTTTCATACTTAAAATTTCCGTCTAATATTTCACGAATGATCTGCTTCAATTTCACACCACGCTTCCGAAAGGTTTTTACTCATTTCTGTTATTATAGCATTTAACTGTCGGTCTTAGCAAGGTGAAAGATGTCTGAAAGTAGTTTGATGAAAGTAGTTCGAAGGGGAACGTCGAACCTTTACCGGACAAAAACCGGGACAGAAGATTCCTCTCCCGCCCCGGTCTTCTTTTTTAAACGCTTTTTCATCAACCCGGTTCCGATATCCGGCTGACACCCACATAGACGTCTGAAATCTCATACCATGTAGGATAATCCGTAATCCCGCTCTGCGGCAGTCCGAATACTTTCTGGAACACCCGCACGGCCTCCGCCGTCGAAGAACCATAGATACCGTCCACCGTAAGTTTCGGAATTGCCGGATAATTCTGTGCGATCCGGTTGAGCTGCTGCTGCAGCTGTCTGACCTTATCCCCCGATGCGCCGATTCCGAGATTATACCCCGGCCACGAGGAAGGTACGCCGGCCACGCTGACCGCCGAATTAATATACATGTCGCTGCCATAATAATATCGAATGATCTCAATGGCAGAATATCCTTCATCCCCAAGATATTTGGAGCCCCATTGGCTGAGGCCGTCGCAGGTCACACGCTGGCCGTCGCAATAGGATGTAAAAATAGGCTGCCGGACTCCCGGTCTGGAAAGAAAATTCGTAAAAATACTGTCTACCAGCCTATCGATATTCTCAAATGTATTTCTGCCCCGAATCCACTTCTGGTCATAAGCGGTAGAGGAAGTGATCGTAAAGTTGTAGCCCTGGTTGCGATACCGCGAGACCACCGCTCATTCGTCATGAACCGGTAATGGAAATGGCATGCATATACGCATCGTTACCACGCGCACAAGTCACTGTAACTTTCTTACCGCTTACCAGCACCTTGCAGTTATTGACACTGCTTACCGAGTCCAGCTTCAGCTCCATCTCCCCATAACTCGTCGATAAGTAGAGCAGATTTTCATTGGACTTGCTTCCGACCGTTCCTGTTACCGTCGAGGTAGAAGACGTATCCACCGATACCGACGAACCGTCTTTTGATGCAAAAATCGTCGCCGCGTGCATGTAAGCATCCGAGCCGCGGTAAACCGAAACTGTCAGCTTATTACCGGGCGTAAGAACAATGCCGTTTCTGGAATCCGTATTATTATCAATCGCAATCTGCATCACACCATAGCTGGTCGATAAATAGAGCAGATTTTCTTTTGTATCACTCGTTACCGTACCGGATACCGTTGATGTATCTACATTGACGGCCGAAACCGGCGCCGGCGTTACGCCTGTATAATTCGTTCCCGACGAACCGCTTGTCCCCGATGAACCCGACGCTCCATCCGAAATGCTCACCGCGTGCATATAGGCATCTGACCCCCGCACACATACAATGCTGTACGTCTTTTCCGCCACAAGAACGGAACAGCCGCTCAGATTTGTCGTAGGGTCCATCTTAATCTCCATATCCCCCTGCGGTGTTTTAAAGAAAAGCACATCGCCGTTGCTTTTGTTCCCGATTGTTCCCGTCACCGTAGTGGATGTCGAAGAATCCAACGTCGTCGCCGGTGCCTGCGTTTCTCCGGAAAGCTTTACCGCATGAAGATATCCGTCAGAACCATGTGACACAGAAACCGACACCTTACTGTCTGGCAGCAGGATCTTACAGCCGCTCGTATCCGTTCCGCTATCAAGCTTGATCTGCATTTCACCCTCTTTGGTAGAAAGCCGCAGCAAGTCGGAAGTTGTACCGGATGCCACTGTTCCCTGCACCGTCGCAATTATCTCCGCCGCCTGTATTTCCAGCGAATTGACCGGTGCCGCTGCTATGCCGCATACAAGGCCGGCCGTCAGACATAACTTTGCAAATTTATCCCGTTTCATAAATATCACACTCCTATTCCCGTTTGCGAAGAATGGCGCTTCATTCCCTTTACACACAAAAAAGGCCACTATCCCATATTATGTAAAGCCATCATACAATATTTACCACGGAAAATCAACATTTTTTTAAAGAAATATAGAAGTTATGGTAACAATATTCCGCCCAA
>CAJTUC010000053.1 GCA_910579395.1 uncultured Lachnospiraceae bacterium | reverse complement strand
TACTCGCGAGGAACCACCGTCCCACGGAACTACGGTATATGTTGAAATACCACCCACCTATAATATCTACGCTGGCAGCAGCCGTTGTGTCATTGTGTCACAACCGTGCCAAATTTGCAACAGTTGTACATGATGTACAACGTTGTCCACAGCGGACAACACTTTCCACTTTTACGGAATCTGTTTGAACCGAAATTGTAAGCTGAACTTGGCAAACGCCCATTATGGGAATAAGATCAAGAGGCCATTTTGACCTTCTGATACTTATTCTTCCAATCGGACTAATCGGCGAAAGCTACTCATTTATAGGTATGTCGTGAAATACTACCCACTGATAATCCGCTCCGTCAATTCTGTCGAAGCTATTAATATAAATCCTCTATATCAATAAACCCTGAATCTTTTCCAGTAACGCAAAATAACTCACTGTGCAATTTTGCACAATGAGATTCATTATCTGCTATAACCGAAATATTCGGATTTTGCTCTTTACCAGCCGAAACTTTCGGTTCGCCAGTTTTTACAATTGGAGTAAAAATATCTGCATGTATATAATCAGGTTCCTTGTAATCACCTGTTTTACAAATATCGTGTTTAGGTGGTTACGAATAATTCGGAAGCACCACTTCGCATAGCTCATCCTGTCCCATACAATCTATATTTGCCATGGCAAGTTCTGACAGAACATCACCCTCTGTAGGCATATCCAGTATTTCTTCTATACCACTTATATTTAGTTGTAATATGTTTTCATTTATCTTTTAAAAATTTACTATTGACAGCCAATAGGGTAAAAGGGGTGGGTAGTAATATAGATATATATAAGTTACTACCCTACCCTTTTACCTCCCCTATCCACCCATTAAGCAACATCTTCAATAATGATATTGGGATAACCATCTGATTTAATATGATACTGCTCCTTCAATGCTTTATTTGCTTTGACCTTTTTCAGTCCGTATAAGTCCATAATCTCATTCAAACAACGTTTTATCTGTGTTTCAGTGACTTCATATCTATATTTATTGCCAAGAATATAGACAACTTCTTTCTCGGTACAATATCCTTTTCGCTGGATACACTGTAATATAATCTCGGAAATCTTCAAAGTACGCTCATCACTGGCTTTAGTGGTAGAACGGTCTACAATCTCACCATACTCATTCTTCTTTTTCTTATACTGCGGATATATGGAAGCTGCCACATCAAATCCTTCAGAACGGTAGAACATATCAAATGATACTCCGGCAATCCTGTAGCCTTTTTCTTTCCACCTGACACCATTATTCTCAATAGTGCTTAACTGCTGAATTACCCATGATGGAATAGCATAGAAATTAGCACGATTTTTATTACCATTCGTATATTTTAAAGCATTTTTCAATAATTCCTTTGGTATCTGGTCATTATCCAGAATCCTAATTAGATCATGATAAACAAGCATTTTTACATATTTACTGACCTTATCAATCTTCTTTTGACTATTGCTCTTTCCCAAATATTCAGATAGTTTCTTATTTGTCACATAGAAAACAATTTCACCGTCATTATTGGAAAATTTCTCACTATAAATATTATTCCTTGCAATAGAAAGCATCATAAGGAATGTATCTTTCGCATACTTGATATTTTTATCAGCTTGTGGACACAATTCTTTAAACTTATTTAGCGTGATATTGCTTATCATAAGGTCAATATTTTCTCTCTGTTCTATGCTCCATTGGGATTCTTTGATTGATAGGTTGTAGATATTCATGATAAATTGGATTGCTTTGTATTCAGACTTAAAATCGCCCAATAATTCAATTAACTGCTTGATATTCAGTGTGAGATTTTCAGAACAACACCTATATTTCTGTACGCCATTTTGCGTAGTGAATATATTTGCAGATGGATTATGGTCATCATGCAACACACAACAAAATGACCTCGGATCATCTATGTCAATCAGTTCTGCTATATCCAACTCGGAGTAGATATAATCCCAAAACTCATTTTTATTCTCAAATTCTATCGGATCATGCGCTAATACCTTGCGTAGATACTCAATATCATGTTCTTTGATTGCTTTTACGTTCAGATTTTCATATGTAGGACGCTCTTTTACAGTATCAGTATCTTTATTTTTGATACCGGCAGCAGTGCTGTCCTTTTTCTTCTTTGATTTCGGCTTTGCATTAGATATGTACTGTTCAAAATCATCATTCCAATACTTTTCTATGATGGATTCAGCATTTATCCTTGTATCATAATCAGGATATAACACCGTATGCCCTTTACCACCGAAAAATAGTCTGTCACGGTTGAAACATACTTCATCAATACCGCCAATAGTTCCCATAAGTGTAGCCTGTAATTTATCCCTGATATTCCCATCTGTAATCACAGTATCATTACAGAATATCATGCGGAATTTATGATGTTCCTCTTTGTGGCTGAATGTCGTATACATGAAACATGGTGTGATTCCCAGAGAAATCACTTTATTATAGGCTTCTTCTATCCTTATGCCATCATCAAAATCTAATCCAAATAATTGTTGTTCTATCCAGTTTTCAGCTTTATTCCCTCCTGCTAATACTCCTGGCTTAAATGATGCCCCGTGAACTAAGGCATCTGCCAAATTTTCAATCGTAATATTTACTTGTGTCAAACTTTTCTGTACCCATCCACATTGTTTTCCTTGCGGCTTATCTTTGAATCTGTGGTTAAAGTACATACATTTTATATCATTACCCATTGAACCTCCTAAGATTACCAGAAATTCAAGAAATGTATTTTAGAAGTTTACAAAAATTTTCGTACCAATCTTGATTAGTAAAATTTCAGAAATGTTAAATTTTTGCATAAGAAAAAGACCACGCCAAAAATGGCGCAATCTTATACCATACTTACATTTTCAAATATTTAGTTTTTAATCATTATTTATTGGAATCTCATTGTGCAGACTTGCACAGTGAAGTGGTTGACAGTTATTAGAATTTCTTGAATTTCAATTTTGTAAAATGTTTTGATTGCCCTGTAATGTGAATTATTTATCTCTTAGTGGACACCACTTAGGGCTTCTCTTCGGCAACTCATTTACACTTAATTTCCCCATATCGTCAGTTCTGTCTACATGATCACAATAATAAATCTTATTGCCATAATTATACATTTTCATAAATTCACATTCAGCACAGTTTGATACTTTATTCATCAATCCCATATGTATCATTTTCCTCCAGAATTTCATCTATCTTATCAGCCAACGTATCACTTGCATAAAACTTCATTTTCTTATGTTCAGGCACAATACATTCCTCCCCGCTTAAAGGCACTCTGCCTTTTCTCTCTTTAGCGGTTTTCATCTCAAACCTGCCAAATCCTGAAAACATCACTTTTTCATTCTCACACATACAATCCATGAGCGTTTCAATAAACAATTCAAGCCCCTGCTTTGCAGCCTTTTTAGTAATACCGCCATTTTCTGCCATCCTGTTTATAAATTCTTTTTTCAATACTGACATTGTAATTCTCCTTCCTTTTTCTACATTCTTACTGAAATGCCTTTACTTTTCAAATAATCTACCGCCAATTTTAAAAGCTCTCCATTATTAACAGTCTCATCCATTGTATCATCCCATACATGAGGGGTATTGTTTCCCTGAATCGTGCCGCTATGTGTTCCCTCATTCGCCCACCTTGCTACCTGCTCACCAGTAGCATCGTAATAATTATTCATTGAATCAGTATCAATATATACCGACGCAACAACCTTATTACCTACTACCTTCGGTTCTGTTTTTATAGCAGAATGAAGGAAATCATATGATCGGCGATAATAAACCGGATCATAACTGTTGTAATACTCTTGCAGAAAGTGATTCAAAGTTTGCTCTACCCTATCAGCCATTTCGCCTACCATACCTTTCAGTACTGGCTGTAATGCCTTATTAAGTTCTTTCATGTTACTTACGTGTATTGTCACTGTTTCTGTTCCTCCTTGTGAATTAAGTTATGTTTTTGTTGTTGCAATGAAATCGTTATTTTAAGTTAGTGTGGGATTGTTATCATAGAATGCCCTCCTGACGCTCTGTGAGGCTCATACAGGCGTTTTAGGATTGACTTGTGAATATTTCCTACCCAATTAATTAAGGCACTAAAATAAGCCCTCTAACAATCATATTTCTACAACTGATAGAGGACTTATTTACATGTCCTAACAAAATATGCAATTGTCACGATGTACAGAATTTCTCCTTTCTTCTACGATTTTGAATCGAACATACGTTAGATTACTTTTTTGATTACCTTTTGATTTTGGACAACAAAAAAACCTTGTATTTACAAGGCTTTTCAAGAGCTGCTGACGGGAATCGGACCCGTGACCTCCGCACTACCAATGCGACGCACTACCGACTGTGCTACAGCAGCCTGTTTCTGACAGACAGGCTATTACCCGTTTGCCGAATTGTATTGTATCACAGGATATTTTATTTTGTCAATACCCTGTATCCGACAAAAATTCTCCCGTTACCTTCATTTCTTTTCCGCCCGGAACAGCGCTATCCCGGAAATGACCGTCATGATACCCGACAAAGCCAGCCGGAACCAGGACGCCATCAGCCAGAAATCTCCGCCGAATACAACGCTTGGCGTCGTATTATGTTCATCCACATAGATACCCATCTGATAACATAAATTGGCCGATATGCTAAAAATTAGAAAACTGCCTAGAAAAATTAAAAATACGGTAGTTTTTTTCATTCCAATACCTCCTTCTTTCGTTTCTTTCCCGGCTTTCGCAAGAAACTTTTCCGATTCCATAAAGACTATTTTGCATATACCACCCTTTTAAGCTTGGTCTTAATGCGCTGCAGCGCGTTGTCCGTGGACTTTTCATCCCTTCCGAGCACTTTTGCGATCTGTGCATAGCGCATCCCTGTCAGATACAGGTCGAGTACCTGTTTTTCAAAACTGCTCAGTTCTTTTTCAATCGTTCTTTCAAGCTGTTCCAGATTTTCTTTATCGATCACCATCTCTTCCGGGCTCTGCTCCGATTTATGGGCCAGAATATTGACGAGCGCCGCATCTTCCTCGCTGCGCTCGGCATTTTCCTGCGCAGTCGCATAGAGCGAAATATAGGTATTCAACGGAATATGCTTCAACCGTCTGGAAGCCTGTACCGCCGTATACATCTGTCTTGAAATGCACAGATCCGCAAATGTAAAGAAACTTGCATCCCGGCCGCTGTCAAAATCCCTCACGGCCTTAAAAAGACCAATCATTCCTTCCTGAATCAGGTCATCGCTGTCCGCGCCCAGAATATACATGGACTTCGCTTTGCTTTTAACAAGATTCTTGTATTTATCCATGATGAAATCCATGATACCGTCTTCGCCGTCCCGCAAATGTATCATCAATTCTTCATCACTATACTGCTGATACTCTTCTTTCATTTACCGACCATGCCTTTCACGACCTGTCAATACTCATACCGATACTGCTTTCTCTCCGAACTGGCATCATTCCTGTCATCCGTTCCGATGCCTTTATCAGCTCCCGCTCCGTTGCTGCTTTCATTTTTTCCGCTTTCGGCATCCATTTCACCGCTCGATTCCTTATCCTCATCATAGATGATGTCTCCGGCATCCGTTCCTTCCAGTGTTCCATCGGCCCCGGTATCCGCTCCGCTCTGCATTCCACCTTCCTCGTCATCCGCTCCGCCCTGCATTCCACCGGTCCCGGCGTCTGCTCCATTCTGCGTTCCGCCGGCTTCGCTTTCCATATCGTTTCCATCAGTCCCGCTGTCTGCCTCATTATTTCCGTCGGATTCTCCGCCTGTTTCAACTTCACTGCCGCTTTCCGTTTCCGTACCGATTCCGTAATTTCCGGTATTCACGCCGGTATTTCCGCCGATTACAGTCGCCATGCCCGCACCTGCCCCGACATTGCCCGTGACCCCGGTCGCAGCTCCTGTATTCGCTCCGATACCCAATCCGCTTCCTGATGCGGGAATCCCTTCGGTTACACTGCTTTCTTCCGCCGTTTCCAAGCCATCCTCATTATAGTATTTTACAATTTCACCCGCAAAACGCTCTGCCAGAATCTGATACCCCTCCGGGTTTCCATGCACGCCATCCGGCATATATTCCGTGATGATATTAGCATCATGGGAATCGAGAACATTCGAGTTATACAAATCTATCAATTCAAAATCATATTCGTCCGCCAGCGTCTGTATGACTTCCACGAATTTTTTCTGCGGCAGCAGATAGTCCCGCTCACTCATTAGATAATCCTGGAGAACATTCGGCAAAGGCGTTGCAAAGAAAATCTGTGCATCCGGATAATTTTCGCGAAGTCCCCGCATCAGTTCATCCAAATCACCGCAAAAAGTATGATACTCCCGTTCTTCGAGACTGCCAAATTCTTCATCGGATACGCAGAAGCCGTCATTCGTTCCGCCCATTACAATAATAATGTCACTGTCTTCCGGAATTTCCATATAGCGGTCTACGAAAGCATCCGCCCAGTACCTGCCAATAGAAGAACCCCCGATACCCAGATTATAAACTTCCTGTGCACCCAATAATTCCTGTAATCTCGCCGGATAAGCATACTGCTCATAATTTTCTTCGTCTTCCAGATTAGCCGCTTTGGTGATACTGTCCCCAAGACAGGCAATCTTCGTTTGAGAAAAGTCGTATTGATTTTCTGCAATCCACTCCCTGTCTGCCTGATTGACCTCCAATGTCTCCTGATAAGATGTCCGCAGTTCTTTCCGCTCCTCCAGCGTCATATCCGATTGTTCGTAAATAGGCCGCCATTCATCGAAAACACTGTCCGAAGTCATGTCCCCGTCATAATAATTGACGTCGTCATTTTCCGATATGCTGCCCATCAGGAAGCCAAAATCGTCGTTGCCGGAAACAGTCATATCGTCATTGCCCGAAACCGTATTGCCGGAAACAGACAAACCGTCATACTGATTCCCCGATACCGAAGAAAGACCGGAATCATCATTGCCCGAAACAGAACCGAACTGTCCTTCCCCGCCGTTACCAGACACGGAATCAAACTGCCCCTCCGCCTCATTACCGGATACAGAATCGAACTGCCCGGATACATCATTTCCTGACACGGAATCGAACTGCCCGGATACATCATTTCCCGATACGGAATCGAACTGCTCCTGCCCATCATTACCGGACATGGAATCGGACAATTCCGCCCCATTATTCTCTGATGCGGAATCGGCGCCATCTGCCGAGGCATTTTCTATTTCTTTCCGCCGCTGTACCTCATTGGCGGCATTCACAGTATCGTCAATAAACGCCTGCAAAGCCTCCATATCTTCCTGCAGTTGTATAATTTCGACCTCCATCTCCAGAACGCGGCTCTGCGCTTCCGCATTCCGCGCAAGGATTTCTTCTTTCCTCTGTTGAAAAAGCGCCTCTTCTTCCGCCCTTTTTTCCATATAGCCGGAATAAGCCCTTAGCCCGGCCACCGCCGCTAAAAGGGCGGTCATTATAAAAACGCCTATTAATAAATAATTCTGTAGTTTTTTCATCATACCAACCGCTGTCTTACAATCTCATATGCGAGCACCCCCGCCGCCACTGAAGCGTTGAGAGAATCGATATCCCCTTTCATCGGAATCGATGCCACAAAGTCACATTTTTCTTTTACCAGTCTTCCTACGCCGTCCCCTTCACTGCCGATGACAAGGCCGATTGGGCCTTTCAGGTCAAGCTGATACATTGTCGTGCCGTCCATATCGGCGCAGACGAACCAGAGACCTTCTTTTTTCAGTTCTTCGATGGTCTGTCCCAGATTCGTCACTTTCGCTACCGGTGTATAATTCAGCGCGCCGGCAGATGCTCTCGCGACCGCCGCCGTCAGCCCGACCGCCCGGTTCTTCGGAATGATGACGCCATGCGCCCCCGCCAGATTCGCCGTTCTGATAATGGCGCCCAGATTGTGGGGATCCTCGATATTATCCAACAGGAAAAGAAAAGGCGGTTCGCCCTTTTCCCTGGCCTTCTTCAGCATATCCTCCACTTCCGCATACTGGTAGGCGGAAGTATAGGCAATGACCCCCTGATGCTTTCCGGTTTCGGAGAGCTGGTCCAGCCGCTCCTTCGTCACATATTTTATCAGGCTGTTCTGCTTTTTAGCCTCCCGCTTGATCGTCAGGACCGGCCCGTCCTGGCAGCCGTCCAGCACAAAAAGTTTATCGACCGTCTTACCGGAGCGAAATGCCTCAATGACCGCATTCCTTCCCTCAATTATCATTTCCGTGTATCCCATTGTTATTCTGCCGCTGCCCCGCCTTATCCAAAACCGGCAGCTCAAACCTTTCTATATTTTTATGTTCATTTTTTCAAAAGCCAGACGGACTAACATGAGCAGCCTGTCCATCTCCCCCTGCAGATATAGGTAGCCGAACAGCGCTTCCAAACCGGTCGCTTTCCGGTAATCGGCAATCGAAGCGTTCTTGGCGGATGTATAGGACTTCGCATTCCTGCCGCGGTGGTAGACCGCTTTTTCTTCCTCCGTCAATTCCTCCTCCAGCGCCATGATCATTTGTGCCTGCGTTCCCGCATTGACATAACGGACGACCGTTTTGTGCAGCTTATTAGCCGGCCGGTTGGCACGTTCTACCACAATGGTGCGGATGATCAGATCGTAGATTGCATCGCCGATATAAGCAAGGGTAAGAGGTGAATATGCCCTGATATCCACCTCTTTGCATTCAAATTCCTGCCTGATCGCATTTAATATCGTCATGCTCTCTTCCATTTTACCCCTTCTCTGGTATCTTCCAGAATAATGCCCTGTTCGGACAACAGATTTCGGATTTCATCCGCCCTTGCAAAATTCTTCGCCTTTCTTGCTTCCTGACGTTCCTGTATCAGCGCTTCGATTTCGCTGTCCAAAATTTCATCCGCCTTCTCCACGATCAGGCCGCAGATATCGGAAAGCATTACGATTTCTTCTTTCAACGCCTTTACAAATGCCCGGCTGCTCTGCTCCGTAACATTCGTATTGGCAAATTTCACCAGTTCAAAGATTGCAGAAACCGCGTCGGCCGTATTGAAATCGTCCTCCATCGCCGCCTCAAACTTCTGCACAAATCCTTTTGCCTCTTCCATGGCCTTCTCTTCCTCAGCGCCAGGCACATCGCCCTGTGCCTTTTCCAGCAGGTAATTCAGATTGGATACGCTCGTCACGATACGCTCATAACCGTTTTTCGCCGCTTCCATCAGTTCCGCGCTGAAATTGAGCGGACTCCTGTAATGGGCAGAGAGCATGAAGAAACGGAGCACCTGAAGATCGTATTTTTCACCAATATCCCTGACCGTAAAAAAGTTGCCTGCGGATTTGGACATCTTCTTATTGTCGATATTCAGAAAGCCGTTGTGCATCCAATATCTGGCAAAGGTCTTGTCATTTGCCGCCTCGGACTGCGCAATTTCATTCTCATGATGCGGGAAGATCAGGTCTTCGCCGCCGGCATGGATATCAATTTCATCTCCCAAATATTTCTTGCTCATAACGGAACATTCGATATGCCAGCCCGGACGCCCTTCACACCAGGGAGATTCCCAGTAAGGCTCGCCTTCTTTTTTCGGCTTCCAGAGCACGAAATCCAGCGGATCTTCTTTCTGGTCCTCACCCGATACGAGCAGGGAACGGTTTCCGCCACGCAGATCGTCCAGATTTTTATGAGAAAGCTTTCCGTATTCTTTGAAACTTCTCGTTTTAAAATAAACGGTTCCGTCTTCTGCCGTATAAGCATATCCCTTTTTCAAAAGGGTGCTTATCATTTCTAACATACCGTCGATTTCCTGTGTTGCCTTTGGATGAATCGTCGCAGGCATGACGTTCAGCGCTTTCATGTCCTTCTTACATTCTTCGATATAGCGCTCGGAGATCACGGAAGAATCCACGCCTTCCTCCTGCGCCTTTTTGATGATCTTGTCATCCACATCCGTAAAATTGGAGACATAATTGACCTGCCAGCCTTTGTATTCCATATATCTTCTGACCGTATCAAAAACAATCATCGGCCTGGCATTTCCTATATGAATCAGGTTATAGACCGTCGGCCCGCACACATACATACTCACCTTTCCCGGTTCATGCGGCTCGAACTCTTCTTTTCTCTTTGATAATGTGTTATAAATCTTCATGAATGATACCCATGCCTTTCTGACGGTTGCAATATTTGTATCTGAAAGCTATTTCTCCTGCTTCTCCGCTCTCTGTGTACGGCGCAGCATGCGCACTTCCTGCTCCAGGTCGATCAGACGATTGGTCAGTTCTTCATTTTCACGCTGAAGCTGCGCCAAATCTTCCATGACCGGGTCCGGCAGGTGAATCTGGTCCAGTTCTTCCTGGGGCAGCGCGACGTTGTTTCGCTTTACCACTCTTCCCGGCACGCCCACAACGGTAGAATCGGGCGGAACCTCTTTCAGCACCACGCTGCCCGCGCCAATCTTGCTGTTATCCCCGATGGTAAAAGAACCCAGTACCTTTGCTCCAGTACTGATCATGACATTATTGCCGATGGTAGGATGGCGCTTTCCCTGCTCTTTGCCCGTTCCGCCGAGCGTAACGCCCTGATACAGAGTCACATTGTCGCCGATCACGGTCGTTTCTCCAATAATAACGCCATTACCATGGTCGATAAAAAAACCTTTCCCGATCTGCGCACCCGGATGTATCTCAATCCCTGTCCTGCGCGCACCTTTCTGCGAAATCCATCTTGCAAGAAAGAAGTGCTTTTTCTCGTAAAACCTATGCGCAGCGCGATAGTACAGCATCACTTTAAAACTCGGATATAGAAATACTTCCATATTGGAGTGAATCGCCGGGTCACGTTCCCTGATGACTTTTATCTCTTCCCGTATATGGCTGATAAATCCCATAATACTAACCCTCCATGCCTTTTCTATAGGTAGTATATTCCGATTCTGTCAACAAGCGCATCACAGAAAAGATAATTTATTTTCCCACTCCTGTAAAATTGTTTCACAACTGTCCACATCAATCTCTTCTACCGCGTCTTTCAGGCGTGCATACATTTCTTTCTGCCAGTCCTCATAATGATAATGGTTCATTTTCTGGACCACTGCTTCCATCCGGTCCATATCCAGATCTTCCATCGCCGTTCTCATATCCTCAAAATGTTTCAGCAGGCCGGTAACGGAAATATTTTCCTGTCCGCCATACTCCTTTTTATCATCCGGAAGAAAAGGTTTAAAGACAAAACGATATCCCAGATATTGATCCAGCATTCTGTCCGTATTCTTATGTATAAATACGGAATCTCTTGCATTTCCGGCTTTTTCCAGCGCTGCCGCCCGTTCTGACAGTCTCATTGCACCGATTTGCTTGGAAGAGCTCTTCAGGGCATGCACTTCGATAGTATAGTCTGTCCAGTTCTCTTCCACCTCCAGCTGTTTGATCAGCTTTGCTTTTTTCTCAATTGCTTTATAATATACCTTGAGCACCGACCAGAACAATTCCTCGGTACCCAGGAATTTCAGCGCAAATGCCACATCCAGATCTCCGACTACGATATTAGCCGATTTGTTCTCCTTAGGTGCGGCTCCTGATATATATACTTTCTGAATCTTTTCAATCGGAAGCCACTGTCTTACTTTGGATATCAGCATACGAAGCTCAATGGGCTTCGCCACGAAATCATTCATACCCTCCTGACAGAACATCTCCTTCGTACCCTCTACCGCGTTCGCCGTCAGTGCGATGATCGGCACATCATTGTACTCCTGATGAAAACGCCTGATGATACGGGTCGTTTCCACGCCGTCGAGTTCCGGCATCATATGATCCATAAAAACTATATCATAATGGAATACGCTGATTTTCTCAATGGCTTCTTTTCCGCTGACTGCCGTATCAACGTGCATTTTCAGCGGTTCCAGTAGTCCTTCCGCCACTGTCAGATTGACCGCATTGTCATCCACAATGAGGACTTCCGCATCCGGAGCAATAAAATCAAACTCGCTCACTTCCGCATTACCGTCATCAAACTGCATATTTTCCCCATTTAGTATCATGGCAATCGACAAAACAAAAAGCGGCTTTTTGATAATATGCAGATTTTGTATCTCATATTGGACCGTATCGAAAAAGTCTATCAGAAGAACCGTCGTTATCTGCGGATTCTCTTTTATAAATGTCTCTACTTCCGAAGAGAACATGGATTTTTCCAGAAAAAGAAAACATTTTTTGTCCGACTGCAGCAGAAAAAGTTCCTCACTGGAACGCAGTTCCCTGTATTCCACACCAAGGTTCTCCACATCGCTCCGGAAATTCTCCCTGACGTGAGGATTGGAAATCATGCTCAATACCAAACGGGAATCCGGTTCCTTCACACGGGTGCAGGGTGTCTTATCGACGACCTTCTGCGGAAGAACAAAGGAAAATTTACTTCCTTTTTCATATTCGCTCTCTACCCAGATATCGCCGTCCATCAGATTCAAAAGCTGCTTGGAAATCGCAAGGCCGAGACCCGTTCCTTCGATATTGCGGTTCCGCTTGCTGTCAAGCTGTTGAAAAGACCGGAACAGCTTATGGCGGTCCTCTTTTTTAATGCCGATTCCGGTATCTTCTACAGAAAAATTCAACTCAATATTTCCTGCATCTACCTGCAGATAATCCATTTTTATTGTAATCTTTCCGGTATTGGTAAATTTCGCCGCATTGTTGGCGATATTGAGCAGAACCTGCTTGATTCTGATATTATCCCCCAACAGCTTATTGGGCAGATTCGGAGAAATATTGAGGATCAGTTCAACATCCTTTCCCTTCAGTCTCGTCATAACAATATTGGCAACATCGCTGACAACGGACATCGGCTCATAATCTTCCACATTGATATCCATTTTACCGGATTCGATTTTGGAAAAGTCGAGGATATCATTGATGATCGTCAAAAGCGACTTCCCTGCTTCCTTGATCTGACTGATATAGTTTCTGGCCGCCGGCGGAAGATCCTCGCGCATCGCCATTTCCGCCATACCGATGACCGCATTCATGGGCGTACGGATTTCATGGCTCATATTTGCCAGGAAATCGGACTTCATATTCGAGGTACGCTCCATATCCGCCGCCGCCTGATGAACATAATATTTATTGCTCGCCATATCGGATAAAATTTCCACCATCGTAGAAAGGACATGGGCCGCTGTTTCGACCTCTTCTCTTTCTACGACCCTGACCTTCCTGAGCTCCGCAAGATACGCTTCCGGCTCCGCGCCGATTTCTGCGGCAATTATTTTAATCTTCACAGGATCCGGCATCTCTGTCAGTACCTGGCCGCCAATGACACAACCCACAAGCCTTCCCTCGACCATGATCGGCGACGCGAAATTCATCAGACCCGAATAGCAGGGATATACCGTAGATTTTCCGTTCTTTAGGGCAAGTTCCGTTCCCGCTTTATTGCTCTGTGCACAGAGCATACAGCCGACCGGAGACTTTCTCATATAGTTCCTGCAAAAATCAGAAAAATTGGAGCCGTTCGTTACGGCGACACCGTTCGTATCCGTTATGATTACAGACATACCGGTCAGCCTCGCAAACGCATCCTGCATTTTCTGCAAAGTATCTCTATGGATTAAATCGGTTAGATATAAATCATATTTTGTTTCCATAAGGCAATCCTCTTCACGTCCTGCATGTTATTCTGTAAAGTCATCTTCAAATTCAACCGACGAACTTGGTGATCGCATTCAGCAATTTTTCACGATCAACGGGCTTTAGCAGATAACTCTGCGGCTTTAATGCGAGCGCCTCCTGGATTTTTTCACGCTCCGATACCCCGGTCAGGAAAATGACCGGCACATCTTTTGTAGCATCATTGGCCCGCAGCTTTTCCAATACAGCCGGCCCGTTTTCTTCGGGCATCTCATAATCCAACAGAATCAGATTCGTTTTTTTCCGTTCCAGAAACTTCATGGCAATTTTCCCGCTGACAGCAGTTGCCACATCGTAATCTTCACGAAGCTGCTCTTTTAACATCTTTAACATCAGCGGGTCGTCATCCACCACCAGAATATGCGCACGCTGTGATGCGGTGGTTTTCGGCGCCGCAGAGACTTTCAGTGAGGCAGAGGACTGTTCCGGTGCTGTTTTCCCAACGGTCTTTATTTTATCTGTCAGTTTTGTTTCTTCCACATGAAAAGCTTCCCGCAGCTCCGCAAGCTTCTCTTCCACATCTTTTTCCGAAATGGAAATTCCTTTTGTCTTCGGCTTCACAGACTTCTCTCCGTGGTGCAGCAGCCAATCCTCCATGAACTTCATGATATCTCCCTGAATGGACGCAATCGTAAACGGCCTTTTCACCGCCAGATTCGCCACTTTAACTGCAGCCCGCTCAAACTCTTCACATTCCTCTTTCTCGCCGATTACAATAAAAGGAACACCGTTATTTTGTAAAATATTCTTGACATTGACCATTTGGGTCATGTTTTCTCTCGCTTCATTGCTGATACAATAGATAAAAATCTCCGGGTTAAAGTATTTTATATGCCGGACGATATCTCCATAACGTGTGGAAGTTGAAATCGCTTCAAAATGCTCATCCATCTGAATAAAGAAATCGTCAATGACAGACGTGTTTTTTCCAGCTAATAAGACTCTGTATTTCATAACGGTTCCTCCCTGACATCATTTCTACATCAAAAATACTAGCATATTATGCGGATTTTGGCAAGGATTCCCGCCGCCACGGGACTTAGCCGGCCGGACAGCGTATGCTCCCTTTGTCGGCACGCTTCCGCTCCGCGAAAAACTGCAACGATACTAAGGCTCAAAAGCCGCTAAGCAGCTTTTGAGCCAAGGACCGGCGTTTTTCAAGGGCCGACGCAGGGAGCACACGCTGTCCGGCCGGCTAAGTCCCGTGGCGGCGGGAATCCTATACCACTGGCCGCACCCTCACTGCTTCGCTGCACAGCCGGGACAGGATGCACAGTTTCCGCTTCCGGCCACATCGCGGTCATAAAGTTCTGCGGGAGAAGTGAGCATACAAATGGCCTGTGCGGAGATGCCTTCGCCATTTCCGGTGAATCCGAGCCCCTCTTCCGTCGTCGCCTTGACATTTATCTGTGAGATCTCAATCTGCAGAGCTTCGGCGATATTCTGCCTCATCGTATCAATATGGGGACGCATCTTAGGCGCCTGCGCAATGATCGTTGCATCGATATTTTCAATCAGAAAAAGATGTTCCTCCAGCAGGCCGCCCACCCGCTCCAAAAGCTTTATGGAAGAAATTCCTTTATATGCCGGATCCGTGTCCGGAAAATGCTTTCCAATATCGCCGAGTGCCGCTGCCCCGAGCAGCGCATCCATAATGGCATGCAGCAGAACATCGGCATCTGAATAGCCGAGCAGGCCTTTTTCATAGGGAATCTCCACGCCTCCTACGACCATTTTTCTGCCCTCTGTCAGGCGATGCACATCATAGCCCATTCCAATTCTCATAAATTTATATCCCTGCCTTTCTTTTATGCTGTTTCCTGCTGTCTTATACCTCCGTCTTTTTTTCTCCGGTGCCTGCTTTCATCAGTTCTTTTATCACAATTCTATAAAAAGCAACAGAGAGAAGTGTTCCCACACACCAACCGGCCGGCCATGACATCCAGATACCCGCTGCCTTGAGCCATGCGGAAAAAATAAAAGCGAGGATCACGCGTAAAATCAGGTCCGTAAAAGTTGCTATCATAAAATACCTCATCGATTCCGCTCCTCGCAGAACACCGTCTGCTGTCAGCTTGACGGAAATGACGAAATAGAAAGGTGATACGATTCGGAGAAACAAAATACCGGTCTCCATCGCAAGGCCGCTCGTGCCTTCCATAAACAGCAGCATCATCTCTTTTCCGAAAAAGAAAAAAACGGCAAAAAACGGTATGCTCACACAAATTGCCATTTTCACACCGGCCCTGTAACATTCGCGGACACGGGCAGGCTTCCCCGCCCCCAGATTCTGCGCGGTAAATCCCGATATCCCGTTACCGAGCGTCGTTAAGCCCGTAATGATAAAAGTATTCAGCTTTATCGCCGCAGAATAGCCGGCAATCACATCGGAGCCGTAAGAATTGACGAGTCCCTGAATAAAAATATTGCCGATGGAAATAAAACTCTGCTGCAAAATGCTCGGCACGGCCACGAGCGCAATTTTTTTCAACACTTCCATGGAAAAGAACTGCGCTTTTCCTTCCGTCTTTACTTCTGCCAGCCTGCGCCGGAAAGCAAAAAGCGCCAGAACACAGGCCGCTCCCTGTGCAAGAAACGTTGCCCATGCCACGCCGGCCACACCCCAGTGGAACACCGCAACAAACAATAAATCCAGCAAAATATTGCCGACGGAAGAGCCGATCAGAAAATACAACGGCGTTCTGGAATCTCCCAGAGAATTGAACATTCCCGTTGTAACATTATAAAGAAATAAAAAAACAAATCCGCCGATATAGATTCGCAGATATAATGCCCCATCCGCAAAAATATTATCCGGTGTCCGGATCAGGCGCATCATCGCGGGTGTCGCGGCCAGACCGACCGCCATCAAGAACACCGACAGCAGAAAACCCGTAAACAGCGTCGTATAGACCGCCGTTTTCAGTTTCTCATAGGCTTTGGCGCCGAACAGCTGCGAAATCACAACGGAACAGCCGATGTTACAGCCTACCGCCACAGCCATAAAGATCATTGTGATCGGATAGGAAGCTCCCACCGCAGCGAGCGCATCCTTTCCCGCAAATTTTCCGGCTATCATGCTGTCCGCAATATTATATATCTGTTGAAAGGCCACGCTGATGAACATTGGTATGGTGTATCTTAACAGAACCTTTCCGGAGTCTCCCACAGTTAAATCCTGTATCATAACAAAGTTTCCTGCCTTTCTTATTTTGCCCCTTTTATGATATAGGTAAGCAGCTTATCCGCCACCTCTTCTTTGCTCATGATCGGAAGCTGTATGGTATCTTTCGGAGAAATCAGTGTGACGATATTGGTATCCGTGCCGAAACCCGCCCCCGCCTGCTTTAGATTATTGGCCACGATCAGGTCCAGATTCTTCTTTTCCAGCTTTCTTCTGGAATTTTCCAGCATATTCTCCGTTTCCATCGAAAATCCACACAAAAACTGGCCTTCTTTTTTGTTCTTTCCAAGAAAACCGAGGATATCTTCGGTCCGTTCTAACTCCAGCGACAGTTCGCTGTCCCGTTTCTTCACCTTCTCATCAGCCGCATATTTTGGCCGGTAATCCGCCACCGCAGCCGCCTTGATGATGATATCCTGCATTCCGGCACAGCCTTTGACCGCTTCCGCCATCTCCGCCGCCGACTCGATTCCGATGACGCACACGCCCATCGGCGGCTCCAGTTCCGTCTTTCCGGTCACTAATGTCACTTCCGCGCCGCGAAGCATTGCCGCCCGGGCAACCGCATAGCCCATTTTGCCGGTGGAATGATTCGTGATATAACGCACCGGGTCTATCTTTTCCCTTGTAGCGCCGGCCGTCACCAATACTTTGATTCCCCGCATATCCTTCGGCGCAAGCGCCTTGATGATATACTCGAGCAAAAGCTCCGGCTCCGGCATTTTCCCTTCTCCGGTATCGCCGCAGGCGAGATACCCCAATGCCGGCATGATTACTTCCATGCCGTAATTCTGCAAGATCTTCATATTATCCTGCACGATGGGATTCTGATACATCCGCGTATTCATGGCGGGCGCAAAAATCTTAGGGCACTGACAGGCAAGCAGGGTCGTCGTCAGCATATCATCCGCAAGGCCGTGCGCCGCTTTCGCGATCACATTGGCGGAAGCCGGTGCGACCATTACCACATCCGCCTGTTTTGCCAGCGCTACATGCTCAACACTATGCTGAAAATTCCGGTCAAACGTATCGACCAGACATTTATTGCCCGTCAGGCTTTCAAATGTAATCGGGTTGATGAAGTTCGTGGCATTCTGCGTCATGATGACTGTAATATCCGCACCCCGTTTTTTTAACATACTGGCAAGCGATGCGATCTTATAAGCCGCAATGCTGCCTGTCACGCCAAGTACAATATGCTTTCCCTGTAACATTTTTATGACCATGCTCCTTTCGCACAAACATTCAATAGGCAATTGCGAAACTATGTTTTCGAAGGCTTCCGTTGTACAAAATAGACAATCACCGCAGGGCACGCTTTCGCTGCATTGTCGCTCACAAC
>CAJTUC010000052.1 GCA_910579395.1 uncultured Lachnospiraceae bacterium | reverse complement strand
AGAAAAATCGAGAAAAACTAAGAACCGGATAGAATCCTTTCGTTTTAGATGTCCATGCTGGCGGGGACGGCTCACGGCTTGAGAAATATATCCGATTATTTCCATTGGCAGTTCCTTTCATGATGAGTCTCCTTTGTGTTGACGGTTATTCCCATGGGTGTTCGGGTGGTTTGGTGTATCGGGGGATTTCGGCCAGTTCATTTATTCTTTTTACGGCTTCTTTCCTTCCGGCATTATTCAAACGGCTATATGCTCTCAACATTTCCTTTGATTGAACAGCAGTAGTTTCTTGCTTTTTTTGAATGGATTCTTGATTTTCATTGAGGGCTTCAGTTGTTAGCCTGTCAAATTCTTTTAAGCCTTCGGGAGTGAGCTGTGATATCATTTTTTTTATTTCTTGTATTCTGGTATCTAAATCCATTTGGTCAAGTTCGACTATTTCCCAAAGGCCAACTTCTAATGTATCTGCTATTCGTCTTAAAGTTTCAATTTTGGGGTTTGACTTGCCTGTTTCCCATTGTCCTATCATTTGTTGTGAAACATTTAGTTTTTTACCCAATTCTTTTTGTGATAATCCGTTTTCTTGTCTGATTTTTTTAATTCGTTCTCCTATTGTCATTTTCTTTTCACCTCTATAAAGGAATAGCATATAAAAAGAATATATACAGAAAAATATTGTTTCTATATACAAGTAATATCTTGTCAAAAGTCATCATAACACAAGGAAAAACTTGTGTCAAATAAAATTTAAGAAAAAAGAAATATGAAAACAAATTGGACAGGGCGTTGGAAGTGATAGAGAATCTCATGGAGAACGCTTTTAAATATGGGGATGGCAGACTGCTTGGCATTTCTTTTCAGGAAGAGGAAGGCTGTCAGCTGATCAGGATCAGCAATACCGGGAGCATTGTTAATGCTGAGGAAATACCACGCCTTTTCGACAGTTTTTACCGGGGAAGCAACGCGGGAGATAAAGAAGGAAATGGTCTGGGCCTCTATATCTGCCGGGAGATCATGCAGAAAATGGATGGGGAAATTTTTGCGCAGGCAGAAAACGACGGCATGAGTTTTTTTCTGGTATTTCCAATGTAGTATTTCAATGTCACACGGCGGGTCTTGAAATTCCCTGCAAGGATGTGTAAAATAAACTATAAACGCATACTTGACGGTCTGCATCTGCTGCATTGATTTTAGCTGAAATGAGGGAAAAGAACATGACTTTTGATTTAAAAAAAGATGGAAAACGGATTGTCGTGATCTGTATTGCTTCGCTGATTATGGCAATCAATACGAAAACATTCGTCAGGACCGGCGGCCTGTATCCGGGCGGTGTCATGGGACTGACAATTTTAATTCAGGCTATTTTTGAGAATTTTCTTGGTATTCAGATTCCTTTTACGCTTGTGAACCTGTTATTGAATACGCTTCCTATTTATATAGGATTTCGTTTTATCGGTAAGAAATTTACATTGTATTCCTGCCTGATGATTGTTTTGAACAGCGTTCTGACGGATATCATTCCGGCTAACGTAATCACTTATGATACGCTGCTGATCAGTATCTTTGGCGGTATGATAAGCGGTTTTTCCATCAGCCTGTGCCTGATGATGAATGCTACGACGGGCGGCACAGATTTTCTTGCCATCTATCTTTCGGAGAAAAAGGGAGTGGATTCCTGGAATCTTGTATTGGGAGTCAATGCGGTCATTATTTGTCTGGCAGGCTTCCTGTTCGGCTGGGATAAGGCCTTATATTCCATTATTTATCAATATGCTTCGACACAGATTCTTCAGATGCTCTATAAAAGATATCAAAAACAAACGTTATTTATTGTTACTAATAAACCGAAGGATGTGTGCAAAGCAATCAATGAGGTAAGCGGGCATGGCGCAACGATTCTGGAAGGGGAAGGCTCGTATGAGCATTGTGAGAGGGATATCGTATACTCTGTCGTATCGAGAGAAGAGTGTAAGACCGTGATTCATTCTGTTAAAGAGGCCGATGAGAGCGCTTTTGTAAATGCGCTGCGGACAGAGGAATTATCGGGGCGGTTTTATCAGAGGCCAAATGAATAGGTTGAGAATGATTTGCGGAGCAAATCTTTCTCAACCGACAGAATAGCTTTGCTATTCTGTCAGGTTGGGGAGCCGCTTTGGAGGGCTGAGGAGTTGTTCGGGCGGATAGAGAGTGTTGGTAGTAGTTTATAGAGGATTGAGATGGAAAAGATTACGAATGAGCAGGTAGAGGCGGCTTGGAAGGTATATCATAAAGCTTTTTTGGAAATACCGTATTCCAAACAGAGAAAATTTGTCAAAGGCTGCGAGCATAACATTAAACAGCTGGAACGCCGGATTGCAAAGAAGAAAAAACTGGAAGCGCATCAGATTCTGAACGATATGGGGGAACTGCATAAGCGGGCGGCGGATATCGGCTATACGGTCGCAAACAGGGACCATAAATTCCGCAATTATTATAAACATGCCCTGCGCAGGCTGATACAGCTGGATCTGTCTTTCCTGCGGATGATGGCGCCGTCCTCTTCGTATATGGAAATCCTGAAGATGGAAGATATCTGCGGTCTGCTCCGCAGCAAATCCCTCTATGAGATTTACAAAGACGACTATATGCAGTTCATGGTAGGACAGCGGATTGAGGAGCTGATGGAGGCGGAGCCGGAGAAGCAGTATCCGGAAGCACGCAGTATGCGCAGACATTTTATCCTGCATATCGGGCCGACTAACAGCGGCAAGACTTATCAGGCGCTGCAGCGGCTGAAACAGGCTTATCAGGGAATTTATCTGGGGCCTTTGCGGCTTCTGGCGCTGGAAGTATACGATACGATGACGGCGGCAGGCATTCCGTGCAGCATGATCACGGGGGAAGAGAAAATTGTTACGCCGGGCGCTTTTTGCCAGGCATCTACTATTGAAATACTGGATTTAAAGGAAATTTATGACATTGCTGTCATCGATGAAGCACAGATGCTGGACGATGAGAACCGGGGAAGCTGCTGGACGAGAGCAATTCTCGGAATCCGGGCGGAAGAAATCCATATATGCGCTTCACCGATTGCGGAAAAGCTGCTCATACAGATGATCATCCGCTGCGGAGATTCTTACGACCTGGTGAAGCATGAGCGGAATACGGAACTGGAGTTTCTGCATGCAAAATATGATATGGGAAGAGACGTGGAGAAAGGAGACGCTCTGATTACTTTTTCCAAGAAAAATGTGCTTGCGATTGCGGCTGCACTGGAAGCAAAAGGAATAAAAGCAAGTGTTATTTATGGGAATCTGCCGCCGAAAACGCGCAGGGAACAGGTGCACCTTTTTGCGGAGGGATTCAATGAGGTCGTCGTTGCGACTGACGCAATCGGAATGGGTGTCAACCTGCCGATACGAAGAATCGTCTTTATGAATACCATTAAATTTGACGGTACGGCCAAGCGCCGCATCCGCGCGGAAGAAATACGCCAGATTGCGGGCCGGGCGGGACGCTATGGATTCTATAACACCGGTTATGTACAGTCTGTAGTGGATATGGGATATGTCGGAAAGAAGATGCAGGAGCCTTTTCATCCGATGAAAAAGGCGAGAATCGGTTTTCCGGAAGTGCTTCTGGATATCAATATGGAGCTCGACGAGATCATCGAAATCTGGGAAAATGCGGGCGGCACGGAACTTTACGACAAGATTTCCATGGCGGAGAGTGTCCGAAAATACCGTTATCTGAAAAATTACCGGCGGGCGGCCGGCTGCATGAAGGATAAGAAACTGCTGCTTTCCCTTATCACCTGTCCTTTTGATATCGGTGATAAGGAAGTCCTGAAACAATGGCTGAAATATTGCGAAAATCCGGCGGAAGAGAAGGAATGTCCGCCTTATCCGAAAGACGTTTCTCTGGAAGGCCTGGAGAGTTATTATAAGAAGCTTGACTTATACAGTCAATTTGCGGGGCGGGCAAACTGGGTCATCGACAGAGAAGCGCTTGAGGTGAACAGAGAGGCAGCACAGCGGGCAATCGGTGTTCTTCTTCGGGAAAATAAGAGACAGTTTGAGAAAAAATGCCAGCTATGCGGAAAACCCCTGCTATGGGACTATCCGTATCGAATCTGCGAGGACTGCTTTATGGCGGAAGATGAAGAAGCAGATGATGAACGGTGAGAATATGCTAATAAATATCGGCAGTTATTGTTGCGGGGGAATTTGTAAAATGAGTATTGT
This sequence comes from uncultured Lachnospiraceae bacterium, assembly GCA_910579395.1. Classification (GTDB taxonomy): domain Bacteria; phylum Bacillota; class Clostridia; order Lachnospirales; family Lachnospiraceae; genus UBA3282. The sequence goes on along the minus strand of CAJTUC010000052.1, from coordinate 14,617 downwards.
AGGCTGGTCATGGTCAAAACATATATCGTAAATATCAGACAATTGGAAGAAGAAACGGCTTTTCAGGCGGCGCTCCCGTCGGCTTCTTCTTATAGGAGGCAGAAGATTGCCTCGATTAAAAACGTGAGAGACAGGTGCAGAAGCTTAGGCGCTTCTCTCGCTTTGAATGCGGCTTTGCAGCGCTATGGACTGTGCGAGGGCTCCATGGAATATGTTCTGGGAGATCAGGGAAAACCGATGCTCCGGGACTACCCGGAATTACATTTTTCTCTATCTCATGCCGGCGATTATGCCATATGCAGCATGGGCAATCAGGAAATTGGAAACGATATCGAACGGGTACGTCCGGGAAAGCTGCGCGTGGCGGATCGTTTTTTTGCAGAAGCGGAAAAAGAGTGGCTCTATCAGGCTGACCTGCCCGAAGAGCAGGAAAGCAGGATGTTCCGGCTCTGGACCATGAAGGAAAGCTTTTTGAAAGTAACGGGACGCGGAATGTCCCTGCCATTACGGGATTTTACGGTTTTTATAGAAGATGAAGGAACGGCCAGACTGCATCAGATGCTGAATGATAACATATATTATATAAAGGAATATGTTCTGCCGGATATTTTTCAGGAAGCAACAGGGTACAAAATTTCTGTCTGCTGCATGGATCCGGATTTTGCGCCGGAGCCGGAAGCGGTACTTTTGTAGGAACTCGCATATTTTCAAGACATCTGCACATACTATTCTCTAATAAAATAACGGTCATTGTGTTTTGCAAGGGCGCAGAATCATTGAAGAAGGAGAGTAGTCAGATGTTGGGAAAACAGAGCATTCAGTTTCAAAATCCACCCTGTATCGTTAACAGCGGTTCAATCGTCGGAAGCAAAGAGGGACAGGGGCCCATGGGAAAGCTGTTCGATAAAGTAGGGTATGACGATATGTTCGGCGCGAAAACCTGGGAAGAGGCGGAAAGCGCGCTGCAAAGGGAAGCACTCCAGATTATGCTGGAGAAAGAAAAGATAAAAAAAGATGATATACAGCTTATTTTTGCGGGAGATCTGTTGGGGCAGTCCATCGCCAGCAGCTTTGGTCTCTCATCCTTCCATACGCCGCACATCGGTTTATACGGCGCGTGTTCCACCTGCGGCCTGTCTATCGGAGTTGGAAGCATGGCTGTGGCGGGCGGGTTTGTGGACAGGGCGGCCTGCGTGACTTCCAGCCATTTTGCCAGCGCGGAGAAGGAATTTCGTTTCCCGCTTTCCTACGGGAATCAGAGACCGCTTTCCGCCACATGGACGGTGACCGGAAGCGCCGCTTTTCTGCTTGCACCCGGAGATGTCAAGAAGGCGCGTGCAAAAGTAGCAGGTGTTACATTCGGGAAAATTATGGATTACGGCATTAAAGATTCGATGAATATGGGCGCGTGCATGGCACCTGCTGCTGCAGATTCTATCAAACAGCATCTTGCGGATTTCGGCAGGGCGCCGGGGGATTACGACAAGATCATCACGGGCGATCTCGGCTCGGTAGGGCAGCAGCTTTTGTTCGAATTACTGGCAAAGGACGGCATCGATATCACGAAACAGCATATGGACTGCGGTATGGAAATCTTCGACAGTGAAAAGCAGAATACCAATGCCGGTGGTTCCGGCTGCGGCTGTGCGGCAGTCATCTTGTCAGCCTATATTTTGAAAAAGATAGAAGAAGGCGTCTGGAAGCGAGTGCTTTTCCTGCCGACGGGTGCGCTGCTCAGCAAGACGAGCTTTAACGAAGGAAAGACGATACCGGGGATTGCACATGGGATTGTGCTGGAGCAGTTTTAGAGCATCGGATACAGACCAGATGTAAACCGGATACGAAGGAGAAATACAAATGGCAGCCTTTTTTGCGGATTTACTGGACGATTTTTCAAGTCCCGCCTTTTTGGAAAAGGTGCGTGTCAAATTTCATTATGAGGAAACGCAGGCGGAAGCGTTAAAAGCAGTGGCAGAAGAAATGCGCCCGCTGATGTGCCGGGAGGCTTTCTGGGAACGAAGGCGGATAGAAGCGCAGACAGAGGAAGCGGTTTCTGCTTATCGGACAAGCTTCCCGGAAATGCAGTATGAGCGGGTTGTCATGTCGCTTGGAGCCGGACTGGACGCTTTACAGGAACGTTACAGCGGGCAGGGGCATTTGTCGCAAAGCTATATGCTGGAAGTATTGGCCGGAGAGCTGCTGATGCAGGGGTATGGAGCTTATAACCGCTATATTGCTAACACGACGGACTGGCATGTTGCGCGGTATCATTTTCCCGGCAGTGAAGAAGCGTATCCGCTCGAAAAGCTGCCTGACCTGTTAAAAGGATTCACCGGGCAGATCAACTGCAATGAGGCTTTCTGCATGATACCCAAAAAGAGCGTCGTATTCGTATCGGAGCTGACGCAGGATGAAAAGGTGCGCTGTGAGGGAATTTGTGTAGGCTGTAACAGTGTGCACTGTGCGAACAGGATAGCCGATGATTCCTGGGAGAAACAGCTGTGGGCCAGAATGGCGGATGTGCCGCTCAGTTATGGATACAGCCGGATTTTTGGGAAATTGTAGGAGAAGGCGAATGGAAAATTCTTATCGTTTTTTTGAAAACAGAGCATGCCGGTATTTTCCCTGCCATAAAGGGCTGAAGGACTTTAACTGTTTATTCTGCTATTGTCCTTTTTATCTGAAGGAGAAGTGCCCGGGCGCTCCTCAGTACATAGAAACGGAACAAAAAAGAATCAAGGATTGTACGAACTGCACATTCCCGCATCGACCGGAGAATTACGATGCGATTCTCAGGATTCTGAGGGAAAGCTGAATGCCTGTACAGCCATGGCGGCATACCGGAAGGAAGGGAAAAAGGATGGAACAATTATATACGCGTTGGGGAAGGGATATTGACAGCGGCCATGTTCTTCAAGAATATCCGCGGCCCTTGTTACAACGGGAGAGTTATGTAAACTTAAACGGTTATTGGGAATATGCTGTCACGAAAAAAAACCGTAGACCGGAGGTTTACGATGGCAGGATTCTTGTACCCTTTTCGCCGGAAAGCGTCCTGTCCGGCGTCAGCAGACAGTTACAGCCGGATGAATATTTGTGGTACCGCACGAAATTGCCGATAGAACCGGATAAGCTGGAAGCTGGATGCCGACTGATACTGCATTTCGGGGCGGTAGACCAGGCGTGCCAGATTTATGTAAATGGGCAGAAGGTGTCGCGGCATATGGGCGGCTACCTTCCTTTTTCCGTGGATATTACGGAATATTGCAGTGGAAATTGTGTATCCTCAGTGGGAGATGGGACACTTTGCGGGGGGAGTAGCGTAAAGTCCTGCAAAATGGGCGGCGCGTCAGCTGCTTCGGAAAGCGAACTGGTGCTTGCCGTGCGTGATTTGAGCGATACGTCTTATCATGCGCGGGGAAAGCAGAAGCTGAAACGGGGCGGTATGTTCTATACGGCTCAGAGCGGCATCTGGCAGACGGTCTGGATGGAATATGTGCCGGAAAGCTATGTGGAAGAACTACTGACAGAGCCGGAATTGTTGACGGCGCCGGGACCGGTACGCGGAGCCGTGCGGATACGGGTCTGTTCGGCCGCGCAGATGCCCGTCCGGATTCGGGTCCGGGAACCGGCGTTGTATAACCGGAAGATGTCCGGTTCCGCAAATAGTATTATAGCGGAAGGGATTGGTCTTTCCAATCAGGAGATAGAGATTCCCCTGCCGGTCATGAAACCCTGGACATGTGAAGAACCTTACCTGTATTATTTTACGGTCACGATGGGAGATGACACGGTAGAGAGTTATTTTGCACTGCGTACCTTTACGATTGAAAAAGATTCCGCGGGGATTCCGCGTATTTGTCTGAATGGGCAGGTACAGTTCCAGAATGGTGTGCTCGACCAGGGATACTGGCCGGACGGGCTTTATACGGCGCCTTCTGATAAGGCTTTCATATTTGATATTCTGGAAATGAAGAAACTGGGCTTCAATATGCTCAGGAAGCATATTAAGATTGAGCCCCAGCGGTGGTATTATCATTGTGACAGGCTCGGTATGGTCGTCTGGCAGGATATGGTGAACGGCGGCTCTTATTATAAACACTGGTTCGTGACCTATGCGGCAACGTTTTTTTCCCGGAAAAGATGGATGATACGGGATAACTGCCTGGGGCTTTTGTCCCGCGCGGAACAGAAAGGAAGGCGGGAATTCGTCCGAGAGATGAAAGAAACAATTCGGCTGTTGAAAGGCCATCCGAGCATTGCAGTCTGGGTGATCTTCAACGAAGGCTGGGGACAGTTCCATGCAGAGAAGATGACGGAGCTTGCAAGAGCCTGCGACGACAGCCGCCTCATTGATCAGGCCAGCGGCTGGTTTGATCAGGAAGGCGGAAGCCTGCAGAGCATTCATCATTATTTTTTCCGGTTTAAATTTTTACCGGAAAGAGAACGGGCTACCGTATTGTCGGAGTTTGGCGGCTATTCCCTGCAGATTCCCGGGCATAGCGCCTGTGAAAAGCTGTATGGATATGGAACGCATAAGAACGGTGAAAATCTGAATAAAGCTTTTTGGGAGCGGATGCGGAAGATGAAAGAACAGATTCCCAAGGGGCTGTGTGCCGGCGTCTATACACAGCTGTCCGATGTGGAAGAGGAGGTAAACGGGATTTTTACATATGACAGAGAGGTCAGGAAGATAGAGCCGGAAAACGGACATGAGCTTTCTTGATTTTTGAATTACCGGTCGTGTAACAATGGACTTTTTTCCTTCTCCTGTGCTATATTATTTTACAGGACAAGAAGCTGCTCGGTTCTCATGACGGTTTGTGCTGACGTTTGCAACATCCGACACGAACATCGCAGGCTGAGAAAAGAGCATGGTTATAAAGCGGATGCGGATTTGAGATATTGCAGGTCGGCATCGTGGAGAGCATGAGGAAGAACAATGCGTGAGATGGAATTTAAAATGGAGCGCCCGGGCCTGTTAAAAGAAGGCGACCGCGTAACGGTGACGGAAGGCGTGCTCCCCAGCAATTATTATTATACGATCAATCCTTCCCTTGCGATGTCGGGAAATTTTCCTTTTTCCGAAAGAATGCTGGAGCGGGAGGGAGAAGTCCTTGAAATCATCGAAAATGACAGGGGATTTTATGTGAAAGTGCGGTTCGGGTAGTATATTATATAATAGAACGAACGCAATCTATACGAAAGGTGGACAAGAATATGTTAAAAAAAGTAGCAACAGACAAGGCGCCGGCGGCAATCGGGCCATACTCGCAGGGAATCATCGCAGATAAGATGCTGTTCGCATCCGGACAGATTCCGATCGATCCGGCAACCGGTGAGATTACCGGAGAGAATATCACACAGCAGGCGGAGCAGGTCATGAAAAATGTGGGCGAAATCTTAAAAGCGGCCGGCACAAATTATGAGAACGTGGTGAAGACCACTTGTTTTCTTGCGGAAATGGCTGATTTCGCAGCGTTTAATGCGGTGTATGAGAAATATTTTACGGAAAAACCGGCAAGAAGCTGTGTTGCGGTAAAACAGCTGCCGAAAGATGTTTTGTGCGAGGTGGAAGTCATTGCGTACCTCGGCTAAGTCGAAAGGTTTGCATCCTTTCGATCGTAAGTTTGTATCTGACAGCCGCAAACTCGCAGGCCGTGCGAGAGGCAGGAATATCATTTTGATCGGAATGCCGGGCGCGGGCAAGAGTACGGTCGGTGTCGTGTTGGCCAAAAGACTTGGCCGCGTTTTTTTGGACTCGGACCTTGTCATTCAGGAAAAAGAGGGAAAACTGCTTCATGAGATCATTGAAAAAGAGGGCCTGGACGGTTTCCTGCGGATAGAAGAAGAGGTCAACGCGTCGCTGGAAGCGGAAGGAGCGGTCATTGCGACCGGCGGGAGCGTCGTTTATGGGCAAAAAGCGATGGAACATCTAAAGCAGATCGGTACGGTCATCTATTTGCAGCTGCCGCTTCAAACAATTGCCGAAAGGCTCGGCGATTTGAATGAGCGCGGCGTTGCCCTGCAGGACGGTCAGAGTCTGCGGTCTCTTTATGAAGAAAGAGTGCCCTTATATGAAAAGTACGCGGATGTCATTCTGCCTTGCGAAAATAAGATGCTGCGGGAAATTGTGGTGGAGATTGCGGAAAAGTACAAGTGACATTCTCAGCCTTAACAGTATCGTGTAAATCATGAATAACATTATAAATAACTGTAAAAAATAACAGATATCCATATCTTCAGATATGCGTATCTGTTATTTTTATAGGATTAGGAAATTGTTGTAATCGTAGTGGAGTTCAGACAAGAATTTATGCAGTAAATTCTTGGAGCGCAAGCTCCGCAGCTTGCGCTATTTTATGATTTTATAAAGGTTGGAGGTCATGCAAATGGATTATGTGAATGCTTTTTGGGTAGGAGGACTGATCTGTGCACTGGTACAGATTTTAATGGAAAAAACGAAAATGATGCCGGGAAGGATCATGGTACTGCTCGTCTGTCTGGGGGCGGTCATCAGCGCCGTCGGGCTGTATGAGCCGCTCATGGAGTATGCTGGTGCAGGTGCGGGCGTGCCGCTTCTTGGGTACGGCAATATCCTGATGAAAGGCGTTAAAGAGGCAATCGACAAGGACGGCTTTATCGGCCTGTTCAAAGGCGGCTTTACGAATGGTGCCGTTGGCTGCAGCGCGGCGCTTATTTTTGGATATCTGGCAAGCCTGATTTTTAAGCCGAAAATGAAAGCTTGATCGGGTGGTATCAGGACAAGCGAAAGTCCATGTACTTATGTAAAAGATAAGTATATGGGCTTTATTTATTCTATATATATATTATAAATAAAAAGTTTGTGTTATTATAAATACGGATTTTTAGTTGGAAAAGTGAGAAAATGAAAAAAGGAATTGTCCACGAATTAATTTGTTGACACTTCCTTTTTTTCGTTTTATCATAGGGAGTGAAGATATTCTAAGGCGCCAAAGAACGCCGCCAAAGAATATCTAAGTCACTCCCAGAAGAATGCCTTGAAAAAGCAGGCATTCTTCCCAATAGAGGGAGTGAAGATATTCTAAGGCGTCAAAGAACGCCGCCAAAGAATTTAGAGTAAGTGGAGAAGGGAGAGGAGCAGTATGGCAAGAAATGAACGGGGAGCGGGGCGGAAACCGGCGCTTTCTGCAGAAGACGTGAAGATTATCAGGGAACGGCACGAAACGGGTGCGACAGTTACGGCGCTGGCGAAGGAGTATGGGATTTCCAGACAGGTATTGTCCGGTTATCTGAACCAGAACAACGACAAAGAGAAAGAGAACTATAATACGGCAAAATCATGGGAAAGGCTGAACAAGGCTTTTCAGGGCATCGATGCCGCAGAATACACGATGCGCATGGAATTTATGTGTGGGGAGGACTGCTGCACAGTGATCCTTGTCAATCGGGAGGAGGAAAAGATCGCGGTCATGAATGAGACCGATAACCTGCTGCACCGCGCTTTTGGCATCAAGGTAAAGCCGGACTGGGCGGACTTTGAAGAATTTCTGGAAAGCCGCTGTTTTCCAAGGGAAAGAGAGGACGTTGACTTGATCCTGGATGATCTGGAACTGGATGAGTACGACCCGTTTGCAATTGTCGAGCGGACGGGCGGCAGGATGGCGGAAGATTTGCAGTGGCTCAAAATCAGATATTATAAAGCGTAGAGGGGGTGTTTTCTATGAGCACGATAGAAATTTCAAAGGATTATATTGTGACCGGAGCAGAGTATTCTTCTCTGGGCAGTCAAATGAAGTGGAAACAGGATGGTTATTGGTATAAGGCCGACATGCTCGGTTTTGAGAGCCTGGCGGAGGCAGTTGTGTCTCATTTGCTGAAACGTTCCAATATCGGAGAGTTTGCAGTGTATGAGCCTGTCACCATTTCTTATGACGGGCAGCAGTACAGGGGGTGCCGCAGTCTGGAGTTTAAGAAGGAGAATGAAGAACTGATATCGCTTGAGCGACTGGCCAAAAGCTATACGAGTTTTGGACTTGCACAGATGCTGGAACGGATCACGGATGTGGAAGAACGCATTTTATACACGGTGGAACTGGTGGAAAACCTGACCGGTCTGGATGATTTCGGCGTTTATCTGACCAGTCTGTTAGAACTCGATACCTTCTTTTTGAATGTGGGCCGTCATACCGGCAATATCATGCTGCTGTATGATACGATACAGAAGGAATACCGTTTCGCTCCTGTTTTTGATATGGCACAGGCTTTGTTCTCGGATACGAAAAATGTCTGTCCGCCGGAAAAGGGCATGGTGGAGTGCTATCACGCCGTTACAGCCAGACCTTTTTCAGGTAACTTTGATGAACAGTTGAAAACGGCGAACGAACTCTACGGTAAGCATCTGAAATTCGATTTTTCAGCGAATGAGATGATCAATTCCGTCCGTGATGTTCTGAACGGTATGCAGAATGGGCGCGCTTATCATGGTGCGGAAAAAAGAAGAATCGGTGAAATCATCCGTTTTCAGGCGAAGAAATATCAGTACATGTTTAAAAAATAAAAAATTTAAAAAAAATTGAAAAATATTGAAGACATAAAAAGGCCTTTTCCGTTCTAATTATTGAAAACGCAGAAAACAGAGGGGAGGCGGGGAACATGCACACGGAAGAACAATTAACAGCGCTGATCGATTCTTACCAGAATCTTGTTTTTTCCATCTGCTATAAGATGACAGCAGATTATTTCGCCGCCGAAGACCTGGCACAGGAAACATTCCTTTCTGCGTATGAGCATTTGAGGAACTTTGATGGCAGTAATCCGAAAGCATGGCTCTGCAGGATTGCGACCAATAAATGTATCGACTATATGTCCCATTCCGGAAGAAGGAGCATCCCGACGGAGGATATCTATCTGGAAAGCAGTATGGAGGCAGCGGATACGTCAAAGTCGCCGGAAGCAGTCTGCATGGAACAGGAAACGAAGGAAATGCTGCTGATGAATTGCAGGCGTTTAAAAAAACCTTATGACGAAATTGCCAAAGCCTACTATTATGACGAGATGGACGTCAGGGAGATTGCCGGAAGCCGCGGCATGAAGGTCAAGACGGTACAGACGCAGGTTTACAGGGCGCGCAGTATGCTGCGAAAAATATACAGAAAGGAGAACAGTGCATGAACAGGGTAGAAGATAATATCAGAAATTACACAAAGAACGGCATGACGAAGCGGGCGGTTCCGTCCTATCTGTCTGATGAAGCGTTGCAGGAGCTGATCGCGGCGACCGAAGCGGAGCCGATGATGTGTCCCCCGAAAGGTTTTCGGGATGAGATCATTGAACGGGTCCATCGGAAAAGAAAGCGCATGAAAAATGTATCGCTGTTCTCTTACAGCATGAAAGTCATTGCGGCAACTGCGGCGGCGCTCAGTCTCATTTTGATCGTACCGGAAAATATCCGACCGGAAGACGGCGGCAAAGCCGGAACGATGCAGGAATGGCAGGACGAAGAGGATTCAAAAGGGCCGGTTTCGGAAGCGGAGTGGCTGGAGCAGCAGGGATTCCTGTACCGCTTCAGCAACAGACTGGATGAAGCCTGCAGTAGATTGAACGGAAGATTAGATCGATTAATTGGAACGGAGGGTCAATATTAATGAAAAAGAAGAAAAATCGTTTTTTACTGTTTTGTTTTTCATTCCTGCCCGGGGCGGGAGAAATGTATCTTGGTTTTATGAAAACGGGCATCAGCCTGCTGAGCATTTTTGCAATATGTGTTATGCTGACCGGTTATACGGGAATCGGCATTGTGGCGTTTCTGCCGTTTGTTATCTGGGTATACAGCTTTTTCCATGCGAATAATCTGGGTGCCCTGAGCGATGAAGAATTTTACCGGGTCGAGGACGGATATCTGTTCGGCCTCAATGAAACGGAACTTGGCTCTTTCAAAGATTCCATTGTGGGAAAATACAGGAAAGCGCTCGCGATTATCCTGATCATTTTGGGCGCTTCCATGCTCTGGCAGGCATTTTGCCGTATGCTGTGGCATCTTGTAGGAAGTGATTTCTATTATGAATATATTTCCCGGTTCACCGACATCGTCAGCGACGACCTGCCGAAAGTCATTATTGCCCTTGTCGTTATCTGGCTGGGTGTCAAGCTGATACAGGGGAAAAAAGAAGAACTGGATAAACTGGATGATGTAAAAAGTCCTGCGGCCGCAAATCCTGCGGGAAATACCGAAAATGTAATACCGGTAGAACGGATTGAACAGGTGGAAGTTGTGGAAAATACCGAAGAGCACAACGGTAATGCTTGACCGGGACAAATGTCTCAGGTTGAGAGAAAGGCAGGGTTATTTTTATGAATGAATCGGAAAATGTAAGAATAATGGAAATGCCGGAAATGACAGATACGAAAAGACTGGAAAAAGGGTCGGCCGGCCGTACGCATAGAGTTGGTACAGTTACCTGTGGTCTTGTCCTGATTTTATATGGTATTCTGTTCCTTGTCCGTATGGCGCTGCCAGCAATTAATTACAGGCTGATCTTCGATTGCTGGCCAATCGTCCTGATTTTCCTCGGCGTGGAAATTCTTCTTGGCTGTATCGGAAAAAATGCGGAAAAAACGAACTTTAAATATGATTTCGGTTCCGTTCTCATTATTCTGCTCATGATGCTCTTTTCGATGATCATGGCGGCGGTCGATTATGGAATGTGGTATGGAGGATACTATTATGGCTTTTAGGAAAAACAGAAGAACTGTCATGGCGGCAGCGGCTGTCTGCTCCCTGCTCATGCTTTCCGGCTGTGCCGCGGCTCCGATGGGAGAACACAGCGAGCTCTCCTTTCAGTTTTTTGGCAGCCATTCGAGTTATTACAGCGATTTTACCGCGGAGACAGAGGACGGCGGTTATATGATTCAGGGAACCGCAAATCTTGGAAGCGATACGGAAAACGGTATCGTGAGAATGAGCGCCGAAGAGGAGCAGACTGCTACGGTCGAAGGCGCGCTGAATGGAAAAAAGGGTAGTATCCGCCTTGTGTACACCGCGGCGGACGGAACGGAAACCGTGATTGCGGAATGTGAAGATGCCTCTTATGAAGCCTTCGACACCAGTCTGAAGGTCACGGAAGAAGAAAGCGTGCTCAAACTTTCGGGAAACGGTGATTATGAAGTCTGCGATTTTGAGATTTTCATTGTTGGAGACGGCATCCGCTATAATCTGGGAAAGGGCGGAAACGGACTAACGGAACTACCGGAATTGCCGGAACTGTCGGAACTACCGGAATTGCCGGAACTACCGGAATTACCGGAACTGTCGGAACTACCGGAATTGCCGGAACTACCTGATATGCCGGATGACCCCATCGTCAATAACTGGCCGGAGAGCATCGAATGTGTGGCCGATGGCCTGAATGCGGAACCTTATCGTTTTGAACTTGTAATTGACGCGCCCGTGACCCTTTCTCTGTCCTGTGTGACAGCAGAAGGCCGGCTGCGCATACAGATTAAAGATTCCGATGAAAAAATCCTGTTCGATGAAAAAAACATCGACATGGAAGATTTCGAAATCCCCATAGACACTCCAGACACCTGCACGGTATCCGTCTGGGCAGAGCAGTACTATGGAAAATTTGAGATCAAACCGGATAGCGTATCGAGATAACCCGAATAAACTTGAAATGAGAAGCCGGACAACGTTATGTCTCTTTGGAGCCGCGCTTTTGCTCCGCGGAATCTCAAAATCTCAAGACAAACAAGTTTGTCAGGGAGAATGCCGCTTTTTAGGCATTCTCCAGCGTGAGAAAGATTTGCCTTCGGCAAATCTTTCTCACGCTATTCATATACAACTTCCCGTTTGTCAAGAAACTTCCCCATCGCCTTATCCCACACTTCATCCGCGCTCTTATCCAGAATGAAAGTATGAAAAGAAGTCCCTGTCACCAGCGTCAGGCCGGTTTCATCATATTTGACCGTCAGGACAAATGCTTTGACCTGCTGCGGTGTAATGCCGGTATCGCCTTTTTGCAGAATCGAAGCGACATGCTCCGGGATGAGATGGAGCACGAATTTGAAAGCGCTGGGAGTGTGGTTTCCTTTGATGAGGGAATAGCAGATGGGCCGCAGTTTTTTCCATTCGGTGAAATCATAGGGCCGAATCTCTTTATCCTCCCATTCTTCCGCCGTATAGAAATCCCGGTTTTGCCGGCCGTCTATTTGAAAGGTATTGTAAGTGCTGATAGAAGCTTCTTCGACCAGAAACAGATCAAAAGCTTCAGAAGCCAGAAATTTCCCCATAAATTGTTTGACATTTTTTATTTTAAAAGCAATCATTTTTTAGAACTATGCTCCTCTCTGCTTACGAATCTTTAGACAATTGCGAAATGCATGATTTCCAAGACAGCAGTTGTGCAGAAGCCTTTGAAAACATAGTTTCGCAATTACCTATACGAATTTTACACAATTGTCTGCCTGCGTATTCTGTTCTTCTCCCTCAAATTCTAACCATTCCGATCAATCCTTGTCAACTCATTCATGAAAATTTTCATGAATGAAATTTTCATGAATGAAAGTAAAGAAAATCTATTTACAGAACAAAGCATCTCGTGTTATCATAAGTAGTAATTAAAACCATGTGGAATAGTTGCGGAGGCTTTATGAAGTATAAAATTGTAGTAGACAGCTGTTGTGAATTGCCGGAAGAATATAGAAATGACAAACGGTTCCAGTTTATTCCGTTAGGGCTGGAAGTGGGCGATTATCAGATTATGGATGACAGAGATTTTAATCAGGCGGAATTTCTTGCACAGGTCGCAGTCTGCCCTACATGTCCCAAATCATCCTGTCCGTCGCCGGAAAAATATATGGAGGCATATCGCACCGAAGCGGAAAACGTCTTTGTGATTACCTTATCTTCACACCTGAGCGGCAGTTATAACAGTGCGGCACTCGGGAAAAACCTGTATCATGAGCAGTACGGGGAGAAAAATATTTGTATCTTCGATTCCGAATCGGCGAGCAGCGGCGAGACACAGTATGCCCTGAAAGCGATGGAACTTCAGGAGAAAGGGCTTTCGTTTGAAGATACCGTGAAAGAACTGGAAGCTTTCCGTGAAGAAATGAGAACCTATTTTATTCTGGATAATCTGGAAACGCTGCGGAAGAACGGAAGACTCACCGGCGTAAAGGCAATGGTCGTATCCACGTTGAATATCAAGCCCATCATGTGCGGCGATCATGGTGTCATTAAGCAGAAAAGTCAGGCGGTCGGCATGAAGAAAGCGATTATCAAGCTGGCAGGCATTATGGTATCGGAAGTGCCGGATATGAAGGACAGAACGCTGATGATATCCCATTGTAACTGTCCGGACAGAGCCGCTTTTGTCAAAAAAGAGCTGCTTGCGAGGACGGAGGTCAAAGATGTCATCATCATGGATACCGCAGGAATCAGCAGTATGTATGCCAATGACGGCGGTGTGATCGTGACGATATGAACATATAAAGAGGATTCGCGATGCGAATCCTCTTTTCTTGGTGTGCCCGGTGGCACACGTTCTAACGGAGTAAATGAATGCAGCCAAAGATGGATTTAAGGACAGACAACTTCATATGGAGACTGTCTGCAAATGGTATCTGCGGAACAGATGTTAAAATTGTAATTAGAAAAGCGTAATCGACTGAAATGATATACTCCTGACAGGTTACGCTGTAAAATTATGAATTTAAGCCATTAATGCCATTACAGATAAGCCGGGCAGCGATTTTGATGATATCCTCAAGGGGAATTTTTTTCCCATCAGCCACCCATTGTTTGTAAATTTCCAAAGTGCTTTGTGCTGCATATGTCATGATAATGTTCTGGATATAGGGGTTTTCAGCAGATGATGCCGCTCCGTTTTTCCAGGTCTGATTCATAATGTCATTTGTGATTTTACGGCTGATGTACTTATAGTTGCCGCTGCAGGTGATTCGTTCCCCGATTTTTCCCAGTTCCTCGCTGCACAGAAAAAATTCCCGTGTGATTTTATCCATATCGCGTGGGCGTTCCAGCCCCTGGGTGCGTTTGATAAAATTCTGTGCCATTTCATTCTGGATTTCCCGAAGAAGGTCATCTAACGTGTTGTAGTGTAAGTAGAATGTTTTTCGGTTGATTCGGGCACGCTGTGCCAGTTCTTTGATAGAAATCTGTTCGTAATCCATTTCACAGATCATTTCTTCAAAGGTTTTACGGATGGAATCCTTTGTCTTCTGAATCCGCAGGTCTGTTTTTTTATCGGCTGCCATAATAAAAAACCTCCTGAAAGGCTGCACTGCATGGAGAGAAATTGCAATACAACTCTTGAAATTATATTTTATAGGGTTGTACCCGGCTGTATTATAATACACTCAAGTCAAAAAATCAACACAGGAGTATTATTGGCGTTTCAAGACAGAGAGAATCAGCATAGAGAAACCTTGGCATATTATGCCACATTTTTATCAAATATGTGGCATAAACCACAGAAGCTGTCAGAATGGTGTGGAATCAGGAGCAGTTTTTGGATTATGATACATAGGAAATCAATGGAAGCCTTTATTTTTTACCGGTACATAAAGAAGATTCTTTTATGTATTTTAGACGAAAAACTGGGGCTGGAGTATC
>CAJTUC010000051.1 GCA_910579395.1 uncultured Lachnospiraceae bacterium | reverse complement strand
TGTTCTAATTCTGTGTATGCCTTTGTCACTGTTAAGACGCTGATTTTTAAGTCTTTGGCAAGTGTTCTAAGAGAGGGCAAAGTTTCTTCGGCTTGAAGCTCGCCAGATAAAATGGCCGCCTTGATCTGCTGTTTAATCTGCTCGTATATGGGGACGCCAGATACATTTGAAATGATCAGTTTCATTCCTGCATCCTCCGTGTGCATTAACTGTTATGCTGTTATGTATAACAGTATAACATGCGGATTTCCAAAAAGCAATATAGTTTAAGAAAAGTTCATAATAGCAAAAATTGGTCAAAATAATATTTTATTGTCCTAACTGATCTTCCCTCAAAAGAAAATCAATACTGTAAGCATCATAAAATAGACCATCAAGGGAAGCACGAAAAAGAAAAAGCCTGGCAGGAAAAAGCCTGACACAAAAATTTCCCTTGCATCCTGCGCATTTCTGTGTTACACTAAACTCTGCTTGATATAGGGAAAGGAGCAGATTTCGAATGGGAGCGTTAAGGATTGCATTAACTGTTATATATATTATCATTTGTATTGCACTCGTTATACTGGTGCTGATGCAGGAGGGAAAAACCGCGGGTCTCGGGGCTGTCAGCGGTGCTGCGGAAACATATTGGGGAAAGAATAAAGGGCGTTCCATGGAAGGAAAACTCGTCAAGATCACGACGGGCCTTGCCGTAGGATTCATGCTGTTGGCGGTCATTCTGAACCTGAATGTCTTTTAGGCGATGTGAAAGCACTCTTGCAGAAGAGTGCTTTTTTATATTATGCACAGGCCTGCGTTAGGAAATTTGCCGCTAAAGCGGCATGTGTGCCGTGGGCGTCCAGAGGAAATAGGATAGCAGGCTGGCAGACGCCCGGCGGGGCAGGGAAAGAAATCTTTCCTGCCTGATTTATGGAAAGAATAGGTGAAGAATGAGTCAGGAATTATTTGAGAAAAGAAAAAAGCTGATATGTGAGCTTCTGGAAGACGAAATGTATGTGCCGTTAAAGGAAAAAGAACTTGCGGCATTCATGCAGGTTGCAAAAGAGGATAGAGAAGAGTTCCGAAAAGTGCTGGACGCGCTTTTGCGGGAAGGAAAAGTACAGGTCACGGCGAAAGGCAAATATATCAAGCCGGATGAGCGGCTTTTGACAGGCACTTTCATCGGCAATGCCAAAGGATTTGGCTTTGTTGAGATAGAAGGCCGGGAAGAAGATTTATATGTTCCGGAGACGATGGTCAACAATGCTTTTCATCTGGACAGGGTGCAGGTGGAACTGCTGCCGGGCAAACGGGGCAAAAGGCAGGAGGCGGCAGTCCGCAAGGTATTGGAGCACGGCGCACGCCAGATTGTAGGAACCTATGAGCAGTCGGCATCTTTTGGCTTTGTTATTCCAGATAACGGTAAAATCGGCACTGATATTTTTGTGCCGAAAGAGCGTTCTAAAGGCGCGGTAGACGGGCATAAAGTAGTAGTGGAGCTGACAAGCTACGGGGATGAACGGCACAAGCCGGAAGGGAAGATTGTGGAAATCCTCGGCCATATTAACGACCCGGGCGTCGATATCCTGTCAATTATCCGGGGCTATGACCTGCCGGAAGCTTTTGGTGAAAAGGTCATGAATCAGGCGGAGCGGATTCCCGATGCGGTTTCGGATGCAGACAGAGCAGGACGCATGGACCTGCGGGATGTGCAGATGGTGACGATAGACGGAGAGGATGCCAAAGACCTTGATGATGCGGTCAGCCTGTCCAAAGAAGGAGAACTGTATCATCTCGGCGTCCATATCGCGGACGTATCCAATTATGTACAGGAAAATTCCGCGCTGGACTGGGAGGCATTGGAGCGGGGAACGAGCGTTTATCTCGTAGACAGGGTCATTCCCATGCTGCCGCATAAGCTGTCGAACGGTATCTGCTCCTTGAATCAGGGCGTGGACAGGCTGGCGCTCAGCTGTCTGATGACGATAGACGGCAAAGGCAATGTGACAGATTATCAGATTGTCGAGAGCGTCATCCGCGTGGACAGGAGAATGTCCTATACGAGCGTCAAAAAGATTCTGGAAGACCACGATGAACAGGAGTGCAGGGAATATGAGGCACTTGTCCCCATGTTCGAACAGATGGCGGAACTGGCGGCGCTTTTACGGGAGAAAAGGCATAAGCGCGGTTCCATCGACTTTGATTTCCCGGAAACGAAGATTTTGTTGGATCCGGAAGGACATCCGGTGGATATCCGGCCTTATGAGCGGAATGTGGCGACGAAGATCATTGAGGATTTCATGCTGATCGCCAATGAGACGGTGGCACAGCACTTTTTCTGGCTGGAGATTCCCTTTGTCTATCGTACCCATGATAATCCGGACCCGGAAAAAATCATGAAGTTATCGACATTCCTGCATAATTTCGGCTATTATATCAAGACATCGCGGGAAGAGATACATCCGAAGGAAATCCAGAAACTGCTCGATAAGATGGAGGGGACGCCGGAAGAGATGCTGATCAGCAGGTTAACGCTGCGGAGCATGAAGCAGGCGAAATATACGGTGGAGTGCAGCGGGCATTTCGGCCTTGCCTGCCAGTATTATTGCCATTTTACTTCCCCGATCAGACGTTATCCTGACTTACAGATTCACCGTATCATCAAGGAGCAGCTGCGGGGCCGTCTGTCCGAGAAAAGACTGGAGCATTATCAGGAAAAACTGCCGGCGGTAGCGGAGCGTTCTTCCAAGATGGAGCGCCGTGCCGAAGAGGCGGAGCGGGAGACGGATAAGCTGAAAAAGGCCGAATATATGGAAAGCCATATCGGCGAGATTTTCGAGGGTGTCATTTCCGGCATTACGAGCTGGGGCGTTTATGTGGAACTGCCGAATACGGTGGAAGGCATGATTCATGTGTCGAAGCTGCCCGGAGATTATTTTTATTATGATGAAAGCACTTACGAGATGGTGGGACAGGATACCGGCATGAAATACCGGCTGGGCGAGTCTCTGAAAGTCTGCGTTGACAGTGTGGAGCGCATGACGCGGAGCATCGATTTTTCCATTCCGTTTGAAGAAGATGAGACGTAATGGCCATCCACGGGTTTTGCGGCTCAAATCCGGCATGATGCAGAGAAAGAACGGAGGTTTTAAATGGCAAAGGAAGCAATGAAGTTAGTAGCCAATAACAAGAAGGCGTATCACGATTTTTTTATAGAGGAAAAGTATGAGACAGGGCTTGCGCTGCACGGCACGGAGGTAAAATCGTTAAGGCTCGGCAAATGCAGCATTAAGGAAGGCTTTATCCGTATCGAGAACGGGGAGGCTTTTGTCTATGGCATGAATATCAGTCCCTATGAAAAAGGAAATATATTTAACAAAGACCCGCTGCGGCCGAAGAAACTTTTGATGCACAAAGAAGAAATCCGTAAGCTGAACGGCAAAATATCCGAACAGGGCTATACCATCGTTCCGCTGCAGGTCTATTTCAAGGACGGCCGGGCCAAATTGGAGATTGGGCTTGCCAGAGGTAAAAAACTCTATGATAAGCGCCAGGACATCGCGAAGAAAGACCAGCGCAGAGAGCATGAGCGGGATTTTAAAATAAGAAATTTATAAAAAAAGATACTATAATCAGCCGATATATGGTATAATATAGCAGAGGCAGGGGAAAACAGACGGATGCGGAGCAGACATTTGTTTTTCTTGCATCATTAACGTATATAAGGGCCAGTCAAGGTTTCGACAGGGGTCTTGCAGCTGGAGAAGCTATCCGCAGGCGATGCGTCAAATCGCAAACCTAAATATAAACGCTGAAGATAATTTAGCATACGCTGCCTAATGGCAGCTGTCCGCCTTAGTGCACCTGCACATTAAGAACCGGGCATCGACGATGCAGGAAACGACACAGGCAAAGCTTTGAGCCTGTGGGCGTAACATGAAGCTACTGAGCGTATCGGGGCGTCTGCTTCCTGATACGGGAGGGAATGAGGAGCAATCCGAAACGGCAGACTATGATAGTAGAAGGACAGGGAATGGGCTTTTGGACACGGGTTCGACTCCCGTCTGGTCCACTGGTTTGCGCATCTTGGCGTAACGGATTTAAGTAAATTTGAGAATCGGTAGTAACGAATATGGCAAAATGGATGATATCGGCGAAAAAAGCCGACTTTGCGAAAATTGCGGAGACATTTCGGATAGACCCTGTCATTGCACGCATCATACGAAATCGGGATATTGTCGGGGATAAGGAAATCGATTTGTTTCTGCATGGAACACTGGATAATCTGCATGAACCGCGGCTGCTTTACGATATGGAGAAAGCAGTCGCTTTTATGCTGTCCAAAATAGAGGAAGGGGTAGCCGTCCGGATTATTGGCGATTATGATATTGACGGTATCTGTGCGGCTTATATCCTGCTGCGAGGTCTGCGTTTCTGCGGTGCAAGTGTTGATACGGTCATACCGCATCGGATCAGGGATGGTTATGGGTTGAATGACCATTTGATCGAAGAGGCACATCAAGAGGGTATCGATACGATTATAACCTGCGATAACGGCATTGCGGCCGCAGAACAGATTGCCTATGCAAAGGAACTTGGTATGAGCGTTATCGTAACGGACCACCACGAAGTGCCTTACGAGGTGGCAGAGAACGGAAAGCGGAGCGAAATCCTTCCGCCGGCTGTAGCTGTCATCGACCCGAAGCAGGAAAAGTGCGACTATCCTTTTGATGGTATCTGCGGTGCAGTCGTGGCTTATAAATTCGTACAGGTATTGACGGAAGAAGCGATAAGGAAAATCCCCCGGATGGCGGGATATGGCGCCGGACAGAGCGATACAGCCGGGCCGGCGGATATGGACGGCCGGGCAGCTTCTGCCGAACGGACGGGAGCCGCTAATGCGTCGGATATGGAAGCGGCGCGCAAAGAGCTGCTAGCGGAACTTCTGGAATTTGCGGCTTTTGCCACGGTGGGCGACGTGATGGAACTGCGGGATGAGAACCGTATCCTTGTCAAATACGGCCTGCGCCAGATGGCGCATACGAAGAATCTCGGATTGAAAGCGCTGCTTGAGGTGAACGGGCTGCAAGACAAGCCTTTGTCGGCTTATCATATCGGTTTCGTGCTCGGCCCCTGTCTGAATGCAACGGGCAGGCTGGATACGGCAAAGAAGGCGCTGCAGATGTTCGAAAGCGGCGATTTTGCGCAGGCAGTCACGATTGCCGGAGAACTGAAAGAGTTAAATGACAGCAGGAAGGAAATGACGAGGCAGGGCGCGGAACAGGCCGCGGCCATGATAGAGAGCGGGCCGTTTAAGAGCGACCGCGTTCTTGTGATTTATCTGCCGGACTGCCACGAAAGTCTGGCGGGAATCATCGCGGGAAGAATCAAAGAGAAATACCACAAGCCCGTCTTTGTGCTGACAAAAGGAGAGGAAGGCGTCAAAGGGTCGGGGCGCTCAATCGAAACTTATCATATGTATGAGGAGATGACCCTCTGCAAGCATCTTTTTACGCGGTATGGCGGACACAAGATGGCGGCCGGGCTGTCGATGCCGGAAAAAAATATAGAGGAATTCCGGCTGGCGCTTAATCGGAACTGCCGTTTGTCCGATGAAGATTTTATAGAGAAAATTCTGATCGATGTACCGATGCCCCTATCCTATATCCGGATGGATTTCGTAAGGCAGCTTCAGGTGCTGGAGCCTTTCGGAAACGGGAATGCCAAGCCTGTTTTCGCCCGGAAAGATATACATATACTACATGGCAGGATTCTTGGGAAGAATGAAAATGTAGGAAAGTACCGGATACAGGATGAAGAGGGAAATTTGTTCGAGATGATTTATTTTGGAGATCTGCCAAAGTGGCATGCTTTTCTGGAAGAAACGTTCGGGAGGAAAGAACGAGAAAAGCTGTATCGTGAGGGCAGCAGGGAAATTGTCATTCAAATGGTTTACTATCCGGATATCAATGTATATCAGGGAAAAGAAAGCCTGCAGATCGTGATGCAGGACTATTGTGCCGCCGATGGCGGAAGGAAGGTGTGAATATGATACTTACGGTAACTTTAAATCCGGCAGTGGATAAGACCTATACGGCCGGAGAACTCATTACGGGACATGTGAACAGAATGCGCACGGCAATGTCTTTTGCAGGCGGAAAAGGCATCAATGTTGCGAAGGTGCTGCGGCAGTACGGGCAGCTCGTATGCGCGACCGGTTTTCTGGGCGGCTATGCGGGGGATTTTATCGAAGATACCCTGCTCGATAAACAGGTGGAGTGCCAGTTCATCCGGGTAGAGGGCGAAACGAGGAGCAATATCAATATTTTGGCGGATAACGGCTATGCGACGGAAATCATAGAGCCAGGCCCGCTCATCGGGGAAGAAGCGTTGGAAGAATTTCTTGTGCTGTTTGATGAGCTGGCTGCACAATGCGAGATCGTCGTTTTATCTGGGAGTGCAGCCAGAGGCGTTCCGGAAGATATTTATAAGACGTTAATTGAAAAGGCGCGCTTAAAGGGAATCAAAACGATGCTTGATACGAGCGGGGAAAGCCTGCGGAGCGGGATAGAAGCGAAGCCGTACTTTATTAAACCGAATCAGAAGGAATTAGAATATATTGTCGGGCATAAACTGGTAAACAGGGAAGACGTTATAGAAGCCGCGATCGAGGTTCATAAAAGAGGAATCGGTCATGTCGTTGTCTCAATGGGTAAGAACGGCTTATTATATGTATGCAGCGGCGGTGTTGTATATTATGCAAAGCCGGAAAATGTGCAGGCCTTGAATACGGTAGGATGCGGAGACTGTGTCGTAGCTTCCTATGCGATGTCATTTCTGAGAAAAGATTCGAAGGAAGAATCCGTCAGGCGGGCAGCGGCCATTTCCGCAGCAAATGCGACGACATTAAAATGTGTGGATGTTCCGTTCGGTACAGCTGAAGAATTGTATGAGAGCATTACGGTGGAGAAATTGAGATAGGGAACACACCGAAAAAGCCTGAGAAATTCTCAGGCTTTTTCGTATTTTCTTATGAGGGGGGAGATAGTGAGTTATTCAACTATCTTGGTTAATATCTTAAATTGTAAATGTGTCTAAAATGTGTTTTCTTTCTTATAAAAATATAAATTTACCTTAATAAAAACATAAAGTTCCATAAAGAAAATGTGAAAAGTTGAAAAAGAGTGTATTTCATGATATTTTATATAGTGAGGTTTAATGGGCGTAGGGACATTAATGGAGGTTCGTGATGAGCAGATTAAAGGAATTACTGGCGGATTTGGTGTATGAGTGCATCAGGGGTACGGAAGAGATTGAAGTGACGGAAGTTGTTTACGATTCCAGAAAGGTAACGCAGGGAAGCCTTTTTATCTGCATTTCGGGCGCAAACGTAGATGGGCATGATTTTGCCGCACAGGTCGTGGAGGCGGGTGCCCGCGTTTTACTTGTGCAAAAAGAAGTGGAACTTCCGGCAAAGGCGGATGTGACGGTTATCCGGGTGGCGGATACGCGGTATGCGATGGCTTTTGTTTCGGCGGCATACTTTGGGCATCCGGCGAAGAGGCTTCAGGTCATCGGCATTACCGGAACAAAGGGAAAAACGACGACGACTTATCTGGTAAAAAATATTCTGGAGCAGGCAGGCCGTAAGGTCGGACTGATCGGTACGATTGAAGTGATCATCGGCGATACGCATATTCACGCCAATAATACGACGCCGGAGTCTTATCTGGTGCAGCAGTATTTTAAACAGATGGCGGATGCAGGATGCGATACGGTAGTGATGGAGGTATCCTCACAGGGGCTGATGCTTCACAGAACACAGGGATTTGTTTTTGACCTCGGTATTTTCACGAATATAGAACCGGACCATATTGGGCCGAATGAACACAAGGATTTCGATGATTATCTGGCATGCAAAAGGCTGTTGTTTCGGCAGTGCAGGGTCGGGATTGTGAATAAAGACGACGAACATTGGGAAAAAGTGACGGAGGGGCATACATGCCAGCTGGAGACATACGGAATTGAGGCGGATGCCGACTTAAAAGCGGAAAATCTGCAGCTGCTGTCCGGCGGCGGGAAACTGGGCGTTTCTTTTGATGTAAAAGGGCTGATGAATTTTTCAGCGGAACTTTCCATGCCGGGCCGGTTCAGCGTTTACAATGCGTTGACCGCAATCGCTGTCTGCAGACACTTTGATGTATCTGCAGAGGCGGTGAAAGAAGCGCTTCTGCGTGCAAAAGTAAAGGGGCGTATCGAGCTTGTAAAGGTATCGGATGATTTTACGCTGATGATTGATTATGCCCATAACGCAATGGCGCTTCAAAGCCTGCTTTCTACCTTGAAAGAATACCGGCCGCACCGACTTGTCAGTGTGTTTGGCTGCGGCGGCAACCGTTCTAAACTGCGTCGGTACGAGATGGGAGAGGTCAGCGGGAAGCTGGCAGACCTGACGATTATTACTTCTGATAATCCCCGGTATGAGGAGCCGCAGGATATCATTGAGGATATCAAGACGGGAATCGGCCGGACAGACGGCAAATATGTGGAAATCTGTGACAGAAAAGAGGCAATTGCCTATGCGATCGCGCATGGAGAGCCGGGCGATATCATCGTGTTGGCGGGTAAGGGCCACGAAGACTATCAGGAGATCAAAGGGGTCAAATATCCGATGGATGAGCGGGAATTGATCCGGGACATTCTTCTAATGAAGGACTGATGTTGAGGAAATATCTGTATGAATGAAAATACAATAGAAAACAGGCGTTATGCTGATGTTGTCGTCGAAATCTCTCATGAGAAAGTCGATAAGGCATTTCAGTATATCATTCCGGAGAAACTGCTCGGGAAAGTGCTGCCCGGTGTGCGGGTGCATGTACCGTTCGGTCAGGGAAATAAGGACTTGACGGGCTATGTGGTCGAATTGTCCGAAAAGGCGGATTATCCGGTGGAAAAAATGAAGGAAATACGCTGTATCGACGAAAAGGGAACGACGCTTGAGAGCGATCTGATTCAGACGGCGTACTGGATGAAGAGCCATTACGGCTCCACGATGATCACGGCGCTGAAAACGGTGCTTCCGGTCAAGCAGAAACTGAAGCAGCCGGAACGGAAGAAGATTACAAGATGCTGCGGCCGGGAGGAAATCGAGAGACAGATAGCGGAATGTACCAGAAAGCATCAGACGGCAAAAGTCAGGGTATTGAATGCGTTATTGGAAGAAGAAATACTGCCTTATACGCTTCTTCGGGAAAAACTGAACGTGGCGGCGCCTACTTTGAACAGCCTGGAGAAGCAGGGTGTCATTGCGATAGAAACAGAAAGTTATTATCGGAATCCGGTCAAAAGGATTGCCGGGAAGGAAGCTGCCAGAGCATTGAGCGAAGAGCAGCGGTTTATTATAGAAGATGTGATGAAGGAGTACCGGGAAGGCAGACCGGGAACCTGTTTGATACATGGGATTACCGGAAGCGGCAAAACAGAAGTCTATTTGGGAATCATCGAGCAGATGATTGCGATGGGAAGACAGGCGATCATGTTGATTCCCGAAATTGCACTGACTTATCAGACGCTGCTTCGTTTTTATAAAAGATTTGGCGACCGGGTCTCCGTGATGAATTCAACACTGTCAATGGGAGAAAAATATGACCAGACAGAACGTGCCAGACGGGGAGAACTGGATGTCATGATCGGCCCACGCTCGGCATTGTTTACACCTTTTCCCAATCTGGGCGTGATCATCATTGACGAAGAGCATGAGAACAGCTATAAGAGCGAATCCATGCCCAAATACCACGCGAGGGAGACTGCGATACAGATTGCGTCAATGAAGGGCGCGAGCGTGGTGCTTGGCTCTGCAACGCCCTCTCTGGAAGCCAGCTATCGTGCGGCGAAGGGAGAGTATAAGCGGTATCAGTTAAAAAGGCGCCTGACAGGAGGCGCATTGCCGCAGGTATATACCGTCGATCTGCGGGAAGAATTGAAAGAAGGAAACCGTTCCATTTTCAGCCGGAAATTAAAAAGCCTGATGGAGCAGCGGCTGGCGGCAGGAGAGCAGACTATGCTCTTTCTTAATCGCAGAGGGTATGCGGGCTTCATTTCCTGCCGTGCCTGCGGCCATGTCATGAAATGTCCGCACTGTGATGTTTCTCTGTCGGAACATCGGAACGGAAAACTGGTCTGTCATTACTGCGGATATGAGGTGATGCGGCCCAAACTGTGTCCTTCCTGCGGTTCCAAATATCTGCTCGGCTTTAAGGCGGGAACGGAGCAGATAGAAGAAGCCGTATATAAGGAATTTCCGGGCGCACGGGTGCTGCGGATGGATGCGGATTCCACGAAAAGTAAGGAGAGCTATGAAAAGATATTGTCGGCATTTGCGGACGGAAAAGCCGATATTCTGGTCGGTACACAGATGATTGTCAAAGGACATGATTTTCCGAATGTGACATTGGTGGGTATTCTGGCGGCGGATCTGTCCCTGAACCAGAACGATTACCGCGCGGGGGAACGGACTTTTCAGCTTCTGACACAGGCGGCAGGCCGGGCAGGCCGCGGAGAAAAACCAGGAGAAGTCGTGATTCAGACGTATCAGCCGGAGCATTACAGTATCGTTCATGCCGCTAATCAGGATTACGAAGGTTTTTATGAAGAGGAAATCGTATACAGGGAGCTGCTGCAATATCCGCCGTCGGCTCATATGCTGGCGATACTTGTTATTTCCGAATTGGAGGCGCAGGGAGAGAACGTGCTCGGAACGTTTACCCGCCTGATAAAAGAGCGGTTTGGCGCCGACAGGACGCTGCTCATGATCGGACCGGCGCCGGCGGCCGTATCCAGAATAAATGATCTGTACAGGTACGTGCTGTATTTGAAGCACCCCGATTACGAAGCGCTTGTTCAGATAAAAGATATGTTGGAAGCATACAGCAAAGAGCAGGATTATAAAAAGCAGAGCATTCAGTTTGATTTTGATCCGATGAATACATACTGAGAGAAAAGAAAAAGACAGAAAGGGAAGAGAAAAATGGCAATTAGAAAGATTAGGGAAGTAGGAGAGTTTGGGGATTCTGTGTTGAGAAAACCGTGTAAGGAAGTGAAGGAAATCACGCCGCGGGTACAGGATCTGATAAATGATATGTTCGATACCTTATATGAGGCGGACGGTGTCGGCCTGGCTGCGCCGCAGGTCGGCATCCTGAAAAGAATTGCCGTGATAGATGTGACGGGAGAAGACCCGATTCTTCTGATTAATCCGAAAGTGCTCGAAACGAGCGGCGAACAGACCGGGTATGAGGGATGCCTGAGCGTGCCGGGAAAGACCGGGCGCGTAACAAGACCGAACTATGCGAAGATACTCGCTTATAACGAAAATATGGAACCGTTTGAAATCGAGGGAACAGAGCTGCTTGCACGGGCAATGCTGCACGAACTGGACCATCTTGAAGGGCATATTTATGTGGAAAAAGTAGAGGGACCTCTGCAGGATGTAGAGGATGTAGAAGACGAAGAATAGGCCGGGCAACAGGAGGAAGTAAAATGAGGATTGTATACATGGGAACGCCTGATTTTGCGGTGGGTGCGCTGCAGGCGATCATTGAGGCGGGACATCAGGTCGCGGTGGTCGTGACCCAGCCGGATAAGCCAAAGGGGCGTGGCAAGGAAATGCAGATGACACCGGTCAAAAGCTGTGCGCTCCGGTATGATATTCCGGTATTCCAGCCCGTGAAGGTCAGGACACCGGAAGCAGTGGAAACGCTGCGCGGTTATGGGGCGGATGTGTTTGTTGTAGCGGCTTTTGGTCAGATTCTCTCCGAAGAAATCCTGACGATGCCCCGTTATGGCTGTATCAATATTCACGCGTCTCTTCTGCCGAAATACCGCGGTTCCGCACCGATTCAGCGTGTGATCCTGGACGGTGAGAAGGAGACCGGCATTACGATCATGCAGATGGATAAGGGGATTGATACGGGCGATATGTTGCTGCAGAGCGTCGTACCGATCGCAGAGAAGGAGACGGGAGACAGCCTGCATGATAAGTTAGCGGATGAGGGCGCAAAGTTGATCGTAGAAGCACTGCGGAAACTGGAAGCGGGAGAACTTATTCCGAAAAAGCAGAACGATGAAGAATCCTGTTATGCGAAGATGCTTGATAAATCGATGGGGAAGATTGACTGGCGGCAGAGTGCTGTTCAAATAGAAAGACTGGTGCGGGGATTAAATTCCTGGCCGAGTGCGTATACTTCTTTTCATGGAAAGACGCTGAAAGTGTGGGAAAGTGATATTGTGAACTGTCGGCAGGTACAGGAAGAAGAGCATGAATCCGTTTCGGAGAATGGAAAAGAGCCCCTTCCGGGAACGGTAACGGCGGTGGAGAAGGATGCTTTTTATGTACAGACCGGAGAAGGAACTTTGAAGGTCACGGAAGTGCAGCTGGAAGGTAAAAAAAGAATGGCTGTCAAGGCATTTCTGCTCGGTTGTCAGATGAGACCGGGAGAAGTGTTAAGCTAGTGTGGAAAAGGACGAAAGGAGCGGATAAATTATGAGATATTATGGCGGATATTACGGGATGTATTTTGATCCCACTTACTGGCTGGTCATTATCGGTGCTGTGCTCTGCATCGTAGCACAGCTTCGTGTGAGTTCAACTTTTAAAAAGTATGCCAGAGTCAGAAGCAGGAGCGGTATGACGGGCGCGCAGGCGGCGCAGCGGATTCTGGAGCTTTCAGGCATCTATGATGTGCGCGTGGAGCATATCCGGGGAGAATTGACGGATCACTATGACCCGTCGCATAAGGTGCTCCGGCTTTCGGATGCCACTTATGGTTCGACTTCCGTTGCGGCAATCGGCGTTGCAGCACACGAGTGCGGCCATGCTCTTCAGCACAATAAGGGTTATGCACCGCTTCAGATCAGAACGGCGCTTGTGCCTGCGGCGAATATTGGCTCCAAACTGGGAATCCCGATCATTCTGCTGGGAGTGTTGTTTGGCATGAATCAGCTTTTTATCCAGATTGGTATCTGGGTATTTGCCATTGCGGTCTTGTTCCAGATCGTTACGCTGCCGGTGGAGTTCAACGCATCGGGAAGGGCGCTGAGAATGCTCGGCGATTACGGATTGATGGAAAGAGACGAGACGAACGGGTGCCGTAAAGTGCTCAGCGCAGCGGCGCTTACCTATGTAGCAGCGGCGGCTTCTTCCGTGTTACAGCTGCTCAGGCTCATCCTTTTGTTCGGAAATAACAGTAGAAGAAGAGACTAGATTGAAAAATCAGAGATTTTTCAATCGCGAATTTGTGCCTGCGGCCCAAAGTTCGCAGGTTGAGAGAAAGGCATGGTCATTAGTGTAAAGAGAAGTTCTAAGGTTCATACAGCTAAAGCCTGGTTCCCAGGCTTGGCTGTTTCGCCAAGAACTTCTATGGACTTGCAAAGCAAATCTTCTTCACACCGAAGAATGTCTAAATAGCGGCATTTTCCTTGACAAATTTGTTTGTCTTGAGATTTTGAGGTTCCGCAGAACGGAACCTTTCTCGCCCGAAAGAATGCCCGGAATACGGGCATTTTTCCTGACAAACTTGTTTGTCATAAGTTTTGCTCGCTTTAGGATAGAGTGAGGAAGGCATAAGAAGGTTGAAAGAAAAGCGTTTTCAACGATTGAATTTGGGTATCTGCTGAAGCAGACAGATAGGTGTAAGAATGAATCTAAGAGAAATCATCATAGAAATCCTGCTGGAGCTGGAGAGAACGGATGGGTATGTGAATCTGCTGCTGGCGGATGTGTTGGAGAAATACGACTATTTAGAGCCCAGAGAGAAGGCTTTTATCAAACGGGTCACGGAAGGAAGCGTTGAACGGAAAATCCAGATAGACTATGTGCTTAATGGGATTTCCAAAGTACCGGTAAAGAAGATGAAGCCTTTCATCCGGGCACTTTTGCGGATGAGCGCGTATCAGCTTCTATTTATGGAGGCGGTTCCCGATGCGGCAGTCTGCAACGAAGCGGTGAAGCTTGCGAAAAAAAGAAAATTCGGTTCTCTGCAGGGATACGTCAACGGCGTTCTGCGGAATCTATCCAGGCAGAAAGGGGCAGTCGCCTGGCCTGATGCGGGAAAAAATGCTGCGGAAGCTTTTTCTGTGCTGTATTCCATGCCGCTTTGGCTGACGGAATATTTCCTGCGCCTGTATGGTCTGGAAACGACAGAAAAAATGCTGCGGGACTTTCTGGAAAGAAAGCCGGTAACAATCCGGCTGGAAGAAGGGTTGACGATAGACGAGCGAAATGCGCTGCTTGCTTCCTGGGAGCAGAAAGGAATTGCTGTAAAAAAGCATCCTTATCTGTCCTATGCGGTACAGATAGAGAAAGCGGAGGGAATCCGGCATCTTCCAGGGTATGAAGAGGGATTTTTTGCAGTACAGGATGTCAGTTCCATGCTGGCCGTGGAAGCGGCGGGCATCGGCAAAGGGCAGACTGTTCTTGACCTATGTGCGGCGCCGGGCGGCAAGTCGCTTCATGCGGCTTCCAAACTGGCGGATACGGGAAGTGTGCTTTCTTTTGATATTACGGAAGCAAAGCTGCTGCGGATGGAAGAAAACAGGCGGCGGATGCGCAGGGAGAATATGAAGACTGCAATCGGGGATGCGTGCATTTACAGAGAGGAATTACATCAGGCGGCAGATGTCGTACTGGCGGATGTTCCCTGTTCCGGTCTCGGTGTCATCGGAAGAAAACCGGATATCAAATATCATGCGACGGAACAGTCCCTAGCGGAGATCACGGCGCTGCAGAAGGAAATTCTGCGAAATGCCGCAGCTTATGTAAAGCCGGGCGGTATTTTGCTGTACAGTACCTGTACGGTCGTTCCGCCGGAAAACGAAAAAATGGTGGAATGGCTCTGCCGGGAGTTTTCTTTTGCGCCGGAGAGTATGCGGGGGCATCTGCCGGAAGAACTGCCGGAGGAACTGCTTGCTGCCGCAGATACGGGAATGCTGCAGCTGCTTCCGGGAGTGCATGAATCGGATGGATTCTTTTTTGCGAGGCTCCGCAAAGAGTGAAGGGAATGAAGCTTTTTTTGCGGAATGTTTCCGGTGAGCCATTCTGCAATTCAAAGGAAGGAATTGAAATGACGGATATAGAAGAAAAAAGAGATATAAAATCTTTGACCCTGCCGCAGCTGCAGGAACAGGTGAAACAGTTTTCCGAACCGGCTTACCGGGCGAAACAGTTGTATGAGTGGATGCACCGGAAGCTTGCTGCGGATTATGAGGAAATGACGAATCTGCCCAAGGCATTCCGGGAAAAATGCAGGGAGCACTTTACTTATACCGCGCTTACGGCCGTAAAGGTGCAGGAATCCAGAATAGACGGTACGAAGAAGTTCCTGTTTGCACTGCCTGACGGGAATCTTGTGGAGAGCGTATGGATGCGCTATAAGCATGGAAATTCAGTTTGTATTTCCTCGCAGGCAGGCTGCCGGATGGGCTGCCGTTTCTGCGCTTCCACGCTGAACGGATGGGAGCGGAATCTGCTGCCTTCCGAGATGCTCGACCAGATTTATGCCATTACGAGACTGACGGGGGAACGGGTTTCCAATGTGGTCGTGATGGGGACCGGGGAACCGCTTGATAATTATGAGAATCTGCTCCGCTTCCTTCTGCTGCTGACGGACGAGAACGGTCTCCATATCAGCCAGCGGAATGTCACGGTTTCCACTTGCGGTATCGTGCCCGGCATCAGACGGCTGGCTGAGGAACGGCTTCAGATCACGCTTGCGCTGTCGCTTCATGCGGCAACGGATGAAAAAAGACGCAGCCTGATGCCGATTGCCGAGAAGTATTCGCTGGATGAATTGATGGATGCCTGTACATACTATTTTGAAAAGACAGGGCGGCGGATTACATTTGAATATAGTCTGGCGGACGGGGTAAACGATACGAAAGAGGATGCAGAAGAGCTGACAGCGCTGATAAAGCCGCTTAACTGCCATGTTAATCTGATTCCGATAAACCCCGTAAAAGAGCGAAATTTCAGGCAGTCCGACAGACGGGCGGTAGATGGATTTAAAAATAAACTTGAAAAAAATGGAATAAATGTTACTATTAGAAGGGAAATGGGCAGAGATATAGACGGTGCCTGCGGACAGCTCAGAAGGAGCCATATGATAAAGCAGGCTGAGTGAAAGGAATGACCATAGGAGGAAAATACAGTGCTGAGGTCCTATGCAGTTACAGATATTGGACATAGAAGACAAATAAATCAGGATTTTGTTTATCTTTCGGAGACTCCCGTCGGTAATCTGCCGAACATTTTTATTGTTGCAGACGGTATGGGTGGGCATAATGCGGGAGAGTTTGCATCCAGATATGCGGTGGAGACGATCGTGGAGGAAGTGAAGGCTTCTTTTGAAAAGAATCCTACGATCATTTTGAGCAAAGCGATCAACAAAGCCAATGCTTATATCAGACAGAAGGCAGGCGGCGATAAGGCGCTTATGGGTATGGGGACGACAATTGTTATCGCGACCTGTATCGGCAAGTATCTGGAAGTGGCAAATGTAGGAGACAGCAGACTCTATCTGATCAATGACAGGATAGAGCAGGTTACAATAGACCATTCTCTGGTGGAAGAGATGATTCAGCGGGGCGGCATCGACAGAAAGTCGGCCAGGAACCATCCGGATAAGAATATCATTACAAGGGCGCTTGGTGCAAGGAATACGATTGAAGCGGACTTTTTCAATCTGGAACTGGAGGCCGGCGATATTGTGCTGCTTTGTTCTGACGGTCTGACCAACATGGTAGAGGATGAAGATATACAAAAAATTTTAAAGAGCGGGGGAAGCCTGAAAGAAAGGGCGGAAGCATTGGTCAGGATGGCCAATGATAACGGCGGGAAAGATAATATTTCTGTGATCATTATTGAACCGTCAGCAGATAAGATGTAAATGTTAAATAAAAATGCGCATTCAAAGGTTGAATATGTGTATTCGACCCATTGACTTTAAGGCGCGTCGCAACGCGCGGGTAGGTGTAATCATGATTAAAATTGGAATGATAATCGGCGAACGGTATGAGATTTTGGAAAAAATTGGTACCGGTGGAATGTCGGATGTATATAAAGCAAAGGACCATAAACTGAATCGCTTTGTGGCGGTTAAAGTTTTGAAACAGGAATTCAGCGAAAATGAGAATTTCGTCTCCAAATTCCGTATTGAGGCGCAGGCGGCCGCAGGCCTGATGCACCCGAATATTGTCAACGTTTATGATGTTGGTGAAGAAGGCGGCATCTACTATATCGTTATGGAACTGGTAGAGGGCATTACGCTGAAAAAATATATCGAGAAAAAGGCGAGGCTTTCTGCCAAAGAGGCTATCAGTATCGCAATTCAGGTTTCCATGGGAATTGAATCGGCACATAACAATCATATTATCCATCGTGATATCAAGCCTCAGAATATTATTATTTCCAAAGAGGGCAAAGTTAAAGTGACAGATTTTGGGATTGCGAAGGCAGCGACCAGCAATACCATTACATCGAATGTCATGGGATCGGTACATTACACATCGCCGGAACAGGCAAGAGGCGGTTACAGCGATGAAAAGAGTGATATTTATTCACTTGGCGTCACCATGTTCGAGATGCTGACGGGCCGTGTTCCTTTTAATGGGGAAACGACGGTGGCGATTGCCATCAAACATATTCAGGAAGAGCTGCCTTCGCCGAGGGAGTTTGTGGCGGAGATTCCAATCAGTGTCGAGCAGATTGTATGTAAATGCTGTCAGAAGAGTCCTGACAGGCGGTATCAGTCGATGGGAGAATTGGTCATCGACCTGAAGCAGTCGCTGATAAATCCGGATGAAGATTTCGTCAAGGTGGTGGATCCCGATGAGGAAGCATCGACCAGAATGATCACGGACAGGGATATGGTGCAGATTAAGCGTCAGTCCGACAGAAGAGATTCCATGGATGAGGCGATGCGCATGCGGAAAAATGAAGATTATTACCGGCATGAGCGTTATGAAGACGAAGACGACGAAGATTATGAAGACGACGAGGATGATGAGGAAGACGACGAGGACATCGATGACGAGTACTATGAAGATGACGAGTACTATGAGGATGAAGATGATGACGACGATGACGATGATTACGATCCCAAAATGGAGCGGATCACGACGATTCTTGCCGTTGTTGCCGCGCTCCTGATCGGCGGTATCGTTCTTTTCATCGTGGGTCGTACGCTCGGCGTTTTCCCTTTTGAAAATGCCGATACAGAGACGGAACAGGAGCAGGAAGAAGAGGCGGAGCAGGTGGAAATGATCGAAGTCGAGGGGAAAACGCTGGATGAAGCGAAACGTGCTTTGCTCGAGATTGGTCTGACACCCGAAATTGAATATGAAATAACGGACGCTCATGAGGCGGGAACTATCATCAGGGCAAGCGTCAAAGCCGGTACGATGACGGATAGGAACAGCAATGTAATTCTGACGGTAGCGGAAGCGAATGAGCTCATTAAAGTACCCGATGTGCAGAGTAAGACGCAGGCAGAGGCGACTTCGATTCTGGAAAAAGAAGGTTTTGTTGTAAATGCGACAGAGAGTTACGATGATCTTGTGCGTAGCGGCAATGTCATTTCCCAGTCGCCCAAGGCGGGCGAAGGTGCACCGGCGGGGTCTTCTGTTACTATCTGGGTAAGCCAGGGAGCGGAAAGCACGAAGGTCAGAGTGCCCAATGTGACAGGATTGATAGAGATGGACGGTGTGGCGCTGCTGACAGAGAGCGGCCTGAGCGTCGGCACGATTACGCAGGTCAATAATGAAGATGAGGCATTAACGGATAAAATATGTTATCAGAGTTATTCCGAAGGTTCCTGGGTGGACAGCGGAACGGTGATTGATTTAAAAGTCAGTATCGGGCCGACAGCCCGCACTTATAAATTCGTCGATAATATCACGGCACCAACTGAGGATAGCGAATATCACGACGGTCTTCCGGTCACTGTCATTGTTACGGCAGCGGACGGTACACAGCTGTTGAATACGCAGACAACGTCTTTCCCGCTGCCTGTGAATTATACAGGTATTCATGCGGAGACCGGTGTGATTCAGTTCATTTTTACGGTCACGACGAATCCTGTGACGACGACCGATCCCAATACTGGAGATACGGTCATCATGGATGGAACTTCGACGGAAAAATCCGTGACGAGAGGCGTCACGTTTGTTGAAGAGTGAGAAGGCATGACAGGGAAGATCATAAAGGGAATTGCAGGATTTTATTATGTGCATATAGAGGATAAAGGCATTTATGAGTGTAAGGCAAGAGGCATTTTTCGCAATCAGCATATGAAACCGCTCGTGGGGGATAATGTTTCCGTTGAGATATTGGATGAGCAGGATAAAGAAGGAACGATAACGGGGATTTTACCACGAAAGAATGAATTACTGCGCCCGGCGGTAGCCAATATCGACCAGGCAATCGTGATTTTTGCGATTGTAAAACCTAATCCGGATTTTGGGCTGCTGGACCGGTTCCTGATTCGGATGGAGCAGCAGAGCCTGACGAGTATTATCTGTTTTAACAAACAGGATATTGCATCGGAGAAAGAAAAGGAAGCTCTCCGCATGGCCTATGAAACATGCGGTTATCAGGTACTGTTTCTCAGCGCACACAGGAAAGAAGGACTGGAAGAATTAAGGGGCATGCTCACCGGCAGGACAACGGCTCTGGCCGGGCCGAGCGGCGTCGGCAAATCGACGCTTATTAACGCCCTTGCGCCGGAGGCTGGCATGGAGACCGGGAGCATCAGCCGGAAAATAGAGAGAGGGCGGCACACGACCAGACATTCCGAAATTATTGCCCTCGGGGACGAAACGTATATCATGGATACGCCGGGATTTACTTCCCTGCATATTTCGGAAATCATGAAAGAAGAGTTGAGCGGCTATTACCCCGAATTTAAACGGTATGAGCCATCCTGCAGGTTCGGCGGCTGTGCTCATATCAGCGAACCTGACTGTGGCGTAAAGGCGGCAGTCGAACAGGGAGTAATCAGCCGGGTGCGCTATGAAAATTATAAAGTATTGTATCAGGAATTGAAGGATATCAAAAGATACTAGTGTACTGTATCATTGATATTTAGCGTATCTGTCACCTCTGTTATGAGGTGACAGATGAAATTACCGGATAAA
>CAJTUC010000050.1 GCA_910579395.1 uncultured Lachnospiraceae bacterium | reverse complement strand
GGCTGTATCCTTCCCACTACTAGGGCGGATTGGGGACTTTCACCCGTTAGAAACGTGCGCCGCAAGGCGCACTGTAAAAATGGGCTGATCCGTGAGGGTCAGTCCATTTTAGAATGATTCTGCTTTCTCCATTCCTGGGGAGGCAGACCATAATATTTCTTGAAAGCCTGGGAGAAATGGAATTGGTTGTGGTAGCCGCATTGAGCGGCAACCGTTTTAATGGGCAGGTCAGTGAGCCGCATTAGCTCGGCCGCATTTGTCAGACGTTGATGAATTAGAAATTCCTGGGGACTACAGCCCATTACTTTTTTAAATTTCCGACTGAAATAGTTGCGATTCAGTTTACAGAAGTTGGCTACTTCATCGACTGTCAGCTCGCGATTGTAGTTCTGCTGGATATAGACGACAGCTTCATTAATATAAAAATCCTGTGAGGTTCGATTTTCAATATTCTGCCGGTTGGCTGAAAATTCAATGAGTTCGTCCAGGAGCAGGTATAGCCATCCTACAAGATGGATGGGGGATTTCGCAGAATTCTCAGAAAAGTAAAGCATCCGATTTTGTAACAGTGTTCCTTCTTCTATACTCCGTGGCCGGTAAATGGGCTGATCCTGCTCCAGGCCCGCCTGGAGCAGGCATTCTTCTGCGTGCATTCCGTCAAACTCTATCCAGACATATTTCCATGGATCTTTCTCATCTGCAGTATACAGGTTGATTTGTCCGGGACAGATCAGGAATCCTTGGTTTGCTTCCAGATTGTATTCATGTATCTCACCGTTGGTTGAGTGGGAATACAATACGCCCCGTCCGTTGATAATGTAGTGGAACAAATAGTGATTGCGGACAAAGGGGCCAAAAGAGTGAAGGGGTTCACACGCTTCCCAGCCATATTGATAGGGCCGGATATCCAAAAAATGATCATTGGGGAAAAGCGAGATGTGGTGTGTTTCCATAGTGCGCAACTCCTTTTAAATGTTAAAATTCATGGTCGTCCCTTCTCAGTGTAATTTTTAAAGTGATACTATATCAAAGCATACACGCCTTAGACTGTAATGTCAATGTTTGCAGTGCTTTTGACTGCCTGTGCTTTCAGTCCGGCAGTACATCCCGTTTCAGCCCGGTATAGGCCAGCACAATATAAATGGCGTAGATGCAGAAAAACAGCGCGAGCATGCAAAGTACGATGACGGGCGGACGGCCTGTGCCGATCAGCATATTGTCTCCTATCGAGTTACCCAAATAGAAGACAAAGGGAACACTGATCAGAACAGGCGGCAGGGCGGGCATTGCATAATAAATGGTGAACTGTTTCCGCAGGGTCTTTTCCATTTCCCGGCGGTCCATGCCCAGTTTTCTAAGAAGCGCAAACTGCCGTCGGTAACGTTCCGATTCGCTGAGCTGCTGGATGGTGAGGATTGCGGCGGCTGTCATCGTGAGTATCAGGGCCAGATAGTAGAGAGGAAAGGCGAACAGAACCGTCTGGTCAGCGGCTTCTGTCTCTTCCTGAGATTTTGCATAGAGCGTGGAATGGATATCGGTCATATCCGCGTAACGAGCCTCTATTGCCTCAAGTTCTTCAAACTGCGCTTTGCTCACCGGTTCTTCGGTCATGGCGGCATAAATCCGATGGTCGGCCGACCGGTTTTCCAGCACTTCATCCGGGACAACAAGAATATACATATGTCCGTTTGTGGTATCCCATTTCTGGTTAAAATTTTCGGTATAAATGCCGCCTGCCGTCAGTGTTCTGCCGCCGATTTGGATTAGAATATCACTGTCCTGTATCGGCTTTTCCAGATGGGGCATACAATGGATGAGGTAAGTTCCGGGTACGGGTGTAACAGGGGAGCATCCCATCATTTCGCGCAGAGCGGCATAATCGCTGAATTTCATCAGGGAATCTTTGTCATAGGTCTGAAAATAATATTTCACGTTTGCCTGAAGATAATCAAGAAACCGGGTGTCATCGCTCAGATAAACATCATAGGTTCTGGAAGCCTTTACGGAAATATTGGCCTCAATATATTCCAGATAGTCCGTAAAGTCCGGTTCTTTTCCCTTGATGCCGATAAAGAGGTCGAACGCGGAATTTTGTGCTGCCCGTTCCCAGAAAAGCGCGTTAAAGCATTGTCCGCTGCCCTCGGAAATCAGCACGACGGTAAAGAGCAGGGAGATGGTAGCCATCAAAATGCCGATGGAAGCCAGCTTGGCGGTCAGCGTGCGGAAAACGAGCAGGGTATGTCCACTGTATTTCTTCGCCGGTCGTTTCTCGAAGTAAGCCGGAACGCCGGAAGCGAAGCTTAGGAAAAAGCCGTAAAGAAAGGCAATGATGCAGCCTGCGCCGAGGATGCCGAAGAGCAGATTTCCCATCAAAAGCAGAAGCGTACCGAGGATGCCGAGAACGATGGAAGCAGTAAAAATCCGGCGGCGTTTTTTGCTCGTCTGAATAACGATTTCTTCGTTGACTTTTTCAAAATAGATCAGTTCATAAATCTTCATGGAGCGGATGCGTTTCCGGCATTTTCGCTGGGCCAGAAGATAGATGAATACAAAATATGCGATCGTCAGCAGAGCCGCCGGCGGGGAAACGGAGAAAGCGAGTCTGTAAGGCGTGCCGAACATGGTCAGAATCATGGCGCGCATCGCCTGAAAAAGAAAGCTGCCGAGCAGGATGCCTGCGATGAGGGAAAAACCTCCGACGATCAGATTTTCCAGTAAGAAAAGGCGTGCCACCTGTCCGTTTTCCAGTCCGATGAGGATATAGGTTCCAAATTCCCGGCTGCGTCGGGAGAGCATGAAAGTCGTCGTATAGGAAACGAGCCAGCAGATAATACGGATCACAACAATACTTGCCAGAGCGATGACGAGGGGCAGCTGCGCGGTGTTTTCTGACAGGAACCTGACTTCATCGGAAAAAATCAGCCCGTTGAAAGCATACATCAACGCTACGACCAGGATCATTGTAACGAAATAGACCAGGTAGTCTCTGGCCTGCCGTCTGGCATTGCGAAGAGATAATTTTGTAAACAGAGCATGATCAGATTTGGATTGGATGCCCGATGAAGCGTGCGAGGGGTGCGATTTAGATAACGTCACTGATATCACCTCCTAACAGAGCCAGTACATCCAGAATTTCATGATAAAACACGGAGCGGGAGCGCCCGCCGAGGAGCAGCTCATTGAAAATGCGGCCGTCTTTCAGGAAAAGTACGCGCTTCGCATAGCTTGCGCTGTAAGCGTCGTGCGTGACCATCAAAATGGTTGCGCCCAGGTCCTGATTCATCTTCATCATGATCTCCAGCAGATTTTTGGAGGCTCTGGAATCCAGTGCGCCGGTGGGTTCATCGGCAAGCAGGAGCGATTGTCCGGCGATCATGGCTCTTGCACAGGCGGCACGCTGCTTTTGGCCCCCGGAGACCTGATAGGGGAACTTTTCCAGAATATTGGAAATGTTGAGTTTTTCTGCAATCTTTTCCACTTTCTGTTTGACCGTCTGGGGGTCGCAGTGGTTCAGGGTAAGGGCCAGCCCGATATTTTCTTCGATGGTCAGCGTATCTAACAGATTGAAGTCCTGAAACACGAATCCCAGACGTTCTCTGCGGAATCTGGCCAGTTCGCCGGCGGGCAGTTCCGCGATATTTTCGCCGTTCAGCAGAATATCCCCGGCGCTCACCGTGTCGATGGTGGAAATACAGTTTAAGAGCGTTGTCTTGCCGCTGCCGGATGCTCCCATAATGGCGATAAATTCCTTTTCCGCCACATCGAAGCTGATGCGGTCTAACGCTTTGGTAACGTTATTTTTGCTTCCGTAATATTTTTCAATGTTTTTGACCTGTAACATTTTATCCCCTGCCTTTCTTCGGTTTACATTGTGTTAGAAGTTCTTGGCGAAACAGCCTATGCTGTGAGCCTTAGAACTTCTCTTCACACTAACTGCCATGCCGCCTCCTGGCGGCACAAATCATCAATGGGAAGAACGCCGTATTTCAGGCGTTCTTTCGTGTGAGAAAGATTTGCCTTCGGCAAATCGTAGAACTTCTTGGCGAAGTACCCTCTGGTGCAAGCCCTAGAAGCTCTTCTCACACTATATCCCGGGAGCATAATCTTTTGTATCGAAATCAGATTGATTTTCCTTACGATTTTGTAAGATTACTACGGGACGGGAAGGTAAGCGTTACCTGTGTGCCTTTTTCCACTTCCGAAGAAATCTGTATGAGAAGTTCAAGATGTGCGGCGAGTCTGCGGCAAAGATACAGGCCCATGCCGGTAGAGCCGCCTCGGCTGCGCCCGTTGCTTCCGGTGAAGCCCCGCTCAAAAACACGGGGAAGTTCGTGGGCGGGAATGCCGATGCCATTGTCCGAAACTGTGAGCTGTACCTGTTCGCCGAGTTGGCTGGCCGAAAAGGTGATGAGCGGATGTTCGTTCCGATAGCGTGCCGCGTTCTGCAAGAGCTGCCCTAAAATGAATACGGTCCATTTTTCATCCGTGTAGACAGTCTGCTCCAGGTTTTCGGTTTCTATGCGGAGACCGCTTTGGATGAGCAGGCTTCGGTGATTGTCGATGGCGTTATCCACGAGCTGTGAAAGGGATATCTGCCGTATGAGGAAGTCCTTTTCCGGGCTTTCCGCGCGGGCATAAAAAAGCGCCCGTTCCACATGTGCCTTAATCTGTGTCAGTTCTACCGAGAGTTTTTGACCGGATTCCTTATCGGCGCGTCGGCAGATCAGTTCTGCTGCGGTAATCGGCGTTTTGATCTCATGGACCCAGCTTTCCACATATGCGCGGTATTCCCGGTTGGCGGCCTGCGCGTCGGAAACAGCGCCGATCATGGAACGGCCGGCTCTTTTGAATAAAAAAAGCAGGCGGCGCTCATAGGCGTTTTGGGGAGTAGGGATGCACTCGGCGAAGAGATATTTTTCATCCAGTCCGTCCATAATGGATTCCAGCTCTGACAGGCGGGAGCGGCATTTGAGAAAATCGACTGCCTGTGTGCCGATGAGTGCAAAGAACCAAACGAGTAAAAGCAGCAGGAGAATACCCGCCTGTGTGCCTGTTGCGTGCAGGAATGCCGTACCTGCCATTACAAAGACCGCCTGCAGAATAAGCCGTCTCAGGCGGTCTGATAAAAATTCGGTTAGTGTCATAGTATGCCTCCCTGCCTGCTATAGCAGGCAATAATCTGATAGCCCATT
Source organism: uncultured Lachnospiraceae bacterium (assembly GCA_910579395.1). Lineage (GTDB taxonomy): Bacteria > Bacillota > Clostridia > Lachnospirales > Lachnospiraceae > UBA3282. The sequence continues at coordinate 15,012 of CAJTUC010000050.1, read as the reverse complement.
CCACGGCGTGTTTTAATAAAATCCGGCAGGCCGATGCCGTCCAGCTTGGCCCGTAGTCTGGTCATATTAACGCTGAGCGTGTTATCGTCGATATAAATCCGGTTATCCCATAGAGATTCGATTAGATCCGTACGGGAAACGACTTCTCCCGCGTGTTCCATCAGGCAGGTCAAAATCTGAAGTTCGTTGCGCGTCAGTTCGATGTTCTTTCCGTTTGCAGATGCCGTACCTCTGGTCGGATTCAAGGTAAGGCCGTTGACGCTTGGCAGTTCCGGTTCCGTTTTTTTGCTGCTTCGGCGGAGGACGGCCCTGATACGCGCAAGAAGTACCGGGACATGATAGGGTTTGGTGATATAATCGTCGCCGCCCGTGCTCAGTGCGTTCAGTTCGTCGTAGGCGGAGTCGCGGCTGGTGACGAAAATAATCGGAATGTCAAAATTCCGACGGAAGTCAGCGCACAGCGAAAACCCGTCCCGACCGGGCAGTCCCAGGTCCAGAAGGATGAGATCAGGATTTAATTCCGACACTTGTGTCAGTATATTTTCAAAAACGGTGACGGCGATGGGCTGATATCCTTCGTTTTTCAGAAGGAGTGCGAGTTCGTCACGAACCGTCTTGTCATCTTCGATGATCATGATTTTAGGCATAGTCATTCCTCGTTTTTTCTTTCTTTTACTATTTTAGCATGGACAGGCTTCTGCCTGCAATACGGAAGGAAAAGTAACATAAAGGGGAAGAAAATGTCAGGTTTATTTGGTAGACATCGCTTTGGGGACGCTTTATAATGCAATGAAAGATAACAAAAGTATGAAAACGGGGAATTGGGAAACGTAGGAAGGGAGTATCGATGCTTGGAGAAAATTTGCTGCACTTGCGGAAGCTGGCTGGGTTTTCGCAGGAGGAAATTGCAGGAAGGGTAGGCGTTTCACGTCAGGCACTGGCGAAATGGGAAACAGGCGAGACGATTCCTGATGTGGAAAAATGCCTGAAGCTGGCACAGATTTATAATGTATCGCTGGATGATCTGGTATATTATTCGGAAGCACATACGGGCCTGCCGATTCCGCCGAAAGGAAAGTACTTTTTCGGTGCCGTTACAGTCGGGGAGAAGGGACAGATCGTCATCCCGAAGAAGGCGAGGGATGTTTTCAAGATAAATAAAGGCGGCCGCCTGCTTCTTCTCGGCGACGAGGAACAGGGGCTGGCACTGATTCCGGAAGAACAGTTTCTGGCAATATACAATGAGATTCGGGCGGCATTGGATGAGTGAATATGAAATGTCAGTAAGGGAGAAGGACAAGCGGGGCGGACAGGAGAAAAGTTTCTACTCCAAGGCACGCTTTCGCTCCACTAAAGACGTAGCGGTACTAAGGATTTTCCGTCGCAAGCGCCAGAAAATCCAAGTGCCGACGTCTTTACAGGGCCTTTTTCGTGGAAATCTTTTCTCCTGTCCGTCCCGCTTATCCTTCTCCCTCACTGACATTTCAAAGATTGTATTAGAGAGAGGAATGTTAAAAAATGAGCAAAATTGCGTTTTTCTGTATTCCGGCGCATGGGCATACGAATCCGACGCTGGCGGTCGTTCAGGAACTGGTCCGGCACGGGAATGAGGTCTGGTATTATTCTTATGATTCCATGAAGGAAAAAATCGAATCGGCAGGAGCGAGATTTATCTCCTGTGACAAATATGATATGCAGATGCAGCTTTCTCCTGCGGATGGCGTCAAAATCAGCACGGACCTGGCGTTTGCAACGAAAGTTCTCGTAGAGACCACGCTGGCGGTCGGAAAAGGGATTGAGGCACAGATGCGGGCATGGAAGCCGGACTGCATTGTGGCGGATTCCATGGCGGTATGGGGAAAAGCCATTGCGCGGAAGCTGGGATGTCCCTTTGTGTCCTCGACGACGACTTTTGCTTTTAATAAGGCTTCTGCCAAGACGATGAAGCAGAGTCCGAAAGCGATATTTCAACTGCTTTTTTCAATGGGAAAAATCAACCGGGATGTGAAACGGCTTCGCGAGAACGGATACCCGATCAGAAATGTTCTGGACATTATTCAAAACGATAACGAAACGGATACGATTGTCTATACTTCGCCGGAGTTCCAACCCTGTGCGGAGACTTTTTCCGAAAAATATCTGTTCGTTGGGCCATCGATTCGGGAGGGCGATAAAATGCGGAAAAAGGTACAGGATGCCGGAGAAGGGCAGAAGAGGACAGAAGAGCAGGCGGCTGGGACACAGAACCGGAAAGCACGAACCGGAGAAAGAAAGCAGGTCTACATTTCCCTCGGAACGGTGAACAATGACAAATGCGGATTTTATCAGAACTGTATTGCGGCTTTGCAGGATATGCCCGTCGATGTGGTAATTTCCGTCGGGGAAATGCTGGAGCTGGAGAAGCTGGGCTGGATACCGGAAAATATTCGGGTGGAACGTTATGTAAACCAAATTGAAGTGTTGCAGAATACGGATGTCTTTTTGACTCATTGTGGGATGAACAGTGTCAGTGAGGCGCTTTATTTTCAGGTGCCGCTCGTATTGTTTCCGCAGACGGCCGAACAGCAGAGCGTTGCGGCGCGAGTGTATGAACTGGGTGCGGGCGTTTATCTGAAGGAGACGGATGCCGCTGCAGTTCGGAATGCCGTTGCAGCGGTGCTTGAGGAGCCTGTTTACCGCGAGAAGGCCGGGGAGATTGCGGAAAGCTTTTACCGTTGCGGCGGAGCGGAGGCAGCAGCGGAGAAAATTGAGCGGGCGGCGAAAGGGTGAGGATTTTCATGATAGAATTATTTTATGTTAGATATAAGATATAAATAGAGATTGCAATAAGTAACTTTGAAATTGATAAAGTATTTTGAAAGACTATTATTTCGGGAGAGCCGATAGGTGGAAAATGGAGGAATGACAAAAATGACAGAGGTTAAGTTTTATGAAAAGATAGAGGATGAACTGCTTAAATTTGCGGTGATAATATCCAGAACACAGAATCAATACGTTTTTTGCAAACATAAGGATAGAGATACATGGGAAATCCCCGGAGGCCACCGGGAACAAGGAGAAAATATCATAGATACAGCAAAGCGGGAACTGTATGAGGAAACCGGTGCTCTGGAATTTGATATAGAGCCCATATGCGTATATTCTGTTACGGCACCAGATAATTTTGATGGCAGTGAAAGCTTTGGAATGTTATTTTGGGCTGATATAAAGCGTTTTGAAGCAGAGTTACATAGTGAAATTGAAAAAATTACAAGAATGGACGGATTGCCGGAAAAATGGACGTATCCCGATATCCAGCCTTATTTGTTGAAAGAGGCTGAAAAACGAGGCTATTTATAATGCAATGAAAGATAACAAAAGTATGAAAATCGGGAATTGCGAAAAGTAGGAAGATTGTTAAGTACAAGGAGAGAGAGCGACATGGAGAACATAATAACAACAGAAAGGTTAATTATAAGAAGATACAAAAAAGAAGATATACAGGACTTATTTGAATATTTATCGGATATAGAAGTTGTAAAATATGAACCATATAAACCACTAACCTTTGATGAAACTCAAAAAAATCTTGAATGGCGCATTGGTACAGATGAAATGCCTGCCGTTGAATTGAAAAAATCCAATAAAATGATTGGAAATGTATATATGGGAAAACGCGATTTTGAAGCAATGCGATTGGATTGAATACAGGCGGAGAATGGAAAAGCAATTTTTTACAATTCAAATTTTATGCTTTTTGTTATGATGCAGAAAGACAGGAAGACCGTCATAAAATTTGAAAGGAAGTGTTGAGAATGGATTATAAAAATCTGTTTGAAAAATTCAATGAGGGAGGAAAGCTGCTTTTGCCGGATGCCGCGGTTGCGTTTGATACCATTCCGTGGTCTGAACACCCGGCTTTTGAGGGAGTGGAGCTAAAACATATCATCGCATCCGAAAAGACCGGCGGACAGTTCAGCTTTCATCTTGTGAGGATAGCTCCCAATAAGAAGATAGGCAATCATATCCACGAAAAGCAATTAGAAACGCATGAGGTCATATCCGGTGCGGGCGTGTGTGTGAACAATGGGGTGGAACTTCCTTATGAGGCTGGCATAATTTCCATTTTCCCAATCGGGATACCGCATGAAGTCATTGCAGGAGAGAATGGCCTTTATCTGTTCGCAAAGTTTATGCCTGCGTTATGCTGACGCATTTCTTCTGACTCAATCGTTTGGGAGGATAATTTGTAAGTCAGCGGAGACAGGCCTACCTGTTTTTTAAATTGCTTTATGAAGTGGCTTTGGTCGCAGAAACCTGTGGTCAGAGCCACATCGGTTATTGTTTCGGCTTTGTGCATTAACCGCTGTGCCTTGCGGATACGGTTTTGTAGTTGAAATTGATGCGGCGTAAGACCGACTTCCGCTTTAAAACGTCGGATAAAGTGGTATTTACTGACAAATGCGTTTTGTGCCATTTCCTCGATGCTGAATTTGTTTTCGGGATATAATTCCAACTGTCTTTTTAAGCTGCTGATAACTGGATTCTGGCTGTCAGAGTGCCGGCTGGCATAGGCAGCGAGTGAGGAAAACTCGACATTTGAGTCCAGGGCATTCGATAATTGTAATAGTTGGCGATGATTGATTTTTTCTGCATGGAAGTCGCTCGTCAGTAAAGACATTATATCATTCCGTATTTTGTCTGCGGCATTGCGTGCGGCGATATTTTTGTCAATACATAAACTTAACAGGGTGTAGCTGTTATGGGCTGAAATACTATGCGGCATGTATGGGCAGATGACAAAGGTTTGATTTTTAGCGCAAGTCTTTATTTTGGAACCGGTAGTGAGCACAATAGAGCCGTCTAACACAATACCGACCGTAAGTACAGAGACATGATTGTGTGTAGGATAGGATATGCTTGAATTGCTGCAGAAAATCAATTCAATGCCCATATTGGAATTGTATAGGTAGCGTATACTGTTAGCCGTCATAAGGATTCCTTTCCGAGATTTTCATCGCCCCATCGTTTCATATGTTCAAAAACGGGAATGAAACTTTTGCCTAGATCGGTAAGATTGTACTCCACACGCGGGGGAACCTCTTTGTAATCATGGCGGGAAATGAAACCATCAGCCTCCAATTCCCGAAGCTGTTTTGTCAGGCTTGATTCCGTAATGTCGCCTATATGCCTGCGAAGTTCTCCAAAACGATGTATGTCCTGAAAGGCGATATAATAAATAATCTCAATTTTCCATTTACCACCTAAAATCTTTTGTATGGTCGAAACCGTCTTGCAGCGTTCAACCGCCAATGTGCTTTTTTTCATTCTTCCGCCCCTCGTCTTTCTGAAACAGTATAACATGTCTTATCTATAAAAATCAATGTACAGTGCAAAAATAGGTACTTCAAAAAAGTACAGTACTTGTAAAAATGATGTACAGCAATATAATTAGTCTAATAAGTAATTGTGAAACGCATGATTTCAAGATGACAGTTGTGCAAAATAGACAAATCACAAGCAGGGTGCTATGTCGTCGCCGGTGTTTAGACGCCGTATTTTGGCGTCTTATGCACCGTTGCGAACGACAGTGCAGCGAAAGCCTGCCCTGCGGTGATTGTCTATTTTGTACAACGGGAGCCTTTAAAAACATAGTTTCGCAATTACTTATTAGTCTAAAAAAGAAAAGGAGAGATAGATATGCACTACACAGGAACGATTTGGCGGCCGCCGTATGAAGCGGCATCGCTTTTGCTGGAAGTAACGGCAGGCTGCACGCATCATCAATGCAAGTTCTGTACTTTGTACAATGATCTGCCGTTTCGATTCAGGATGTCCCCTATGGAAGATATTGAGGACGACCTGCAGGAGGCGGAAAGAACAGGGAAAGGCCGGCATAGCGGGCGTATCCGGCGAGTGTTTCTGACGGGGGCCAACCCGTTTGTCTTATCTTATGATAAATTGATAGCGATTGCAGAGTTGATTCATCAATATTTTCCGACAGTAGAATCTATTGGCTCTTTTGCAAGAATTACAGATATCATGCCGAAGCGTGATGAAGAACTCGCAGAGCTTCACGCGTTGGGGTATGACGGTCTGACGATTGGGATTGAGACAGGAGATGATGAAGCATTGCGGTTCATGAACAAGGGATATGCTTCTGCTGATATTGTAGAGCAATGCCGAAGACTTGATAACGCAGGGATTCATTACAGTTTCTTTTATCTGGTAGGCATTTCCGGAGCAGGCCGCGGCGAAATCGGAGCAGAATTGACTGCAGACATATGCAATCAGATACACCCGACACTCATCGGGGCCAATATGCTTACGATTTATCCCGACTCTGCACTTTATGATGAAATACAGCGTGGAAACTGGCGGGAGGAAGGCGAACTAGAAAAATACAAAGAAGTCCGAACACTCATCGAAAACTTACAGATTCCTGTAGTCTTTGCGGCGATGGGAGCTTCCAATGCGTATCAGTTTTATGGACAGCTGCCGGAAGATAAGAATAAGCTGCTTTCATTTCTTGATGATATCATAGGGAATGTCAGTGAAGAAGAACTACAGAGATATCGAAAAAGCGTGCATCATTTATAAAGGGAGGAGGGATAACGTGCATTTTACAGGCAGAACCTGGCGGCCGCCGTATGAAGCGCATTCGGTCATCATACAGGCGGCCTCTGGCTGCACCTATAATCAATGCAGGTTTTGCAGCCTGTATCAAAAGGAGTGTTTTCGAATGTCGCCCATCGAGGAATTTGAAGAGGATTTGGCTGAAATAAAAAGCTATCAGCCATATGCGAGAAGAATATTCTGGACAGGGGCAAATCCTTTCGCGATGAGTTATGATAATTTGAAACACAGGGCGTTAACGGTAAGGGATTACCTCATTAAGTGCCGGACAATGGCCATGTTTGCAAGTATTCGTGACATTAAAGATAAAGAGGTGTGGCAGCTTAGAAAATTAAGAGCAATGGGCATTAACGGTCTGAGTATCGGTGTGGAAAGCGGCGATGATGAAACACTTGCTCTCGCAGGTAAGGGTTATACTTCAGCTGATATTCTGGAGCAATGCGGGAAATTGGATGAAGCGGGTATTGAATATTACTTTGTTTATATGACAGGACTTGCAGGAAAAGACGGCGGATACAGAAATGCGATGAACAGTGCGGAGATTTTCAGCCAGCTCAATCCGTATTTTGTTTCCGTGGATTCGCTCACTCTTTTTCCTGATACGGAATTATACAAAATGGCACAGCAAGGCTTATTCATACCTGCCGGGGAAAAGGAGCGTATCCGTGAACTGCAGATACTGGTCAACAACCTGAATATACGCACCCATCTTTTGGCAGACACCGTTTCGAACTTCGTGCCGGTAACGGCATATTTACCATATGACCGTGAGAAAGTCACAAATGAGCTGCAGTTTGTTATAGATCATACGGAAGAATCTAAGATGCAGGAGTACAGAAAGAATCTGAAATCGTTGGGATAAGATTTGCCGTTAAATCTACAATCCGGCCTACACTGAAAGCCTGAACAGAAATGCTTGACACGCCATCCGCCCTGTGATATCCTTATAAAAATATTTAAAGAGACTAAGAGAAAGAAAAGGTTATTGATATGCAGAACCTGCAGAACACAGCGAATTACATGTACATGTATTATGGACGTATTCATCTGTAATTGTTATCCGATAAAGTGCACAGTTACAGAGAATAGGTTCGATGTGTCTGTGCATGGAAAACGGTAAATGCGGTTTTGCAGTTCTTATATTATTTTAATGCTGACGTTTATCATGAAGTGCACCGGACACATCCCATGTCCGGTGTATTTTTTGTTTGCCCGGCGGACATATGTTCATGGTGCAAAGGCTTCGATAGAGCTGTACTTTTGGCGCTGACTGAGCAGCAGGTCGTGCAGGTTGAGAGAAAGGTGTGGTTATTTTTATGAAATTAGCAGATGGAACAGAAGTTACGGTCAGACTTTGTCAGGAAGAGGATGCGGAAGCAATCGTCAGGCTCATTGCGAGGAATTTCCGGGAGGTCAACGTGAAAGACTATGGAGCGGAGGCGATGGAAGAACTCGTCGCGTCCCATGATGTGAACTGGTTTAAAGGAGTTGCAGAATATGCGAACGTATATGTGTTCTGGCGTAAAGATAAAATCGTCGGTGTCGGCTCCATATCCAGTTTTTGGGGAAGCCCTACGGAAAGTATCCTGCTCATGGTTTTCGTGCTTCCCGAATTGCATCATCAGGGAATCGGAAGTTTTATTATAGATACCCTTGAAGCAGACGAACTGTTTCTGCGGGCGGATAGGATTGAAATCCCGGCCTCGATCACGGCGGTAGAATTTTACCGGAAAAAGGGTTATGACTACAAAAACGGTGTAAAAGAACTGGACGATGAGCAGCATTACAGGCTGGAAAAATTCCGGAAGAAAGTCTCACTGCTAAGAGCGGGCACAGAGGATGCGGAGCGATTGCACGCAATGCAGAAAAAGGCGTTTCAGGAGCTGCTCGATAAATATCAGGATTATGAAACGAATCCGGCGAGCGAGGCAGCCGAAAAAGTTTTCATGCGATTGAAGCAGGAATTCACATACTATTATTTTATATGCTTTGAGGGCCGGAAAGTAGGAGCCGTCCGTGTTGTTGATAAAAAAGAGCCCGGTAAGAACAAAAGAATTTCACCCATCTTTATTTTGCCGGAATTTCAGGGGCGCGGAATCGCACAGGAGGCGATCAGGCTTTGTGAGGAAATCCACGGCTGCGGACAATGGGAACTGGATACCATTCTGCAGGAAGAAAAGAACTGCTATTTATATGAAAAAATGGGGTACCGCAGGACGGATAAGACGAGAAAGGTGAATGACAGGCTCACGCTTGTATTCTATGAAAAATAACAGGATTCCTTTGGTGAAAGAACCACAGGAATTTTAAAATTCTTTGTGATATTTTACAGGAGAAAATATTGTGGGAATGGATTTATTCGTAAAATAAATTCGCGAATTAAGAGAATATATTCAACAATACAATGAAAGGGGCAGAGGGATATAATTAGAAAATAAGAGATAAAGAAAAGAAGCGGAGTATAGCCTGAAAATGTCATTTATGAAATGGATAAACGGGAAACGTCCGAATGTGAAAAAAATTTTAGTAAAAAAATATGCAGCAACCAGTATCAGAACCGGGATTACATTGCTGCAGACATTGTTGTTAGGGGTGATGATAGAGTCAATTTTTTATGAGAAAAATGTTAGTACATTTTTTTCACAAGTTATATTATATGAATATTTCAGTCAGAGAATTTTTGAGAATGGCTCAATATGATGCCAGTGATGAGGAAATGAAAAGACGCTTTTGTAAAACAATTGAGGTAGGAAAAGAGGTGTTTATTCTACATGATCGGAATCTATTTCAGCGGAACCGGAAACACAAAATACTGCGTGGAGAAATTTCTCGAAGCGTATGAGGCTGGTGCAAGGGCTTTTTCCATAGAAGAGGACTGTGCATTGCGTAATATAGAGGCGCATGAAGAAATCGTCCTCGGTTATCCTGTGCAGTACAGCACTGTTCCGAAAATTTTGCGGGATTATATCACGGCGCATCAGAGCGCATGGAAAGGGAAAAAAGTCTTTGTCATTGCTACAATGGGATTATTCAGCGGCGACGGTGCGGGCGTTTTGGCCCGTCTGCTGCAAAAAAACGGCGCTGTTATTACAGGTGGTCTACATTTGAGGATGCCCGACAGCATATGCGATGAAAAGGTATTGAAAAAGCCGCTTTCCAAAAACCGGCTTCTTGTAAAAAAAGCGGAACTGAAAATAAGAAAAGCCGCGGGACGGCTGAAAAACGGCAGGCCTCCGCGGGACGGGCTGGGCTTTGGCAGCCGTCTGGCAGGTTTTTTCGGGCAGAGACTGTATTTCGGGCATAAGACCAAAGCGTATTCCGCTCAGTTAAGAATCGATACCGGAAAATGTGTGGGCTGCGGGAAATGCGTCGGCCTCTGTCCGATGAAGAATCTGCGTCTGGACGGGGGAAAAGCCGTACCGGACAGTCGGTGTACGATGTGCTACCGCTGTATTAACGAATGTCCGGCGCAGGCAATCACTCTATTGGGGAAAGAAGTAGTGGAGCAGGGGGGAATTGGAAAGTATTTGTAATGTATCGGGGAGTTTTCCAGAATTTTGTAAATATTATAAAAATCCACATCCGAATCATCACCCGAGGAAATCAGTTCCTGTTTAAAAATGCCCCAGCTTAGGTTTTTGGATATGAAAAGCAGGAGAGATTTGTCCGCATTGAACTGTTCGATAATATTGTCGGCAAGAAAAATCATCATTATGCTCTATTGAAATAATAGTGTTTTATTTTTGGTGTCTAAAACCGCCCCTCTACCAATAGGAAAAATTGCATGATTGGAGCCATGGCCAAAATCGTCACAATAAGCCACAGGAATGCTATATTGTTTACCAAACCGCTCCAGTACTTCAAACAACAGTGGCGAAATATCATCTGAATAGTGTCCAAACAACAAACCTGTTACTTGTTCCATCAACCGGCTTTGTCCAATACAAGTTAAGAACATGCTGACATCTTGAACGGATTGAAATTTATCCAATTCTTCAATAAATAATATATAATTCCTGTCTGTTTGATATGGAAAGAATCTGTTTCCTAGAGTCAAAACAAAATTAAGTAAATATCCGCCAACAAGGCTTCCTTCGCAACATCCCTCTGTTATAGTATACCAATCACTATTACTGATATAATCTGTTACAGCTCCATCAATCAAATGCGAAACAAATTGTTTTCTGTCGTATTCGTTGATATTATCAAATAATCCCGGAGTCTGCCCATAGTATGTCGTTATGCCGGTGTTAGCATATATAGCATTGAGTATAGATGTTCCATCACTATAACTCAAAAAAAGCTTTGGAGTTTCTTTTATTCTATTGTAATCAATATACGGAAGTAAATCTACACTTCCATACCCCCCACCAAAGAATACCAACCTTACATTCTCGTCATATATCATCTCGTTCAAATCATCAACACGCTCTGCTACACTTGCAGTATATTTATAAGTGTCTTTATAAATATTTTTGCCGAATTTGACGTGAAATCCCAATTTTTTAATGCCTTTTGCGTACTTTTCATAATCATTTTGATTTGCTACCCAACTTGGTGATATTATCCCAATGGTATCGCCATGTTTTAACAAATTCATATATTTCTCCTTTCGCAGCATTCTTGGCTTCAATTTGTAAGTGGTAATTTTAATCCCCCCAATTCGGGGGGATTAAATCATTCCAAGACCTTTGTAGTCTGTTCTTCCAAAATGCGTTTGTATTATACAGCTATTCTTTGATATTAGCCACATTTTTCATAGGTTCTCCCCATTTTCCGTGATATCTTCCATCAATGGTAGAATATGTATCTTCGCCCGGAGCGAATACCGGAGCGGCCTTCATCAATCTTTCTGTAAAGGGAACCTCCATATCCGGCAGTTTTTCATCCTGAGTTACATTACGAATTAAACAGAGAAAAATATCTGATCCATCTCCCATAGGGATTGCTTTTTTCACTTCCAGTTCAAAACTGACAGGGCTTTCTACAATGGTTGGTACATTCAGTACTTGTCCCCATTCTACAGTAGGAAGAAACTTCATCTTAGTTTTTATCTTTGCTATCATGTACATCCTTTCTTTTTTTTAATGCTTGTTCCGCTCGCTCCAAGTTGGAAACAATGCGGTTAAGATACTGTTCTAATTCCTTGATTTCCACCTTTTCAAAATCTTTAAAAAACAAGCTGTTCATTTGCTGAGAGACTTGATTGTAACGTTTCTCCAATGCACGGGCTTGGGGTGTCAGGCTAATTAGGCTTTGACGTCGATCAGAAGTGCAAATTTTCCGACAGATTAAGCCATTTTCTTCCATTCTACAAAGCATTGCAGTAAGCGTATTTTTTGCCAATCCCGTCTTTTGTGCAAGTTCCACAATAGGAATGCCTTCACTTTTCCATAGCACATAAAGAATATGTCCTTGTGGTCCATTAAATTCATCTACACCACATGTCTGCAAAAGCCGATCAAAAACTCTCCCTTGAACCTGTTTAATATGAGAAATCAAAAAACCTGTTCGTGTTTCCAGCTATATCACACCTTTCCTTGCTCCACCGCTTCGTAAGGATAGAAGCGGTAGTTTTGCTGTACAGAGCATTAATAAGGACGTCTCCTTTTCATAATCTCAATGGTACTATATAGAACTTATTCCGTCAAGGTGCAAATATTAATAAAGGGCAATCCTAAGACCGCCCACTCTCTACGCATATATTGACATGGGGGAGAGTGGGTTGTGGGGGGGCTCGGCTTTCCGTTTCTTCTCGTTCTGCTTTTTCTTTTCGTTGGCTACACGCTGTTTTGCCTGTTCCAGTGCCTGCAATGCTTTTTCTAAGTTTCTGCTTGCGTCATTTTTGCTGTCAATCATTTCTAATACCTCGTTCTTTCTAAAATAAATTGCCTGCAATTCATTTTTGCTGTGCTTGATAGTTACTGAAATAAAAAAGGTAGCTGATTGTCTGTTAAGATAATCGCTGCCCCAAAATAAAAAATATGAAATTATAGATGTAATATTACATTAAAGCAACTTATCATTTTGCAAAATAATATAAGTTCCAATTTGGTCATTATATCTTGAATAATCTAAATTCATCATGTTATATAAATATTGCTTTACTTCATCGGTAGAAGAAAATTTTGTTGCCGCATAAGGAGATTCCGGATTGGTTTTTTCAAATAGCAAATATCCATTATCTATTTCTATCAAAGTAGCAGCATGTGAAGCGCATATTCTGTCACCACTTTGCGTCCAAAAAGTAATTAAAGAAAATGTACTTTCCTTGAATGAAATTTCCTGCTCATTCCATTTTTCTTGAATGGCTTGAAACATTTCCTGTTCACTGCATTGCTCTGTAATGTGAATCGGATTAAACAGGGTAAAATATTCTGCCTGCATATCTTTACTCCACTCAATCAGCGGAAAAGGAACATACGCTTTATGTTCGCCCTCTACGGCTTCCCGTCCAAAAAGAATATCGCCATCTGTATAAAGCCATGCTGTATTCTCGTCCCAACAATCAAAATTTTCTTCTTTAATTACATTCCCTACTGAAATATTGTCATGATTTAACTCATAAGCTACAATTCGACAAAGAACATCATGGTAATTCCGGTTATTATGCTTGTACCACTGTACAGACATGGGCGGATATTCTCCATAATCTACGGCCATTCTGTCTACTGTAACAAAATCCCCAATTAAAGAAAAAGATGGACATTCCCTCATACTGTCATTATAATCTGTTACCCAGCTCAATACAGTATCAACATGATTTGTCTGAATACCAGCTTTGGTCAAAATATCCCGTACTTCATTCATAGATGATTCACTGTCCAAATTTGAATATGTTAATTTATCTTGAAGAACAACATCTATATTCTGATTACTTGGAACTTCATCACTCGCTTGGCTGCTTTCTTGATTATCTTCTGTTGTAAATGGTATTTCTGTATTTCCACAAGCAGAACAAAGCAACAAAATCAAAAATATACATAAACAGGTGATTTTTTTCATACTTTACATAATCTCCGTTACATTTTTCGATTTATTCATTCTATCACAAGCCCTTTTATAATTCCATTAAATAATGCTTAAGATTTCTTTCGTTTTTCTCAATCATCATCTGTCTTGCCCGTTCCCTCTGCTCGATGCTGACTGTCCTCGGCTGCGGGTTCATCAATTACCCAATGGGTGCTGTCAAGTGTGTCTTTTTTGTAACCGTAAGAGCAGTGGTTTGATATGTGGGCATTCCCCGTCATTCCCCTCCCTTGCCCGTAAGACAGTGGTAATCTTCCTGCTTGTGTCACGCATATACCACTCGTTCATGTTATTAAGGAATGGCGCAAACTCCGCACTTTCCCTTTTTTCGCTGTCTCTACTCCGTTGGAGATTGCTATAATTTTATCCTTTCTTTCGGGGGGCTTTCCACTTCCCACACTGACAGCTTATCACTTCATTTGGGCTGCTGGGTGGTCTGGTTCTAGTATGCGTATTCAGAACAGGGGGCTGGCATGACAAAGGGCACAAAAGAGGTATTTCCAATTGTAATGTGTAAATTGGCAAAAATAGACAAAAAATCGGTAAAATTAGACAAGTGGAGAATGAAGAAAAGGTGTAACATAATATATATTAATTTAATATAAGAGGGATTTGTATGGATAATTAAAAGTTATCCGTACAAATCCCTCTTTCACCAGCCCCTGCCTCAAACCCTAAAATTTTTCCTCGGATGTTTTGTCACCAGAATATCCCTCTGTTTCGCCATCGCCACATGCGTATAGATTTCCGTAACATTGATTGAACTATGTCCCAGCATCTCCTGAATATACCGGATGTCCACATCCGCTTCCAGCAGACTCGTGGCAAAAGTATGCCGGAACATATGCGGTGTGATATGCTGCTCGATGGCGGCGAGAGCGGTATACTTATTGATCATCCGGCGGACGGACTGGTCTGACAGGGGGCGCCCTGTCTGATTGACGAAAAAGTGACCGCATTTCTGAGTGCTCTCTTCAAATGCTTTCCTGTATTCTTCCAATGCGCGGACAACATCATCGTTTCCAATCTGAATCCGTCTTTCTTTTGCACCCTTGCCATAGATAAGGACGTTCTTATCATAGAGATTCACATCGTTGACTTTCAAAGCGCACAATTCCGAAATCCGCATTCCGGTGGCAAAAAGAAGTTCGATGACAGCAATGTCTCTGAGCGCATTTTTTTGCTGGTAATTGGTCTTGGCGTCTGTGCGCTGCTTATAGATAGTGGACAGGAATGTTTCGACTGTGTGAAGGGGAATGGTCTTGGGAAGGATAACGGGTTCACGGAACCGTGAGCCGTCCCCGCCAGCATGGACATCTAAAACGAAAGGATTCTATCCGGTTCTTAGTTTTTCTCGATTTTTCTCTC
>CAJTUC010000049.1 GCA_910579395.1 uncultured Lachnospiraceae bacterium | reverse complement strand
ACCCGATTGTATCAGTTATTTTTGGGTTTTAGCTGTGGATAACCTGGGTACAAAAACTCACAAAATTCTTTGCACGCTAATATAGTTTCATACCTTTTGGTAATTCTGCACAATTTACTTATACTCAGCAGTTGAAATCCGCAAGATGTGTGTGGTATAATTTTAACGCATCTGATAATAACGAATCTACATTTGAAAGGAAAAGAGACCTATGTTTTGGGATAACGTGTCCGGATTATATGACTTTGCGGAAACCGTATATAATGGCAGAGTATACCGAAGTCTCGGCGAAAAAGTCGCAGCGGAAATAGAACAAAATGATATTGTGCTGGAGTGCGCCTGCGGCACAGGGGCAATCAGCAGATACCTTGCCCCGAAATGCAGATTATTGATTGCAACAGATTTTTCCAGAGGAATGTTAAAGCAGACAGCGAAAAACTGCAGACAATACCATAATGTCAAAGTAAAACACGCGGATATGACACAGTTAAAATGCCGCAGTGACCGATTTGATAAAGTGGTCGCCGGAAACGTAATTCATTTGCTGGAAAACCCCCACGCCGCAATAAAAGAACTGGAGCGGGTGTGTAAGACCGGCGGTAAGATCATCGTTCCGACCTATATCAATGCGTCCGCCGGCGTTAATAAAAAAGCCGTACAGCTGCTTGAACTGGCCGGTGCAAATTTTAAAAGGCAGTTTGATATCGACTCGTATAAACAGTTTTTTACAGATGCAGGATACCAGAATGTTGAATATTTCATTATTGAAGGACGAATGCCCTGCGCTGTGGCAGTGATCACGAAACAAAATTACTGATTTACGGAGCAGGTGTCATCGGCTGTCTGTACTCTCGGTCCTGTATCCAGCTGCCATTTCCCGGCATTCGCTGCGTCCTCTTCCATCGGCACATCCACAGTATTCCTTTCCGGGTCTGGCTGCTGTTCCGCCTCCATACCGAAAGAAAGATATAACAGACCACTCATTGCAGCCTCTATCTTTTATATAAGTCCACAGTATGTAGCCTCATTTGTCAATTATTCATTTAATTATTTGAAGTTAAAATTTTTTCTTTAGCAGCCGCCCTATAATATCATTAATCCCTTTACCCAAAACGATGCTAATAAAAACGACATAGCCAATCTCTGGCTATGCCGCTGTTTTTTGTATTTTCTGTTTTATAACTTCTTTATGCTTCTTTTCCGTGAACACCAAAATGTCTCTTAGAAGATTCTTCTGATTGAAAGAATCGAACGGTATGTTGCGCTGGAAACGATGATACCTGTTTTGGATGTAGAAGCATGGACAATCTGCCCGTTTCCTGCATAAATTCCTACATGTCCGGAATAACAGATAATGTCGCCCGGCTGTGCATTTTCGATGCCGTTTACAGTAGCGCCTACGTTTCTGTCCGCTGCTGATGAATGAGGCAGGCTCACACCGAAGTTACTGTATACGCTCATAACAAATCCTGAACAGTCAGCACCATTCGTCAAACTTGTTCCACCATATACATATGGATTGCCAACAAACTGCATTGCAAAATCTACGACTGCCTGACCGGATGCGCTGCCGCTCGGCGGTGCATAAGTCTTTTCGCTTCCGGAAGAACCGCTATCGGAAGATGCAGACTCACTTCTCTTGCTTTCCGCTGCTGCTGCCGCCGCACGCGCCTGCTGTCTGGCCGCTTCTTCTTTTTCCAGTCTTGCGCGTTCTTCTTCGATGGATTCCGCTTTTACGAATTCGGTAGACATATTGACGAAGTCTGTTGATACATAACCGTCACCTTCTTCAATGTTTACCTTGACCCAGCCGTCTAATTCTTCTGTAACGATCAATTCATCTTCAATCGGCACCATACCGAGAATCGTCGAATCCGTTCCGGGCTGTTCCCTTACATATAATGTCGTTGTCGTAACAGTCGCGATTCTCGTTCCGACTTCCCGCGCATAACTTACCGCGTCATCGCCCGTTACACAAAATTCCGCTTTTACATATCCCTCTACGGAACCTGAACTGATCTTATACCAGCCGTCGCTTTCTTCTATAAAAGTACCGACGGATTTATCATACAATTTACCGACGATTTCTCCGTCTTCACTCGGAATATCGCGGACATTTACATAATTGTTAACTCTTGCAATAACAAGGCTCTTAAAGCCTTCTTCCTCTTCGCTGAGCTTTGCGGCATTGGAAGCCTCCCGCAAGTCTCTTGTGTATCCTTCGCTGACAACGATCGTTCTTTCAATCTTCTTATCCGATATCGTTGACTGGGTATTGCTCTCCAGCATACCGCCAATCGGGATTTCTCCCGTTCCCTTCACGGAAATCTCCGCCGTGGATGCCGTCAGGCCGCTGCTGTTCTCTCTCTCTACTTCTTCTTTCATATCGGAAAGGGACGTCGTACTCTCAGATGACAGAGAATAATCGATTCCTGCCGAGGGCAATACGGAATTTAAATCCCCAGCCGCATGAACAGATAATTTCATTCCGGAAAATGTGATGACTGCCGCCATTGTACAAGCTGCTATTCTCACGCTTTCTCTTCTCATAAAAACCTTGCCTTTCTTTCGATGTGAAGTCCTGATTTTTCATATGTTACAAAATTGTTAAATGTTATGAAATAAATATAACACTTATATACTATTTTGTCAACTGCTGTAACGTATAAAAAAAATGAAAAAAAAGCTGTTTTCTGTGCAAAAGAGCGAGAAGTCCCCACTGAAGAACCACAAACGATTCTACCCAACAAATTCTACCCGTTTTCTCTCTCTCTGAAATATTTTTCCACACTCACGACCGCATTTGCGCCGTCTGCGACCGCCGTGACAATCTGCCGCAGCTGCTTGGTCCTGACATCGCCCGCCGCAAAAATACCGGGAGTCTGTGTAACGCAGTCCTCTCCTGCTATGATATAGCCGCCCTCATCATATGTTACAATATTTTGTAACATTTCCGTATTCGGCCGGATGCCTACCGCAATAAAAACACCGTCCACCGGTAATTCCACCGTACGTTCTTCTTTTAATCGACGCAGCTTCAAAAACTCCACCTTCTCCTGACCGCAGATTTCTTCCACCACACTGTCCCAGAGGATTTCCACATTCCGGCACTGAAATAAGGTATCCTGTAAAGATTTAGCCGCGCGCAGGCTGTCCCTTCTGTGAATCAGGCAGACTTTCTCACAGATTCTGGAAAGGAAAATTGCATCTTCTACCGCAACATCGCCGCCGCCAACGACCGCCGCCGTCTTATTCCTGAAAAAAGCCCCGTCGCAGGTCGCACAGTAAGATACGCCATGTCCGGTAAGCGCTTCCTCCCCCGGCACCTGCAGCAGCGCATGGGAAGCCCCTGTCGCGATAATGACCGCTCCTGCTTCATAAGTTTTCTCTACATCCCCGTCTTTGATGGCAATGACCTTCTGGCCGCCCGCATCTGAAATCCCTTCTACTGCCGCATGGTCAAAAACGACACCCATCTCTTCTGCATGATGCCTGAATTTCATTCCCATTTCAAAACCATTGATACCGGGCATTCCGAGATAATTATCCACTTCATTAGTATTTAATATCTGTCCGCCGCTCATCGGGTTTTTCTCCATGACGAGCACATCAAATCCCGCCCTTTTCCCATAGACCGCCGCCGATAACCCCGCCGGCCCGGAACCGATAATGACCAAATCATATTTATCTGACATACACGAATGCTCCTTCCTTTTCCCTGATATTTATAGTATAATTCCTGTTGTGGCGCTTTGTCAAAAGTGAATAAGACCATCAAGTACCTGGCACTGCAATTCAGGAGGGCGTCGGCCGGGCAGGGGATAGTTCCTGCGAAGGCCCTTGAAAAACGTCGGTAGTTAGTGAAAAAGACGCTTTGCGGCTTTTGAACTTAGTACCGCTGCGATTTTTCGCGGAGCGAAAGCGTGCCTTCAAAGGAAGTATGCCCTGCCCGGCCGACGCTCTCCTGAATTGCAGTGCCACCCTGAAAGGAGTATACCCGCCCCATGTCCAAATATGCTTTAGTCACCGGTGCGTCCCGCGGAATCGGCAGGGCAATTGCCGAAATGCTGGCCTCAGACGGTTATCATTTATATCTCACCTGTATTCACTCCGGCGAAATACTTTCCGCCTTTGCGGCGGAGCTCGCCGGGCGTTATTCTGTTTCCTGTACGCCTTTTGTCGGGGATATGGGGAATTTCGATGATGTGAGTGCTCTCTTTGCTTCTATTGAACAGCTTGATGTACTTGTCAATAATGCCGGGATTTCCTATGTGGGGCTTTTGAGTGAAATGTCTCTCACGGACTGGCGAAAGATTATGTCAACCAATTTAGACTCTGTTTTTTATACGAGCAAGCTTTCAGTTCCGCTGATGCTCCGTAGGCACAGCGGGAAGATCGTCAATATTTCTTCCGTATGGGGAAATGTCGGCGCTTCCATGGAAGTTGCCTATTCCGCTTCGAAAGGAGCAGTGAACAGTTTCACGAAAGCGCTTGCCAAAGAACTCGCGCCCAGCAATATTCAGGTCAATGCGGTTGCCTGCGGCGTCATCGATACCGATATGAACCACTGCTTTTCTCCTGAAGAGATGGATGCTCTGCGGCAGGAGATTCCATGTGACCGCATCGGAATGACCGCCGAAGTTGCACAAATGGTAAAGAGTGTTCTTGGCGCGCCTGCGTATTTGACCGGTCAGGTCATTACGTTGGATGGGGGGTGGACTTGATAAGCCATACTCACAAGTTCAAATTTTCCTTATAGTGCCAATGTCATTTGATTAGCATCTTTTATGTAATCTTTCTTTGACGTGTTTTTTGTTTTCCGACTCTTATCTTTCTCCAAAATAATCCCTTCATATTTTGATGCAATTCCAGTTCTTCTCAACCCTATTTTAAAATAATCTTGACTAATGTCCATACTTATTGCTCTTCTTCCCATTCTCACTGCAACAGCACTTGTTGAAAAACTTCCTCCAAACGGATCTAACACAATATCTCCCGGATTACTGGATGCCTTTATAATGCGTTCCAATAGTGCTTCTGGTTTTTGTGAAGGATGATTTTCATATTCTTCCATTTTAAATCTTACCCGCGAGAACTCCCACACATTGCCAGGTACTTTCTGAGTATTATATGGTTGTGGTGGATTTTTTCTATAATCTATCAACCCTCGCTTGGCACCCGTTTTGGCCTCTACGAGAATATCTTGATAATTAAATGTATATTTTGCTTTTTCCGATTTTGCTGCCATGAGAATCGGCTCATATAACGAACCATATTTTTTCTTTGACTGCACACCAGAACTATCATATGCCCAAATAATATCATTTACAATGTAATAGTGCTCCTGGAGGTACACAGATATATACGGAATATTTTGCGTAGAATTCATAATATAAAATGTTCCATCATCTTTTAATACTCTAAAACATGCGTCAATCCATTCGTAACACCATGCTAAATATTTTTTCCTATCTGCCCAAAAATCACTATCATTCCCAAAATCTTTTCCCAGATTATATGGTGGATCCGCAAATATCAAATCAGCAGACTTTTCCTTCATACAATTAAGCGTTTGTATACAATCATTCAGAATCACCAATGACTGCTCCGATTCTTGATACTCAAATTTAGGATTACAAAATAACTCTATCATTGCAAACATCCTTTCTTTTGGAGTTAATGGCATATTACCATAATTCACTATTATAGTAAGGAATAAATCACATTATCTTCTAATCTTCTTTCTCATCTTCAGAGTCATCAATATTCATCTCGAGATTGAAATATAATATTATTTCCTTTACAATTTCTGTAATATCATCTTCGGAGAATTTATCAATCATTTCATTCAGATCTCCCAAAGTGATAATCTCCTCAATAGCTTCTCTATATGACTTCAACGATGATATTTCTGTACCATAGTGTTTCTTTAATTCTTCCAACATTTCAATCTGTATTTCTTCATTTTCTTTTTCTGTTTTTACAACAAAAGTTATTGGATATCTCATCACCTTATCAATATCTAAAAAATATTTATCATATCTTCCCACTTCGGTAACTTGAAAAAATCTTCCTACTGGCTTTAAGACAAAATCAATTCCACCATCATTTGCATTCGTTCTTCCTGTCTTATACAAACGTAAATTATACTTTTTTACAGAACTCTTTTCTTCTCCATACCAAACTGTTTTCCCAGCATAATATCTCTTTAAAATAGCAAAAGAAATAATCTCGAACATTCTTGCCTCTGCATCTTCTGCCAACTGTTTTTTCAATGCCTCTCTTTTCTTTTCCAAACTTTCTTCTTTCGAAACCGCTTCAATAATTCCTATTGTGTCTTCATCCTTTGTTTTAATCAATTCGATAAACTTTTCAATAATAGTATTAACTGTTTTAGAAATATCAACTTTCTCTGCATACATATAATCCGGAAAAATTTTATATTTTCCATCTTTTATTACAAACAAATCCTCCTTCGTTTCCGTTTTATTTCTAAATTCTCCAATGGCCCTGTTATTATACCCGTGGTTTTGCAATCTTTCTCCACCATAACGTGAATTACAAAAATCCTTTAATTCAGAATATGAATATCCCTCAAACTCTGAATAAGAATCTTTATCATTATAATAATCATTCACATAACGGTATGTAATAGAATATATTGCATATAAATTTGCCAGATTTCTTCTGGCTGTACACCCTCTATCAATAGCCCCCATCTTTTTATCCAAATACTGAATAAGAGGCGCTTTATCAAATATTCTCTGATAATCATCTCCATATGTATCTTTCAATATTTCTTCAATAAAAGGTCTCTTTATTTTCATCGTTATCCTCTTTTATAAATATTCGTTACAAATATAATATCATTAAAACAGTACAATAAATCGTACATAAAACTCTCTATCGCTAAATAAAAAAAAGGGCCTCCTTTTTGTTTTTCTTTATATATTATATCAGCGATATCATTATTTCACAATCCCTATCCTATTTCCGCGGTCCATCTCTGACACATGTAATATTAAGCAAAAATATTTCCATCAAAAAACACACCTAAAAGTATCGTTTAAGTGTGTTTCTTTCTTACATCATCATACAGCTAAAAAACTTTCAAACTTTCATAAGCTTCTACTTCTCCATAATTTCCAGAAAATCTGCCAGCCTGTTTTTTGCACGCACTAAGACATTATGCTCAACCGCCAATCTGACAATACAGCGCCGTCTTCCGCTCCACGGCCGCCTTCAACTTCTCCATCCTGCCTTCCGGCAGCATCGGAATGTCTTTTAACGGATAAGGCCGTCCCAGCCCTTCATACTTTCCTTCCCCATATTTATGATAGGGCAAAAGATGAATCTGCTCCACTCTCGGAAGCGACTCCGCATAAGCGGCTATCGCCGTGATCTCTTCTTCCGTATCATTGAAGCCCGGAATGACCGGCACACGGATGATCAGTTCGCACTGGCTGCTCTCCGCAATCTTTTTCGCATTCTCGAGCATCTTTGTATTCTCTTTTCCGGTATATTCCTTATGCTTTGCCGCATTCATATGTTTAATATCCATCAAATAGGTATCCAGGTAAGGAAGAATCTTCTGGATGGTCGAAAACTCCGCAAAGCCCATACTTTCTATCGCCGTGCTGATGCCGATGTTCTTCGCCGCCTGCAGGAGCGCCGCCGCAAATTCCGGCTGTAAAAGACTTTCGCCGCCGGACAGAGTCAGTCCGCCGCCGGAGCGACCATAATAAGGCATATCCCGGCGTACCACATCCATGACTTCCGCCACGGTAACATCACGCCCGATCGTCTTTGGCTTTCCGTTCACCATCATCGTCTGTATTTCGTATTCCTGAGACTCCGGGTTACAGCACCATTTACACCGCAGCGCGCAGCCTTTTAAAAAGACAATCGTACGGATACCGACACCGTCATGGATAGAATATCTCTGTATATCAAAAATCCTGCCTGAAACATTCAAATAATCATTCATATTAGTCCTCATTCCTGTTTCAAAACCTACGAAGAATGGCTCGTCAGAGACATTCTATCGGTACGCCGCCTGTTCCGTTCTGCGGATAATGTCATCCTGCAGCGATTTAGAAAGTGTCGTGAACAGTGCGGAATATCCCGCTACCCGCACGACCAGTCCGCTGTATTTCTCCGGGTGCCTCTGCGCGTCCAAAAGCGTCTCTCTGTCTACGACATTGAACTGCATGTGCATACCCTTCTGGTCAAAATAGCCGCGGACCAGCGACACAAAGTTCTCCAGCCCTTTCTGTCCGGACATAGCCGTCGGATGTATCTTCATATTAAACAACGTTCCGTTACTCGCAATGCCGTGGTCTAAGCGTGCAACGGAGTTGCAGGCCGCTGTCGGGCCGTTCGTGTCTTTTCCGGAAGAAGGAGAAACACCATCCGCCACCGGCATATGCGCCAGCCTTCCGTCCGGGGTCGCCCCGGTCTGTGCGCCGAGGGGTACGTTTGCGGAAACCGGATATAGTCCTGCCTGGAAAATACCGCCTCTCGGATTTTTGAACGTCTCAAGCGGCCTTGTATAAGTATAAGCCGCATCCCTTGCCAATTCATCCACTTCATCAATATCGTTGCCGAACTTGGGAAGTTCATCTATCATCGTAAGAATTTCTTCATAACGCGCCTTTTCTTCTGCAGGAAGCTGCATCGTGAGCACGCTGCGTATCGTCATTTCAATGATATCAGGCGTTACTTCCTGTCCCTGTGCTTCCAGCGTTTTCGCTACCTGGAGCGCAATTTCTCTCGCCGTGATCGCATCGAAGCCCTGCCCGAAGTTCATTTCGAGGGCTTTCTTCAATTCTCCGATCGTTATTTTCTTTTCTTCGTATACAAGCTTTTTCACCGTATACAGGGAGTCCGCAACGTTGGCGATACCAAAGCCCTGCGGGCCCGTAAAGTTATAAACGGCGCCGCCTTCCTGAAGGCTTTTTCCTCTCTTGATGCAGTCATCCGCCATACAGGATTCGAAAGGCAGCGGGCAGAGGACTCTGTGCGCCACATCGATTGCATTGTCGGCATTGACGAGCAGGGAAATATTATAGTTCATCTGCTTTTTGTAAGCATCGTAAAATTCGTCAAAAGTCTTGAAGTCTTCTACATTACCGGTCTGGATGCTGGCCGGTTCCCCATTGTCATATCCATTGGAAAAAACCATTTCGAGCGGACGGCACATATTGAAGAATGCCGCATCGTGCCATCCTTCCGTTTTACCTGCTTTCTGCGGTTCCACACAGCCAATGATATTGTAATCCCGCGCATCCTCTAACGTCAGACCTCTGTTGATCAGCGCCGGGATGATAACTTCGTCATTATAGTAAGCGGGAAGCCCGATTCCGGTCCGTGTCAGGTCAGCCGCGTGCAGCAGCAATTCCTGAGGGGAACGGTTCCATACGCGAATCGACAGCGACGGCTGCGGTAAAAATACATGCTTCGACGCCGTAATGCACATGAATGACAAATCGTTGGTAGCGTCTTTGCCGTCCACCGTCTGTCCGCCTACGATCAGGTTCTGGAATAAAGAATAGCCTGCAAAACCTTCCGCACTCGCTTCATCACGGCATTTGTTCAGATCGTTCAGTTTCACCCAGATACAGTCGAGCAGTTCCTGCGCATATTCCCGCGTCAGTTTTCCGGCATTCAAGTCTTTTTCATAATAAGGATACATATACTGGTCGAATCTGCCCGGCGAGATGGAATGCCCGCTGGATTCCAGCTGCAAAAGCTGCTGTACAAACCAGAACGACTGGCAGGCTTCCTGAAAACTCTCCGCGCCGCGTTCCGGCACTTTTGCACAGATTTCGGCTATCGTAAGCAGCTCTTTTTTTCTCTTCACGTCTCTTTCCTGTTCTGCCATTTCAGCAGCAAGGCGCGCATATCTCCCCGCATAGCCGATCACGGCGTCACAAGATAATATGACTGCTTCCAGAAAAACGCTCTTCGTCGCGTAATCTTCATCCCCGAACTGGCAGCCGGAAAGTTCCTTTTCCGCTTCTTTCTTAATTCCATCAAATCCGATGGCCAGCACCTTATCGTACTGCACCGTGATATGTCCAACACCGTTATAAAAATAATTGCCCGGCGTAAAGAAATTGTGCTCCATCGCACGATGCGTCTCCGGCGCCATATAACTGTAAGCCAGCTCGCTCGTCGTCTTTCCTTTCCAATATTTATCGGCTTCTTTCAGCCTCTTTTTCGTCTCATCAGAAATATAAAAAGGGTCCGCCGCCCGATGTTCTACCGTATCGAATTCCGCTTCCATCCATTCATAGGAAAATTCCGGATAGGTCTGACATCCTCTGGGCGCAATCGTCGTACTGCCGACGATGAGCTCTCCCGGCCTGATGATGATCGGAATATTTTGTAAGATATGTTCAAATGCCTTCGCCCTGCGCATCATAATGGGCTGTCCTTCCGTCTCCCGATAGGACTCCGTGATCAGTTCCGCCCTTGCCGCCTCGATTTCCGGCATCTTCGCAAATAAATGCGCTACCAGCTTCGATATTCTCTCCGTTTTTTCAATCGGTTTCGTATAATAGGTATTCACCATGCTAACCCTCCATTCATCTGCTCTGCAGAATACTCAAATCCTAAGACAAGAAAGTTGGTCTTTTAGAAGTTCTTCTCACACTAAAAAATCTATCCCCATCCTCTGAAACGCGTCCATCCACGCACCGTCCGGCTTTTCATCGGTCACAATAACATCCACCTCCGACAGTCCGCATATTTTGGAAAGCGCTTTTTTGCCGAACTTACTGGAATCCACAGCCAGATAGACTTTATCCGCCGCGGCGATCATATTCTGCTTCACGCCGCCAGTCTCGTCGTTCCCGTCTGTGACACCCTTTTCCAAATCGATTCCCTTGCAGGATAAAAAAGCTTTATCCACATGATAAGAACTGATGCTGTCCGCCGCTTTTTTCCCAAGTAAAGACATGGAACCCGCTTTCAGAAGTCCGCCCGTCGCGATAATATCCCAGCCCGACACATCCGACAGTTCCAGCAAAATTTCAATCGAATTGGTGATGACGGTCAAATGCCTTTTCTGCTTGATATTTTTCGCGATAAAGACCGCTGTCGTTGAGGCATCCAGGATGATATGGTCGCCGTCCTCGATTTCTTCACTGATCAGCTCCGCAATCTTCTGCTTGCCCTGTGTATTCGACCGCCATCTGACATTAAAAGGAAGGTCGATGCTGCCTTTTTCATTGAGGACCGCTCCGCCGTAACTTTTGATGACGTGACCGTCCTCTTCCAGCTTATCCAGATCTCTTCGGATAGTCTCTTCCGAAACGTCAAATTCTTTGCTCAGCTCGCTGACGATTACTTTTTTCTCTTCATGGACTTTCTCTAAGATCAGGTTTCTTCTTTCAGCCGCTAACATATTCCGCCCCCAGTTCTTTTCCGCAGTCTTCTCCACCGTCATGCCGCATCCGCAAAAACACAGATTCGCCGCGATTACAGCAATTTTCCATCACGCAAAATACATCAGAATATGTATTTGATCAGCTTATCCGAAGGTCTTGCAATGACGGAGCTGTCAAGGAACATGCCTTTATCTCCCGCTTCATCCTTCGCCCTGTCGATTGCCGCCTGTACAGCGGAAACACTGCCCGTCAGGGTCATATAGCTTTTGCCGCACATGCCTTTGGCGAGGCGAAGTTCGATCAGTTCCACGACCGCTGTCTTTGCTGCCATATCCGCCGCAACGATGAGCGCCGCCACATCATAAGTCTCCAAAATGCCGAGCGCATCGATTTTTTCCGGCTGTGCCGTTCCGTATATCGCAGGAAAAATCGACTCATGCGGATTACCGAGGACAAAGGTGTCAATAACTTTATCCGCATACCTGCTTCCCGCCCTGTCCACGGAAGCCCGCACCGCACTGAGTTCTCCTGTCACCAGAATCACAAATTTCCCCGGACAGGTGACTTCCGCCTGCAAAAGCTCCACGTCAGCCGCTTTTGCCATCTCATCCGCCGCAAGATATCCTGTCGATACCGTTGTAACTTCCACCATACCAATTGCTTTCGCCATTGTTCTAACCATTTCCTTTCCTTATTTACATATCGCGAGGAATGAGTCCGCTTTTCTCAGGCGGCATCTTTCGATACCTTAGAAAATCTTCATTCCCTCTTCCCGCTATGCGCGAATGACAATTTCTTTCTCACTCACTTTTTCCACGATACCGTCTATGGAAGCATGGATTGCCACGCCGAGGCCTTCTGGCGCATCCGCAATCTTTTGTCCCTTTTGCACCGGACTGCCTTCCGCAACGATCGGCTTTGCCGGTGCGCCGATGTGCTGACTCATCAGAATCTTTACCTTTTTCATTGCAGGTGTTTTGTCAGTAAGCGGCGCCGGAACATCATATTCCATCAATCCCAGTCTTGCTTTCAGCCTCGCGACCGGAACTTTTTTCAGTTCTCTGTCAGAAACCACATCCGCCGCTTCCGGTTTTTCTCCGCGAATACCGGCGGCTCTCAAGCCATTCTTAAACTCCGCGATAACACTTCTCGGAGAAAGTCCCTGCGGACAGGCATAATTTTCACACAGGCCGCAGCTGCTGCAATAGGCCGTATTCGTATAAACCGACAGATCACTCGTATCAAGGTCGGCCACCGCGCGCATGATGCGGTGAGGCTCTATCGGATGTCCCAGCGCATGTCTCGGACACAGGTCCGTACAGGTTCTGCACTGACAACAGGAGGAAGCTGCCCTGCGCCTTTCCAATTCTAAATTTTTATTCATACGCATTACCACTTTATGGTCTTCCGGTAAAATGATAATTGCATTTGTTGTCTTTGTTATAACGGTGTTCTCCGTTCCAATCTTTCCCATCATCGGTCCGCCCATGACAAAGGCCGGGTTTTTGACCGTAATCCTTCCTGCAAGTGAAACCGCTTCTCCCACGGTTGTTCCGAGCGGAATGCTGATGGTGACAGGATTCTCAATCTCACCCACGATCGTCACAAGTTTATCCGTAACAGGTTCCTGCAAATGGACCGCCCGGTACAGATTATACATCGTTTCTGTATTATACACGACGACATGCTCGTCAATCGGAAGCCCGCCCGGCTTGATGACGCGTCCTGTCGCTTCGTAGATGAGGATGACCTCATCGCCCATCGGATAAGTAGGCCGTACGGCACAGATTCGTACTTTATCATAATCTTTCAGCACTTCTTCCAAAATCTGAATCGTGTGCTTATGCTCGCTTTTAATGCCGATGACAGCCTCTTTTGCGCCGAATGTCTCCCGTACTTCATTAAGCATCCGCACAATTTCTTCCGCATGGGAAGCCAAAAGCTGTTTATGTAATTTTAAAAGCGGTTCACACTCCACACAGTTGAGTATGACTGTGTCCGCCTGATCTGTCATTTTGGCATAGGATGGGAAACCGGCTCCGCCGGCTCCCACTACACCACTTTCTTTTGCTATCTTTTTCAGTTCATCAATCAACATGATTACCTGCTCCAATCCTGTCCCTCATCAATGATACCTACGATTGCCGCATCAACGGGCGCGTCTCCCATATCGCAGCCGATTCTGGCCGCGGAACCCTGCGCAACCATAACATATTCGCCGATTCCGGCGCCGATTATGTCGATTGCCACAAGACGATCCCCGTTTCCTCTCATCGTTTCGACAGGTTCCACTATCATGAACTTATTGCCGACTAACTTTTCACTTTTTCTGGTAGAAAATAAACTTCCTACTACTTTTCCAATTATCATAATGAACCTCGTTATCAAATAGTTCCATCATAGCCCGAAAGAACGCCGTATTTCAGGCGTTCTTTCGTGTGAGAAAGATTTGCCTTCGGCAAATCGTAGAACTTCTTGGCGAAGCACCCTCTGGTGCAAGCCCTAGCAGTTCTTCTCACACTATCATCGCGCAATCGCCCTGTTTTACCTGACAGGCATTGGCTTCATCCGTATCGATGTGCATTTCCAGTGAAAAGGATTCATCAACGCGAATCTTCACATGATCGAGTACCGCGCCTCTTTCATTTCCCATTTTGACGGAAACATAATCGCCGTCGTGCAGGGAAGCGGCCGCCGCTTCTGCCGGTGTCATATGGATATGCCTTGCCGCAACGATGCAGCCTTCATTCAGATATACGACGCCTTTTGGACCGACAAGCGCGATCGGTGCTGAGCCTGCCGTATCCCCCGACTGCCGCAAAGGTGCATTGACTCCCAGTGTACGCGCATCCGTGGCGGATATCTCTACCTGCGATTTTTTCCTGACGGGTCCGAGAATCCGTACATTCTCAATCGCACGCAGCTTCAATCCAACGATGGTACACTGTTCATTTGCCGCGAACTGCCCGCCCATTAATTCCTTCTTTTTCGTCAGCTGATAGCCTTCTCCAAACAATTTCTCCACATCTTCCTGTGTAAGATGAATATGTCTTGCGGATACGCCAACCGGAACCGCCATGCGGCTCTCGTTTCCTTTGGCGTTCTCTATCGTCTGGAGCACCATTCTCGTAATTCGCTCTACCTCGTTATAAGTGTCCATACTTTACCTATACCCTTTCAAATCTAAAGACAAACAAGTTTGTCTGGAAGAATGCCCCTTCTCTGGGCATTCTTCAGTGTGAGAAAGGTTCCGCTTTGCGGAACCGTAGAGGTTCTTGGCGTCTCGTCCTATGGCGAGACGTCTTTAGAACTTCTTCTCACACTATTTTCGGTAAAATCATCTCCACGTCGTTGTGCGGTCTCGGAATAACATGTGTTGCAACCAGTTCTCCGAGTGCGCCTGCACTGTTTGCGCCTGCTTCTACAGCAGACTTTACTGCGCCTACATCGCCGCGTACCATAACGGTTACGAGTCCGGAACCAATCTTCTCTGTTCCAATCAATGTAACGTTAGCAGCCTTACACATTGCATCTGCCGCTTCAATCGCTGCTACCAGACCTCTTGTTTCTACCATTCCCAATGCTTCGAGTGATGCCATAATTCATTTCCTCCTGTTTTCTTGATTGCTGTTACTGTTTCCAAAACCTAGGACGAAAAAAGGTATCGCAGCGCGATGCCGTTAAAATTTCTTAAATTGCGTTCTCTGCAATCTTAGAAATTTTTTTCGTCCTGTACAAAATCCGGCGGGTCTTCGCCCAGCATCTTTGAGCCGGATGAAGGTTCCGTTTTTCCTTTAAAACGGCTTGCCGACAGTTCCACCATCCTGACGATTTCCGGATGCGGATTGGGAAGCACCCCGGTCGCCGCGGGCTTCTTCAATGCCTGCGTGGAGCCTGCCTCAACAGCCTGTCTGACTGCCGATACATCTCCTTCTATTACCAGTGTGACCAGCCTTCCGCCAAGCTTGCGCTCCCATGTTGCGAGCTCTACATTGGCCGCCTTGCACATGATGTCCAGTGCGTCCATTGCCGCCACCACTCCGGTTATCTCTATGAATCCATATGCTTTACCCATGCCGTTTCTCCTTTTTCATGCACGCATGTTCTTCCTGATCCTCATTGGAAGAATGCCCGCATTTCAGGGCATTCTTTCGGGCGAGAAAGGTTCGCAGCGCGAACCGTAGAAGTTCTTGGCATCGCATCCTCTGATGCGATATCTTTAGAACTTCTTCTCACCCTATTTGAATTTCGGCAGAATCTTCTCCACATCGCTGTGCGGTCTCGGGATGACATGAGTTGCTACCAATTCGCCTAATTTGCTTGCCGCATTCGTTCCGGCTTCAACAGCTGCCTTTACTGCTCCTACATCGCCGCGTACCATAACGGTTACGAGTCCGGAACCGATCTTCTCTGTTCCGATCAGAACAACCTCCGCTGCTTTGGTCATTGCATCCGCCGCTTCAATCGCTGCTGTAAGTCCTCTTGTTTCTACCATTCCTAAAGCTTCCTGTGACATACTTAGTCCTCCTTGTTTATACTCTTAATCGTGCCGCCCCGGGCGGCGTTAATTTTTCACACTAATAACCATGCCTTTCTCTCAACCTGCGAACTTTGGGCCGCAGGCACAAATTCGCGTGTGAAAAATTTATTTTTCACACTAACCTCCATGATTCCGCTTTGCGGAATCTCAAAATCTCAAGACAAACAAGTTTGTCAGGGAGAATGCCGCTTTTTAGGCATTCTCCGGCGTGAGAAAGACTTGCTTCGCAAGTCGTAGAACTTCTTCACGAAGCAGCCTCTGTTGCGAGTGTTAGAAGTTCTTCTCACGCTAGTTCTTATCAAGTGCGCTGATCTTCAGCATTTTTTCCGTATCTTCCGTTGGTCTTGGAATAATATGCTTACATACGACTCCCGTATTTGCAAGCGCGACCGCCTCCGCTGCTCTCATAGCTTCCTCTACATCTGCGATACTGCCTCTGAACTTGACCGTGACCAAAAGCGGTACCGGCAGAGCATCTGCATTGGCAGGTTTATTTTTATCGAACACTTCCAAACGGACATTTGCCGCCTTGCAGCCCGCGTCTGCGGCAAGGAACGCACATACGAGCCCGAATACTTCCAACAGGCCGACCGCTTCTGCTTCCTTACGAGATGTTAATTCTTCCATAGCTATACCTTGATTCCTTTCTCAATCTGCGAACTTGGCGGTTTTATTCATTTACAATCGCAATCTTCAAGCCGGTCATTGCAAGGTTGGTCTTCAACGCTTCATTAATCTGCTCTAACGGATATCTGTGTGTGATCAAATCCGAAAGCGGAAGTCCGATTCCTTTTGCTCTCTTTAAGAAATCAAATGTCGTAGCATAATCCCGCAGCGTATATACCCAGGAACCCACCAGCGTAATCTCTTTGGAACATAAGTCGAAGTGCGGATTGATCGTTGCGTCGCCGCCGTTTACGAAAAAGCCCAGTTCACAGAGTCCGCCGCCGTTGCGGATGAACTTGTAAATATTCGCGTGTGCCGCCGGATTTCCCGTACACTGGAATGCAAAATCGGCAAGGTGTCCGTCGAAGGAATTTTTGACTGCTCCAGTCAGTGCTTCGATTCCCTGGAACTCCTTAAAGCTTACCGTATGGGAAGCCCCGAGTCTCTTCGCAAAATCGAGGCGCATATCGTTACCGTCGACCGCCGTGATATTTTCGATACCAAGTGTGCGGAGCACCGCGATACAGATCAGACCGATCGGTCCGCATCCCTGTACGACCACACGGCTGTTGAACCGCAGGATTCCCGTTGTTTTCGCTCTTTCCACCGCATGTACGAGTACCGCGCAGGGCTCGATCAAAATTCTGGAATCCAAATCCAGATCGCTTACATTAAATACCGTAGAACCGCCGCGAATCAAAATGTAATCGGAAAACCATCCGTTCAAATGCACATCATCATCGGGAAGCAGTCCATATACATCCGCTGCGCCGACGTTCTGTTTATTCAGATCGAACATCGTGATTTCCGGGTCATCTTTAAATATCATACAGGTCACGACTTTATCCCCGATATGAAGGTCTTTGCCCGCGCTGTCTTTCTTTACATTTTTTCCCATCTTAACGATTTCGCCGGTTCCTTCGTGTCCGAGCGCTACCGGAATCAGGCTGAACGGGTCGCGCTTAAATTCGTGCGCATCCGTTCCGCAGACACCGCAGCCTTCTACTTTGACCAGAATATCGTCATCGCCGACCTGCGGCATGGGAAACTCTTTTACTTCAAATTTTTCCAGTTCTGTCAGCATCGCAACATGGGCGGTGGAAGGGATACCTGCTCCCGCCCGGCTCTTTCCTGCTGCCGGGGATACTGCCGCACCGGCTCCGCTTCCGGAAAGCTGACCCAAAATCTGTTTGACGATCTGCTCAACTTCCTGTTCATTTACTGCCATATCTATACCATGCTCCTTTCTATGTTTTCCTAGCGGATGCAAAGGCTGTCAGACATCGTGCAGCGTCTTCTCTTCGTAAACGTCTGCGCGCTCGTCAGTCCTTCGCCTGTTCTGGATGCGATCGTGAAAGTACAGTAACCTTCGCCGCCGAATCCGAGTGCCGCATAACTCGGCCCATTCTTTACCAGAATTGCCGTATCGATTGCTTTTGCATAAGTAGTAATGTTATCTACATTTTTGGAATGAATATGTGCGGAGTGGCGGTTGCCATGCTCCAGCCATACGGCCGTTTCCACACCTTCCTCAAAAGTCTTTACTCTGACCATACCGAGGATTGGCATCATCAGTTCCGTTGTGATGAGCGGATGCTCCTTAGGGCCTTCGAATACGATACATCTGATTTCCGGTCCTACTTCCACGCCGACCATGGAAAGCAGCGCTCTTGCGCTTCTGCCGACACATTTTCTGTTCAGCGCGCCCTTAGGCGTGATAACGGTTGCCGTCAGCTTATCCTGAATCTCTTTGCTCGCGAGATAACAGCCGTTCTCCTGAATCATATAATGCATCAGTTCGTCCGCGATGCCGTCCATCGCCACGATTTCTTTTTCCGCGATACAGGGCAGGTTATTGTCGAATGTACATCCGTTCACAATGTCCTGTGCCGCTTTCCGGACATCGGCAGTATCGTCTACCAGCGCCGGCGGATTGCCCGCGCCTGCACCAATCGCTCTTTTTCCGGAAGAAAGGACTGCCGTTACAACGCCGGGGCCGCCTGTTGCTACCAAAAGCGGTATTGCCGGGTGCTTCATCATGATCG
The DNA here is from genome assembly GCA_910579395.1 of uncultured Lachnospiraceae bacterium. Classification (GTDB taxonomy): domain Bacteria; phylum Bacillota; class Clostridia; order Lachnospirales; family Lachnospiraceae; genus UBA3282. Next base: position 3,332 of record CAJTUC010000049.1, on the reverse strand, counting down.
CGCTCGTGTCCATCGTGGGCACTTCCACCGTAACGGCGATGTTGTCCGGACCGCCCGCCTCCAGAGAAGCTTCGTTGATCATGTTAATGGTAAAAATCGTTGTTTTCTTCGCATTCGGATGAGGATTAAATACGACGGTGTTTCCGCCCGCAATCATACCGATGGAATTACAGATGACCGTTTCCGACGGATTGGTCGCCGGCGTGATTGCTCCGATCACACCAAAAGGCCCCATTTCCACCAGCGTCAACCCTCTGTCACCGGACCATGCGATTGTGCTCAAGTCCTCCGTTCCGGGCGTCTTATCCGCTGTCAGGTGATGTTTTAAAATTTTATCCCCGACGTTGCCCATGCCGGTCTCATTCACGCCCATATTGGCAATGATCTCAGCATTTTCATGCGTTTTTCTCCGTATGGCAGAGATAATCTTCTCTCTCTGGTCTAACGTCAGATTGCGGACAATCTTCTGCGCTTCGATGGATGCCTTGATGGCGTCGTTCATGTCCTGAAATACGCCGTGCATGCCTTCCACCGAACCGGCTATCTGCATATTTGCCATGACTTTCTGTACGATGTCATGAATCATGCTTTCATCTAAAGACACTTTATTACCTCCTTTAACATGGCTTTCCCATAAGCCGCCAGCTCCGTATCCTGAACCGCTGTCCCTCCGGACACGCCCAGGGCTCCGATCATGGTATTGCCGACCATCAGCGGTTCGCCTCCGCCAAGTATCATCACCTTGCCGTCATTGGAAAACTGAAGGCCGTACAGATCATGACCGGGCTGGCATAATCGTGATAATTCGCTCGTTGACATCTGAAAAGCGGTCGCCGTATATGTTTTATTGAGCGCCACATCAAAACTTCCGTGATAAGCATTGTCCATACAATGAACCGCCACGGGCCTGCCCGCCGCATCCGATACGGCTATCACGACCCGCATTCCCATCTCCTGTGCCTTCTGTTCCACCGCTTCAATTAATTTCACGGCAAGCTGCAGGGACATGACTTCTTTGATGATTGCTTCGTCAACGAGGTTCTTTACTATTTTCTCAAGATTATATTTATCCATAGATCATTTGCCGAGCTGCTCTAAAACTTTCTTGGTAATCGCTGCTACCAGTTCCTGGCTGTCCTGAGAACCTGCAGAAGAAGAACAGGAACCGCAGTTATGGCAGTTCGCCTTTCCTTTGTTCTGGCACAGATCTGCCGGATGACGTCCGGGCAGGCCCATTTTTCTTCTGATCTCATACAGCTTCTGAACATTCTCAGGACTGAACTCTTTCGGGCCGCCGAGCTGTCTTGCTTTGTAAAGAAGCTCTGCATAGAATTCAACGGATTCCATCTTCATATAAGCCGCCAGAAGGTCTGTTGACCATGTGAGCGCGCCGTGGCTCTCGAGCAGTACTGCATCGAAGTGCTCCAGATACGGCTCAACCGCATCGGGAATCTCCATCGTAGAAGGTGTTCCGTAAGGTGCGATCGGAACGCATCCGAGTGCGATCACCGCTTCGGGCATGATCGGCTGTGTCAGCGGAATGCCTGCGATAGCAAAGCTTGTTGCAAAAGTAGGATGAGCGTGAACAACGGAACCAACATCCGGTCTTTTCTTATAGACGCGCATGTGCATCTTGATCTCGGAAGAAGGTCTGAATCCCTTGTTTGCCTGGATTACGTTGCCGTCCGCATCTACCTTACAGATAAATTCCGGTGTCATGAATCCTTTGGATACACCGGTAGGTGTGCATAAAAATTCATTGTCGTTCAGTTTTACGGAAATGTTTCCGTCGTTTGCCGCAACCATATTACGGTCGTAGATTCTCTTGCCGATGTCGCAGATCTGTTTCTTGATTTCATACTCGTTCAATGCCATTTTTTTCTCCTTTTCTTTTCTTTATTTTTGACATTCACTAAATGCCAGAACTTTTATTCCCGCGGGCAACGAGCCAGGCAAACGTGCTTGCACGGATGTTTGGCGACTGCCGCGAGGGTCGAATATATCGCTGCTCTGCAGCGGGGTATTCGACTTCCAAATAGAATCTCCGCATTGCGCATCTCCTATTTTAGTCCCCCACATAATTGTTCGTAGGTGATTCTGTCGGGCAAAGAAGGCTTGCCCTGCGCCTCTTCACACTTTCCAAGGAAGAACATCCCCCGGCTCGCTCAGATACTCCAAAATCTCTGCCACGCCTTCATTTGCCTTGGAATTGACAAAAAAAATTTTCTGACAGCCCGTCAGCCTGAGCCATCGCGCGGCCTGCTCCGGGTCCGCATCTTCCCTGTCGATTTTCGTGACAATGCCGATGACCTCCCGGTTCACCATACAGGTGATATTGGGCGGATAGAGGGAATACGGCTCGTTCGCCGCGAGCAGCAGCCCCACCACGTCGGCCTCGTAAGAATAAAGCGCCAGCGCTCTTCCCAGCTTCGCCGTCTGTGCGTATTCACCCGGCGTATCGATGATGACGTCAAAATAATTGACATACTGTGTTTTCTTATATGTAATCGTTTCGCCACGCAGTGCCTGCGTCAGCGTCGTCTTACCCGCCTCACTGCGGCCCATTAATATCAGCTTCTTCATGTTCTTGTAATCTTGCAGACGGTGTAGCCCAATGTCTCCTCCGTATAAAGAAGGATGGCCTGTATCGCCGCTTCTACCTGTGAGACTGTTCCCGTAACGATAAGCGAGCCGGAAAACCTGTCCACAAATCCCAGTTCCACGCCGGAAGATTTCATCGCGATATCGGCAATGATAATCGCTGTTTCCGCCGGGCTGATCGTCAGTACGCCGATTGCGGAGTGGGAATGTTCCACGGCGGGGTTCAATCCCAATTTTTCATAAAGTATGCTGTCCGGATTGGCGATGATATGCGCCAGCGTGATCTGCCTGCCCGGAACAAGTTCCTGTATGATCCTCTGTTTGCTTTCCATAAAATACTTATGCCTTTCCTCGACCTGCGATATTTGAACGCAAATACAGTTCGCTGTGCACATTGCACAAAGCAAATATTCGCAAGACAAATAAATTCGTCAATCTACTATCGCTGATATATCATATTATAAGGTATGTCCTCTATAAAGTCAACACAAATTCAACACAAAACAACATTTTTATCATTCCGTTTTTGCCCGTTTTAAAGTTCTTGGCTGGGAAAAAATTCTGTTTTTTTCTGTTTTTGGTTGGTTTTTGTTGGTTTTTATTGGGATTATAGAAAGAAACACTGGCGGCAATTGCCATTTGTATTCTAATACTCGGTAGTTTGACAGTTGAATAAAAGAAAAATTCTTGCAGGCCTGATAAAGCCTGTATTTTTTTGTCAAATTTTCTTT
>CAJTUC010000048.1 GCA_910579395.1 uncultured Lachnospiraceae bacterium | reverse complement strand
GGGAATAACAAGGAATTGATCAGTCATATACCTGCAATGTCTGTTACCTGTGATACAGGAAATATTTATTTGTTATCAAAAGAAAGTGGTGAGGAAATCGCTTTACCAAAAAGCCATTGATTTCCGCGAGCAACGAGCGGCTTATGATTGCGTATCTGTTGAGGGCAATCGTCATACTGATACCAATTATAATGATGATACTTATGGTTTGGGGATGCCGTTTTTGCATTATTGTATAGTTGAGGTACATTTTTCTGATACGAGTACCCAAAGCGTAAAGGATAAATTAAAGCGTGTCATTCTCCACGACTTAGAGCATGGAAAACAGGAAAAACCGAGAAAAAGTGATGAAAAATGATGAATACGTCCTTGATAAGTAGCAACAGGTGACGCTGCCAGATGTAGGCTGGTCAAGGCCGCCGAGCATATGCTGGAGCGTGGATTTTCCGCTGACGCTTGTCCCGACGATTGCAACAAATTCGCCCTTTTCGATGGTGAGACTGACATGTTCCGGCGCGTGGACTTCATTCTCGCCGCTGCCATAGATTTTGGTCAGATTGGATGTTGATAAAATGGTCAGAGCTTTTCCTTTCCGCGTACAAGAAAAAGTCTTATGGTTTTGAAAGATTCGGCGTTTTGACGGGCAAATTGACCGCAAAGACGGATCCTTTTCCGGGTGTGGCCAAAAGCTGAGAGCGGTAGAAGCGGGAGAAGACCTGTGCCTGTTCTTCCTCGGCGATGCCGGTTTCCAGCCGGGACATCTTGACGAGAGAGGAAACCAGGAAATCCAGTTTCTGCGTCTGGACATTGAGTGCGTTCACATAATCGCGGCTTTCTTCATCCAGGGACTGCGCCTGTAAAAGTTTGCCGTAAAGCCGGAGATTGGCGATAGGCGCTATCGTCTGATGGGAAATATTCGAAAGCAGCATTGGGATATGTTCTTTTTCAAGCGCAGCATTTCGAGCCGAAACGGTCGATGCGTCCAGATAATGGTCCATCTGTTTCATTGTGCGTTTTGTGGACCGGTAACAGAGGCCGTCTGCGAGGGATTTGTCGTCTTCGATAATTAATATGGTGTTTATGAGGTACCTCTTGTTTTTGGGTGATTGAACATATTATACTGTATTTTAGGCGGAAAGGGGAATATTAATGAACAGTAAAATCTATGAATACGACTCTCTGATTTATGAAGCGGACCAAAAAGGCGGCGCCTATGTCATTTTTCCGTATGATATCAGAAAAGAATTCGGAAAAGGGCGCGTAAAAGTGCACGCCGCTTTCGACGGTGAACCCTATGACGGCAGTATCGTCAACATGGGCGTCAAAAATGAGGATGGCAGTATCTGTTATCTGATCGGAATACGGAAAGATATCCGTTCTAAAATCGGGAAACAGCCCGGAGACAGGGTGCGGGTGACAGTCAGAGAGCGGGAATGAATTTCTGTTTTGGATACCCTGTTTTGGATACCTGTTTTGGATACGGGTGTCAATAAAATTGCAAATGATACCCCAAAATTGACGAATTGTGCCCTAATTGCTCTTGCGGGCACTTTTTTTGATATCATGGAAATCTGAATAATGGTATTTGTCAGGGTATTAATAAAATGATTGGGGAATCAGCGTATGAAAAAGAGCGAGGAGAATGAAATCATTTATGAAAAAAACAAATTTCGACGAAATAAGGAAGATATGGGAATTTTATGAGGAATTGAATGAGATTGTATATGTTGCGGATATGGACAGCCATGAACTCGTTTATATGAACCGGCTGGCAAGAACGGTATATGGGATACAGTCGCTTAAAGAAATAAAAGGGAAAAAGTGTCATGAGGTTGTTTCGGATAGTTTAACGCCCTGTGCGCTGTGTAATGATAAAAGACTGAAACAGGGAAGCTTTGTGGAAGAGGTGTGTTACAGACCAGTAGTAGGGAAAAGAATGTTGGTAAAGAATACCGTACTGGAAGCGGACGGCAGAAGATACCGGTTTGAGCTTGCTGTGAATATCGGGGAATTGGGAAGGCTGGAAAAAGAATACGAATTAAATGAAGTTGTGATGATCATCGATGGGCTGCGGATTGCACTGGCCGCTCCCACACCGGAAAAATCCATCGAAGTGCTGATGGAATACATCGGACAGTATTTTGAGAGCGAGAGGGCTTATATTTTCGAGGAAGTGGAAAACGGAATCTGCCGGAATACATATGAATGGTGTGCAGGGGGTGTTGCACCGCAGAAGGAGAATCTGCAGAATGTTCCGGTTGAGGTAGTGTCCCTGTGGTATAAGAGATTTTTAAATGGGAAAAGTGTCATTGTCAGCAATGTGGAAAGCATATGTGAAAAAGATCCTGATGTTTATGAATATCTAAAACCGCAGAATATAAAATCGCTGGTGGTAAGTCCTTTGATCAGTGAGAATAAGATTATCGGTTTTTATGGCGTGGACAATCCGCCGGAGAAATTTTTAAGCCACATCACCTATATGCTTCAGATCATGGGGTATTTTCTGGTTTCCGTTCTTCGACGCCGGAATCTGGTCAAGCAGCTGGAAGAATTGTGTTTTTTGGATCAATTGACGGGAATCGGCAACCGCCATGCGATGAATGATGCCGCTGCGAAGGTAATGCCGGAGAAGAGCATTGGAATCCTGTACTGCGATGTGATGGGATTAAAAAGGGAAAATGATTCCATGGGGCATAATGCTGGAGATGCGCTTTTGGTCCGCGCAAGCGAATGTTTGCGGAGAGGGTTTGGCGAGTATGCGCTGTTTCGTGTGGGCGGGGACGAATTTCTCGTTCTGTGTGAAGGGATTTCCCAGGAGGAAATGCAGGAAAGAGTCGAAGCGATGAAAGTAGATATGCACAGGGCAAATGCACTTATGGCGCTCGGCTCTGTATGGCGCGGGGATGGGAGAGAAAATATGGATGATCTGATTGCCGAAGCAGATAAGCAGATGTATGCGGATAAGATAGAATGGTATGCGAAAAACCGCCTGAATGACCAACCATATCGTCATGGAAATTGAAAAGGAAATTTTTAACAAAATTTACAATCTTACGCTTCCTTTTATCGTCAAAATGATGTATGATTTTAGTATCAAGACTATATGATGGAGGGTTAAATTATGGCAAAAGAAATGATAGCAATGCTTCTTGCCGGCGGACAGGGTTCCCGTCTGTACGCATTGACGGAGAAGCTTGCAAAACCGGCAGTTCCTTTTGGCGGAAAATATCGTATTATTGACTTTCCGCTGTCTAACTGTGTGAACTCCGGAATCGATACGGTAGGTATTCTGACGCAGTATCAGCCGCTTGTGCTGAATGAGTATGTGGGGAACGGTCAGCCGTGGGATTTAGACAGGCTCTATGGGGGCGTACATGTTCTCCCGCCTTACCAGAAGGCGAACAAGTCAGATTGGTATAAGGGAACAGCCAATGCAATCTATCAGAATCTTTCTTTTATTGAAAGATATGACCCGGAATATGTTATCATTCTGTCCGGCGACCAGATTTGTAAACAGGATTACAGCGATTTCCTGAAATTCCACAAAGAGAAGGATGCGGAATTCAGCGTTGCGGTCATGGAAGTACCGTGGGAAGAGGCATCCCGTTTCGGTCTGATGGTAGCAGATGAGAACGATAAGATCACAGAGTTTCAGGAGAAACCCAAGAATCCGAAATCCAACCTGGCTTCGATGGGTATTTACATATTTAACTGGGATATTCTGAAAAAATATCTGGAAGAGGATGAGGCTGATCCGAATTCCGAGAATGACTTCGGTAACAACATTATCCCGAACCTGCTTCGCGATAAACGCAGAATGTACGCTTATCATTTCAGCGGTTACTGGAAAGATGTAGGAACCATCTCCTCCTTGTGGGAAGCGAATATGGAGGTTCTGGACCCGGATAACAGCGGTATCAATCTGTTTGACGAGGACTGGAAGATTTACAGCAGGAAAGCGGCGCTGCCCGGACAGAAAATATCCGCAGGTGCAGTTGTTGAAAATTCGATGGTGACGGACGGCTGCCAGATTAAAGGAACGGTCAGACATTCAATCTTGTTCGAAGGCGTTAAGGTGGAAAAAGGCGCTGTCATTGAGGATGCCGTTATCATGGGGAATACGGTTGTGAAAGCGGGCGCTGTTGTAAGACACTGTATTGTAGCGGAATGTGTTACAATTGGTGAAAATGCGGTAGTAGGCGCGATGCCTTCCGGTGATGAGAAGGGAGTTGCGACCATCGGTGCGGGAATTACGATTGGTGATAATGCGAAGATTGGTCCGAATGCCATGGTCAATAAAAATGTAGAAGGCGGTGAAGAGCAATGTTAAATACAAATACAAATGCACTCGGCATTATTTTCCCTAACAGTTATGATCTGCTGGTTCCGGAGCTGGTCAACATTCGTTTGATGGCATCGATTCCTTTTGCAAGCCGTTATCGCCTGATTGATTTTACATTGTCCAGTATGACGCACAGCGATATCGGAAATGTTTCCATTATGGTAAATAATAATTATCATTCTCTGATGGACCATTTGGGTTCCGGCCGTGAATGGGATCTGGTCCGTAAAAACGGCGGCCTGAATATTTTCCCTCCTTTTGCGGAAAAAGATGCGAAGCCGTACGTCGGCCGCGTGGGTGCGCTTGCGGGTATTCTGAACTTTTTAAAAGGCCAGAAAGAGACTTATGTTATTTTAACGGATGCCAATATAGCGGCCAACCTTGATTTTAAAGCGATGATCCAGTCGCATATAGACAACGGTGCAGATGTCACGATCGCCTATAATGAGCAGGAATTGCCGGAGAGCCTGATAAAGCTTCCATCTAACGGCAGATGTTTCTATTATACTTTTGATATTGATGACGGCAGAGTGACTAAGATTTATGTAAACTCAAAAGAAAGCGGCGTTCAGAATTTCTCCATGAATATGTATATATTGGAGAGAGAATTGCTGATCAGCCTGATCGAAGAAGCTTATGTACACGGACATGAGTTCTTTGAACGCGACATTCTCGTGCCAAAACTGAATCAGTTAAATGTGCAGGCATATAAATGCGACGGCTATATTGCCCGCATCAACGATCTGAAGAGTTATTTTGATGAAAATATGAAGCTTTTGGATGACTATAATCTGAACGCTTTATTCTCCGGCCCTCCGATTTATACGAAGCTGCATGGCGGCAATCCGACCAGATACATGGAAGGCGCCAAAGCGCAGAATGTGATGGCGGCGGACGGCTGTATCATCGAAGGTGAAGTCGAGAACAGTATTCTTTTTAGGAGCGTGAAGGTTGCCAAGGGCGCCAAAGTCAAGAATTGTGTGCTGATGCAGGGAACCGTAGTAGAAGCGGGCGCAGAAGTGGAATACTTGATAACGGATAAGAATGTTACGGTCACGGCCGGCAAGGAGATGAAAGGAACGGATAGTTTCCCGGTATATATTGGGAAAAACCAGACGGTCTAAAAAAGGTGAAAAGAAGTTCTAAAGACACTGCGCCAATGGACGCAGTGCCAAGAACTTCTACGATTTACTTCGTAAATCTATTCACCTGGCAGAATGGCATAGCCATTCTGCCTTTGTTTTTTGGGTAAAATTGTGAAAAGGAGAATCACAGCAATGCACAACGAATTAACGCAGAAGGACATTGAGAAGATGAGGGAGGAAATCGAGTACCGGAAGCTGGTGGTACGCAAAGAGGCATTGGAAGATGTCAAGACGGCGCGGGCACATGGGGATTTGAGTGAGAACTTTGAATATCATGCGGCCAAGAAGGTGAAGAACCAGAATGAGAGCCGTATTCGGTATCTGGAGAGGATGATCAGGACGGCAGTCATCGTTTCGGATGAGTCCGCAGAGGACGAAGTTGGTCTAAACAATACCATAGAGGTATACTTTGAAGAGGATGGGACGACAGAAAAATACAAACTTGTAACGACGGTCCGCGGAAATTCGCTGGAGGGCCTGATCAGCACGGAAGCCCCGCTCGGAAGAGCGCTTCTCGGTCATAAGGTGGGCGACCGGGTATATATCGAGGTCAACTCTTCCTACGGTTATTATGTTGTCGTGAAATCCATTGAAAATACCATCGATGACGGCAGCGATAAACTTAGGAGTTTTTGATTCTAAAGGCTGGCATATCTTTTTCCAAGTAAGCATAAGGTATAGTGTGAGAAGAACTTCTAAAAGACCAACACACCTGACGGTGTGGCGTCAATGGGCGCTTCGTCAAGAAGTATTGCGGTTCGCTTTGCGGCCTTTTCTCACAAGGCGAACAAGTTCGCCTCGCAGAATGTCCTGAAAGTGGACATTCCATATCAGCGGCGCTATAGGAGGAAAGGATATGTATGAAATGAAGACAGCGGCAGAAACCATCAGGTTGCTGCATTCCGACCGGGAAAAAGGATTGGACAGGCGGGAAGTTCTTGAAAGAAGGACAAGGCATGGAGCTAACCGGCTGCGGGAACAGACGGGGAAAAGCGTCTGGCAGATGATACTGGGGCAGCTCAACGACCCGTTGATCCTGATTTTGATCGTGGCAATGGCGATTTCCCTTCTGCTCGGAGAAGCAGGAGACGCTATCATCATTGTTACGGTCGTCGTATTGAATGCGGCCATCGGTGTGATTCAGGAAGGAAAAGCGGGAAAGGCGGTAGAGGCGCTCAAAAAGATTTCCAGTCCGCAGGCAGTCGTCGTTCGGGAAGGAAAAACGATGAAAATAGCTGCCGAAGAACTGGTTACGGGAGATATTGTCCTGTTGGAAGCCGGCAGCATGGTTCCGGCTGATTTGCGTCTGCTCGAAGTACAGGGGATTCAGATTGAAGAATCTACCCTAACAGGAGAGTCTGCTCCGGTAGAGAAAGAAGCGGACTATGTGGAAGAAGCGCAGGGTGATAACAGCTGTGCGAATATGGCCTATATGTCCACTTATGTGACGAGAGGCCGTGGAAAAGGTATCGTGACGGCAATCGGCATGGATACTCGTATCGGTCATATCGCGGATATGCTTCATGAGACGGGAGAAAGACTGACTCCTTTGCAGAAAAAACTGGGAGAGCTCGGAAAAGTGCTCAGCATTCTCGCTGTGGCAGTCTGTGCCCTTCTTTTTATTATCGCTGTCTGGCAGAAACGAAACGTGGGAGAAATGCTCTTGACATCTGTTTCCCTGACCGTGGCAGCTGTTCCGGAAGGCCTTCCGGCTATTGTTACCATCGTGCTTGCGCTCAGTGTATCGCGGATGGTGCGGGCAAGGACCATCGTACGGAAACTTTCTTCCGTAGAGACATTAGGAGCAGTGGACGTTGTCTGTTCGGACAAGACGGGGACGCTGACGCAGAACCGGATGACGGTTACGGAATGCTATCTGGATGGCCGTATGATTGAAAAGGAGAAATTTCCCCGCCTTTTTACGAATCAGATGTGGCAGGGAACGGAATGGGAGAAAAACGGCAGGGCTCATTTTCTGCTAGGCTGTATTTTATGTAACGATGCTTTTTCGGAAAGCGACTTAGGCGACCCGACGGAAATGGCACTTGTTCATATGGCGAAAGAGTGCGGTCTTTCTATCGATGAACTCAGGAGCCGTTTTCCCAGACAGGATGAAAAAGGTTTCGATTCGGAGAGGAAGATGATGACCACGTCCCACCTGATGCGGGGGATTTCACAGGGAAGCAGCCGGATTTCTTATTCTAAGGGCGCGGCCGAGAAAATACTGGAACGCTGCACGGCATTTTATCAGAACGGAAGGCGGAGTGAACTGCGTGAGAGCGACAGGACAGCGCTTGGCCGTGTATTGGACGGGCTGATGAGTGAGGGCAGGAGAGTGCTTGCCATTGCGATGAAGCCGGACGGCGGATTACAGGAGAGTGAAATGGTCTTTCTTGGTTTTGTCAGTATGCAGGACCCGGTCAGACCGGAGGCGATGGAAGCCGTGGAAGAGTTTAGGAAAGCCGGTGTTTCGACGGTGATGATCACCGGGGACCACCGGAATACTGCCTTTTCCATTGCAAGGCAGCTGGGCATTGCCGAGTCTCCGAATGAATGTATTTCGGGACGGGAACTGGATACGATGGAAGAATCCATTTTCCTGAAAAAACTGCCGTTTTTAAAAGTATTCGCAAGAGTGACGCCGGAGCATAAAGTGAAAATTGTGGAAGGGTTCAGGAAACTCGATAAGACGGTAGCAATGACGGGCGACGGTGTGAATGATGCTCCGTCCTTACAGGCTGCAGATATCGGAATCGCCATGGGAAAGAACGGCACGGATGTGGCGCGGAATGCCGCCGATTTTGTGCTGATGGACGATAATTTCGCGACGATACATCTCGCCATCCGCGAGGGCAGGGGCATCTATGAAAATATCAGGAAGTCGGTGCTTTTTCTGCTTTCTTCCAATCTGGGCGAGATCATGACAATGCTCGTTACGATCATCGCCGGATTTCCGAGTCCCTTAAAGGCGAGCTTTATTCTGTGGATTAATCTGATTACGGATTCTCTGCCGGCGCTCGCGCTGGGAGTGGATGACAATGAGACGGATTTACTGATGAAAGAACCGCCCAGGAAAAAAGGGGAATCGCTCTTTGCCAAAGGCGGACTGCTCTGTGTTCTCTGTTACGGTTTCGTGATTGGCGGCGTAAGCCTTGCCGCTTTTTTAAAGGTACCTTATGACAGGCTGGTCGCGGAGAATCTACCGATAAATTTACATAATATTATAGAAAGCTATCAGATTTCTGCGGTCCTTGTCAAAGCGCAGACCCATGCCTTTACGGTACTCGGCATGAGCCAGCTTTTTCATGCGGTCGGTATGCGGGATGTGAACCGTTCTATTTTCCGAATGAACCATAGGAAAAACCCGTTCATGCTCCTGGCGCTTGTTTTCGGTTTGCTTTTACAATTCGCGGTAACGGAGATTGAACCGCTGATCGTGCTTTTCGGAACGGTGAAACTGGCCTGGATGGAGTGGGGACAGCTGCTTGCTTTATCGCTGACGCCGGTGATCGTTCATGAGCTGCTTGTTGCCGTCCATTACGGCGTGGAAAAGAAAGGCGTCACAGAAGCGTGCCAAGTGCCAGTAACAGAAGAAACAGCCCACTGAGCCAGGAGAGGTCGAGGGAGAATTTTTTTGACAGGAGCAGACCGGAAAGATAACCGAGTAAAAAGAGCAGAAAATGAAAGAATACGGCCGACAGGAACAGGAAAGGCAGAGAAGTCACCTGACAGGAAAAAGCCATGCTGGCGAGTACGCTGTCGAGGGACAGGGCAAGGCTCAGAAAAAGAGCTTCTTTGCCGCTCAGGACCTGAACTTCCTGTCGGTTTGCTTCTTCCGGTGAAAAATAAATGGTAAAGATGATATTGAGCTGCTTGATCTTACAGGTCCAGTTGCCGATAATGTCCGGGTATGCTTCTGACAGGCGGCGTATCAGGTATTCCAACAGCTTCTCAAAGCCGAGGAAGAACAGGAGCAGAAACGACAGGATTGAAAAAACATGGGCCGGAAAAAGGGAAAAGAACAAGGTGCCAATCTGTGTCATAAGCGTAATGGAAACGGAAGGAATGAACACGAGAAAAACTGCGGAAAGCGGCTTGATATGGACTCTGGATGCGCCGTAGGAAAGCCCTGCGGTCAGTGAATCGACGGAAACGGCGAGCATAAAAAGCAGCACAGGTATCATGTTGATGAACATAGCGCTACCTCAGATCGTATTTTGTAGTAATTTAATTTATCATATGTAAAACTTTGGAAATTGACTGTACGCAATTCCAGAAAAATGATAAGATAGGGTGAGAAGAACTTCTAATTGCCTCTGGCAATTTTTACTCGCAGCAAGGGCTGCTTCGTAAAGAAGTTCTACGATTTGCCGAAGGCAAATCTTTCTCACCCGAAAGAATGTCCTTACGGACATTCTTCCTGACAAGCTTGCTTGTCTTGGGATTTAAAATTTTTTTACAGGGAGGCGTGCTTATGGAACTGATGTTTATTGGGGCGGATCATGAGGTGACAGGGAGTTGCCATTATCTTCGTGTCAATGAAAAAAATATCTTAGTGGATTATGGAATGGAACAGGGAGCTCAGACCTATCAGAACTGTGAACTGCCGGTTGAGCCGGCGTTGATCGATTATATTTTTCTGACTCATGCACATATCGACCATTCCGGTATGCTGCCGTTTCTCTATGCCAGAGGCTTTCGTGGAAGCATCTATACGACGGATGCTACGGCGGACCTGTGCAGCATTATGTTACGGGATAGTGCGCATATTCAGATGCAGGAAGCGGAATGGAAGAACCGTAAAGCGAAAAGGACCGCAAATAATGCACTGGTCGAGCCGGTCTATACGATGGAAGATGCGGATGGTGTGATCAAAAGGCTGATTCCTTGTGAATATGAGGAAAAAATTGAGGTATGCTCCGGTGTGACGATACGTTTTACGGATATCGGCCACCTGTTAGGTTCGGCAAGCATTGAGGTCTGGGCAACGGAAGAGAATATTACGAAAAAACTTGTCTTTTCCGGTGATATCGGAAATATCGGTCTTCCGCTCATGAAAGATCCCAAAATGACGAAGGAAGCCGATTATGTTATCATGGAGTCCACCTATGGCGATAAATATCACAGTGAAGTAAAAACAGACTTTATCGGAGAACTGACAGAGATTCTGCAGAAGACTTTTGACCGGGGCGGCAACGTCGTCATTCCTTCCTTTGCGGTGGGAAGAACACAGGAAATACTGTATTTTTTACGTCAGATCAAAGAAGAACGGCGTATTAAAGGACATGAAGGGTTTCCAGTCTATGTGGACAGTCCGCTTGCCGTGGAGGCAACCGGCATTTTCCAGAGAAACAGCATGGAATGTTTCGATGAAGAGGCAGTCGCGCTGATCAAAAGGGGCATTAATCCCATTACCTTTCCGGGACTTCACCTTGCAATCACGAGCGACGAGTCCAGAGCGATCAACTTTGAAAATACGCCGAAAGTCATTATTTCGGCTTCGGGCATGTGTGAGGCCGGAAGAATCCGGCATCATCTAAAACATAATCTGTGGCGCCCGGAATGTACGGTTCTTTTCGTCGGGTATCAGGCGGTCGGTACGCTGGGCCGGGCAATCGTGGAAGGCGCTAAGGAAGTCAGACTTTTTGGCGAGACGATAGAAATCCGCGCCGAAATTGAGAAACTGGTGGGCATGAGCGGTCATGCGGACAAAGCGGGGCTGCTGCACTGGCTGGAAGGATTTGAGAAGAAACCGGAACGGGTCTTTGTTGTACATGGAGAAGACAGAATCTGTAAGCTTTTTACGGAATGCCTGAAAGCTGAACATGGACAGAGGGCGTATGCACCTTACAGCGGGACACGGTTCGATCTGCTCGCCAATGAACTTATTTACGAGGCGGAACCCGTTATCATCAAGAAAAAAGGACATCTTGTTTCGGATGTCTTTGCGAGACTGGTGGCAGCAGGACAGCGGCTTATGGCAGTCATCTATAAGAACGAAGGCGGTACGAATAAAGAGCTGGGCAGATTTGCAGATCAGATCAATGCGCTGTGCGATAAATATGACAGACAGTGAGGTTATAGATTGAGAGAAGGGTATGGTTACGAAAATGAATCTAATTGTTGCAGTTGATAATCAATGGGGCATCGGCTGTAAGGGGAGTCTGCTCGTGCGCATTCCGAATGACCACAAGGCCTTCCGGGCAGAAACCGTAGGTAAGGTAGTCGTTCTTGGGAGAAAGACGCTGGAGACTTTTCCGCAGGGTATGCCGCTCGCGGACAGGACGAACATTATTCTTTCTTCGAACCCGGATTACCGGGTAAAGGGAGCGGTCGTTGTACACAGCAAAGAGGAATTGCTTCAGGAATTAAAGAAATATCGGGATGAAGATATTTATATCATCGGCGGTGAAAGCGTTTACCGCATGATGCTGCCATACTGTCAGGTCGCGCATGTGACAAAGATTGACCATGTTTATGAAGCGGATGCTTATTTTCCCAATCTGGACAAGTCGGCGGAATGGGAGATTACCGCCGACAGTGAGGAGCAGACTTATTTTGATATTGCTTACAGTTTTGTGAAATATGAGCGGACAGAGAATATAAAGGGTGAGTAAATCGGGCAGGAGGAAAAGGTAGATGGACGAAGAAAGGAAACAGGAGAAAAGAAGCGGTTTTACTTCCAAGTTGGAAAAGCAGGCGGTTTCACTGCTTCTTGCGAAGGACGAACTGGAAAAAAAGAATATCGAGTTGGAGAATGCCATGCTTGATGCCAGAAGGGCAAGCCGTGCAAGGGATGTTTTTCTTGCAAACATGTCTCATGAAATACGTACTCCGATCAATACGATGCTCGGTCTGAACGAACTGATCCTGCGGGAAAGCCAGGATGAGACGATTCGGGGATATGCGCTCGATATCAAGCAGGCGGGAACAGTCCTTTTGTCGCTCGTGAGTGATATTCTGGATTTCTCCAAACTGCAGTCCGGTAAAATGGAACTTGCGGAGGGAACCTATGACATCAGTTCTCTGCTGAATGATCTGATCAACAGCATTTCCATTCCCCTGCGGAAGAAAAAGCTGCGCCTGGCATTGGATATTGCATCGGATGTTCCTTTTAAATTATCGGGCGATGAGGTGCATCTGCGGCAGATCATCGGGAATCTTTTAACGAATGCCGTCAAATATACGCAAAAAGGAACGGTAACGCTTCATCTTAAATGGAAACAGCTGGAAGAAGAGAAGCTTCTGTTGGAAATTGCGGTGGAGGATACCGGTATCGGTGTGAAGGAAAAGGATATTTCCAGAATTTTCGAGACTTTCAACAGGCTGGATATGGCGGCGAGCAGGAATGAAGAGGGAACGGGACTCGGACTTGCTGTGACGAATCAGCTGGTCGAAATGATGGGCGGTAAACTGGAAGTAAAGAGCGAGTATGGAAAAGGTTCCGTATTTTCCTTTGCAATTCCGCAGAAGATCGTCAATAAGGCACCGCTCGGCGATTTTCAGGAGCAATATGACAGAAGCCTCAAAAATTCCATCAGTTACCGGGAGAAATTCATTGCACCGCTCGCGAAGATACTCGTGGTGGATGACAATGCGATGAACCTTGCGGTGGCACAGGACCTTTTACGCAAAACAAAGCTGCAGATAGATGTTGCGTCAAGCGGCGGTGAATGTCTGGAAATGCTGAAGCGGAAAGAATATCATCTGATCTGTATGGACCATATGATGCCGGTCATGGATGGTGTGCAGACGCTCCATGCCATCCGGGAGATGGAGGACAACCCGTCCCGCAATATTCCGATTATCGCGCTGACGGCCAATGCAGTCGTGGGAGCCAAAGAGTTTTATCTTAATGCGGGTTTTGAGGATTATCTGTCGAAGCCGATAGAACCGGAGAAGTTAGAGGATATGCTGATTCAATATCTGCCCAAAGAACTCGTCTACCTGACGGAGGATGAAGAGATATCCATAGAGGGGGATGACGGGACAGGCGGCCTGAACGAAGAAAAACTGACGGATATGGGTATCAATGCGGCGAACGGCCTGAAATATATGGGCGGAAGTCGTTCCTTGTATGAAAAGGTTCTGCGCGATTTCCGGGATATCCTGCATGAAAAGGAAGAACAGTTAAAGAATATGCTGAGCAAAGAGGATGTCTCAGGTTATGCGATTATTGTTCATGCGTTGAAAGGGAATGCGCGTAATGTGGGTGCCGATGAACTGGCGGAAGAAGCTTTTGAACTGGAGAAAAAGAGTAAGGCCGGCAGACTGGAGGAAGTCGAAGTACAGTCACCAATCCTTTTCAGCATGATGCGGACGCTGGGTGAAAATCTGGACAGATATATGGAAACGGAAATGCCGGAAGCCAGTGAGGAAAAAGAGGAAGAGCCGGAGGAGAGACAGCAGATTTCGGAAGAGGAATGGAAGAAGAAACTGGGGGATATCCATCAGCAGCTGGATGATTTTGACGTGGACAGCGTGTTGAAGAGCATTCAGGAATTGCGGAACTGCCTTTTGACGGATGAAAACCGGAAGCTGCTCCGTATGTGTGAAAAAGCGGTCAATGACTTTGCTTATGATGTGGCGATGGAAATTGTTTCTTCCGCGTTGTAGGCTTGACTTTTACAGACAAAAGTATTAGGATGAAAAGAACTTCTGGTGACGTTTCATCAGAGGATGAAACGGCAATAAAAATGGAGATACGGACTGAGGAAGGAGAGGCAGTAGGTTATGGAGAAGAAAAACATAGACTGGGCGAATCTCGGATTCGGATATCATGAGACCGATAAGAGATTTGTTGCAAATTATAAAAACGGTACATGGGATGAAGGCGCGCTGATCACGGATGCGTCCATCACGATCAATGAATGTGCGGGCGTTCTGCAGTATGCGCAGACCTGTTTTGAGGGATTGAAGGCTTATACGACGGAGGATGGACATATTGTGACTTTCCGCCCGGATTTGAACGGACAGCGTATGGAAGATTCCTGTAAGCGGTTGGAAATGCCTGTTTTCCCTAAGGAACGTTTTGTGGAAGCAGTTACACAGACCGTAGCTGCTAATGAAGCTTATGTACCTCCTTATGGTTCGGGTGCGACTTTGTATATCCGGCCTTATATGTTCGGAAGTTCTTCCGTTATCGGCGTAAAACCCGCGGACGAATATCAGTTCAGAATCTTTACAACGCCTGTTGGTCCTTATTTTAAGGGCGGTGCAAAACCGCTTACGATTAAAGTGAGCGATTTCGACCGGGCGGCACCAAACGGTACCGGCCATATCAAAGCAGGCCTGAATTATGCGATGAGCCTGTATGCGATCGTGACGGCACACGAAGAGGGTTTTGATGAGAATATGTATCTGGATGCGGGAACGAGAACGTATGTGGAAGAAACGGGCGGAGCCAATTTCCTGTTCGTAACGAAAGATAATAAGATTGTAACGCCTAAGTCAGACAGCATTCTTCCATCCATTACACGTCGTTCTCTGGTGGCCGTTGCGAAAGACTATCTCGGTCTTGAGGTAGAAGAGAGACCAGTTGCGTTAGAGGAAGTCAAAGACTTTGCAGAGTGTGGTCTTTGTGGTACGGCGGCGGTCATTTCACCGGTCGGCAGAGTGGTAGACCATGGGAAGGAGATCATATTCCCGAGCGGTATGACGGAAATGGGGCCTGTGACGAAGAAACTATATGATACTTTGACAGGGATTCAGATGGGGCGTATCGAAGCGCCGGAAGGCTGGATTCACGTTATTAAATAGTATATATAAAACCGCAGGCTGTGTGGCCTGCGGTTTTTTTGCAGAAGGCTTGTGAAAGGACATGGTTATGGAGGATGTATGACCGAATCAAGAAAGAATATCCTTATTTATATGAGACGCATCTTCATACGGCTGAGGGAAGTGCATGCGGACGCAATACGGGCAGGGAGATGGCGGCGGCCTGTAAGGAATACGGATATACGGGAATTTTTGTGACAGACCATAACTGGGGCGGTAACACGGCGGTGGACCGGAAAAAGACCTGGGAGGAATGGGTCGGTGAATTTTGTACCGGATACGAAAATGCCAAAGCGGAAGGCGACCGGATTGGGCTGGATGTTTTTTTCGGCTACGAGGCGGGTTTTTGTGGAACGGAATTTCTGATTTACGGTGTTGATAAGGAATGGATGCTTGAAAATCCCGCTATTTGGCGGGCGGATGTCAAAGAGCAGTATGAACTCGTGCATGCTGCAGGCGGTATGGTCATTCATGCGCATCCGTACAGGGAGGAAGATTATATTCCGGAAGTACGCCTTTTCCCGGAATGGGTCGATGGCGTAGAGGGTATTAATGCCACGCACTCCAGTTCGCGAAGTCTTGCCCACAATGACCCGAATTTTGATACGAAGGCTATTGCTTATGCCGCGAAGCATCATCTGCCAATGACAGCAGGGTCCGATATCCATCGTACAACGTTGCTTGGCGGCGGTGTTGCATTCCGCAGAAAACTTACATCGGCTGCAGATTATATCACAGCCGTTCTGTCGGGTGAGGATTATGTGCTGACAAACGGTGAATACTGGTACAGTAAAGAAGGAGAGCGCCTGGAAATGTAGTAACGGACAGGCGGAAAAAAGAGTGTGAATAGAGTAGGAATAGAAGGATGATGAAAAAAAGGAAAAAAACGGCCGCGCTGTTATTATCCGTATCAGTGCTTTTATCCATGCTGACCGGATGCAGCGGCAGCGTTACGGACGGCATGAAGGTCGTATTGACGACCGGGTTTGGCAGGGACGAGGTATTCCGCATCGAAACGATTTCCTGTACACTGCCTGAAATGATGGTCTATCTGACCAATATTCAGAATCAGTATGAGAGTGTCTACGGAACGGATATTTGGAATATCAAGCTGGGCGATATGACGCTTGAACAGAATGTGAAGGATATGGCGCTGGCACAGATCGCGCAGATTAAGACAATGAATCTGATGGCGGAGAAATATCAGGTTGAGTTGACGGCGGAAGAGAAGGAACAGGCCGAATACATTGCAAAGGTTTATTACGCATCCCTGAATGAGACCGAGGTCGAGGCGATGGGAATCACGCAGGATACGGTCAGAAAACTTTATGAGGAATATGCCCTTGCCCGCAAAGTTTATCAGTATATTATCAAGGATATCAATCCGGAAATCAGCGACGATGAGGCGCGGACCATTAAGGTGCAGCAGATTTTGTTAAAGACTTATGCAATGGACGGAACGGGCAGAAAAATTGAGTATACGGAGAAAGCAAAGGAAGATACCTATCGAACCGCATGTGAAGTATTGGAAAAGGCAATGGCCGGGGACGATTTCGACGAGCTGATCAGGCATTATAACGAAGGGGAAAAGAGCACCTACGCTTTTGGGAAAGGCGAGATGGACCCCGAATTTGAGAAAGCGGCTTTTAATCTGGGAACGGATGAAATCAGCGATATCATAGAGACCGAAGAAGGCTATCACATTATCAAATGTATCAGTACTTTTGATAAGGAAGAGACAGACAGCAATAAGATCAAGATCGTAGAACAGCGGCGGGAGGAAGTGTTCAGCCAAGAATATGACGCCTTTGTGGAAACCTTGACGAGAAAGCTGAATGAAGAACTGTGGGAAAGCATTTGCTTTATTCATGATGAAAATGTTAAAACTTCCGATTTTCTTGAATTATTCAATGCAAGCTTTGAGTTTTAAATAGCATTCATGCAGTTTAGAAAAAATTTAGAAATTGGGAAAGCTCGTAAAACAGTAGGTTTTTAATAAATTGTTAGCACTCGCACTTGTCGAGTGCTAATTTTTCCTTGACTTTTGTGCGGGGGCGCATTAAACTGTTCTTTAGAAAAAAGGATAAAACAGAGATATATCAGGAATTAGATTAAAGAGAGAAAGGAATGTGGTAAAATGGCAGCAAAACATGGTAGTTTATCGATCAACAGCGATAATATTTTTCCAATCATCAAGAAGTGGTTGTATTCGGACCACGATATTTTCTTCCGCGAACTGATCTCCAACGGTTGCGATGCGGTGACGAAATTGAAGAAGCTGGATATGATGGGCGAATATGCCTTGCCTGACGGTTATAAGGCCAAAATTCAGGTCATCGTGAATCCGGAAGAAAAGACGTTGAAATTTATCGATAACGGACTCGGAATGACCGCTGATGAGGTAGAAGAATACATCAATCAGATTGCCTTTTCGGGAGCGACGGAGTTCATTGAGAAATATAAAGATAAGACGAATGAAGATCAGATCATCGGTCATTTCGGTCTGGGATTTTATTCCGCGTTCATGGTTGCGGATGAGGTGCATATTGACAGTCTTTCTTATCAGGACGGCGCGGCAGCTGTACATTGGGAATGCGACGGCGGCACGGAGTTCGATATGGAAGAGGGAACAAGGAGTGAAGTCGGAACGGAGATCACCCTTTTCCTGAACGAAGACTGTCTGGAATTCTGTAATGAATATAAGGCGCGTGAGGTCATTAAGAAATACTGCTCTTTCATGCCGATTGAAATCTATCTGTCTAAAGCCAATACGACGGATACCCAGACGATCACGGAAGCCGAGAAACTGGATACGGATGTTGTCGTAGAAGAGATCAAGAAAGAAAAAGAAGAGGACGAGCAGAAGTTAAAGATAAAGAAGCGTCCGGAACTTCTGAATGAGACGCAGCCGCTCTGGAGCAAACATCCGAACGACTGCACGAAAGAAGAATATCTGGAATTTTACCGGAAGGTCTTCCAGGATTATAAGGAGCCTTTGTTCTGGATTCATCTGAATATGGATTATCCTTTTAATCTGAAAGGAATTTTGTATTTCCCGAAGATCAATATGGAGTATGAGTCCATCGAGGGAACGATCAAGCTGTACAACAATCAGGTGTTCATTGCGGATAATATCAAGGAAGTCATTCCGGAATTCCTGATGCTGTTAAAAGGTGTCATCGATTGTCCAGACCTGCCGCTCAACGTATCCAGAAGCGCTTTGCAGAATGACGGATTTGTCAATAAGATCAATGAATATATTACGAAGAAAGTTGCAGACAAGCTTTCCGGTATGTGCAAGACCGAAAAGGAAGAATATGAGAAATACTGGGATGATATCAGCCCGTTCATCAAATTCGGCTGTCTGAAAGACGATAAGTTCTGCGAGAAAATGACGGATTATATTCTGTTCAAGAATCTGGACGGCAATTATCTGACCCTTCCCGAATGTCTGGAAGTCGGCAAGACCGACCCGGATGAAACGGAAGCATCCGCAACGGACGAGAACGGCAATAAAGTAGAGGCCGAAGTTGTAGAGGAGAACGGTGAGAAGGCAGAGGCGGAAGGCGTTGACGAAAATGCCGGGAAAGCAGATGCGGTCGATGAGAACGGCGAAAAGGTCGAAGCGGAGGTCGTGGACGAAGACACAGAAGATGCCGATGATGAGGAAGATGCTGATGATGAAAAGAAAGAGAAGGTCATCTATTATGTGACGGACGAGAAGCAGCAGAGTCAGTATATCAATATGTTCAAGGCTGCCAAGATGGATGCCGTTATCCTGACACACAATATCGACCAGCCTTTCGTATCCCAGCTGGAGGCGAAGAATGAGGGAATTAAGTTCCAGAGGATCGATGCGGACCTGACCGATACCTTTAAGGCGAAAACTTCCAAGAAAGCAGAGAAGGAAATGGAAGAGCAGGCGGAAGAAATTGCCGGCATCATGAAGAAGGTATTGAAGAAAGATTCCATTACCGTCAAAGTCGAGAAATTGAAAAATAAGAAGATTTCTTCCATGATAACCTTATCCGAAGAGAGCAGAAGAATGCAGGATATGATGAAGATGTACTCCATGCCGGGGATGGATGCCGGAATGTTCGGCGGCAAAGAGGGTGAAACATTGATTCTGAATGCAAATCACCCGCTGGTACAGTATGTGCTCGAGCATAAAGACGGTGAAAATGTCAAGACGATCTGCGAGCAGCTTTATGACCTCGCCCTGCTGCAGCACGCACCGCTTGAACCGGAAGCGATGACGAAATTTGTTGCAAGAAGCAATGAGATCATGATGCTCCTTACGAAAGCGTGAGTGAGTAAGAAGCATAATTGAGTAAGAAGCATAATTGAGTAAGAAACATAATTGAGTAAGAAACGTATATAGTAAAGAAGTGCATAAGAAAATGATATAAGGGAAGAAGTCCTGCGGCCTGCTGCATGAGCCGCAGGGCTTTTTTGTCAATATGCCAAAACCAGCATATGATAATTAGAAAGATAATAAGGTTAAAGCAGGTAACTATATGAACGGGAAAACGTTTAAAATGGCGCAAGGGGAAGGGGAGCAGACCGGCGGACTGCAGATTAATGTGACCTCAGACATCGGATTGATTCCGATTCAGAACGCCGTGATTTCCATTGCCTATACAAGAACACCCGAGACAGAAGTGGAGAAACTGGAGACAGATATATCCGGGCAGACAGAGGCGGTACAGCTCTCCGCACCGCCCCTTTCTTACAGCCTGACGCCGGAATCCCCAATGCCTTATACGGAGTACAATGTGACCGTAGAAGCACCCGGATACGAGCCGGTCATGATTTCCGGCGTGGAAGTGCTGCCGGATGTGACCGCCGTGCAGAATATCCGGATGACGCCGACGGAGACTGCAAATGAGCCGGAAGATGTTCTCGTGATTCCGGACCATACATTGTATGGGGAATACCCGCCGAAAATTCCGGAAGAGGAAATCAAACCGATGGATGAGACCGGTGAGATTGTTTTGAGCAGGATTGTTGTGCCGGAGTATGTCGTCGTTCACGATGGTGTTCCGAACGACAGCAGTGCGCCAAACTATTATGTAAAATACAAAGATTATATCAAAAATGTAGCTTCTTCCGAAATTTATGCAACCTGGCCGGAAAGCAGCATTTATGCGAATATTCTGGCGATTCTGTCCTTTACGCTGAACAGAGTATATACGGAGTGGTAGCGGAACCGATGCTGATTCGGGGTATAAGTGGTCAGCTGTTCCGAAAACGTATTATGAGCTGTTCTTTTGATATTTCAATCCGTTCGAGAAGCCTGTTTACGATTACACGCTTTGTTTCGGCGGCGGCGCCTTCAAAGACCTGTACCCATGTGAGCGGTGGGCGGTTTTCTTCCTGTGGGAGCAGGACATGGGCAGTTGTTTCGGCATCAAACTTTTTTAGCGCATCATTTTTTGTGTCCCATTCTTTTTCCAGAAGGTCTTTTTTTTCCATATGCCGCCTGATGACGTCCGCAAGTTCCGTGACGGAAAATGGGTAAGTGCCGGACATGGCATCCGGTATGTGCTCCTGCATGATGCGGATATCCTGTGTGATCTTGACAAGTTCCTTTTGTAGGTGTTTTTGCTCCGCTTCCAGCGCTTTTTTTTGTAAAGAGAGGTTTTCTTTGTGGATAACGGTGAGATCGTCTTCTTTTAGCAGCCAGCCAATGTAATCTGCAAGACAGCGGAAGACCGCCGTTTCCAGTACATCTGCCTGGAACTGTGCGCTTTCGTTGTGGGGGATACCGTTATGGGCCGATGGGCAGCGGTAGAGTGGGATTTTTCTGCTTCGCTTTTCCCCGGTGCTTTGAAGAGTCCAGTAGCTATAACGTGTTCCGTTCGCCATCTTTCTGCCGCAGCAGCCGCAGTAGAGTATATCGCGCAGGGAAAGGATGCCGTCATTTCTGGAGATGACAGGGGGTTTCTGGTCCTTTTCACGGGCTGTCCCAGCCGGATGATATCTGGCGGCCCGTTCTTTTCTTTTTTCCTGTACCAGATTCCAGAGGGTGTCGTCGATGATACGGATGCCGGGTTCAGGCTTTTCGGCCATGACCCAGGCATCCTGAGCCTGTCTGTGATATGTTCCGCCGATTCGCTCCCGGCGCTTGTAGGCGGGATAGCCGGCATAAACGGGATTGGTCAGAATGCCGGCGATCGTGCCGCATTTCCATTCGCCGCCGGGAGCCATCTTTTTTGCATATTCATTTGCATTCAAAGTCTTTGCGATTTTCATGGAGCCAAATTCCTGATAGAAGGAAAGGTCATAAATTTTCCTGACGAATTCCGCTTGTTCAGGAACGATTTCCAATCGGTGGAGCGCCCGCCCGTGCTTACTCAGTTCTCCGGAAAAGATCAGCCGGTAGCCGTAAGGTGCGGCGCCGCCCATGAATTTTCCTTTTCTGACCAGTTTTTCGGCGGTATCTTTTACCCGCATTCCTGTATCAGAGCTGCTTTTCTGTGCATTTCCATAGCGCAGTGCAAGCATCATCTGTCCCATGATATCGGTGTCTTCCGGGGAGATACAGCCGTCTTTGACCGTGTAGATATCGACATGGCAGCTTTTCAGCGTCATGACATACGCACCAATTTCCCACATGCGTCGGCCAATCCGGTCATCCTTATAAGCGGCCAGAATGTCATATTCGCCTTTTTTGGCGTCTGCCAGCGCTTCCTGTAAGATATCTCTTTTGTCAACTGTATTTTTATAGCCGCTGCTGCTTCCTTCAAAATATTCCTTATTATCTAACCGCCAGTCTTCATGCTGTTGTATGTAGTCCTGAACGAGCTGGCGCTGTACGGATAAATCTCCGTCGGCTTCCAGCTGCTGATTCGAACTGACCCTCAGCAGAATGCGCACCCTTTTCATGGGAAAGCCTTTCCGGATAATTCCCGGCTCAGGATTGCCCGGATTTCCCGCCGAAGGGCGTCTTCTGGGGGAGGGAGAGAGGCAGTTGGCGGAAACTGGTCAGCTGGAAACTGTCCGGAAGGAAATTGCAGAATAAGGTGGATTTTATCAGGGCCATAATCGATTTCCCGGTGGATTTCTTTCGTGCGGTTTTTTCTGGTCGACATATTTCTTTTCCCTGGAATGAAGTCTTTCTATTTATCGTATTGCGGGAAAGGCCGGTATATTCTTTTTCATCGTTCAATTTTTTGAAAGGCGGTAATGACATTTAAAATGCGGTATGTTATAATAAGGTATACATAAAATATAAGGAAGAACTTTGAGAGAGACGTTGGAATGGAGGAAAAAATGAGTAACAGAAGAAGACTTTTGACAGCGGTGATAGCGGCGCTCCTGTTGGTTGTGGGCGGCGTATGTGTTGGTGACAGCGGACAGCAGTATGTTGAGGCTGCGGGACGTTCCGTATCGATTGATTCCTGTCTGATTTCCGGAACGGATGTCGTCTGCAAACTCAGTACAGGCAGTGTTCCGGCAAGCGATGACGGCAAATTCTATGTTTATGCGGATGAAGTCTTTCAGGATGGAACGACAGGGAGTATTGTTGCAACAGCAGATGCAGGAACTTCCGTTTCAATCAGTTTTCCGCTGAATTATAATACTGCGGAATCAAATCTGAGTCGTAAGTTCATTATTGCGGTGAAACAGAATGGACAGATGATTCAGGTGAGCGACGAGCATTATATTACGAACCCGGAAGCAATTGCGGCTTATACGGCAGCGCGTATGGATAACGGCATCAAGGGAATCCTGCCTGATTTAACGAAGTCTTCCAAAGAAGAAGTGCAGGAGCTTGGCATCAAACAGGTTGTGTATAATATGGCAGTCGATGATATCTGTTCTGCGGAGTCGGAGCCGGGTGCAATTCCGTTTACATATAATGGGAAGACCTATTATTTTAATGGCGGAATGATCAGTAAATTTGATTCTATGTTCAAAAGCTTTAACAATTATGGCGTACAGGTCAATATTGTACTTCTGAACCGCGGAGAAAGTCCTTTTTCACAGGATATGGTTCATCCGAAGGCTGTTGGGGCGGAATGTCCGGGATATGCATTGAATGTGGAAGATGAAGCGGGTGTTGGTCATCTGAAGGCTGTCGGCGCTTTTCTGGCACAGCGTTATTCAGGTAAGTTTGGCTGCGGGCAGGTTGATAACTGGATTTTGGGAAATGAAGTCAATGCGAGGACTTCATGGTGGTATACGAATTCTGATTCGCTGGATTATAATGTCGGTATTTATGTGAAAGCGTTCCGTATCATTTATAATGAGATGAAGAGCATGAATGCAAATGTACGGATTTATAATTCCATCGACCAGGAATGGAACCGGAAATCCAATCCCGGAAGCTTTTTGTCCAAAGATTATCTGGACAGATTTAATTATTATATGATGCGGGAAGGCAATATAGACTGGGGACTTTCCTTCCATCCTTATAACTCGCCTCTGTATGATCCTTATGCCTGGAACGGTCCTGCAGTGTGGGTACAGAACAGCATTACGTCGCCTTATATTACAATGCAGAATCTTGGTATTCTGATCGATTATATGCACCAGAGCAGTTTCCTGAATCCGGCGGGAGAGGTGAGAAGTATTTCCCTTGCGGAAATCGGATATACTTCCAGTTTCGGAAACGAACAGCAGGAGGCCTCTATCGTTTATGGTTACTTAAAAGCAGCATCGTTCCCGGAAATCGATTCCTTTATCCTGTTCAGACAGACCGATGAAGCGAGCGAAATGGAAAGTCATCTTGCGCTTGGTCTTTTCGACCTGAACGGAAACAAAAAACCGTCTTATGAGATTTACAAGAACCTCGGCACAGCGAATGAGGCTGCGGCGAAGGCAAGGGCGTCCGAGATCATTGGAATGGATATTGATGAAATGATCAGTCAGAATATTATGTGGACCAGAAGCGGAACAGGCGTAGTACAGTAACAGAACGGAAGTTTTTGGGATATTTATAAAATGCGGGCAGGAGCCGGAACGTGGCTTCTGCCTTTCTTTTTGGGCGGAATATTGTTACCATAACTTCTATATTTCTTTAAAAAAATGTTGATTTTCCGTGGTAAATATTGTATGATCCCATTTTTGACAGTTGAAAAAAGGTAAAAACCTCACGCCCAGCATAAATACGCTGTTTGTGGGGTTTTCTTGGT
>CAJTUC010000047.1 GCA_910579395.1 uncultured Lachnospiraceae bacterium | reverse complement strand
TCACGGAATAACAAATGGTTTTTTCATACGCGTAAATTTATAGTTAGCGGATTTTCGGCTTAAGTTGACGACATTGTTTGGGGATTCTGCCCAAAATGGTATTGATGTGTTCTTTGCCAATGATCATTTTGGAAGTTGTAATTACGGTATATGCCATCAATGCGCTGCAGGATGGCATGAAATCAGAAGCTTTTAACGGGCTGAACAATGTATGCCAGTCTGTTGCGGCGGCTTATGAAGCAGTCGATTCCGGCGATTACCGTTTAGAAGGGGATGTGCTTTACAAAGGTGATTATTGTGTAACGGAAAATGTAGCGGTCATCGACAGCTTTACTGAAGATACAGATGTCTCCGTTACATTGTTCTATGGGGATACGAGAAGCGCCACTTCTCTGATCGACAAGGAAACAGGAAACCGGATTGTTGGTACGAAAGCTTCCGATGTGGTGATAAGTACTGTTTTACAGGGCGGAAAGGATTATTATACGGATAAAATCGCAATCAACGGTGAGAATTACTATGCTTATTATAAGCCGGTAAAGAATGACGGAGGGCAGATCGTCGGTATGGTATTTGCCGGACGACCGAGCGCTGATGTGGATGCGGTCATTATCAGGCAGACAGCCAGTATCGGGGGAATCGCGGTCGTTATCCTGCTGATATCTATTGTTATCTGTACACTTCTTGTAAAGGGAATTGTGCGCGTTGTGCTTCATGCCGAAGGCTTGCTGGCAGGAATTGCTGACGGCCAGTTGAAAATACAGTTAAACGGCAGTGCAGCAAAGATCAGCGAATCAGCCAGGAACAGAACGGATGAAATTGGTATGATGGTCTCATCCATGTATGAACTGGTAGAAAAGCTGCAGAGCATGGTGATAAGTATTAAGAAAACAACGGAAAATCTGATGCAGTCGGGAGATTCTCTGGAATCTATGGCATCGCAGACGAGCACGACGGCGGATGAGATCAGCCATGCAGTTGAGGATATTTCCAAAGGTGCAGTAACGCAGGCGGAAGATATCGAAGCGGCGACGACTCAGGTCACGAATATCGGAGAGATGATCGAGCAGATTGTAAACGGTGTCAAAGGATTGGATGAAGTATCTTTGAACATCAAAAAAGCAGATGATGAATCCGAGCAGATCATCAGTGAATTGAGCATTTCCAATGATAGAACGATTGATGCGATTCAGAAAATTGGTGCGTCCGTGCGCACGACAAATGAATCGGTCGGAAGAATACAGGAGGCAATCAATCTGATCACGGCGATTGCCAGTGAAACAAGCCTGCTTGCATTGAATGCGAGCATTGAAGCCGCAAGAGCTGGAGAGGCCGGAAGGGGATTTGCAGTAGTAGCTTCCCAGATTTCCAAATTGTCGGAAGATTCTAATAATTCGGCAAAGACGATTGAAGACATCATTACGCAGCTTTCTGCGGACTCGGAGGCATCTGTCCAGATTATGGCTGAGGTCGGAGAAATCATTAACGAACAGCAGCGCAAGCTGGATGAAACGAAGAATAAGTTCAAGGATGTCAGCAAAGGCATTGAAATTTCGATGTCAGAAACAGAGAAGATTTATGAGCAGACCAAAGAATGTGATCAGGCAAGAGCCCATGTAACGGATGTCATCCAGAATCTGTCTGCTGTTGCGCAGCAGAATGCGGCATCGACGGAAGAGACCAATGCAGCGATGCAGGAGTTGAATGCAACGATTAACCTGCTGGCCGAGGCAGCAAAAGATTTGAAGGATATTGCGGAAGAACTTGAAGAGGATGTTTCTTTCTTTAAAGTTTAGATCTGGGGGTTAGAATGAACGACGAATTAAAGATGTCCGTATCTCCGATTTGCTCGAAAGACGGGAAAAAATATGCTTTTGTGTCTTTTACAGATGGAAAACGGACTGCAGAAGGGAGAATTCCCGACTGTAAAATTACCGCCTGTGACGGCTTTGTCGAGGATGAGGTCATACAGCTGGAAGACTATATGAGCCGGGAACTGCCGCAGTTAAAGAAGATGGCGGCAGGAATCGATATCATGAGAAATTTTATGGACGGTAAGAAAACATAACGATAGAAAGAGCGGCGTACCCGGTGACGGGGAACCGCTCTTTTTCGTTAAAAAGTAAACGAAGTTTCTTGTGGAAAAATGAAAGGGGGAAAGGTATAATAATAGATGTGGCTTCAATGGAAGCCACATCTAATAGAAGTGCCTCTAATGAAAGTCACATCTAATAGAAGCGGTTCCTGTGAGAGCCACTTCTACAGCAAATGAGGTAAAAGGCAGAAAGTTATAAGAATACAAAAGTACAGGGGGTTTTATATGAGCAGATTAGAAATTGCATCACCGAACCGCGCCAGAATTGTTATGGAGGGTCTCTATAAGGATTTGGAGCGTAGAATTGAATCCAGCCCGCCGGGACTCTGCCCGGTGGATATGTCGAGAGCTTTTCTTGACCTGTGCCATGCGCAGACTTGTGGAAAGTGTGTACCGTGCCGTATCGGTCTTGGACAATTGAGCCATTTTATCGAGGATGTCCTGAACGGCAATGCGACGATGGAAACATTGGATATTATGGAACAGACAGCGCTTTCCATTATGGAGTCAGCGGACTGTGCCATCGGATATGAAGCGGCTAATATGGTATATAAGGGACTGATTGGTTATCGGGATGATTACATAGGCCATATTCAGAACAATCGTTGTACCTGTACCTATAACCAGCCGGTATCCTGTGTATCGCTTTGTCCGGCGCATGTGGATATTCCGGGTTACATTGCGCTTGTCGGTGAGGGAAGATATCAGGATGCTATCCGCCTGATTCGGAAGGACAATCCTTTCCCGACGACCTGCGGCTTTATTTGTGAACATCCCTGTGAGGCGAGATGCAGAAGAAATATGGTGGATGATTCCGTCAATATACGCGGGCTGAAACGGGTGGCGGCCGATTTTGCCGGTGAAGTAGACCCGCCGGTATGTGCACCGAGTACAGGAAAACGGGTGGCAGTCCTCGGCGGCGGCCCTGGTGGTTTGAGTGCGGCATATTATTTACAGCTTATGGGGCATCAGGTGACGGTTTATGAAATGCTTCCCGAATTGGGCGGCATGCTGCGTTACGGTATCCCCAATTACCGTCTGCCGAAGAACCGGCTGGACGAGGATATCAGAAGCATCCTGAAAACGGGTGTCGAGGTAAAACACGGCCTGAAGATCGGACAGGATATCACCATTCAGGAACTGCGGGAACAGTATGATGCCGTTCTCATTACCATTGGCGCGAGCACCGATAAGAAACTCGGGCTGGAGGGAGAAGACGCGGAAGGCGTATTATCTGCAGTTCAGTTCCTTCGAAATGTCGGTAAGCATGAGATCATGGATCTGACCGGAAAAGAAGTCGCGGTCATCGGCGGCGGAAATGTTTCCATGGATGCTGTGCGGACGGCGAAACGTCTCGGCGCGAAGAAGGTAAGTATTGTATACAGAAGAAGAATGTCCGATATGACGGCGCTGCGCGGTGAAATCGACGGTGCCATTGCGGAAGGAATCGAACTCCAGACATTGAAAGCGCCGGCATCGATTGTAGTCGATGAGAAGAATCATGTAAAAGGCATTTATGTAACGCCGCAGATGGTGAGTGCGATACGGGACGGCAGGGCGAGCATTAAGCCTACGGGAGAAGAGGATTTATACATTCCGTGCGATGTGCTGATCAAAGCCATCGGACAGAATATCGAGACGCGGCATTTTGAAGAAGCCGGCATTCCGGTAGCGCGCGGCCGGATTGTTACCAAGCGTTCTGGTACTTTTGCCAATATGCCGGGTGTCTTTGCGGGAGGTGACTGTGCGAGCGGTCCGGCATCCGTTATCAGCGCGATCGCGGCGGCAAAAGTCGTCGCGGCCAATATCGATGAATATCTCGGATACCGCCATGAAATATCCTGCGATGTAAAAATCCCTGAGCCTCACTTGAATGACAATTCTCCTTGCGGAAGAGTCAATCTGACAGAGCGGGAGGCATGTGAAAGGATTTGTGATTTTGAAGGTGTAGAGAACTGCATGACTGAAAAAGAAGCAAAGCAGGAGGCGAGTCGCTGCCTGCGCTGCGATCATTTCGGATATGGCATATTTAAAGGAGGCAGAGAGACATTATGGTAAATCTTACGATAGACGGAAAACAGATAACGGTGGAAGAGAATACGACCATTATGGAGGCTGCCGCACAGAACGGGATTCCCATTCCCAAACTCTGCTACTTGAAGGGCATCAACGAAATCGCCGCCTGCCGCGTATGTGTCGTGGAGCTGGAAGGTAAGGACAGACTGATCACTTCCTGCAATAATGTGGCGGAAGAAGGAATGGTTATTTATACGAACAGCCCGAAAGTCCGCAGAAACAGACGGACAACGGTGGAACTGATCTTATCGCAGCACGACTCTCACTGTGTAAGCTGTGGGAGGAGCGGCAACTGCAGCCTGCAGAGCGTGGCGAATGATCTGAATATTATTGATATTCCGTTTAAGATGGAAATCGGAAAACAGGCCTGGGATAAACAGTTTCCCCTGATTCGGGATTCGTCCAAATGTATCAAGTGTATGCGTTGTGTACAGGTATGCGATAAAGTGCAGGGACTTGGTATCTGGGATGTGGAAGGAACGGGTATATGGACGACCGTCAATGTGGCGGGGCATAAGAACATCAGCGAAGCGGACTGTTCGCTGTGCGGCCAGTGCATTACCCATTGTCCGGTAGGCGCGCTCAGAGAACGTGACGATACGGAGAAAGTATGGGAAGCCATTGCGGATAAAGAGAAAATTGTTGTCGTACAGGTGGCGCCGGCGGTGCGTGCAGCATGGGGAGAAGAACTTGGTCTGAAGGAAGAAGAAGCAAGCGTCGGTAAGATTCTGGACGCCCTGAAAAGAATGGGTGTGGATTATGCGTTTGATACGACCTTTTCCGCAGACTTGACCATCATGGAAGAGGGAAATGAATTTCTGAAACGGTTTACGGCGGGTGAACTGAAAGAACGGCCGATGTTTACTTCCTGTTGTCCCGGCTGGGTTCGGTTTATCAAATCCCAGTTTCCTCATATGATCGGACAACTTTCCACGGCCAAATCGCCGCAGCAGATGTTCGGTGCCGTGATGAAAACTTATTTTGCCGAAAAACTCGGCGTTTCACCGGAACAGATCTTTACGGTATCCGTTATGCCCTGCGTTGCCAAGAAAGGGGAACGGGAGATGGAACTGTTCTATGAAGAGTATGCCGGACATGATATCGATGTCGTCATTACGACAAGAGAACTCGTGAAAATGATTCGTTCCGCCCATATCAGCCCGGATACACTGGAGGATATCGAAAGCGACAGACCCATGCAGCAGGGATCCGGTGCGGGTGTTATTTTCGGCGTTACGGGCGGCGTTATGGAGGCAGCGCTCCGCACAGCCTATTATCTGTTGAAAAAAGAAAACCCGCCGGCTGATGCTTTCAAGGCGGTAAGAAGTCCGGCTTTCCAGGCAAATGACGGTGTGGCGGAAGCAGACTTCAACATAGATGATATTACCGTAAAAACAGCTGTTGTCAGCGGTCTTGGCAATACACGAGAACTGCTCGGCAAAATTGAGCGCGGCGAAGTACACTATGATTTTGTAGAAGTAATGGCCTGCCCGGGCGGTTGTGTCGGCGGCGGCGGCCAGCCTATTCATGACGGTGAGGAACTGGCGTTTGAACGGGGCAGGAAACTCTATCGGCTGGACGAAAATGCGGCAGTCCGTTTCTCCCATGAAAATCAGGATATTCTGCAGATGTACGAAGAATTTTTTGAGGCGCCTCTTTCCCATAAGGCACATACATTACTCCATATGGAGCATCTGCATAACGAAACATAAGAAGCAGGAGGAAGAGGTATAAAAACTTGCTTTGTTGTCCGGTTTGTGGTAAATTCTTAGGTAAGTTGAAAAATCGAAGATTATTCAAAGTCAATTTATTTGTGCAAGTAGAGTGAGAATGAGGTATACAGGTTGAAGAAGTTTAGAGGGCTTGTTTTGTGGCTGTCATGCGCTCTGTTTCTAATGGGATGCGGGGAAGATGAAGCATTGGATGCTTATCAGGCAGATATGGAAACATTTTTTGCGCATATCGCGGAGTTCGATGAGAATATAAATGCGATTGATACAGGCCAGGAAGATTATGTGGCGCAATTGTTGGAATATCTGGATGCGCTGGATGCAGAAGTGGCATGGATGGCAGAACTTGAAGTGCCGGAACAGTTTTCGGTGGTAGACAATCTCGCTGACGAGGCGAGTGAAAATATGAGGCAGGCGGTCTCGTATTTTCATATGGCCTATGAGGCGGAAGAATTTAACCCTAATTATGAAGAAGCAGCAAGGGAATATTACCAAAGAGCTAATATCAGGCTCCAGTATATTGTCATGCTGCTTCATGGAGAGATTCCGGAAGGAGAGGGCATCACCTATACGGAAGAAGACAATAGTATTTTTGGTGACGGTTATCTGAATAAATCGGATGATGATTCGGAAGAAGGCGCCGGAGAAGATACAGGTGATGGTACGGAAGGAACACAAGAATAAGCAAGAAGGAGAACGCATAGCAGCATGACAAAACAGGCTTTCATGGATTTGATTAAAGAAACACCGATTTTTCTGGATGGAGCGACGGGGTCCAATCTTTTGAAAAGAGGAATGCCGGCCGGCGTCTGTCCGGAAAAATGGATATTGGAACATCGGGATGTTCTGATTGGCCTTCAAAGAGAATTTGTAGAGGCCGGCAGCAACATCCTTTATGCTCCGACTTTTTCTGCAAACAGGATTAAATTGAAGGAATATGGCTTGGAAGAGCAGATTCGGGAAATGAATCATCAGCTGGTGGCGGTATCCAGAGAAGCTGCCGGGGGAATGGCCTTTGTTGCAGGCGATCTTACGATGACCGGTGAGCAGCTTGCACCAATGGGAACGATGGATTTTGAAGAACTGATTTCCATCTATAAAGAACAGATCGGTTATCTTGTGGAAGCCGGCGTCGATCTGCTCGTTATCGAAACGATGATGAGCTTACAGGAAACGAGAGCGGCACTCATTGCGGCGAAAGAGACTTGTGACCTGCCGGTGATGGCGACGATGACTTTTGAAGCGGATGGCAGGTCTTTATATGGGACGGATGCCGTGACCGCAGCAGTCGTTCTGGAAAGTCTGGGTGCATCGGCAATCGGCGCCAATTGTTCCACAGGGCCGGATAAGATGACAGAGATCATACGGGCGATGGCAGATGCAACGACGATTCCGGTCATTGCGAAACCGAATGCGGGACTTCCTTTCTTAGACGAAAACGGTCAAACGGTTTATGATATGGAAGAAGCGGAATTTGCGGAAGGCATGAAACTGCTCGTGGAAGCGGGTGCTTCGATTGTTGGCGGATGCTGCGGCACTACGCCCTCTTATATTCAGGCGGCCAAAGAAGCTGTCGGCACAATGCAGATTCGGCATAGGGAGCCTGGCACGCTGCGGTACCTGACGAGCGAGCGGAAAACGGTCGCTTTTGGACTGAATGACAACTTTATGATCATTGGTGAGCGCATCAATCCAACCGGTAAGCTGGCTGTTAAGAAGAAACTGCAGGCCGAACTTCGGGAAGGCGTTATGGAAATGGTTTCGACCCTGGCGGAGGAGCAGGAAGCCTGTGGTGCGAGCATACTCGATGTTAATGTGGGAATGAGCGGTATCGATGAAAAAGCGATGATGCTTCGGGCTGTCGAGACAGTGTCCGGCCTTACGAGCCTGCCTCTCTCTATCGATTCAAGCCATGTGGATGTCATCGAGGCGGCGCTTAGGAGATATCCGGGAAGAGCGCTGATCAATTCCATTTCCTATGAAAAAGTAAAATTTGAATCTCTTTTGCCGATTGCGAAAAAATACGGTGCAATGTTTATTCTGCTTCCGCTGTCAGATGCGGGACTGCCGGAAAATCTGCAGGAAAAAATAGAGATTATCGAGAAAATACAGGAGCGTGCATATGAACTTGGCATGCGCAAAGAAGATATCATTGTGGACGGGCTGGTGGCAACGGTGGGCGCCAATAAGACGGCTGCCATCGAGACATTGGAGACGATACGGTACTGCAAAGAGAATGGACTTGCGACGACCTGCGGTCTGTCCAATATTTCTTTCGGACTGCCGGAGCGCAGTTATGTGAATACAGCTTTTCTGACGATGGCGATTCAGGCGGGCCTTACGATGGCAATCGCCAATCCCTCTCAGGAGCTGCTCGTCAGCCTTGCTTTTGCCTCCGATCTGCTTCTGAACAAAGAGGGGGCGGATATCCGCTACATCAATCTGATGGAAGCAGTGAAAGAAAAGAGAGCGGCCATGGGCGAAACAGCGATAAAGCCCACGGGCATTCCGATTGCCGGAAAGAAAGCAGAAGTACAGAATAATATCTCGATTTTGGAGAAACTGCGCGCAGATGTCCTGAAAGGAAATATGAACGGAATCGCTGCGGATACAAAGCAGGCAGTGGAAGAGGGAAACGCGCCCAAGAAACTGCTGGATGATGTTCTGCTTCCGGGCATTAATGAAGTAGGTGAACTTTTTGATAAAGGAAAATATTTCCTGCCCCAGCTTATTGCGAGCGCAGAGGCAATGAAGGCTTCGATTGAATATTTGGAGCCCCTTCTTATGGAGGATAATACCGGTAAAGAGATGCCGACGGTCGTTATCGCTACCGTAGAAGGCGATATTCATGATATCGGCAAGAATCTTGTCGCGCTGATGTTAAAAAATTACGGTTTCCATGTCATCGACCTTGGCAAGGATGTTCCGAAAGAGAAGATTATTGAGGCCGCAGTCGAACACAATGCGCAGATCATCGCGCTTTCGGCGCTGATGACAACGACCATGCAGCAGATGAGACATGTCATCGCGTATGCGAAAGAAAAAGAAGTGGATGCGAAGATCATCATCGGCGGAGCCGTCATCACACAGGAATATGCGGATGAAATCGGTGCAGACGGCTATTCAAAAGATGCGGCGGATGCGGTGAAGTTGGCACAGCGCATAGTGTGAAGAGAAGTTCTAAGGCTCACAGCATGGGCTGTTTCGCCAAGAACTTCTATGGATTTGCAAAGCAAATCTTCTTCACACCGAAGAATGCCCAAAATCCGGGCATTCTTCATCCGGATTTGAGATTCCGAAAAGCGGAATCATGGAGGTTAGTGTGAAAACTATAGATAGAAGATGGAGGATTATTATGATAGGTGCGGATGCAATCGTAAAATGTCTGGAAGAGGAAGGCGTAGAATATGTATTTGGTTATCCGGGGGTTGCAATTTGCCCGTTTTATAACAGTATTCTTGAGTCGGAGATTAAGACTATTCTGATTCGTACGGAACAGAATGCTGCTCATGCTGCAAGCGGTCTTGCACGGGTGAGCGGGAAGGTCGGTGTCTGTGCGGTTACTTCCGGCCCTGGTGCGACCAATGTGATCACCGGCATAGCGACCGCTTTTGCCGACAGCATCCCGCTTGTCTGCATTACGGGACAGGTCAACAGCGAACTGATCGGTTCCGATGTCTTTCAGGAAGCGGATATCACAGGTGCGGTAGAATCCTTTGTCAAATACAGTTATCTCGTCAAAGATGTAAACGATATTCCGCGAATTTTTAAAGAGGCTTTTTATATTGCGAATTCTGGACGGAGAGGCCCGGTTTTAATTGATGTACCGATTGATATCCAACGCGCCGCTTTAAAGAAGTTCACATACCCCGAAACAGTGAACCTGCGTACTTATAAACCGACTGTCAAGGGCCATGCCGTTCAGATTAAAAAGGTCATCGGAGAACTGGCGAAGGCAAAACGTCCGATCATCTGTACGGGCGGCGGCGTGCTTTTGAGCGGAGCGCAGGAAGAACTGCGCGTTTTTGCTGAAAAATTTAGTATTCCGGTCGTTTCGACCATGATGGGTATTGGCGTTATGCCGACAAAACATCCCATGTATTACGGAATGGTCGGCAACAACGGAAAGCCCTATGCCAACCGGGCGATGAATGAATCAGACCTTCTTATTATGGTCGGTGCGAGAGTGGCGGACCGTGCAGTCAGCCAGCCGGATTTGATCACTGAAAATAAAATCCTGGTGCATATTGATGTGGACCCGGCGGAAATCGGAAAGAACGTAGGCGCTTCCATTCCGCTCGTAGGCGATGCGAAACATATTTTCGAAGATATTGCTAAAGAAGAATTTACCTGCGAACATGAAGAGTGGATTACAACGTTGAATCATTACCGGGATACGATGGGCAAAAAGAGAAATCCCAATCCCGATTATGTGGACC
The DNA here is from genome assembly GCA_910579395.1 of uncultured Lachnospiraceae bacterium. Classification (GTDB taxonomy): domain Bacteria; phylum Bacillota; class Clostridia; order Lachnospirales; family Lachnospiraceae; genus UBA3282. The sequence continues at coordinate 14,727 of CAJTUC010000047.1, read as the reverse complement.
CAGCGGAATTTATCCGTCTGTTATCCGAGCAAATGGAAGATGATGCCGTTTATGTGGCGGATGTAGGGCAGAACCAGATATGGTCGTGTTCTTATCATATCGTGAAGAACGGAAGATTTTTGACGACCGGTGGTATGGGAACGATGGGCTATTCCATTCCGGCCGCCATGGGAGCAAAGCTGGCCTGCCCGGGAAGACAGGTCATTGCGGTGTGCGGCGACGGTTCTTTTCAGATGTCAATGATGGAACTCGCTACCATGCGCCAGTTCCATGTGCCGGTGAAAATTATTGTTCTGAAGAACAATTACCTCGGCATGGTAAGAGAATTTCAGCATTATAACTACAAAGATCATTATTCCGTCGTAGATCTGTCGGGCAGTCCGGATTTGGAAAAACTTGCATTGGCCTATGATATGAAATTCATGCGGCTTTTTACAATGGAAAATGCGGAAGCTGCCATTACGGAATTGCTGGCACAGGATGAATCCGTGCTGATGGAATGTGTTATTGACCCGATGGATCTCGTCTAGGGTGAAAAGAAGTTCTAATCACTCGCAGCAAAGGCTGCATCGTGAAGAACTTCTACGGTTCGCACAGCGAACCTTTTTCACCCGAAAGAATGCCTTGGAAAGAAGGCATTCTTCCATGAGAAGTGGCGTTTTTCCATGAGAAGTGGCGTTTTTCCATGAAGAAGTGGCGTTTTTCCATGAGAAGTGGTATTTTTCCTTGAGAAGCAGGCATTCTTCCTGTGAAGCGGCGTTTTTCATGAAGAGGGGATGGTCATGTAGTTTGCGTATTATGAATGGAGGTTCACTATGAAAAAGATATATTCGGTATTGGTGGAGAACAGGTCGGGTGTGCTTTGCAAGGTTGCCGGTCTGTTTTCCCGGAGAAGCTACAATATTGATTCACTTGCGGTCGGAGAGACCGATGACCCGGCTGTTTCCTGCATGACGATCGTAAGCAGCGGCGATGAGCGGACGATTGAGCAGATTGAAAAGCAGCTCAACAAAAAACTGGATGTCATCAAAGTAAAAACTTTTGATGAAACGGCCAGCGTCAGCAGAGAATTGATGTTAATTAAAGTAAAATATAACAAAGGTAACAGACGGGATATCATGGAGACTTGTGAAATCATGAAGGCCGATATCGTTGATATGTCTAAAAATCTGATGATCATCCAGATTTGTGACGTGCCGGAGAAAACCAATCTTCTGATCAAAATGCTGCAGTCGGTCAGCGTTGTGGAAGTTGCAAGGACTGGAACATTGGCATTGCCAAAATGTATGGATACGGAATAATGCAAGGCGTATAGAAAATGAAAAAACATGGACTTACTACGACAAGAATTATTATGTTAGGTTTTCTGGCAGGAGCGTTCCTCGGTATGCTCTGCCTTATGCTTCCAATCAGTGTGAAGTCTGGGCAGAAAGTGGATTTTTTTGATGCGCTGTTCGTTGCCATGTCCAGTATCTGTGTTACCGGATTATCGACTGTCAATGTCGGACAGACTTTTTCCGGATTCGGACAAATTGTACTGCTGTTTCTGATTCAGTTCGGCGGCCTTGGAATCGTGACCTTCACAACAATCGTGCTGTGTCTGTTCCGACGCAGGATTACGCTGTCCGACAGAATGCTGATTCAGAGTGCCTACAATCTGGACACCCTTTCGGGACTTGTAAAGCTGACGATGAAGATTTTGAAGGTGACACTCTGTCTGGAGGGACTTGGTGCCGTCGGGTATGCTTTCGTATTCATTCCGCAGTTTGGCATAAAGGGAATCTGGTACAGTATTTTTCATGCCGTATCCGCCTTCTGTAATGCAGGAATCGACCTGCTCGGCGGGAACAGTTTCTGCCAGTATGCAGATAATATAATTATTAATATTACAACGATTTTTCTGATCATTGTCAGTGGTCTCGGATTTCCGGTATATTGGGAAATCATAAGGGTGGCTTCTGCACATCTTGGAAAAAATAAAAATACGAATGGGCGCAAAATGAATCTTCATACGAAACTGGTCATTTATGTCACGATTGCGCTGATTTTAACAGGGGCGGTACTGACACTGTTATTTGAATGCAATAACCCGGATACGCTGGGGAAAATGAATATGCCGCAGAAACTGATGGCGTCGCTTTTTCAGTCCGTCACGCTGCGCACAGCCGGTTTTGCGACGATTTCGCAGGAGTATTTCCGGCCTGCATCCTGCATGGCATATTTAATTCTGATGTTTATAGGCGGCTCACCTGCCGGAACAGCGGGGGGCATCAAGACCGTAACGGTGGTTCTGCTTTTAGCTTCTATGTTCGCCAATATCAGAGGGAAAAAGGATGTTGTCGTATTGAATCGGAAAGTATCGGATGATACGATCAGAAGATGTGTTGCGATTGCCGTATTCAGCTTATCGACGCTGTTTCTGCTGACGATGGCGCTTCTTGCCGTTTCACAGGGCGATTTTCTGGATACTTTATATGAGATGACATCCGCGATTGCGACGGTCGGCTTATCGAGAGGGCTGACGGGGGCGCTGAATCCGATTGGGAAAATCATTGTTACCCTTACGATGTATCTGGGACGGATTGGCCCGATTACACTGGCGCTCGCTTTTAACAGCCGCACGCCAATGGAAGATGTTACTTATGCGGAAAGCAAGGTCATCATCGGATAAAGATGACTGCAATTGGCCGCAGACTCGCAGGCAGAAAAAGGATATGGATACAGGAATATCACAGGTTGAGAGAAGGGCACGGTTATTATCATGAAGAAGAATACACAGAAAGAATATATTGTTATCGGGCTCGGACGGTTCGGGAACAGTGTGGCGAAGCAGCTGGAGGCAAATGGGTGCAGGGTACTCGCTATCGACCGTCTGGAAAAGCGGGTGAATCAGATTGCCGACTATGTGACGCTTGCCATGTGTGTCGATGTTGCGAACGAGGAAGCGTTGAAAGAATTGGGCGGCAGAAATTTTGACGGGGCTATTATTTCCATCGGCCACAGCCTGGATGCTTCGGTACTGGCCACAATCTGGGCCAAAGAACAGGGTATCAAAAAGGTCATTGCCAAGGCGTATGATGAGATGCAGGGGAAAATCCTGACAAAGCTCGGGGTCGATGAAATCGTGTATCCGGAAAAGGAAATCGGTGTCCACCTGGCGAATAATCTGGCATTCAATAATTTGTTCGATGCCATTGAACTGTCAGCGGAATATTCTATTGCGGATGTTCATGCACTGCGCAGCTGGGTCGGTAAAGATTTGATCGAGCTGAACCTGCGTAAAAAATATGGCGTGAACGTCGTTGCGATTGAACGGAACGGTGTACTGCTCGTCAATCCCCCGGCGGATGACCCGACGCAGAAGAATGATGTCTTTATGCTTCTTGGGAAAAACAATACGTTAAGGAAAATCGTAAGCGCCTATGAGGCGGAAAAGAAGTGATCCGAATCCGGACGTTGACTTTTTAAGTTTTAATTGCTACAATTATTGGTAGTTTGTGCTGCAAAAGCAGTATGGAAAATTTGCAGGAATGGATGGTTCGCATTAAGAAAGGCGGGATAGTTTATGCATAGAAAGGTACTTCAACTTCTTGTAGACAATACATCCGGTGTATTGAGCCGTATTTCAGGGCTGTTCTCAAGGCGCGGTTATAATATTGAAAGTATTACGGCGGGTGTGACAGCAGACCCCCGGTATACTCGTATCACAATCGTGACTTCCGGAGACGATGAGATTCTCGACCAGATTGAAAAGCAGGTCGCTAAACTCGTTGATGTGCGGGATATTAAGGAGTTGAGACCGGGCGAAAGCGTATACCGTGAACTGGCGCTCATTAAAGTCAAAGTTTCTGCGGACAGAAGGCAGGGCGTTATTTCGGTAGTGGATATTTTCCGTGCCAAGATTGTCGATGTTTCCAAAGACAGCCTGATCATTGAACTGACCGGAAATCAGGATAAAATAGAAGCATTTATCGATCTGTTGGATGGCTATGAGATTCTGGAACTCGCCAGAACGGGTATTGCGGGACTCGGCAGAGGAATCGAGAACGTTACCTATTTATAGAAAGGCGGATGTCTGTAAATCGTATCGTATTTATATTCGTTAGCTGGAGGGGAATGCCCTTTTAAGTTATAGAGAATGATAGAAGATAAAAAGAAAATGGAGGATGAAGAAAATGGCGAATATTTTTTATCAGGAAGATTGTAATCTGTCCCTGTTGGAAGGCAAGACAATTGCTGTGATCGGTTACGGAAGCCAGGGACATGCACACGCTTTGAATGCGAAAGAGTCCGGCTGTCATGTGATCATCGGCCTGTATGAAGGCTCCAAATCATGGGCAAGAGCAGAGGCACAGGGATTTGAAGTATATACGGCTGCGGAAGCGGCAAAGAAAGCCGATATCATTATGATCCTGATCAATGATGAATTACAGGCTTCCATGTATAAGAAAGATATTGAACCTAATCTGGAAGAGGGCAACATGCTGATGTTCGCACACGGCTTTAATATTCATTTCGGCTGTATCGTACCGCCTAAGAATGTAGACGTAACGATGATCGCACCTAAGGGACCGGGCCACACAGTAAGAAGCGAATATCAGGCTGGAAAGGGTGTTCCCTGTTTGGTAGCTGTTCATCAGGATGCTACCGGTAAGGCACAGGATATTGCATTGGCATATGCGCTTGCGATTGGCGGTGCAAGAGCCGGCGTGCTGGAAACAACTTTCAGAACAGAGACAGAGACAGACCTCTTCGGTGAGCAGGCTGTCCTTTGCGGCGGTGTCTGTGCATTGATGCAGGCAGGCTTTGAGACATTGGTAGAGGCAGGCTATGACCCGAGAAACGCATATTTCGAGTGTATCCATGAGATGAAACTGATCGTAGATTTGATTTATCAGTCAGGTTTCGCCGGCATGAGATATTCGATTTCCAATACGGCAGAGTACGGCGATTACATCACAGGACCGAAGATTATCACAGAGGATACCAAGAAAGCGATGAAGAAGATTCTGTCCGATATCCAGGACGGTACTTTTGCAAAAGACTTCCTGCTCGATATGTCTTCCGCAGGTTCCCAGGTACATTTCAAGGCCATGAGAAAACTCGCTTCCGAGCATCCTTCTGAAGTAGTCGGAGAAGAGATCAGAAAGCTTTACAGCTGGAACGGAGAGGACAAGCTGATCAATAACTAATCTGTGATGATATTTGTAAATTATACAAAATGAATTTTGAGATGTCAGCAGGGCAGGGCGGCCAAGACCGTCCTGCTTTTCTGTTTGTGTTTATTCTCTGTGGAGAATGATTCATACAGAAAAGGCAGGAAATCCCATATCGCGAAATCAATATCAGGAGATCAAATTTTGAAATTTCTGTACAGAAACAGCGGGAGCGGCCTGTTTTTTCCAGGCAAACCCGATTTTCCTTCTGGGGATGGGGACGGCTAACGGCAGCTTTATCAGAGACCTGCCGTCGAATTCCTTTTCGATAAAATTACCGATGACACAGGCGATGCCCATGTCGATGCGGGCAAATTCAATCAGTAAGTCCATCGTCGAAATTTCAATCGACTGGGAAATTTCAATTTTTTCTTCCATCAAATAAGCATCGATAAATCTTCTGGAAATATTTTCTCCATTTAGCATCAAAAAAGTACCGCTATTCCATAAAAGTGCGTTGTTCTTTTCATATAACTGCTCCTGTTCCACGCCGAGCCGGGTGGAAAGGTTCTGCAGGTAACGCTCCGTTGTGACAAATTCATCCTGTATCTCCATGACAGGTTGAAAAGTCAATTCTTTTTTATCCGGTAGGTCTCCAATCAGGCCGATATCGATGGAGCCGTTCTGTAGATCCCGAACGGTTTCCATCGTAGGCTGGCAGGCAATCGAGACCCTGATATGCGGATTTTCCTGCGTGAACCGCTTTAGATATGGGAGCAGTACATATTTGCAGAGGGTCGTGCTGACGCCGATCGTAATCTGGCCGATGCCGAGTTCGTTGATTTTTCGAAGCTGTTCTTCACCATACGAGATGGAATCAAATGCTTTCCGTAACTGCTCCGCAAGCAGAGTGCCTTCGGCAGTCAGCGAGACGCCGCGGGAACTGCGGTGAAAGAGCGTCGTGTTTAAAAGCTTTTCTAAGTGGGAAATCGATTTGCTGACGGCGGGCTGGCTGATATACAACTCTTTTGCCGCCTGAGAAATATTGCCGGTTCGTGCGACGGTATGAAAAATATGATAGAGATTCAAAGTGCCTTCCATGCAGGATTCCTTTCTGAACGTGGATGTATGTGCTGTGCTGCTCTTGTGGCGGGCAGTCAGCAAGTGCGGTCGCTCTGCGTAATCGCCCGGGGATTTGTGTTATAGTTACAAAATATTTTAATATAACCTGAAAGAATAGTAAATATAATTATTATATATTTTAAGAATAGAATAGGATATGATACAATCATTATATCACAATCATATAGGGCATGAAATTTAGAATAAAGGAGGTTATCGCAATGGGAATGACAATGACCCAGAAAATACTGGCGGCCCATGCAGGGCTTGAGAAGGTGGAAGCGGGACAGCTGATCGAGGCGGATTTGGATCTGGTGCTCGGAAACGATATCACGAGTCCGGTCGCCATCAAAGAAATGGAGAAAATGAAGGTAGACGGCGTTTTTGACAAAGACAAGATTGCGCTCGTGCCGGACCATTTCGTACCGAACAAAGATATTAAGTCGGCGGAACACTGTAAATGTGTCAGGGAATTTGCTTACCGCAATGAAATCACCAACTATTTTGAGGTGGGAGAGATGGGTATCGAACACGCGCTGCTCCCCGAAAAGGGATTGACCGTAGCGGGAGACGTGATCATCGGTGCCGATTCCCACACCTGTACTTACGGTGCACTTGGCGCTTTTTCCACAGGAGTCGGAAGCACCGATATGGCGGCTGGCATGGCTACCGGCAAAGCGTGGTTCAAAGTGCCGTCCGCGATTAAATTCAACATCGTTGGAAAGCCCGATAAATGGGTGAGCGGAAAAGACGTTATTCTGCATATCATCGGTATGATCGGCGTAGACGGAGCTTTGTATAAATCTATGGAATTTGTCGGGGAAGGCATTCAGAACCTGACGATGGATGACCGCTTTACCATTGCCAATATGGCAATCGAGGCGGGCGGCAAGAATGGTATTTTCCCGGTGGATGAACTGGCTAAAAACTACATGAAAGAACATTCAAAGAAGTCATATACGGTTTATGAAGCGGATGCAGATGCCGTTTATGATGAGGAATATACGATTAATTTAAGCACACTCCGTCCGACGATCGCATTCCCGCATTTGCCGGAGAATACGAAGACAATCGATGAAATCAAAGAAGATATTAAAATCGATCAGGTCGTTATCGGCTCCTGTACGAATGGGCGATTCGATGACCTGCGGGTTGCAGCCGAAGTGCTGAAGGGCCGTCATGTGGCAAAAGGTATGAGATGTATCGTGATTCCGGCGACGCAGGCGATTTATATGCAGGCGATGGAAGAGGGCCTGTTAAAGACCTTTATTGAAGCTGGTGCAATCGTCAGCACACCGACCTGCGGTCCGTGCCTCGGCGGATATATGGGTATTCTCGCGGCAGGAGAGCGCTGTGTATCGACGACGAACCGTAACTTTGTAGGCAGAATGGGTCATGTGGATTCCGAAATCTATCTGGCAAGTCCGGCAGTAGCGGCAGCGAGCGCGGTAACTGGCAAGATTTCCTGTCCCTGCCAGCTCTCATAATTTCATAAAAAGATAGATTTCATAAAAAGATGGAGGTGTAGAAATGAAAGCAGCAAAAGGAACTGTTTTTAAATATGGCGATAATGTGGATACGGATGTCATCATCCCGGCCCGTTACCTGAATTCTTCCGACCCAGCGGAACTGGCGGCGCATTGTATGGAAGATATCGATAAAGAGTTTATTAAAAAAGTGCAGAAAGGCGATATCATTGTAGCCACTAAGAACTTTGGCTGTGGTTCTTCCAGAGAGCATGCGCCGATTGCCATTAAGGCGGCAGGCGTAAGCTGTGTTATCGCGGAGACCTTTGCGAGAATCTTTTATCGGAATGCGATTAACATCGGACTTCCAATCATCGAGTGCCCGGAGGCGGCGAAGGATATCGAAGCAGGTGATGTTGTGGAAGTAAATTTCGATACGGGCGTCATTACGGATGTTACGAAAGGGACTTCCTACAAAGGGCAGGCTTTCCCGGAATTTATGCAGAAGATCATTGCGGCGGAAGGGCTTGTAAATTATATCAATCAGAAGTAAAGGCGGATGTGGTATATTCTAAAAAGGGGAAGAAGATTGTTAAAAGGTTCTGATGTGGGATCTGTAGCGATTTTCTTCTTTTTTGTTTTCGTTTTCGACCTTTTCACCATTTTTCCTCACTTTCCTCGCTTCCTCACTTTCCTGACCTTTTTGTGACCTTTTCCTGTTATTAATAATACAAATTTTGACAATTTTTTAGCTATTTTTGCTTTTTGTGACCATAGCTAATTTTTGTATGTTACAATCTTACAGAACAATAGCAGAGTATATCCGCCTATGAAAAGACGAGAGGAAAAACATATTTTAAATATGGTGGAAAGAGACAGCATAAATGGACAGAAAATATATAAATTTATTCGCAGAACGATGGATGATTCTTTTGTCGGTTTATTGGCGGTATGTGTTTACATTCTCATAAAGGCCATATTTCTTGACTGGTATAGCCCCGGTAAGGAATCTTTATATGGCTGTATTGCAGATATATTACGCTGTTTTGGTAATGATTTCTATGAAACAGCGCGAAATATTAAATATGCGGTATCTGAAAACATAGAAAAATTTTATGACACGCTTATTACAATCAACACAATTTTGGCGGCAACGGTTATCTTTTATTATAGTGTTCAGGATAATAAAAAGGAAGGTGTGCCGCATAGAGCTATTTTGGCTTATTCATCTGGTTCGTTCACGATTCCGGTCTATTTCCTTATTGCATCATTTCTTCTGCCGGTGGGTTTTTGGGCATTGCATTTCGGAATGAGAGTTACTTTTATTGCCAGTATTATAATTTCTTATATACTTCAGATGACAAATATCATTTTGATTCTTGCTTCTACATCGCATTCCTATGGACTGAGCATCATATGCAATGCAGAAATCAGGCAGTATCGGGCGTTATGCAATATCAAAGAAGAGAAGAAGCCAAATCAAAAAAATGATCCTCAGTTCATCTGGACCTATTTAATGCACCATTTGGAGCAGGTAGTTATGAGCGATGAACTGGTCGCCGATAAGATGACGCTTGTAAGAGAATTATTAAAAACGCCTTATTATGAAAAGGAAATGACTCTTTGGGAAAAGCGGCAGAAGAGAAAAAGCCGTATCGATGATATGTCGGCAGAATGTCTGAAAAAGAATGATTTAAAGAGAATCTATGAATTTTATTACGGAAACCTGTCTGCTGTCATGGAGTATTTGAATAAAAAGGAAAACAGTTCGGAGCGCAATAAGATTTATCTGGTTCTGTATGAGTTTCTGGGAAATCTGCAGTATCTGTATTTGAGAGCAGGCGAGTCTTCGGAAGCGATACAGAACTATATGATGACAGTTGCCGGCATGATGAATGCCGTATTGGACAGCAGGACACCGGAGGCGGAAGGGTTTTGCAATTATGTTCTCAATGAATGTATTGAGAATGAAATAGTACGAAGAAGACAGATTGGGTTATATTTTTTGTTTCAGGAATATTTATTTAGAACCGATACGAATGATGAAGATGATAATTGTGTAGTATTCATGAATCAAATAGGTGGAATTCGTGATATTGAGAAGTGGTTCATGAATCCGGTTGACGAAAAAATATATTATGATTTCTGGCAGATATGGATGGACTGGACAACGATTTCAGAAAAAAACAGAAGAAATTATTTTAAAGATGCAATGGCAGCGCTGCGGAGAGAGAGTTACCATTCCTGTCCGGTCGGTTATATTATGCTGCTAATAAAACATATGGAGAGACAGCTATGAAAATAAGAGTGATCCAGCTGATAAATAATTTCTTTAAAGATGAGAACAGCACATATGTGGACAGAGAAAAGGCGCTCGGAACCTATTGTACTTTCGGTTATTTTGATGCTTTGCAGGTGGAGGAAGGTCGGACTTTTGACGGTACGGAGAAAAATCTGATATGGGATAAAATAGAAGAGGTTGTCGTTGGAACGTTGGACGGGACGAGCAGCAGACGTAATCTGATATGTATTGCTGAAGAGGAAAAAAAGGATGAAAAATTCTGGAAACGTGCAAAAAAATATCCCTATCTGTTCATATCCCTGATAAGAATAAGGCACGATACGGAAGCCATGAAGGCCATGCTTCACATTGTGGATGAGGTGAAAGCGGATAATACGGCAATCGCCTATTATTCTTATAATCACAGTGAACTGGTAATTGCAAAACTCGAGAAATATTATAAGAGAGGAATGAATTTTGTACTGGCTATGCGTCAAAAGCTGAATGCACTTAATATGTACAGCATTTTTTCTGTAAGAGAAGAAGTATTAAAGGCAAAAGACGATCTTCCGAATAACATAGCAAGTGAGAAGATCAGTGTCAGACTGCGCATTATGATAAAAAAAGATTTGGAGATAGAAGCTTTTTTACAGGAACTCTGGGAGATATTGTTCAAAGACGAAATAAAGAAAGGAAAGATTCATAAAAAAGAGAATTTTAAGAAATTCTATACATTAGGCAGTAGCGATATGATGATTGAAATAAAGCGGGTACAAATGCAAAAATTATTATCCTGTTACAGTATGGGGAGCCTTCTGACGCATACGAATGAACAATTTGAAAAAGCGGTTTATAACATAGAAACGGAGATTTTGATAAGAGGAGCATATATAGGACATGGAAAAGCAATGGATAACGGAGAAAATAGCAAAGCTGAAACGACTGCATAGTGAGTGCGGGACGGAGGAAATTGCTTTATCCAGATATATTGGCTGTATGATAAGAATGTTGAATGGTCTGGCGCAGATGGAATATTCCCAGTTTTATTTTTATGAAAAAATAATTCTATGGGATGCTCTGGAAATCTTTACAGAACATTTTATTGAACAGACAGATATTGCCAAAAAGGAACAAATTGTAGAAAGAAAAAGAATGTTGATTGATGATATAGAAAATGCCGTGGATAGAATGAGCGGCGTATATAAAAATGTCATAGACAGTACCGCTAATTCGGATCGTCAAATGCTGTCCAGTATTTCCATCGATACGAGCATTTATGAATTATCGCCTAAAATCTGCGCGTTTTATTCGCAAATTCTTAATAAATTAGCAGAAGCCTTTAAGGAAGACAGCAGAAAATATGCGTTTGTACTGCATCCGACTTTAAGAAACAATACGGAAACCAGAGTGATGTTCGAACGCCGGGCAGAGTCTGGAAAGGTTGTTATTATCTATATATCGGAAAGTATTATCGAAATGTTTGATGTGGTTTCTGTTTTTATCCTGCATGAAGCATTTCATGTTTTGACGAAGAAAGAGCGGATGCGCAAAAGACGTATGAAATCTTTTATACAGTTAATGTTTGCGGGAATGAAGCAGGTATTGTTTAAAGATGTCATTTTTGATGAGGATGAGCGTGAGAGTGAAAAGATTGAAGAAAAATTGATGCAGCATATCTTTTTAGGGAGTAAAAAAGAAATTGCTGAGTGGGATAAGAAAGCAGAAGACAGCAGGGATTTTTATGGCAGCTATGTGAAACAGTGGGGTAATGAGTATTTTCAAAAATGTCTGAAAGAAATCAGTTTATTGCTTGAAACATGGATAAGGGAAACGATATCAGGAGAACTTCTCAACCCGGATTTTGAAACATACAAACGATGTCATGAGAAAGAGAATCGTATTATCGAACAGATTCGGGGAAATCTGCTGGACGCGATGTATGAGAACAAAGCGTTATTTCTGGCGCAGCGCTTTCTGTTTATCTGTCGGGAGATATATGCGGATATTGCCTGTATTTTAACGCTGCAGCTGAGCCCGGGTGATTATGAGAATGCATTTGAAGGCTCAAAACAGTTTCATACCGAAGAAGAATATAATGATAGTACAAGAGGCGTCAGAAATTATATTGTAGCAGCCTCTGTTGCGCACTGCATGCCGGCAGAAAAAGGTAAATTGTGGAAGGACTATGAAAAAATGCTGCTGGATACTTTTTCACAAAATGAAAATATTGGATATGAAAGGGTATCGACTTTTGGGAAAGAATGTGTTATGGTAGATATAACACCACAGATGCAGAGTGCATTGTGTGAGTATGCAGAGAGTTGTGCAGAAGCCTTTAGAGACAGGATAGATTCTATTGATAACATTCAGGCTTTTCGTGGATATATATCAAATATTCGTAATTATGATAAAAAAGAATTGTGGAAGAATGTTATGACAGGAGATTTAGGAAAAATATTTTAACATTTGGACAAGGTGGCTGCATATTTATTTTGAAATAGTAATTTGGGGAAATATCAGAATGTTATTTCCAACTTATCCTGCAGAACATTTTCAGGCGGATTTGTTGCTTGAAGATGTATGCGCTGTATTTTTGGACATCAAAAGGTCATAGATCTTTTTATAAATAAAGGTTGCTTATAAATATTATTTTAGGAGCCTGAGACATATACTGAATCAGGTTCGCTTTCAAATGAATAAGAAATAAAGAGAAGAACAGAAGTGATATTTATGGGTTTTGTACTTTTGGTGTTTGGCGGACATATGATAATTTGAACGCATATGTCAAGTGATAGGGAGGAATTACTATGAAAACAGTTGTGGAGAGAAATATGAATTTGAATGAGCGCCGTCCGCCTGTAGAGAAGAAATTGTTTGCGGTGGATGATTTTAGTAAGGAGCGCAGCTGTTTCTATGATTATGGCGCAAAGAATCCGGTGGAATTTTCCGGTTTTGTGAAAAAGGGAGACAGTAAATTTATTGATGAAATAGGAAGAAGCTTTAAATTCTGATTCATCAAAAGTAACAGAATACGAGAGAATATCGAATCTGCCAGAAATAAAAGAGGCCTGCACCATATAAAATGGTGCGGGCTTTTTCTTTTTGATAGATAAACTTCATAAAAAACATAGATATAATTCATAAATGAATTGAAAAAGCAATAAAAATGAAATATAATAGTCATAAAAAGCAAAAAAATGAAGTGAAAAATCAAGAAAATGAAGTGAGAGGATATTATGGGTTCCATTGATGCTAAAAAAAGTACTTCCACAATGAGCTTATCTTCCGAAAACCGATGGATTAATGTAAAACAGAAACATAAAAACCATCTGCTGATTACTGTGTACGAGCATGATGGTATATCACATGCGGAACTAGCGAAAAGATTAGATATTTTGCCGAGTGGATTGAATGGTGTTCTGGATAAGATATGTGAAGGGTGCGATTCTGAAAACAGTCCATTGATATATGAAAAGAGGAATAAATATAAATATTATCATTTGACAGCCAGCGGAAAACAGTATGTTGAGGAGCAACTGATTTCTGTCAAAGGAAAAGAATCTGAAAGTGAGCTTGCAGCGTATTGGAACAGTTTTCAATCAAAAGCAGAGCACGCTTCTGATGAAAGGCTGGAACATTTCCTTGAACAATATGCGAAGATGGAAGAAGAACCAAAAGAAAAAGAAGTGCAGGATCTTATCAATGGTTTTATGGATTGCTTGTTCTCGTTTTATCTAAGTATGCCAAAGGATGCACTGGGGGCAATGGAGAATATAATAACGAGCGGGAAGATAAGGGAGCAAATAAAAACGATTGTTAGGGACAAGATTGCAGACAGAAAAATAATGGAACCGCTGGAAAAAATGATAACCGAAAAAACAAAAGACGGGTACCAATTGCTGGATTCCCTGTGGGAGCATACTCTTGTCCGGCAGAGCGAAAGCATCAGGACGATGGGAGAAGGATATGATTGGGAAGCCGTGAGGCGGGCCATGTATAAAATCGAGTCCGATATGCTGCGAGCCATCATGAACTTTCAAGATGCGGAATATTTGAGAGAACGATGGATCCGCAACGGAATGAATGTACATCTGGCACATTATCTGGCGGAAAAATATAAGTATCTGCTGCTTCAATATGAGTGGAACAGAGAAAAGAGAGATTCTAGAGATGAAAAGTTACAAAAATATTAAAAAAATTAAATAAATCTTAAAATTTAGTGTTTTTTCTATTGTTCTTGCAGGAAATATATGGTAATATAATAAAGCACACTCGAAAAACAGTAGTGAGGCAAAACATACTAAAATATACTATTTATTGACAGGAGGAAACAAATATGAAGAAAATGTTAGCGTTAGCTATGGCTGGTATCATGGTCGTAGCTATGGGGGGGGGTAGTATTCGCTTCAGGCAAGACAGGGCAGGAGATATACGATGCGGGGTACAGCAAGGAGGAACTTTATGACAGTAATGTAATCTCTGATCAGGAATACTGTGCTTTTTTGGAATATCTTGCATCTATTGGCATTACGGAAGATGAATATCTTGCGGAACTTCCGAATCGTCCCGTAGGAGGAAGCTCGTCCTCTGGTGGTGATAGTTCATCCACTGGCGGTGAAGCACAATACGACCGCGGTTCCGAAGCAGCAGCCCTTGCAGCAGAAGCCTCTGGCATTCCGATGGCAACATCCATCGCGGCATC
>CAJTUC010000046.1 GCA_910579395.1 uncultured Lachnospiraceae bacterium | reverse complement strand
TCCACTATGTTCTGCTTTGTTTCAGCAATGATTTCTTTAGAGGAAAGGGATGAAAAGACAGCCGTCTATTTATTCATTACGCCTTTAAGAAAAACAGGTTACATAGTTGCACGGTTTGGCGTGCCTTCTGCGATTGCATTTCTTGCGACTATTATTCTGTTGCCTGTTTTTAAACTGACGCCTCTTTCTCCGCTTACCATTTTATTGCTTGCGACGGGAGGAACCTTGCAGGGCATGATTGTTGCATTGCTTGTACTGACGGTTTCATCAAACAAGCTAGAGGGTATGGCAGTAACGAAGTTATCTACGCTGACTATTTTTGGCGCTGTTATCCCGTTTTTCATTACATCAGATATACAGTATGTAATATCTCCGCTACCCTCTTTTTGGATTGGAAAAGCGATTTTAGAAAATATGCCGCGTTATATGCTGCCCGCATTTGTTTTATCTGCTATGTGGATTTGCTTTTTGTTTAAACGCTATTGCTGCGGGGCTCAAAGTTAAAACATATTTTAGAGGATTGTCCTGCATTAAGGGATTGTTTGCTTTCGGAGGGCGAGTTTATTGTTCCGTGGATATTGGAACAATTTTATTCTGAATATAACGGCAAGATAATGGTTATGAGTGTTTTAGGCAGTCCGCAAAGCCCAGTCCGACTTGTTTATAATTTATGGCTTGTTCTGGCGGTTTTCATGCTTCTTTCGATTGGATTTTTTGCTGTTGGAGCAGGGCTTATTTCTGGATTTTTTAGTGTAAACGAGAGCAAATACATAGTTACTACAGCCTCAAAGATACATGGAATAGGTGCTGCAATCGGTTTTATGGCTTTACTGCTTTTTCCATTGCTAAATGGGATTGTATCATTTAAGCAAAATAGCACGCTTGAGGGCATCATCAGTTTTGCTTGCGGCCGTTCCCGAATGTCGTGGTCTACGCCAAAATAGACGTTCCCGCGCTCGTCGTACAGCTTCCGCATGGAGAGGCGGGCTATGTAGCCGCTGAAATGCTGCAAGACAATCTTCATGGCGTCCGGGTCGCCCTTTGTCGCTGCCACAATGACAGGATAGGGAACAAGGGCATTTTCCGGGTAGTCGGGTTCGTTACCATTCGTCCCATTCATCAGCATTTTCCTCCAGATATTTTCTTAACAGCTCAAAAGAGCTTGTCTGCGCTGTACGACGGCTTTTTTTCTTTTGTCGTCGTGCGGCAGAATGAGAAGTATATTTAGATTTTAATTATAGTATCAGCAAGAGAAGCCATATCAGGGTCATGCGTAATAATAATACAGGTTTTTTCTGCAAAAATAGTATGTATTGATTGCTTTACCAAATTACTTGTTTCTATATCCAAGTTTGATGTAGCTTCATCAAAAATCATTACGTCCGGGTTTTTTATAATCATTCTTGCAAGTGCAATTTTCTGTTTTTGTCCTCCCGACAGGTTTTTACCATTTTCACTTATCACTGCTTGAAGTCCGCCTGCAAATTCAGAAATATCCAATCCTGCTTTACTTAATGCTGATATAATTTCATGTTCATCTAACTGTGGTGCAATAAATCTAATGTTGTCTAATAAAGTACCCGAAAAAAGAACAATATTTTGTGCTACAATCCCAACTCGATTTCTCAAATCTAATAAAGAGACATTATTAATTTCAATATCGTTAATGCGAATAGAGCCGGAATAATCTTTATAAAATCCTAAAAGCAATTTTGCAATCGTTGTTTTCCCACTTCCATTTTTCCCTAATAGTGCAACTTTTTCATTTCTGCTAATTGCCATATTAAAATTATCAATAACTGTTTTTTCACTATAACCAAACGAAACATCTGAAAATATAATATTTTCTATCTTTCCAACCTGCCTATTTCCACATATTTCATCTTCGGTTTTTAATTTTAGCAATTCGTTAATTCTTGTTAAAGCTGCAATACCGGGTTGTACCATAATACTAATACTTGCTAAAAGTTGCATAGGTGCAAAAATCAATAAAGCATATTGAGATACTGCCCAATAGTTTCCTAAAGACATTTTTCCTTTAATGATAAAGATACCGGAAAAAACAATAAGCAGAACGGAAGCAATATTTGTAATTCCTACTATACCCTCGGAAGCAATATTCATCATCTTACCGCGTTTAACGGATTTATCTGCAACTTGTTTAAGTTGACGGGATATTTCAGATGAGCGTTGATTTTCCATTTTTAATTCTTTAACTGCTGAAATACCGCCTATATTTTCCTGTACTTTTCCCGATGTTTGGGCTGTTGTTTCAAGCAAAGCCTTTGACGCTTTTTTTATCTTAATGCTTGAATGATTAGTGAAATAATATATAACAGGTAAAAACAGCAATAAAATCAAAGATAATTCCCACCGAATTGAACATACAAGAATCAATGCGCCAACAAACGAAACTATACTTGTTACAAATTTTAAAAATACAGGGGAGAAAAATACATTTAATGACTCAGTTTCTTTTATTCGTTCAAAAATATATCCCGTTTGTTGCTTGTCAAAAAATTCCATAGGTAACTTCAATATTTTAGTAAATAAGTCGTTTTTCAAATCGGCAATAAAATAGCTGCTTGTCTTTGTTAAATTTTGACTTATAAAATAATTGACCGCAAAACTGCAAATATATAGAAATCCTAAGAATATACTGCAATATGTGATTGTTTCTATTGAAGTTTTAGCGACACCCTCATCTAAAATATAACTAACAAGATATGGTGGCAAAAGTGTCAATATTGATGAAATAATCATCAAAAAAAATAGTAAAAGTATTTTTGCTTTTTTGAAATAAGAAAATAGAAAAGAATATTTTTTCATGTGGTAACCTCCTTGTTCAGCATTGTTATTAACTGTGCAAAAATTAACGTATCTCTTATTAAATCAAATGGCTTAGCTGAAAATCCGGTTTTATATACTTGAAGAAGAACACTATCATCAATCGACTTTTTCCTAAGCAGCTTAACAAATTTTTCAACTGCCTGTTCTGCATTTTCTTTTTCCTTTAACAGGCAATATAAATGTGAAACGTTCATATAGAGCATAAAGTAAACACTATGGTCTAATTCCAATAGTTCGGCAAGCGTAATCTGATTTTTAGTAACAGCTAAAGCTCCTTGCAAATCATTTTCCTTTTGCAAATATGAAATTTTATTTCGCAGCTCATGTAATAACTGTACCCCTAAAGAAATTATTGCGGTTTCAATCTTATTTATGGCTTTTTCATCAGTTCGTAATAATAAGCTGTTTGTCATATCGACAGCCGCAAAATTTTTTACTTCACTATCAGAAAAAGAAAATGGAAAATGTTTATATTGTCTTATCAACATAAACAAATGCCCTAAAACAAAATGTTTTTGTGCCTGCACATTTTCAGACGCGCAATTTTGACAAAGAGCTATCATTTGATATACTACTTTTTCTCTTATCTCCACTTCTTGAGCCAATGCAATATATGGAATAACAGCAATTATTAAATCTAGTTTCAACCTATCGTTTGTCGGAAACAGATAACATAATGCTTTTATTTTTTCCATTCCATTAAAATACTGTTTTTGTGCAAATAATTCCGTACATTCTTCTTTGAAATCGTTGTATTCTTTTTCTGTTAATTCATTTGAAAATCCAAATAAGCAATCTATTGAAACATTGAAGTATCTTGCAAGAATAGGAAAAAAACTTATATCGGGATACATTTGCTCATTTTCCCACTTTGAAATTGCTGCACATGACACTCCTAATATTTCACTTAATTGTTCTTGTGTAATACCTTTTGCTTTTCTCAACCCTTGCAATATTTTTCCTACCGCTAATTTTTGCATAAGTAATCCCTCCATATAGATTGTACTCTAATTGTTTTACTCGTCCCATGTACTAGTAGTTAACTTATGATATATATTTTTGTAACCTATTGTTAATATAATGCGTTTTAGCAAAGTAATCAACGCTTGAAGAACAAGTAGTGGGAATATTTAAGCTAATGGTTGGAACTATGTAGACATATCCAAGAAGAAAGGCGAACAGTAAAATGTAGTAGGGTGAATAACGATGGTAAAAAGACCAGTACCGAAATACGACTTCAAGGCTTTTGGGGCAGCGATAAAGGCGGCGCGGACAGGGCGCAAGGAGAGCCGCAAGAAAGTAGGTCAGAGTGCCTGTCAACAAGATAGCATCAAAATTATGCAATATACAGTAATGTGACAGAAAAGATTGAGCATAAGAGCTATGGTTAATAACTTTTCAGATAGCATCTAATTGAATTAGGAGTGATAGAAGTTGTAAGGTTAATAGATAAAAAATAGAAGTATAAATTCTAAAATATAGAGGAAATTTCTGATTATCTTAGCGATAGAAGAAAAATTGTAAAAGTTTCTCGGGTGCAAAAATAACGATAGCACCCTCTCAAAAATTGTATCAATCTGGACACGCAATCTGCTGTAAGGGGTCGGCGGCTCAATTAATGGGCCGCCCCCTACCCGATCAGCGCAGGCTGCTGAGCCTGCGCTTTTTATATGATCGCAAACTGAATCGGTGAATAAATCAGGATAATGACGATAGCAATCTGCAGAAACAGGATCGCGGGCATTCCATAGAGGAAATACCAGTGTCTCGTCTTGTGGTGGAACAGGTGCATGCCGATTGTCGTGCCCAGGCTTCCACCCACAAGAGCGATAATGAACAGCGTGGATTCTGGAATCCGCCATGCCCTTTTTCTTGCTTTTCGTTTGTCGATTCCCATCATCAAAAGTCCTGTTAAATTAATGATTGCCAGATAAAGAACAATATAGGAGATAACGCCCATAATACCCTTCTTTCTAGTTATTGGAAAGGCCTTCTGCTTCCTGCATCTTCATCGCGCGCACTTTGCTTGCCAGACCGAAGAGGTTGATAAAGCCTTCGGCATCGTGGTGGTCATACAGATCGCCTGTCGTAAAGGAGGCAATACTTTCATTGTACAGTGAGTACGGAGAAGTCGTGCCGGCTTTGATGATATTGCCTTTATAAAGCTTGAATTTTACTTCGCCGGTGACATATCTCTGCGTGGATTCGATAAAAGCCTGTACGGCCTCGCGGAGCGGTGTGAACCACTTTCCTTCGTATACAATCTGGGCAAATTTATTGCCGAGGTCTGCTTTTAACGCATAAGTGTCGCGATCGAGGATCAGCTCTTCCAACTGCTGATGCGCTTCATACAGGATGGTTCCGCCGGGTGTTTCGTATACGCCGCGGGATTTCATGCCGACAACGCGGTTTTCCACAATATCGACGATGCCGATGCCGTGCTTTCCGCCGAGTTCATTCAAAACAGCGATGATTTCGGATACTTTCATTTTCTTGCCGTTTACGGAAGTCGGAATACCCTTTTCAAAGGTCATCGTAACATATTCGCCTTCATCGGGCGCTTTCTCAGGCGTTGTGCCGAGCACTAACAGATGTTCGTAGTTCGGTTCATTAGCCGGGTCTTCCAGCTCCAGGCCTTCATGGCTTATATGCCATAAGTTACGGTCACGGCTGTAACTGTTGTCAGCGGAAAAAGGCAGGTTGATGCCATGCTGGCGGCAGTACTCGATTTCTTCTTCACGGGAATTCAGGTTCCATTTCTCATTTCTCCATGCTGCAATGATCTTTAAATCGGGTGCAAGAGCTTTTACGGCAAGCTCGAAACGAATCTGGTCGTTTCCTTTGCCTGTTGCGCCATGGCAGATAGCCGTAGCACCTTCCTTACGGGCAACCTCAACTAATTTTTTAGCGATTACAGGTCTTGCCATCGAAGTGCCGAGCAGATATTTGTTCTCATAAACAGCATGAGCCTGTACACAGGGAACGATAAAATCGTTGCAGAATTCATCCGTTAAATCTTCCACATATAATTTGGATGCGCCGCTGGATAACGCCCTTTCTTCCAGTCCGTCGAGTTCTTCGCCCTGTCCGCAGTTACCGCAGACGCAGATAACGTCATAATCAAAATTTTCTTTTAACCAGGGGATGATAACGGTTGTATCAAGTCCGCCCGAATAAGCAAGCACAACTTTTTCTTTCATAATGATTCCTCCAGATTTGTAATATTTGTACTATGTATTAAAATGTTCTTCCAACAATATACAACAATCAAAAGAAGAATGCAAGTGTAATTTTATGCAAATCATTTTATGAAAAGTGGATTTTTATACAAATAAAGTGAATATTTATAAAAAAGTGTTGCATATTATGCAAAAAGGGTGTATGATTTGGACATTCTTTTTATTTTATTATTTGAAAGATGAAAAGAGTATGATAGAATAAAAAAGTGTATATTGCCGGAGTATGTCTTTTGAGATGGGAACCGGTATAAATGGATGCTGGTATCTGGTATAGGATAGGCAATTGCGAAACAATGTTTTCGAAAACTTCCGTTGTACAAAATAGACAATCACCGCAGGGCACGCTTTCACTGCACTGTCGCTCGCAGCGGTGCATAAGACGCCAAAATACGGCGTCTAAGCACCGGCGGCTCCCAAGCACCCTGCTCGTGATTTGTCTATTCTGTACAACTGCTTTCCCGAAAAAATGCGTTTCGCAATTACCTACTGGTATAGGATTAGGAAAGGAAATGAAGCGAAATGGTTAAAGCAGGAATCATCGGGGCGACCGGATATGCCGGCGGAGAGCTCGTCAGGATTCTGACGGGTCACAAAGAAGTGGAAATCAAATGGTATGGCTCCAGAAGTTATATCGATAAGAAATATTGTGAAGTCTATCAGAATATGTTTCAGATTGTGGATGACGTCTGTATGGATGATAATATGGAAGAACTTGCAGAACAGGTGGATGTTATCTTTACGGCGACGCCGCAGGGCCTTTGCGCTTCGCTTGTAAATGATGAGATTCTTTCCAAAGTGAAGATCATCGACCTGAGCGCCGATTTCAGGATCAAAGATGTATCCGTTTATGAGAAATGGTACGGAATCACCCATAAAGCGCCGCAGTATATCGGGGAAGCTGTGTATGGGCTGTGCGAGCTGAACAGGGAAGCAGTCAAAAAAGCAAGGTTGACGGCGAATCCCGGCTGTTACACGACCTGTTCCATTCTGACAGCGTGGCCGCTTGTGAAGGAAGGGCTTATCGATGCCGATACGCTGATCATCGATGCAAAGAGCGGTACATCCGGTGCGGGACGTGGTGCGAAAGTGCCCAACCTGTATTGTGAAGTTAATGAAAATATCAAGGCATATGGCGTGGCGGGTCACAGACACACGCCGGAAATCGAGGAACAGCTGGGGTATGCCGCAGGCAGACCGCTGACACTCAACTTTACGCCTCACCTTGTACCGATGAACAGGGGCATCCTCGTAACGGAATATGCTTCACTGAAACCGGTGAAAAAGGAAGACGGCAGCATGGGACTGCCCGGTTATGAACAGGTTAAAGCGGTCTATGATAAATATTATAAGGAAGAAAAATTTGTCCGCGTTCTGGAAAAAGGCGTCTGCCCGGAGACAAAGTGGGTGGAGGGCAGCAATTATGTGGATATCAATTTTGTGATTGACGAACGGACCGGCCGCATCATCATGATGGGCGCTTTGGATAATCTGGTGAAAGGCGCGGCAGGACAGGCGGTGCAGAATATGAACCTGATGTTCGGCCTGAAAGAAAGCGAAGGACTGGAGTTTGTGCCAATGTTCCCATAGGGTGAGAAAGAATGCCCTTGATGCGGGCATTCTTCCTGTGATTTATGAGGACTGAGAGCACCATGGAAGGAGAATAAATGTGATACGGGCGATGGTGATAGAGGATTATGATGAGGTGCGCAGTCTCTGGATGACGATCAAAGGATTTGGCATCCGGAGCGTGGATGATTCCAGAGAAGGCGTGGAGGCTTTTCTGAAAAGGAATCCCGGGATGAGCGTTGTCGCCATCGAGGACGGCAGGGTGGCCGGTTCTATTTTATGCGGGCATGACGGCAGAAGAGGCTGCCTGTATCATGTTTGTGTGGCGGAAGAGTACAGAATGCGCGGCATCGGCAAAGCGATGGTCGTATTTTGTATGAACGCCCTGAAAGAAGAGCATATTAATAAGGTATCTCTGATCGCTTTTACGAAAAATGATATCGGGAATGCTTTTTGGAAACAAATCGGCTGGACAAAACGGGAAGACTTGAATTATTATGATTTTGTACTGAATGAGGATAATATCACGAAGTTCAATATGGAATAGGAAAGATAGGCGGGTATCAAAGGATGCCGCCGCAACCGGAGAACTATATGAACGGCATAGAAGATGCGAATAGAAGAAGGTTAGTGTGCATTATCGATCAGATTCCGAAGGGTATACCAGAAGGATGGGAGAAAATCAGTTTTGGTGTCGGCGGTCTGATGTATATCGGATTTTCCAATGTATATACCGAAAAATTGACTGTTATTTCGTCGCAGGGGCAGCGAGTCATAAATTGCAGAACAGGAGAAAAAGCATATTGTATCGAAAATTATGATGAAGCGGAGTTGACTGCGCTTACCGGGGAGCAGGGAGATGAAATCATACCAATCGCAGGTGAAAGCGGAGGAGGATTGCGGTGTTGTTCCAAAGAAGGAAATAGATTGATATCAGCGGCGCCTTTTGGCCAGAAGAGCAGATTATATTTATGCCGGATTATGTTTTGTGGACCGATCATCCTGAAAAATGTACGGTCATTTTTGAAGATTATGAAATAAAGGCTTTTGGATTCAGCCGGTGTGGGAATTATATAGCAGTCGGAAGTTCAGGAACATTGGCTGTTTTCAGGAAGAAAGTCATTTAGAAAAATACAAAAGGGGTTGAAGATTTATGAAGATCATTGAAGGCGGTGTGACCGCGGCGCAGGGATTTGAGGCAGCAGGTGTGGAGGCTTCCATCAAATACCAGAACAGAAAGGATATGGCGCTTGTTTACAGTCAGAAACCGTGTGTGACGGCGGGGGTTTTTACGAGCAATATCGTTAAAGCGGCGCCGGTCATCTGGGATAAGGAGGTTGTAGCACATTCGTCTTATGCACAGGCAATCGTAGCGAACGCAGGCATTGCCAATGCCTGTACGGGTTCACAGGGGTATGAATGCTGTAAGCAGACGGCGCAGGCGGCGGCAGAATGTTTACAGATTCCGGCGGATGCCGTACTGGTAGCATCGACCGGTGTCATCGGTATGCAGATTCCGACCGAAAAAATTGCGGAAGGCGTGAAAAAGCTGGTGCAGCAGAAGGCTGATACGATAGAAGCGGGTAAAACAGCAGCGGAAGCGATCATGACGACGGATACCATTTCCAAGCAGGCGGCCGTTTCGTTTGAAGTCGGAGGTAAGACTGTGACGCTCGGCGGTATGTGTAAAGGCTCCGGCATGATTCACCCCAATATGGGTACCATGCTCGGTTTTCTGACGACTGATGCCGCGATTTCCAAAGAACTGCTTCAGGAGGCTTTGAGCGAAAATGTAGTCGATACCTTCAATATGATATCGGTAGACGGCGATACTTCCACGAATGACACACTTGTCATTTTGGCAAATGGTATGGCGGAAAACCCCGAGATCGCATCAAAAAATGAAGATTATGACAAGTTCCGGGAAGCGCTGAACTATATCAATACAACACTGGCCAAAATGATGGCGGGAGACGGCGAGGGAGCGACGGCTCTTTTTGAAACAAAAGTCATTCATGCGAAGACGAAGGAAGATGCCCGTAAGCTGAGCAGATCTGTTATCAGTTCAAGCCTTAGTAAAGCGGCGGTATTCGGCCATGATGCGAACTGCGGAAGGTTTTTGTGTGCGCTCGGTTATTCCGGTGCAGCGTTCGACCCGGACAATATGGAAGTTTTTCTCGAAAATGGAGAAAAGAGCCTTTTGGTTTACAAGGATGGAACCGTTACGGATTACCCGGAAGAGGAAGCGACGAAGATTCTTTCCGCGCCGGAGGTCAGAGTTCTTGTGGACATGAAAGCGGGAGAGGCGGAAGCGACCGCATGGGGCTGCGACCTGACTTATGATTATGTGAAGATCAATGCGGATTACCGCAGCTAAAGATGAAGACAGGCAAGTTCGTCTGACAGGATTGCCTTGGAGCGATTCTGTCGGGAAGATGGTAACACGAATAATTTGGAACTGAAAGGCATGGAAATCAAAATGGAACAGAAAGAAATGGGTAAGATTCTGGAAAAGGCGGAGACGCTGATTGAGGCGCTTCCCTATATTCAGAAATTTAATCGAAAGATCATCGTTGTGAAATACGGCGGAAGCGCCATGAGCAACGAAGAATTACAGAAAAATGTCATCAAAGACGTTACGCTTTTGAAGCTGGTAGGTTTTAAACCGATCATCGTGCACGGCGGCGGCAAGGAAATCAGCCGCTGGGTCGGCAAGGTCGGCATGGAGGCGAGATTTGTCAACGGGCTTCGTGTGACGGATGCCGATACGATGGAAATTGCGGAGATGGTGTTGAATAAAGTCAACAAGAGCCTCGTCAGCATGGTGCAGGAACTGGGCGTAAAGGCAGTCGGCATCAGCGGCAAGGACGGCGGACTTCTGGAATGTGATAAAAAATACTCCGACGGACAGGACATCGGTTTTGTAGGCGATATCAAAAAGGTCAATCCCAAAGTATTATATGATTTGCTGGAAAAGGATTTTCTGCCCATTGTCGCACCAATCGGGCTTGACGAGCAGTTTCAGACTTATAATATCAACGCCGATGATGCGGCCTGCGCAATTGCAAAGGCTGTTTCTGCGGAAAAACTTGCATTTTTGACGGATATCGAGGGACTTTACCGGAACATCGAGGATAAATCCACCTTTATTTCCAGACTGACGGCGACACAGGCCGAAGAGCTGATCGCCAGCGGCTGTATTGGCGGCGGTATGCTGCCCAAGCTGGCGAACTGCACCGATGCGGTCAGAGAGGGCGTGAACAGGGTACATATTCTGGACGGCAGAATACCGCACTGTCTGTTGCTTGAGATTTTCACCAACCACGGCATAGGGACGGCGATTATTGATGATAATGAAAAGTGTGAGAAGAACTTCTAAAGACGTCCCGCCATTGGACGGGAGGCCAAGAAGTTCTACGATTTGCAGGGCAAATCTTTCTCACACTGAAGAATGGCAGGGCCATTCTTCTTTATGGAATAATTATAGGTTGAGAGAAAGGCATGGAGAGTAATATGACGAAAATGCAGGAGTATATCGATGAGGCGGAGAAAGCCCTTTTACATACTTATAACCGCTATCAGGTAGTCTTTGAAAAAGGCGACGGCGTTTATCTGTATGATATGGAAGGGAAAAAATATCTGGACTTCGTATCAGGGATTGCGGTATTTGCGCTTGGATACGGAAATCAAGAGTACAATGATGCTTTGAAAGAGCAGATCGATAAGATTATCCATACTTCCAATTATTATTATAATATACCTGCCATTGAGGCGGCAAAGAAGCTGAAAAAAGCTTCCGGCATGGACAGGGTCTTTTTTACGAACAGCGGCGCGGAGGCAGTTGAGGGAGCCATCAAAGCGGCAAGGAAATATGCTTATCTCAAAGACGGGAAAACAGACCATGAGATCATCGCGATGAATCATTCTTTCCACGGCAGGACGATGGGGGCGCTTTCTGTTACCGGAAATCCGCATTACAGGGAAGCATTTGAACCGATGATCGGCAATATCCGGTTTGCGGATTTGAACGATTTTGACAGCATAATGGCCAATGTGAATGAAAAAACGTGCGCTATTTTATTAGAAACAGTACAGGGGGAAGGCGGACTTTATCCGGCGGAAGAAGCGTTTCTCAGACAAGTAAAGAATCTGTGCGAAGAGCGGGATATCCTGCTGATTCTGGATGAAATTCAGTGCGGCATGGGACGGACCGGCTATATGTATGCGTGGCAGAAATTCGGCATCAAACCGGATATCATGACGACGGCGAAGGCGCTTGGCTGCGGCGTTCCGGTCGGCGCTTTTCTGATGACGGAGAAGGTTGGGCTAAATTCCCTGAAAGCGGGCGACCACGGGACGACTTACGGCGGTAATCCACTTGCCTGTGCGGCAATTTGCAAAGTGCTCGATTTATATGAAAAAGAGCATATTCTCGAGCATGTGCAGGAAGCGGGCGTTTATCTGGAAGAACAGCTGGATGCTCTTGCAGCGGAATATGACATAGTGGAAACAAGGCGCGGCGCAGGTCTGATGCAGGGACTTGTCTGCAGAGAGCCGGTTGGAGATATCATTAACAGGGCAATGGAAAAAGGACTGATTCTCATCAATGCAGGAAGCAATATCATTCGTTTTGTTCCGGCGCTCATTATCACGAAGCAGCATATTGATGAAATGATAAGTATTTTACGGAAATGTCTGGATTGAAAAAGTATAGATAGGAGAAAAGCGTGATCATAAAAAGAAGATTTTTGACCGTTCTTCTGATAGCGTGCGTAGTCGGCGGGCTTTATGCCGTAAGCAGCCGCGGGCTGACGGTAGAGCCGAAGGAGGAGACGGAAGAGATAGAAGAGCCTCTTTTCGGGCACAGGGAGACATTGTATCTGTGGTATACGGATGAGGCTTTGACGGATTATCTGAACAGCGTGGCGGTTGCCTATAATGATTTTCAAGACGAAGCCCGGGTGATTCCGGTGCATACGTCAGGTGCGGAATATCTGGAAACCATTAATCAGGCTTCGCTGCATTCGGAAGAGGTGCCGGATTTATACATTGTAGGAAACGATTCTCTGGAAAAAGCATATCTGGCCGGACTCGCATCGGAAATCAGGATACCGGAGGGTGTTCTGCCTATGTCGAATTTTTTTACGGATACGGCAATTCATGCGGCCACTTATCATGATAAGCAGATTGGCTATCCATTTTATTTTGAGACCAGCTCTTTTTTGTATAATAAGACTTATCTGGAAGACTGGGCGCGTGCACAGATAGAGGCGGAACTCGATGTGGCGGCGGCCGAAGCGGCTGAGGCGGAACTTGCACAGAACGGGCCGGAGGAAGAAGCCGGAGAAGAAGATGCGGAATCCGGTGAATCCGGCGGTTCGGAGGGAACGGAAACGGCGGATGCTTCACAGGTGAATGCGGAAGGAACCCCGGAGGCGGACGGAATCGATGAAAATGCGGTGGCAGAGCGGGTGGAAGAAGCGCTTCCAAAGACAATCGATGATATTCTGGCATTTGCGGATGTCTATGATGCGCCGGAACAGGTAGAAGCAATTTTTAAATGGGATGTATCCGATATTTTTTATAATTATTTCTTTGTCGGAAACTATATTGACGTAGGCGGAATCGCAGGGGACAGAGACGATTTCATAAATATTTACAATGAAGATGCAATCCGCTGCATGAGGGTTTATCAGGATTTGAATCAGTTCTTTTCCATCGATGCCGAAGAAATCAGCTATGCGGATATTTTACAGGATTTTATTGATGGAAAGATTGTTTACACGGTGGTGACGACGGATGCACTGGCGAAGATAGAGGAAGCGAAAGCGAACGGGGAATTTCAGTATGAATACGGAACTTCTCTGATACCGAATGTGAATGAGGAGCTTGTTTCCCGGTCGTTATCCGTGACACAGTGCATTGTCGTCAATGGATATTCCATGTATAAGGATATGGCAAATGATTTTGCAGTTTATCTGTCCTGCTATAATGCGGATAACCTGTACGACCGAACAGGGAAAATACCGGCAAGAACAGATGTTATTTTTGATAACGGGAATGTGCAGGCATTTATCGCGGAATATGAAAAATCCGCGCCTAACCCCAAAATGATCGGAACGAGCAATTACTGGGTAGAGATGGAAATTGCTTTTGCCAGAATATGGGCAGGGAACGATGCAAATGCGGAGTTGAAATCCCTTTCTGAGAAAATCATGACACAGGTAAAGGGTGAAGAATATACGGAGGAGTATATCGACGTCCCGGAGGATGAGCCGGAGGAAGAGGAATTCGTAGACGGAGAAATGGCGGAAGAAACCGAAGGAGACTCCGGAGAAACGGAATAAGCGCGCGTCTGCGATTCGGAAATGTGAAAAAATCGTGCATATTTTGACTGATACAGGGAAATGATAGTACAAGATGGTTTTGGCCGTCTTGTACTTTTTGTTAATATAAGAATGAAGAATGGAAGGTCAATCATGGTTGGATTTTTTATTGCATTATTATCCGGTGCTTTTATGAGCATTCAGGGCGTTTTTAATACACAGGTCACGAAATCGTCTACCATATGGGTAGCGAATGCGTTTGTGCAGTTCACGGCGCTGCTCGTCTGTTTGGGGGCCTGGCTTTTCACGGACCGCTCGTCTTTCGGAGCGCTGTTCAAAGTACAACCCAAATATATGCTGCTTGGCGGTGCAATCGGTGCGTTTATTACCTATACCGTTATTAAGGCAATGGAGATGCTGGGGCCGGCCAAGTCCGTTATGCTCATTGTCATTTCGCAGCTCATCGTGGCATATCTGATCGAGCTGTTCGGGCTCTTCGGTGTGGAAAAGCAGCCTCTTGAAATCCGGAAGCTGGCAGGCATGGGAATTGCAATTCTCGGAATTATTATTTTTAAGTGGACATAGGACTGAATTTATTTTACAATAAAATAAGTGCATAGCGGGGACTTCCTGAGCTTTTCCGGCAGGGCCGGAGAAGCGGAAAGGAAACTATGCGTACATCTATTATCAATCAATTAATAAGGGGAATCTTTTTTCTTTTTCTGGTTCTGATGCTGACCGCCTGTACGAGCAGAGAGGATATCGTGCTGGAGCTTGACGGGCATGAGAGCGGAACGGAAAGCGCGGTGGATGCAGACAGGGATTTGGACGTGGAAACCGGAACGGAGACGGCGCCATCGGGCGGCAGTACCGGGGCGCCGGAGGCGGGAACGAAAGCGGAGAACAGCATGACGGTACAGGATGCCGTTATACCGCCGGATATCTATGTACATATTTGCGGCGCGGTAGAAAATCCGGGTGTCTATCAACTGGCGGCGGGTAGCAGAGTTTATGAAGGCGTTGCGGCGGCCGGAGGTTTTCGGGAAGACGCCTGTGAGGATTTTATCAATCAGGCCGGTATCTTACAGGACGGTCAGCGGCTTGCCATACCGACGGTGGAAGAAGCGGATGCGGCGAAGGCGGCCGGTTCTTATCAGGCACTATGGCAGGAAGACACACTGAATACGGGGCTGCAGGAGCCGGGAGCGGCCGGTATGGCAGATAATTCGTCCGGCAGTATGAACGGACTCGTGAATATCAATACAGCAGAGGAAAATGAGCTGAGCGCAATTCCCGGCATCGGTGCGGGTAAAGCTGCGGCGATCATACAGTACCGGCAGGAGAACGGAAACTTTGCATCCATTGAAGATATCATGAAGGTGAGCGGTATCAAAGAAGGGACTTTTGAGAAAATAAAGGATAAGATCACCGTAAAATAAACGGAATGACGCGGAATGTGTAGGAATGAGGGGTTGCTATGAGTAAAAGAGTATTAGTCGTAGACGATGAGAAATTAATTGTAAAAGGGATCCGTTTCAGCTTAGAGCAGGATGGCATGGAAGTGGATTGTGCATATGACGGGGAAGAAGCGTTGGAATTGGCGAAAAGCAACGCGTATGATATGATTTTGCTGGATGTCATGCTGCCCAAGATGACTGGTTTTGAGGTATGCCAGCAGATTCGGGATTTTTCCAATACGCCTATCGTTATGCTGACCGCAAA
Source organism: uncultured Lachnospiraceae bacterium (assembly GCA_910579395.1). Classification (GTDB taxonomy): domain Bacteria; phylum Bacillota; class Clostridia; order Lachnospirales; family Lachnospiraceae; genus UBA3282. The sequence goes on along the minus strand of CAJTUC010000046.1, from coordinate 10,569 downwards.
AGGTGAGGATATGGATAAAATTCTCGGACTGGAGTATGGTGCGGACGATTATATTACCAAACCTTTCAACATTCTGGAAGTGAAGGCGAGAATCAAAGCAATCATGCGAAGGACCGGGAGAAAGAATGAAGAGAAAGATGCGCAGAGGATTATCGAGAACCGTGATATGCGCTTGGACTGCGACGGCAGAAGGGTCTATATCAAGAACCGGGAAGTCAATCTGACTGCAAAGGAATTTGAAGTACTGGAGCTGTTAATGAAAAACCCGAATAAGGTCTACAGTAGAGAAAATCTGCTGAAGATCATATGGGGCAGCGATTACCCGGGAGATGTGCGGACGGTAGATGTACATATCCGCCGTTTGAGAGAAAAAATCGAAACGACACCGAGCGAACCGGTGTATGTGCATACAAAATGGGGAGTAGGTTATTACTTTGCATAAATGGAATTTTAGAAAATTAAAAATTCTGCGCAGCCTGAAAGTGCGTCTGTTCCTCATTTTGTTCATTGTCGGATTAATACCCTGTATTTTCATGCGGTATGCAATTCTGGAAAATTACGAACATCGTGCGGTGAGCGTTCGGACTTCCGATGTGCAGGAGCAGCTTCGGATCCTGGCAAATCATCTGATCGCTTACCGTTATCTGCAGGACACTTCTTCAGAGGTGATCAATGCGGAGGTGAACCAGTTCTCCAATCTATATGACGGGCGCGTTCTGATCATCAACAGCAGCCTGAAAGTCGTAAAGGACACTTATGGAATCAGCGAAGGGAAAACAATTGTTTCCGAAGAAGTCATCCGCTGCATGAAGGGTGAAAATACGAGCCAGTACGATTCCGAAAACGGTTATATTGAAATGACGATACCGATCACGGAAACGATGGTAATGAATATGACAGGGGAAGAACCCAAAAAATTTGATATTGTCAGCGGCGTTATGCTGACCAGTGTATCGACGGATAGTATTACCGTTACGATGGATATTCTGAGCAGACAGGCACTCGTGGTAGAAGTGATCGTCATCATTGCGATTTTTCTGGTATCGTTTGTTTTATCCCATCTTCTGATCAGGCCTTTTGAAAAAATAACGGATGCTTTGAGTCAGGTCAAGGAAGGATATAAGAGCGATCCCATTTCCGTACCGGATTATCTGGAAACGGAGCATATCGGAGATGCCTTCAATCAGGTGCTCAGTCGTATGAAGGTGCTGGATGATTCCAGACAGGAATTTGTATCCAACGTTTCCCATGAATTGAAAACGCCGATTACATCCATCAAAGTACTGGCGGACTCCCTGCGGGGGCAGGAAGATGTTCCGGTGGAACTGTATCGGGAGTTCATGGAGGACATTGCGACCGAAATCGACAGAGAAAATAAGATCATCAACGACCTGCTCGCTCTGATCAAAATGGATGGGACGGCTTTCACGCTGAATATTTCTCAGGTCGATATCAATCTGCTGGTAGAACTGATCATGAGAAGACTCCGGCCTATCGCGATCAAGCGGGACATCGAACTCGTTTATGAAAGTATCAGACCGGTCATGGCGGCTGTGGATGAAGTAAAAATAACACAAGTTATTACGAATTTGATAGAGAATGCCATCAAATATAATAAGGAGCATGGGTGGGTCAAAGTGACCGTAGATGCGGACCACCAGTTTTTTACCGTGGAGGTGGCGGATTCCGGAATCGGTATTCCGGCGGATTCCGTCGAACATATTTATGAACGTTTTTATAGGGTGGATAAATCTCATTCCAGAGAAATCGAAGGGACAGGCCTTGGATTGTCGATTACTAGGAGCGCTATCTTGATGCACAGAGGAACGATCAAAGTAGTCAGTGAGGAAGGAGAAGGAACGACTTTTACGGTAAAGATTCCGTTGACCTACATTGCGGTTTCGTGAGAAAGGGAATGGCAGATGAGATTGCTTTTTAAAAACTGGAAAACGGGATTATTCCCGTCGCTGCTTCTCGTTTTGACGGTCTGTATGACAGCGTGTGGAAGTGAAACGGAGTCGGAGGCCGGAAAGTCCTATGATATATATTATGTAAACAATGAGGAAACGTGTATTTTTTCCAATTCCTATCAGACGGAAACGGAGGACAGTCAGCAGCTGCTGAGTGAATTGATAGAGCAGCTTGCGGCCAAACCGAACAAAATGGAGTATAAAGCGCCGCTTGCGGAAGGTTTTGAACTGCTTAATTATTCATGGGACGGCGAAACGCTTACGGTTAATTTCGATGAGCAATACAAGGAGATGGACAATATCAAGGAAGTGCTCGTGCGCGCCGCAATCGTCAGAACCCTGTCGCAGGTACCCGATATAAAATATATTTCCTTTACCATTCTGGGCGAGCCGTTAGTGGACAGGAGTAATGTCGCCATCGGCACAATGTCTGCGGATACTTTTATCGATAATGCGGGAAATGAGATCAATACTTATGAAAAAGTCAATCTCCGCCTGTATTTTGCCAATGAAAACGGTGACAGACTGGTGGAGGAGAACCAGCGGAATGTTATCTATAACAGCAATATTTCGATGGAAAAGCTTGTGGTGGAGAAACTGATCGAAGGACCGACAACCGGGAACAGCTATCCGACGATCAATCCGTCCACGAAGGTATTGAGCGTTACCGTTATTGATAGAATATGTTATGTTAACTTTGACGAAGCTTTCTTGAGCCAGCCCTACAGCGTGACGTCTGATGTTACGATTTATTCCATTACCAATTCGCTGATAGAGCTGCCCAATATCAATAAAGTCCAGATTTCCATCAACGGTGATACTTCCGTTTACTATAAGGAGAGCATCAGCCTGACGAATATGTTTGAACGGAATCTGGATCTGGTCACGAGTGCCGCATCCGCGGCAGAATGAGAGGTGTCATGAGAAGACCCGTATGTCTTATCGGTCTTGCATTTATCGTGCTTATCCGGTTGTATCTGTATCTCCACCCGCTGCCTGCAGCGGAGTTGGAGGATGCCAACAAGTGCGGCGTCATTTTGACAGGTCAGGTCGATAAGAAGGAATATCGCATTTCTAATAATCAGGAAATCTTGGTTTTTTATCTAAAAGAAGTTCAGGTGGTTCAGCCACAGACAATCCCTTCGGAAATAAAAAATGTAATCTGCTATGCAGTGGACGGACAGGAACCCAAGATGGGAAGTTATGTCCGGGTACAGGGAAAACTGTATGCCTTTGACGGAGCGACAAACCCGGGAGAATTTGACGCAAGACGTTATTATCAGATTCTGGACATTCAGGCGAGGATACAGAATACCGTTATCGTGGAAGAAACAGCATCTTATGATCGGTTCCGTGAAGGGCTTTACCGACTCAGGACGTACCTGTCCGCTTTGCTGGATGTTTGTTTTGAAGAAAAGGATGCTTCTATTATGAAAGCAGTTTTGCTTGGGGAAAAGGGCGGGCTGGATGAAGAGACGAAAGAATTATATCAACTCAGTGGTATCATCCACATTCTGAGCATCAGCGGGCTGCACATTTCTATCATCGGTATGGGTCTTTTTAAGATACTGCATAAAGTGAGATGTAATAAAATAATAAATGTTATCTTATCAATCGCATTGATGTACTGCTATGGTATTATGACGGGAATGAGCATTTCTGCATATCGGGCCATTATGATGTTTGGCATTCATATCGCGGCAGGATTGTTCGGCCGTACCTACGATATGCTGACAGCAATGGCGATTGCGGCTATATCGGTTCTGTTCCAGCAGCCCTTATACCTATACCACAGCGGTTTTCTTTTTTCTTTCGGCGCTATTCTGGCAATCGGGATTTTTCTTCCGGTGGTGGAAGAAAATTTTTCCGGTCAAAGCAGGACGAAGGCAGAACTGCGTTTCTGTGACCATAAATCTGAGCCTGGCGGTCGCAAACCTGCAGACTGCGTGCAGGGCATAATTTCCCGCACAAGAAGACTTATATCACCCAGCCTTGCGGTTTCCATCGTCACTCTGCCGGTGTATCTGTGTTTCTATTATGAATATCCGCTGTATTCCCTGTTTCTAAATGTGCTGCTGCTTCCCGGTATGGGGCTTATCCTGTCGGATGGGATATTCAGCCTTTTGACGGCGATGTATTATCTGCCTTTGGGAAGCTATGCGGCGATGCCGGCGCATTTTTTGCTCGCTTTTTATGAGTTCTGCTGCAGCATTGTGCTCCGGTTGCCGAAGAGCAGAAATATTCTGGGCAGGCCGGAAAATTGGCAGATAGCCGTTTATATACTGATCCTGTGCATAGCCGTCCGGTACAGCCATAAATGGAGCAGGCTGATGTTCTGGCAATGGATTCTGCTCGCCCTTCTGTGTATTACCATGCGATATCGGAGCGGACTGCAGATCACGTTTCTGGATGTGGGACAGGGAGACTGCATTTATCTTGCCGGCGAAAAGGGCGACCGTTATCTGATCGACGGCGGCAGTTCCAGTAAGAGCGATGTAGGGACCTATCAGATTCTTCCCTTTTTGAAAGAAGAAGGAGCGGATACGCTGGATGCGGTGTTTGTGACACATATGGACATCGACCACTATAACGGGCTTCAAATGCTTGTAGAGGAGATGGTGCAGAACGGTGTTGTGATAGAAAATCTGATTCTGCCCGCTATCGGCGCGGAAAGCCGTGGAGAAGCGTATGCAGAGCTGGAAGCGCTGGCGCTTCGACAGGGGATTTCGGTACACTATATTCACAGGGGGGAAACGTTGTGCCGCGGGAACATCAAGTTTACCTGCCTGCATCCGGAAAAAGGGGCGGAGCAGGAAAGCAACGAGGCTTCCGTTGTGCTCTATCTGGAATATGGCGCATTTTCAGCTCTTTTTACAGGAGACTTGGAAGGAAGCGGCGAGGAGGCGGTCAGACAGCAGTTGAAAAGCCTCATGACGGAGGAAAGCGGTATCACCGTATTGAAAGTGGCTCATCACGGCTCCAGAAATTCTACGAAAGAAGCGTTTCTGGAAACCGCATCCCCGAAGCTTGCGATCATTTCCGCCGGAAAAAATAACCGGTACGGTCATCCGCACGAAGAACTGCTGGACAGACTGGAACGGACGGGTTGTCATATCTATCAGACGAAGGTGGGTGGCGCGGTGACGATACGCGTGACACAGAGTGGAAGGCGTGTGCGGGTAAAGACGTTTTTGGGGGAGTGAAAAAGGATGATTAAGGGGCGTAGAAATATTGCGTGGTTTCCTTGGTCTGTTATTTTACAATAATCGTAGAGAAGTGTCAGCAAATATTTGACGATTATCTCATCTTTCGGTAAAATGAGGTATCATAACATACGAAAAGGACGAAAGCAGAAATGAAAAACTTTCCAATCTGATTCAGGAACAGCAGAAGAAAGGTGATATTGTCCATGTTTGCGGTATGGGGCATCATATGCTTTCAGAGCATGTGCCGTCTGTGACGGCATGCAGAGAGCCGCGGAGAGATTCTCTATGGGCGGCTTGAAAGATAGAGAGAAAGGCATGGTTATTTTTATGTATAGGATTTTACTGGTGGAAGATGACCCTGTGATCTTTACGCAGGTCAGTAGTCATCTGACAAAGTGGGGTTATGAAGTGCAAGGCGTTTCCGATTTCGGCGATGTCCTTTCGGATGTGGCAGGCTTTGAGCCGCATCTTGTGCTGATGGATATAGGCCTGCCTTTTTACAACGGTTATTACTGGTGCGGGGAAATCAGGAAAGTCTCGAAAGTGCCGATTCTTTTCCTGTCCTCCGCTTCCGATAATATGAATATTATCATGGCGGTCAATATGGGCGGAGATGATTTTATCGCAAAGCCTTTTGATCTGGAGGTGCTTGCCGCCAAGATTCAGGCTGTTCTGCGAAGGGCGTATTCTTTTCAGGAATCCTCTTCGCTTTTGGAATACGGCGGTGTTATTTTAAATATGACGGACATGTCGTTTTTGTACAAAGGCGAGAAGCGGGAACTGTCCAAAAATGAATTCCGCATCCTGCAGATTCTTTTTGAAAATGCGGGGAATGCCGTGACGCGGGAAGAGATTATGCGGCGTTTGTGGGATGACGAATGCTTTGTGGATGACAATACGCTGACCGTCAACGTGAACCGCCTTCGGAAAGTGCTGGAAGGGGCGGGGCTGCGGGATTTTATCCTGACGAAAAAGGGCGTTGGTTATCAGCTGAACAGGGGATAGACGGCCGCACGTGAAATGCGTGTGGATGAAAACGGACGGAAGAAAGGATTTGCTCGGAAATGAAACAGCGGGAAAGGATTATTTTCGGTTCTTATTTAAAGGAGCATATCAGAACGGTCATCCTGTACGGGCTTTCCGTATTGCTCCTTTTAGGGATGGCTGAACTCTACAGGTACGACGGCGCGGTAAAAAATATGTCCTATGCGGTGTTCCTGCTCATTTTTTTCGGTATACTGTATGGAATATGGGATTATATCCGGTACCGCAGAAAATGTATCATGCTGTATCGTGCCATCGACAGAAGCGGGGAGCGGAGCGCCTGCCTGCCGGAAGGAAATTCTTATATAGACGAATTGTACAGGCAGATGATAGAGGCTGTCGAAGCGGAAGAGTGCAGATTTCAGACGGAATACGATGAAAAGAAAAAGGATATGACGGACTACTACACAATGTGGACGCATCAGATCAAGACGCCCATTGCGGCGATGCGGCTTTTACTGCAGGGAGAAAAACAGCCGCTGGAAGAACTCTTCAAAATCGAGCAGTATGCGGAAATGGCTCTGCATTATGCCAGACTCGACAGTATTTCGTCTGATCTGCTTTTTCAGACACAGGATGTTTATGCAGTAATAAAACAGGCGGTCAAAAAGTATTCAATTCTGTTTATCGGAAGCGGGCTTTCTTTTACGATGGAAGAATTTTCCGCACAGGCGGTCACGGACGAGAAATGGCTTTCTTTTGTGTTTGAGCAGATTCTGTCCAACGCGTTAAAATATACGCACGAGGGCGGGATTCGAATCTACGGGCTTGATGAAAACGGAGAAAAGACGCAGGCGGCGGCTTCCTTTGTCGTGTTTGAGGACAGCGGAATCGGTATCCGGGAGGAGGACCTGCCGAGGATTTTCGAACGTGGATTTACCGGCCATAACGGGCGCCTGGATAAAAAGTCCACCGGCATCGGCCTTTATCTGTGCAGGCAGATTCTGGACAGGCTTTCTCATACCATTCGGGTAGAATCCCGTATAGGGGAAGGCACAAGGGTCATTGTCGGACTCAAAGTGTGAGAAGAAGTTCTGACTTGCGTAGCAAGTCTTGCTCGCCTGGTGATGTGACAGGAATGTAAGTTTGGAGAAGGAAATGTAAGCCGAATCGATGGCTGCGCATTTCCTTTTGCTTTATGATGGGTGACAAAAGGTGCGTTCGATTCATGTGATAATGGTGCAGACTTGGAAGAGGAGAGAAGATCATGGCAATCTTGGAAGTGAAAAATCTGAAAAAGGTATACACGACCCGCTTTGGTTCGGTAAAAGTGCAGGCGTTAAGGGATGTGAATTTTTCGGTGGAGGAAGGCGAGTATGTGGCAATCATGGGAGAGTCCGGTTCCGGAAAGACGACGCTGTTAAATATTCTCGCTTCTCTGGATAAGGCGACGAGCGGCCAGGTGCTTCTGCGGGGGCGGAATGTTACGGAGATAAAGAATAAGGAGCTCTGCGCTTTTCGGCGGGAACATCTCGGTTTCGTTTTTCAGGAATTTAATCTGTTGGATACGCTTTCTTTAAAAGATAACATCTTTCTGCCGATGGTGCTTTCGGGAGAGGATTACGGTAAGATGGAAGAGCGGCTTGCACCTCTCGCCAGACGGCTGTCCATCGACGATGTGCTGGGAAAATATCCTTATGAGGTGTCGGGCGGACAGAAACAGCGTGCGGCGGCCTGCAGGGCCATGATCACGGAGCCGGACATTATTCTGGCGGATGAACCGACCGGTGCATTGGATTCCAGAGCGTCCGGGAAACTGTTAAAGCTGTTCGATGAAGTTAACGCGGAGGGTCAGACAATCCTGATGGTCACGCACAGCATTCAGGCGGCGAGTTATGCAGGCCGGGTCCTGTTTATCAAAGACGGTTGCGTTTACCATCAGATCTACCGGGGAAATCAGAGCAAGGATGCGATGTATAAAATGATTTCGGACGCGCTTACGGTGCTGCAGAGCGAGGGGAATACGGGCGCGCAGGCGGAGAGAGAGGCGGGGGTATTAATATGAAAAAATGGAAATTGCTGCCGCATATGGCGGCGAAGGGAATCGTGGCGAACGGAATTGTTTACTATCCGTATATAGCGGCTGTTATTTTTGCTGTTTTTACGCATTTTGTGTTTTCGTCCATTCTGCAGAATGATTTGATGGAAATCCTGCCCTATAAAGCTTACGCATGGATCATTCTGGAAATCGGAAAAAGGATTTTGGAATGGATTCTGTTCTTTTTTCTGCTTTATGCGAACAGTTTTGTGATAAAAAGGCGGAAAAAAGAAATCGGCCTGTATACACTGCTTGGCTTGGAGAAAAAGCATATCGGCATGATGCTGTTTCTGGAAAGCTGCATCGTCTATGTCATAACGATGGCGGGCGGCATTCTTCTGGGCGTGGTGCTTTCCAAGCTTTTGTTCCTGTTATTGCTCAGGCTGAGCAATGTGCCGCTTGATGTGGATTTTGTCTTTAAAATGAAGGCGTTCACGGAGACGCTTATTTACTTTGGTATTGTTTTCCTGCTTCTTTTCCTCAGTCAGTTGTGGGAAGTCGGCAAAGCCCGCCCGGCGGAACTGATGAGCGGGAGCAGGAAGGGGGAAAAAGAGCCGCGTCTGCTTGTTTTATGGTCTGTCATCGGTGCGGCGGCGCTTATTTTCGGGTATCGTGCGTCAATCGGCGCGCAGGCGGATTCCATGATCCTGATAGATTTTGCATTGGCGATTTTGCTGGTGGTCATCGGAACCTACCTTCTTTTTACATCGGGGAGCGTGTTTTTCCTGAAACTGCTCCGCCGGAATAAAAGGCTGTATTATAAGGCAAAGAATTTTATTACGATTTCCGGCATGTATTACCGAATGAAAAAGAGTGCGGCGGGACTCGTCAATATCTGTATTTTTTCCACGATGGTGATCATCACGCTCATTTGTACCGTATCGGCCTGGCTTGGACTGGACGGCGTGACGCACTATATCTGTCCGTATGATTTGGAGCTTGAGCTGGATGAGGGAAAAATGACGGCGGAGCAGTTTCGGATGAAGTTGGAAGAACTTACGGAAAAATATGGCCTGACGGTACGGCGCGCTGATGTGTTTGACGCTATTTCTTTATCCTGTTCCCGGAATGGCAGCAGCTTTGAATTGAGAAAGGAAGAGGATGCGGCGAATCGCGATGTCATTATTATGACCCTTGCGGACTATGAAGAATTGAGCGGTGAAAAAGAAATCCTGACCGGGCAGGAAGCGTTAATATATGCGGAAGGCGCTGATTATGGTGAAGAAACGCTGACCTTCATGGGAATCGGCGGAACCGTCAAAAGAGAAGTGCCGGAACTCTTTGCTTATCCGAAGGCAGAGGAGAACCGGAAGGGAAGATATATCATCATCGTGCGCGACGATGCAACAAGAGACGCTTATGTCAGAGCATGGGCGGAGGCGAACGGTGTGGAGGACATGGAGGCCTTTTTACGGAGCGGAAGGTGCAGGGCCGGGATTGTTCTGGAGGGGGAAGATGCGGCCAAAACATCTTATATAGAAGAACTTTCCGAATGGGGATGGATGCAGGACGGCATCCGCAATGAGAAGAACGGCCTGGAACAAAGGGGAGAACTCTGCTCCATGTATGGCGGGCTCCTGTTCATCGGCGTCATATTCGGAACTGATTTTTTCCTGTGCCTGCTCATCATTATGTATTATAAGCAGATTTCGGAAGGCTACGAGGATATGCAGAGTTATGCGATCATGCAGAAAGTGGGTATGAGCGGGGATGAGATCAGGAGCACCGTTCACAAACAGATTCTTTTCGTGTTCGGCCTGCCTCTGGCCGGAGCGCTTGTCCATACTTTTGCCGGAATGTTCATGGTAAAGCAGTTGATGGTCATGATCGGATTTTTCGATATCGGCCTCATGATAGAATGTGCTGTCGGCGTTTCGCTGGTGTTCATGCTGATCTATGTCATCAGTTACTGGCGGACGGCCAGAACTTATTATCGGATCGTGAACCGCACGGCGGTGTGATGAAGCGCTTGAGGAAACAATGGGAGAGAAACAGCCGGATTCAGGGTGTTTTTCTCCCTTCGGTTTCGAGTTCTTCTATTCTGGCGAGAAGTTCTTGAATGGTAGAATCCTTTTCGGCGATACATACTTCCTGTTCCCTGATGATTTTCTTATAAGTCCGTATTTCCCGGTAATATTCTTCCCTGTCCAGACACCGTTTCCGAATACTTTCTTCCGCACTGAGCCGAAACATCGTATCGGAAGCTTCGGCGATATCATTATTTTCAGAAGCAAGCATATGAATCTCCTCCCACATGGTGGCCTTGAACAATCTGGCCCAGCAGTCGATCTGATATTTCTTATCTTCTTCG
>CAJTUC010000045.1 GCA_910579395.1 uncultured Lachnospiraceae bacterium | reverse complement strand
CCATAGTGCCACCGCCTGTATTTGATAATTACATTATACCAAATATAGGCGGTGGTATCTACTTTTTCAGCGGCCTCCCCGTGAAGCGGATGGGTGTATGACAGGAATACATCCACGTATGCCGTTGATTTTGTATGAGAAGGATATTGGGAAATGGCTGTTTTCAAGGGAAGAGGCTGAAAAGCTGCTTGCGTGTAATTACAGGGAGTTAGAGAAAAGAGGGAATGAAGAATATCGCCAAATGAGTTTAAGTCTGTAGATTGTGAAGTTATTATTTTCAATTGTATTCGTGCAGGGGGATTCATAGGAACGACTGATGAACCTCTCTTTTATGGATACCGCTGATAGAGGTCGATAGGGACAGAATTATACTTTCGGGAAAAAGGACTGATACCGAAAAGAAAAATGATGCAAAAATGATGCAAAAATGATGCATGGGGCGTGTAAAATAGCAGTGTAGAATGAGGTTATGGGAAATGGAATATTGACAATATCTAAAGAAGAAGTTTTGTGATTAACCTTGATTTATCAAAAGGAGGATGCAGGTCTAAGCGCTTGCAATAACAAGACATTATGAATTTACAAAAGAAGAATAGAAGAAAGAGATTCTCTACGGCAAAGGTTAAAAATTTTTTGTCACAGAGCCCTATACGGTTAGCTGTTTTTTTGTTTCTATCGTGTTTTTACATGGAGATTGTTTTCAAGCTGTCAGTCGAAACATTGCACAACGGAAGTTCATTTGTATTTCTGGCTTTATTTTCCCTCTGTGTGGGGCTGGTGGTTTCAGGCATTATTTCGCTGTTGCCGAAAAAAGCAGTGCAGATACTGATACCATTCTATCTGGGGTTTTTATTCCTCATTTTTGTTGTGGAATTTCTGGTATATAGACAGTTTAAGGTGGCATATGACATAAATACCATATTGAATGCCGCAACTGACGCATTGGGCGGATTTGGTGCGGACATCAGGCGGTTGATTTTTTGCTTTGATGGAATCAGTCATATTACGCTTTTTTTGCTGCCGCTTATCTTGTGGTTTGTATTAAGAGAAAGGATAATAGGGCAGTTACCCAAAAAGGACATTTGGCGGGGACGTACAAGGTGGGATGTTTATTTTTCGCTGGCACATTTGGCTGGGGGAGTTTTCTGTTATGGAGCGGCTTTGTTCCTTATTTTATGCTGTGGTCTGCATAAGGATATTTATACCAATCAATATAATTTTGAGGCGGCAGTAATGGAGTTTGGGCTGGGTGAGGGGCTGTGTCTGGATATTCGGAATCTTGCTTCATCCAAAACGTCTGCGCCTGTCTTTGAAAGCATGGAGGTGGAATTTGTGCAGGGCACAGCCGGCACATCTCTGGATGATCCCCTAGCCGGCAAGAAGATGGAAACGGGAACTCCCTTCAAAAGCACGAAAACTGCGCAGGAGGGTGAGCCGGTAACACCGGTTGTATACGGTCAGAGTGTGGCTTCTGTTGATTTTGCCGCGCTTGCTGCCGCGGGTGGGAACTGTGCGGATATTGATGCTTATGTCTCTACGCTCACACCGTCAAACCAAAATGCCTATACAGGCGCTTTTGAGGGAAAAAATCTGATTTTGATCTGTGCGGAAGCATTTTCCGGCTTTCTCATTGACCAGGAGCTCACACCGACCCTTTACAGGCTTTCCACAAAGGGAATTAACTTTAATGATTATTACCAGCAGTCAATTGCCGGAACAACCGGAGGTGAATATCAGCTTCTATTTGGTTTGATTCCGACTTCCGGCGGAAGCTCTATTAAGGAGATTACGCAGAACGGAACACACACCAATATAGGCGCGCTTTTAAATGACAAGGGATATTTTGGCATGGCTTTCCACAACAGCACCTACACCTATTACGACCGGCATGAGACACATACAAAGCTGGGCTACAGCGGGGGATATATGGGAGTCGGAAATGGTCTTGAGGAGCTTATCAGCCCTAAATGGCCGGCAAGTGATTTGGAATTGATGCAGGCAACTCTGCCGATGTACATTGACAAACAGCCTTTTGATGTTTATTACATGACGGTAAGCGGTCATAGTGTATACACTTTTGGAAATAATGACATGTCAAGGGAAAATAGAGATGCCGTGGACGCATGGTGTGCGAAAAACAATCTTTCTTACACGGAGCCTGTATGTGCTTATATAGCGGCGAACCTTGAGCTTGAAAAGGCAGTGGATTATCTTGTGGAAACTCTTGAAGAAAAGGGTATTGCGGATGATACGGTCATCTGCATTGCGCCGGATCATTTTCCCTATGGGCTGGATTCGGATGCCTCCCTGGGAAATATGCCGTATTTATCTGAACTATATGGTTATCCAGTGAACACCTATGAGGAGCGGGACAGAAGCCGTGCTATTATCTGGTGCGGGGCGCTTGAAGATAATGAGCCGATTATTGTCGATACACCTGCCTCTTCCGTAGACATACTCCCGACATTGTGTAATCTCTTTGGTGTGGAATGGGATTCCAGGCTTTATGTGGGAAGGGATGTGCTTTCAGATGCTCTCCCGCTTGTTTTCTTTGGAAATTATGACTGGAAGACTGACCTAGGACATTATAGTGCATCCAAGAATATTTTTACGCCGACAGATGAAAATGCCGTCATTCCGGAAGATTACATAAAGCAGATATCCAGTATGGTGAGAAATAAAATGACATTTTCTAAGTCTGTGCTCAGCTACGATTATTATACGCATGTTTATGATGTGCCATCAGAGTCGGAATGATATGAAAAGTTTTGGTTTATAGCTAAATGGAACGTTGAGGTAGTAGAAAATGCGGAAAAAAGAGATCATAATCATTCCGGCCTATTTTAAAGAATATTACGGTGTTGATGATGAAGTATACAGGTTCTGTCAAAAGGCATACTTATTTTTCAAAGACAGGGAATACAGCAATACTTTACATATTATCGGAATTGTACCTGTCGTGGCTCCACAGGAAGTATATGATAGAGGAGCATGGAAAGAAAGCATAAGGTTCCTTAACAATAGAAATGTTGTCAGCATTGTGATCAAAATGAATTTTGAAAACTATTATCATGCGGATAGTATGGGAAAGTTGGAACAGATAAAAGAAATGATTTTAACTGCTGTGATACGGATAAAATCGAAAGGAAAATTTGATTATGAAAAATTTAAGGAAGATTTCCTGGCTTTAGATTAATATTGTCGCAAGGCATATAAACAGGAACATTTAACATCAAACTGTAGCAGAAATCGGAAGTAAAGACGAAAAATCCCACAAATGTCAATACATCAGGTTATCAGGAGGAGAGATATCTCATGTGGTTCAATAACATTTATTTTATAAACGGAACAGCTTATGCCGGAAAATCTACGATGGTGAAACTGCTTGCAGGAAAATATGACGGTATTGTATGTGAAGAGAACTATCACGACAAGCTCTTGCCTCAATTGAGCAAAGAAGAGTTTCCCTGCCTGACATATACCAGGGATTTGGAAGACTGGCATGACTTTATTAGAAGAACTCCGGCGGAATACGAAGCGTGGGTTGATGGTGTTGCCAAAGAATGCGAAACACTGGAACTAAGAATATTGGAAGACCTGAGCACGCAGGAAAAGCTGATTTTTGTTGATACGAATATCTCAGTTGAAACACTGGAAACCATCACTGATCATAGCCATGTTTTGATTATGCTTGCTGATCCGCAAATATCTGTGCGGCGATTTTTTGAAAGGCCGGACAGGGAGAAGCAGTTCTTATATCAATTAATCATGGAAGAGCCTGATCCGGAGTATGCGCTGAATAACTTTCGACAATGCCTGGTGCGGATTAATTCACAGGAAAGATATGACCGCTTCCTGCATTCCGGATTTCATGTAATACGCAGAGATGAGGACAGAAGTATTGAGCAGACACTGGCCATTGCGGAAAAGGCATTTGGTTTGGAACATTAAAATACAGCCTGAGAGTTATAAAACATGAACACACCCTTTTGCTGCATTTCAGAATTTAATCTTTCAAATTTGTCTAAGGGGATTATATCACTCAGCTAAGCTTCTGGCAGATATCCTGAATCATTTTTTCATATTTAAGAATCGTCAGGATATTCTCTTCGGTAAAATTGCTGTTCAGACAGGCAGAGAGCTCCTTATTGCGCAGATTGTCGTATTCCAGATATTCTTCATAGGCTTTTACGCCTTCGACCGTCAGTGAGATTACGGTATAACGTTTATCTTCCGGATGCTTGTCTTTGCGTATGAGCCCCTTTTTGATCAGTCTTCCGGCAATCTGCGTGGCAGCACCCTGCGTGACATTCATTTTGCTGGCGATTTCGCTCATGGTAAGGTTTTTTTGGGTTCCGATGCAAAGCAGAAAATGTATTTCCCGCAAATATAATTTATGTCCTTTTACATATTCCCGGTCGGTATACATGTAATTATGGTAGGCAATAGTTGCGTTGCGGGTTGCAACAATGACTTCTTTTGTAAGGTCTTCGTTTTTCATGTGGGACTCCTTTTTGTATAATTTGCTGAAAAAGTAGAAAAAGCATTTGACAATTCATGCAAAAGTGATACAATTACTTTAGAAGCTAAAGTAATTGTATACCAATCTGCATTACTTCCAAATATATTTTAAAGTAACATTTGGAATAATGCAATATTTTTTAAATATATACTTTAGGTACTAAAGTATTTGAGAGGGGGTGAATCAATGATTTTCTATTTTTCAGGGACAGGAAATTCTGCGGCTGTTGCACAGACAGCGGCGAAGGAACTGGAAGATGAGGCTGTGAATATCATCGGAAAATACGCAGGAGACTACGACTTGTCCGATGAAGAATATTTGGGATTCGTATTTCCTGTTTACGCATGGGCGGCACCGGAGGTGATGCTGCAGTTTGCCAAAGCAATTCCGCGGACGGATGCCTATACCTTTGCCATTGCAACTTTCAGCAATATGGCAGGCATGGCGCTGGAACAATTTTCGGATGTGGTGCCGCTCAAGGGTGGATTCGGAATCGTCATGCCGGATAATTACCCGATCACCGACCACATAATCGATACGAAAGAAAGCGCTATGGAAAAACTTAAGAAAGCGGAGGGAAGGCTTGACGAAGTAATTTCGCGGATCAGACATAAAGAAGAAGTATTCGATGTGAAAAGAGGCGAAGATGCGAGGGAGAATACCTACTTGAAATCTCCGGTGTTTAATGCCGGGTTGAGAACAACGAAACCATACCATGTTTCAGACGCCTGTACCGGATGCGGTTTATGTGAGAAGAAGTGTCCTGCCGGAGCGATTATGATGCAGGACGGAAAACCGGTATGGGTGAAACAGGAGTGCTACCTGTGTATGGCATGTCTCAATTACTGTCCGGCTGAGGCGATTAATTACGGCATTCACAGCAACGGAAGGTGGAGATACTATTTTAAAGGTTTTGCGGAAGAAAACTATAAATGAGAAGGAGGGAACCTATGAATAAAATACCGATACTGATGGACTGCGATCCCGGACATGATGATGCCATAGCGATTATTCTGGCTTTGTCCAGTGAAAAGCTGAATGTGCTTGGTATTACGACAGCCTGCGGGAACCAGACAATTGAGAAAACGACTAAGAATGCACAGGGAATATGCGAATTCTTAGGGCGCAGGGATATACCGATAGCCAAAGGGCGGAATGCGCCGCTTCTGACGCCGGTTTACACGGCAGGGATTGCTCATGGAGAGAGCGGTCTGGACGGACCAAAGCTTCCTGAGCCGAAAGCACCCCTTCAGGAGGAAAGTGCCGTTGTCTTTCTGGCCAAAAAGCTTGCGGAAAGCACCGAGCCTGTGGTACTTGTTCCGACGGGACCGCTGACGAACATCGCTACGCTTATTTTGTGTTATCCGCAGCTCATACCCAAAATTGATAAGATTGTCCTGATGGGTGGTTCTGTCGTCAGCGGATGCAGCGGCAGAGGGGCTTCGGAATTCAACATCATGGTCGATCCTTATGCCGCTGACATTGTGTATACGTCGGGAATACCGATCGTAATGATGGGATTGGATGTTACGAATTTTACGACGATCGGATTTGATGAAAAAGAGAAATTCCGAAATGCCGGGCGTGTGGGAACGCTGGTGGCAGATCTGACAGATTATTTCGGGCGCGGGTTCGAGATGGTCGGCTGGTGCGGCGTGCCAATCCATGATGCCTGTACCATAGCATATCTCATCGATTCCTCTTTGTTCACTATGAAGGAGATGAATGTACGAATTGATTTAAACGGAGAGTTTACGATGGGAAGTACGGTGGGAGATTATTACGGGGTAGAGGGGCAGGAGACAAATGCCCTGGTAGGACTCGCATCTGACAGAGAACGGTTCGTGAACCTTTTGTTAGAGGCATGTGCAGGCTATGAGAAAGGAGAACGCAGCAATGAGTAAAATACCAGTGTTAATTGATACGGACGGGCAGATGGATAGTCTGTGGGGGATGATTTTAGCAAAACATTTTTTGGATGTCAAGGCAGTGACGGTATGTGCCGGGAAGAATGATAACCCGGAACACTCATTTGATAATGCGGCCAGTTTTGCCGCCATGGCGGGGCTTGATTGTACCATATCGGCGGGAAGCCGCCGGACAGTTTTATCAAAGCGTAAACCGCCGCAGAAGAAATTTCTGCCGGATGGGAAATGTGGCCTTAAACTCCCTTCGCCGGGCAGAGCATATGAGGAACTGCCGGCATGGGATAGAATCTATGAGGAGGCAAAAGCGGCACAGGGAGAGCTTGTCCTATTGTGTTTTGGACCGATGACGAATCTGGCGGTCACAATTTTTAAATATCCGGAAGTCTGCCAGATGATCAAAAAGATAGCTTTTGTGGGAGGAAGCTATGATTACGGCGATGTCTCTGCTGTAGTGGAGGTGAATATGGCAACGGATCCTGAAGCGGCAAGAGCGGTATTCCAGAGCGGAATCAAGATGGAGATGTACGGCTATAACGCGGAACTTAAGTCAGCCTTTACCAATGCCGAAATAGGCAGAATCGTAGATGGAGCAAACGGTCCGTATACGACGGCGTTTGCCATGAGCGGGATGTCGCATAAGCCGGACGAACCGATTTATTATGGACCGGCGCTGGCGGTTATGGGGCTTGCCATGCCGGAAAACATGACATTTGAAAGACACAACATTTTTATTGAAACAAAGAGCGATATCTGCAGGGGACGGGTAGTGCCCCTGACAATGTATACGCCGCTTGGATATGCAAAGGATACGAAAGTAGCGATGGACCTTGATAAAGAGGCATATATCGGTCTGTTAAAGGAGACACTGGCATCTTATGAAGCAATCGACTGAGCCTCAGGAGGGAAAAAGGTTGAAAATTAGAAATTTTCAACCACGAGTTTGTGTCTGACGACCCAAACTCGAGCGCTGAGAAAGGAGCATGGTTATCAAAATGAACGATAAAAAGAAAAAAAAGAAAAAGATGGACAATATGACAAAGCTGCTGATTCCTTTGGCGGTTGCAATCAATATGCTGGCTTATAACGTTCTGTATTCTACGACGATGGTCATTCTCGGAGATTCCATCGGAACGATTCTGGTGGGCGCTGTCTGTGGTCCGGGACCGGGAGCGGTGGTTGGGATTTTATCGAACCTGGTGAATGTCATTAAGAATCCCGTTATGATTGTCATGCTGCCTCTGAACGTGGCGTTTGGGATTGTTTCAGGATACTTGTCAAGGAAAAAGATATTTATCCGTCTCTGGAAGGCTGTTCTGTGCACCCCGATTTATGGTTTTATCGGCGGATGGCTCAGCGGGAGCATTATTTTTCTGGCAATGGGCGGAGATTTCTGGGGCAATATGGCGAGCGTGTTTGTAGGTATCCCGCTGTTTAATGCAGGTGTGCCCAAGTACTTTGCGATGGCTGTCGGGCAGCTTCTATTTGACTGTATCGATAAAGCGGCCTGTTTGATTCTTGTATATCTGATCATCAGGTCGCTGCCGGACCGCTTCCTGATCAAACTGCCCTATGGAAAGTATGTAACCAGCAAACAGTATGATGAATCAGAAATTGAATTCTGAGGAAGGGAGGATTATCATGACAGATCGGGAATTTATTGAAAGCTTCAGGCATTATCAGAAAAAGGGGAACTGGTGGTGTGATTTCCATCCGATAGCCAAGCTTGTATTCTGTCTCTCTTTTGGCTTTATGTCGTTGATTGTTTTTAAATGGCAGGCAGGTCTGGCAATCTTTATTCTTGCCGGCATCATTGCGATTTTTACGCCGGCGAAGAAAACCTACTTCATTACGCTGGGCGTCATGTTCGTGGTCGGATGCCTGTTTACGGTCGCTGTAAGGCTGTATGTGCATATGGGCGACCCCGGACCTGTGGCGTTCTATCTGTTTGGAAAGGCAGTTCCGAAAGCAGCTGTCATAAGCTGTCTCGATTTGATTTTTATGATTGAAGGGTTCCTGGGAATCTTCATGACCTTTTTCCTGACCACCGAGATGAGGGATTTGTGCTACAGCTTTGAACAGATTGGGATGTCCCCTTCCGCAACTTTCATGGTGCTGTCCACATTTTCCGGTATTGCGTCCATCAAGGAGAAATTAAACAGCGTCAGGGAGAGCCAGCGGGCAAGAGGAATCGAAACGGAAGGCAGTCTGATCGTGAAAATAAAGTCTATTCTTCCGGTGCTTTTTCCGGTGATCATCAGTTCCATGACAGGCGTGGAAGACAGGACACTGGCGATGGATGCCCGGGCCTTTGCTGCTAACGGAAAGCATACCGCACTTCGTAAGGTAGCGCCTGCGAAACCGGTGGAAAAACTGATTGCCGTACTGGCGTTGATCATATGCGTTGCCGGAAGCATTGCGGGCAGAATATACTTATAGGAGGACAAGGATTATGGGTGTATGTATTGAGTTTCAAGATGTATCGTATGCTTATCCGCTGACCAGGAAAGCAGCGGTCCGACATTTGAACTGTCAATTGGAAACCGGAAAATGTTATGGCGTGATCGGACCGAATGCGGGAGGAAAAACTACTTTCTGCAATCTGATGCGTGGACTGTGTCCTAACTTTTACGGCGGGATACTGAAAGGAACCGTGCTGATCAATGGAAAGGACCTGCTGGAGTGGGAAGAGGAAGAATTGAGTGTTCAGATCGGATATGTATTTCAGGATCCTTTTGCGCAGGTCAGTGGAATCAAGGAGACGGTGTTTGAAGAAATCGGAATGGGAATGGAAAATCTCGGCGTAGAAGCGGAGGAGATGATAACGAGGATTGTGGAGATTGCGAAGATGGTCCATGTAGATACCCTCTTACAGAAAAATCCGCTGGCTTTGTCGGGCGGACAGTGTCAAAGAGTGGCATTTGCATCCATATTAGCACTGAATTCTGACATCATCGTAATTGACGAACCGACAAGCCAGCTCGATCCCGAAGCGAGCAATGATGTTTTCGAAATCATTGACCTGTTAAAGAAGCAGGGAAAGACGGTCATCATTGCAGAGCACAAAGTTGACCTGCTTGCAGAATACTGTGACGAGATCATTGCTACTGCGGATGGAAGCATCATTGCACAGGGCTCTGCGGAAGATGTATTTGCCGACCCGGTACTGCGGGAAAAGGGCGTGCGGATTCCACAGGTGGTAAGCCTTGCAGTGGAGATGGAAAAGGCAGGAAAGCCCTTTCGCAGTATGCCGATTACGACGGAAGAAACGATCAGGATGTTAAAAGAGAAAAAGGAGGGGAAATAAGATGGCAATTGAAGTGAAGAATGTTACTTTCTCCTATCCGAACAGTCAGGTAACGGCAGTGGAAAATGTATCCATGACAATTGAAAAAGGGGAACGGGTGGCGATCATAGGGCAGAATGGCGCGGGAAAGTCTACGACAGTAAAGATCATGAACAATATTTATAAGCCCACGAAAGGAACCGTTACCGTTGACGGCATTAATACAAAAAATAAGACGACTGCGCAGATCGCGCCCCATGTGGGTTATGTATTCCAGAATCCCAATGACCAGATTTTCAATGACGATGTGACAAAAGAGATTGATTATGTGCTCCGTTACTGGAAATTATCGGAGGAGGAGATTAAAAGGCGCAGAGAGGAAGCAATCGATGTGACCGGAATACGTCCTTATCTGGAAATGCATCCCTTTGACATTCCCCTGCCCATCCGGAAATTTTTAACGATTGCGGTCGTGGTAGCGGTAAGCCCGGATTATGTGATTCTGGATGAGCCAACGGCAGGACAGGACCTGTGGGGGTGCGCACAGCTCAAGACCGTTATGGACTTTCTTCAAAGCAAAGGGAAAGCCGTTCTGACCATATCTCATGATATGGAGTATGTTGCGGAGAATTTTGACAGAATCATTGTTATGGCACATAAGAATATCATTGCCGATGGCAATACGAAAGAAATTCTTTACCGGCCGGATATCCTGAAAGAAGCCCATGTGAAACCGCCGCTGTCTGCGCAGATTGCACAGTCGATCGGAATCCGGACGAAAGTGCTGAATCTTAAGGAACTGACGGCGGCAATAAGTTAACATAATATTGCAGCCGGGAGAAAGGAGCATGTTATAAAATGAAACTTGCGGTAGTAGGAAGCATGAATATGGATATGACGGTAACGGCAGAGCGGATTCCGAGCAAAGGTGAGACCCTGTTAGGAAACAGCATCCGTTATATCCCTGGTGGAAAAGGCGCTAATCAGGCAGTAGCGATGGCGAGGCTTGGCGCGGAGGTGGAGATGTTCGGCTGTGTCGGGGATGACGAAAACGGACGCAGATTAGTGCGGAATCTGGAGAAAGAAGGAATTAAGACAGGAAACATCAGCGTTTTGAAGGATACGCCGACGGGAATTGCAATGATCACGGTCGGGGAGAATGACAATACCATTATCGTTGTTCCGGGTGCGAACGGCAAAGTTGACAGAGATTATGCGGAAAGGATAAAGGAAAAACTGGAAGCCTATGATATGGTGATCATGCAGCAGGAGATCCCGCTCGATACAGTCCATCATATTGTGAATTTCTGTTCGGAGAAGGGCATCCCGGTCGTTCTGAATCCGGCTCCGGCAGCAGTCGTCCCCATGGAAATTATTGAGAAAGTTACCTATCTGACGCCGAATGAACATGAAGCGGCGCTGATCTTTGGCGACGGGGCTTCTACGGAGGAACTTTTGAAGAAATATCCCGATAAGCTTGTGATCACGCAGGGCTCTAAAGGCGTATCGGCAGCTTTGCCGTCCGGCGAGATTGTGAATATTCCCGCAAGGCCGGCGAAAGTAGTGGATACTACAGGGGCGGGAGATACATTAAACGGCGCGTTTTGCGTAAAAGCTGCGGAAGGAGCGGGTCTCAAAGAGGCGCTTGTTTATGCCAATACTGCGGCGAGCCTTTCGACTGAAAAGTTCGGTGCACAGGGCGGGATGCCTTATGCAAAAGAAGTGGACAAAGAGCTGGGGATTTAGTGTTAGTGACTTTAGAGAGTAAGTATGGTAAAATTGATTCGAATAGAGTTTGTACGAAATATCGAATTACTCAGGGAAATCCGGAAGAAAGGAAAATCCGATCACTTGCTAACGTGATTGGAGCATATGTGGCAAAATGGCAATTACAGTGAATATTTATTATAGCGGTGTGAACGGAAATGCAAAGAAATTTGCTGAGGAAATGGTTTCAAGTGGAGTTGTCGGCGATATCCGTGCAGAAATCGGAAATCTTAAATATGAATATTTTTTCCCAATGGAGGATGAAGAAACCGTGCTTTTGATCGATAGTTGGAAAGACCAGCATTCAATTGATGTACATCATGCTTCACCTATGATGGGAAAGATCATTGAACTTAGGGAAAAATATGATCTGCATATGCGGGTAGAGCGATATGTGTCTGACGAAACCGGAGTTCCTGAAATGGATAAAGCTTTCATAAAGGAATAAATGAAACCGTTTCAGATTTTGTGTTTACGCAAAATCTGAAACGGTTTCTTACAAGCTGGCAGGAAAGAAATTTAATTAATAAGAAACAGCAATTCTTCTTTCGTTGATTCCGAAAGTAATATAATGTTCATATAAGGCATCTTTATCATAACCGAAAACGCTTTTCAAATCCGGATATCTGTCTGCATATGCTGTATAATTAAATTCATCTATGGTACCGGTAAACGGGCAGTATTCTTCCGGTTCCGTTACCCATGGATTGTTAATATCCGTGTCTGTCGGATCCCATACTCTGTAGGAAGAATTTACATCTATTTGGATAGCTGCCGGTTTTCCAAGTTCGCCTGCTTCCTCATCGTTGGAATACACAACGACTTTGGTTCCCGGTTTACAGTTATCGTAAATCCACTTGGCATCTTTCACAGACATTCTGACACAGCCTAAAGACGCATTCTGTCCCAGCTTATTATATTCTTCCCACTCTAAAGTGTCCGGAGATTCCTCAATGTAAGGAACGGAATGAAAGAGAATCTTCCCATTAAAGCGAACAACATATCTTCCATAAGTACCGTCTACCATTTTACGCCATTTATAATAGTTGGATGTCTGAAATGTACCTTCCGGCGTTTCGGAGCCTGTACGCCCACAGGAGCAGACGATTGACTTGACCGGCGTCAGGGTGCCGGCTTCGTCTAACTGTTTGACCGTAATGCAATTCAAAGCTCTGTTCACATAAATGACATAATCCGGCCTTGCATCGGCGGCTGTATTTTCCGTCTGCACATTTGGAAGTTCTGCCGCATGAGCATAACTTCCCGAACCTAAAAACAGTAATATGCCCAGGCATATTACCCACTTAATAGAATTACTTAATTTTTTCATACTTGTCTCCCATGCCTTTTCTCAACCTGCAAACTTTGGGTGCAGGCTATTTATAAACAGTACTATAAAAGCAAATACCTGATATGGGATTTGCCAGACGCCATTATAACACATATTAAACTGAATTAACAGCCCCTATTTGCAGTATAGCGTACCCGGGCAGAGTTGTGCTGTCCGAATTTTTTTGTTAAAATACATTCATATTAAAAATGAACAGGAAGAATAAGGATTCAGATGATGGATGACTTTAAAGAGCAGTATCTTCAGGAACTGGATTATCAGGAAATAAAATCGAATAAGCATACTTTAAAAGGTTTTTGCTGGTTTCTATTAGCAGTTGCGTTTATCTGGCTGCTTACGGTGCTGGGCTTTTTTGAGGTGGATAAAAGGCTTATTACGATTGCATTCATGGCCAATATTGTATTGTTCATACCGGCGGTTTATATATTTTTCAAGAGTGATTTGTCGAAAGCATGGATCAAATATTTTCTTTTATCATTAATCTGCGTTGTTTCTGCGGTACTGGCCGCTTTTTTATCATTTCATGCGGTGCTGGCATATGTAGTGCCATTGTTATTCGCTGTTCAGTACAGAAGGCGCAGTACCATCTGGTTCACATATGCGGTAAATACAGTCACAATGCTGGTCAGTTCCCTCGTAAGCTTTTATTACGGGATTTGTGACTTGAACCTTCTGCTTCAGAGTCAGCATGTGCGTAGTTATTACTTGGAGATTATTACAGAGGGGGCACTGAATATTCCGTTCAATGAAAATCCGGTATTCATTATTATCGTATTTGAAGTTTTTCCAAGAAGTATCATACTCTTTGTATTTTCAATCATGATGCAGTACACGGTGGTCAGCAGCAGCGAAGATGCCTATCGGATTGCACAGCTTACCTATTTGAAAGGGACAGATACCAAGACAAAAGTTTTCAATAAAAACAAGTACGTGGAAATGGTAGCGGATTATTATCCGAAGATTGAACAGATTTCAGTATTATTCTGGGATTTGAACAATCTGAAAAAAATCAATGATAAATTTGGCCATGCCATGGGAGATAAAGTCATAGAAAAACTGTCATCGGCTCTGGCCGCACATTCAAGTGACAGATGCCGTGTGTATAGAATAGGCGGAGATGAGTTTTTGATGATCATAGATGCTCCAGAGCAGGAGGAATCGGAAACCATCATACAATCGATACAGGAAAAGCTGAAAGCGGATAATGCGAACAGTGAGATCAAAGTATCGAGTGCGGTCGGTTTCGCTCTGGGAAGCGGAGCAGATATTCTTGAGGTCGTCAAAACAGCAGATACCCGTATGTATGAGAATAAAAAGTGCGGAAAGGGAGGCAGAGAAGGATGAAGGTACTTGTGACCGCAGTTTTTTTGCTTCTGCTGATATCTGTATCCATGTATGGCCTGTATCGTGTCGTATTCTGCCATCCGCTCAGAAGGCGGCCCAATGTCCGTTGTATTCCGGACAGTAATCTTTACAGAGCCTATAAAGACAGGATGCTGGAATGCCTGGAGGATATGGAAAAGACGCCTTGTGAAGAAGTCAGTATTCTTTCGATGGATGGTCTGCGGCTTTATGGGAAATTATATCAGATGAAAAAAGGTGCGCCGCTTCTTATTTCTTTTCATGGATTTCATGGGACATACGCCTGGGATGGATATGGTTTTTTCAAACTTTGTAAGAAGAACGGGTTCAATATCCTCATGGTAGACGAGCGCGCCCATGGAAAGAGTGAGGGAAACGTAATTACTTTTGGCGTTATGGAACGATATGACTGTAAATTGTGGGCCGAATATGCCCGGAAACGGTTCGGGAAAGATACGGATATTTTTCTTGCAGGGGTATCTATGGGAGCGGCTTCTGTCATGATGTCTTATGAACTGGGCCTGCCCGGAAATGTAAAGGCGATCATAGAAGACTGCGGATATTCCGAGCCGGCGGCCATTATAAAGGAAACGATAAGAGCGATGAAACTCCCTGTAAAACCGCTTTATCAATTGTTAAAGTTCTGTGCGCGGTTCTTCGGGCATTTTGATCTGGAAGCAGCTGACGCGGTGCGGGCAGTCAGACAGTTAACAATCCCGATTTTGTTCATTCACGGTGCAAAAGATTCTGTTGTCCCGCCTTCTATGGGAGCGGAACTCTACGAAGCCTGTAAGGCGAAAAAAGAATATGTACTGATAGCGGGCGCAGACCATGCAAACAGTGCAATGACTGATTATGAGACATATGAAAAAGCAGTCTTGCGGTTTATAGTGCAGAATTTTTGAACTTCCGCACTTTTTCGCGTATAATATCGGATTCATTCAGGATAATAATCAGCAGGAATATTCCGAAAGGGAGACTGAAATGAGTAATCATCTGAAAAATGAAACGAGTCCGTATCTGCTGCAGCATGCAGAAAATCCTGTTGATTGGTATCCGTGGTGTCGGGAAGCATTTGAAAAAGCGAAAAAGGAAGACAAGCCGATTTTTCTCAGTATCGGATACAGTACCTGTCACTGGTGTCATGTTATGGCGCATGAAAGCTTTGAAGACAGGAAAACGGCTGACATTCTCAATAGATACTTTGTTTCCATAAAAGTTGACCGCGAGGAACGCCCTGATATTGACAGCGTGTATATGGCAGTGTGTCAGGCGTTCACCGGCAGCGGCGGATGGCCGATGAGTGTTTTTATGACGTGGGATAAAAAACCGTTTTTGGCAGGCACTTATTTTCCCGTGAGGTCACAGTATGGTATACCGGGATTTTCTGACCTGTTAATGGCAGTGGCGGACCGGTGGAGGCGCAGCCGTGAAGAACTTCTGCATTCGGCAGAGCAGATCATTTCCCATCTGAAACAATCTGATTCCGGTCATGGCAGAGGAAATGACGGGGACCTTTCGGACCGGGCAGTACGGCTGTTTTGTGACAGCTTTGACAGCATATACGGCGGATTTGGGGCTGCTCCGAAATTCCCGATGCCGCATAATTTATTATTTCTGACGCTGTACGCAAAGCAGAATGATGCGCCGGATGTACTGGAAATGGTCGAAAAGACACTTCTTCAAATGCGAAAAGGCGGTATATTTGACCATATCGGTTATGGATTTTCCAGATATTCTACAGACAGGTATTTTCTTGCCCCTCATTTTGAAAAAATGCTCTATGACAATGCGCTGCTGATCATGGCATATGTATCGGTTTACGGGATGACTCAGAATCATTTATATCTGGATACTGCTGAGAAAACTGCACAATATGTACTCCGGGAGATGACTTCTTTGGACGGAGGCTTTTATAGTGCGCAGGATGCAGACAGCGAAGGAATCGAAGGGAAATATTATACGTTTACATTAACGGAAATAATCGATGTTCTCGGAGAAGAAAGGGGAAAACGGTTTTCAGAGGCTTTTGATATTACTGAGAAGGGTAATTTTGAGGGAGTTAATATTCC
Organism: uncultured Lachnospiraceae bacterium; assembly: GCA_910579395.1. Classification (GTDB taxonomy): domain Bacteria; phylum Bacillota; class Clostridia; order Lachnospirales; family Lachnospiraceae; genus UBA3282. The sequence goes on along the minus strand of CAJTUC010000045.1, from coordinate 10,323 downwards.
CAATCTTTTAAAGAGCAATGTGTTGGATGCTGATTTTGACGGGGAGATGCAAACGCTGTATCACTATCGAAAAATACGTTCAAAGCTGCATCTTGATGATAAGATTCTGATTTCCTGGAATGCTATGATGATAGCGTCGCTGTCTTTGCTCTACCGGGGCTCCCGGAACGAAAAATATCTTGAGGCGGCGATGAACGCACAAAGATTTCTGGAAAAGAATTTGTGTGAGGGCTTATGCCTGTATACGAGCTGGCGCGGTCAAAAGCATTCGGAAAACAGCTTTTTGGATGATTACGCGTTTTATATCACAGCCTTGCTGGAATTGTATCATTCCACCCTGAACAAAGATTATCTTGAAAAGGCGGAGCAGTTCTGCAGGGAGGCAGTAAGGCGGTTTGCCGATACCGTAAACGGCGGATTTTACCTTTCGGATTCGAATAACAGCGAACTTTTTATGAATCCGAAAGAGACTTATGATGGCGCTGTTCCGAGTGGGAATTCGGTAATGGCATACAATTTTGTAAGGCTGTATCAGTTGACCGAAAAAGAGGATTACCGGAAACTTGCCGGGGAGCAGATTCATTATATGTCCGCCGAGGCACGGAATTCTCTGACAGGGCACAGTATGTTTCTTTTGGCAAAACAGCTTTATGATGACCCGCCGGAGCATATCAGGATCGTTCTGAAAAATAATTCGGACATGGAGAAGATGAAAGGAAAGCTTCCGTTGCTGGCGAATGTGATCATTGCGTCGGAAAGCAGAGAATATCCGACACTCAATGACCGGACGACTTTTTACGTCTGCAAGGATCATATTTGTTATGCACCGGTCAATGAAATCATCTGATTTTTTTAAATCCCCCGATAGGAATGATATGCGGATAATTCAGTTGTAAATGAAGGAATGGTACGATAAAATTGAAATTAAGGAAAAGACAAGCTAAGGATGAATGTCCGTGAAACGGACGGGGGGTACATATGATTCTGGGAAATTTCTCGGCATGGAACATACAGAATGTATTGATTCGTGTTATTGCCGCTGTTATTCTGGGCGGCATCATCGGTCTTGACAGGGGAATGAAACACCGCGGCGCCGGCACCAAAACGATTACGGTAGTCTGTCTTGGCGCGACATTAGTCATGCTGACGGAGCAATATATTCAGATTTATTATCCCGGCCTGGCAAACATGAACCGGATGGCATCGCAGGTGATCAGCGGGGTCGGTTTTATCGGTGTGGGAACGATTATCATATCCAAGCATAGAGTCAGGGGACTGACCACTGCAGCTACGCTTTGGGCAAGTGCGTGTATCGGGCTTGCCGTTGGAATCGGATTTATCGAAGGAGGTATTCTGATTACCATTATGATGCTGCTTTCACTGCATATGCTTCCCTTCGTAGAGCGTTTTGCAACCAGACATTCTCATTATTGCAACGTGTTCATCGACCTTGAGAAAAGTCAGGATCTGCATACCGTTATACGGGACTTGAAGGATGCGGGAGTCGTGATAGATTCTATGGATATGAGTGAGTCCAGGATTATTGGAGAGGGTGTTTCGGTACATATGGTCCTCTATATGAAAAAGTACTCGGAACGTACGGAGATTTATGATATTCTAACGAAATCGGACAAGGTCGTATCGGTAGATTTTCTGTAGAAAGAGACGTTGCGTGCGGGAGGTTCCCGGCAGGGCAGGTCTCCAAAAGGAGCCCCTTTGAGGGTGCCGGCACTTGGCGAAGTTTTTTTGAGCCTAGTGTCCGCTGCTCCCGAAATGGAGCGGAAGCGTGGCAACGTTGGAGACCTGTCCTGCTGGGAACCTCCCGCACACAGCATATGCACTTATAAACTGAGCAAAAAGACAATCAGAACGATAACAGGCAGCACATAAGCCATATACAGCCGCATCCACTGAGCAATCTTTAATCCTTTTCCCTGATTGGCCTCTGCTGTGAGTTTTTCCCATCCCCATCCGTAGCGGCTAGTCGCAAAAACGACATAAATCAGGCTTCCGAGAGGAAGGAACAGATTGCTGACGAGAAAATCTTCTAAATCCAGCACGGTCGAGCCGGCGCCTCTTGGCTGAAAACCGGATAACAGATTATAACCGACGGCACAGGGCAGAGACAGCAGGATTATCACGATGGTATTGATATAGCAGGTTTTCTTTCTGGACCATCCGAATAAATCCATGCAGCAGGAAATAATATTTTCAAAAACGGCAAGCACCGTTGAAAAAGCGGCAAAGAACATAAAGATGAAGAATAAGCTTCCCCAAAGCCGTCCGGCAGGCATGTGATTAAAAATATTCGGCAGCGTTACGAAGATGAGTCCGGGTCCGCTGTCCGGGCTGACACCGTAGGCAAAGCATGCAGGAAAGATAATGAGACCGGAAACAAAAGCTACGAAAGTATCCAAAATTCCTACATTGACGGCTTCTCCTAAAAGAGCTCTTTCTTTTCCGATATAACTTCCCCATATGGCCATTGCGCCGATGCCGAGGCTGAGCGTAAAGAATGCCTGTGTCATGGCGCCGGATATCACATTGCCGATTCCAAGATTCAGCATCCGGCTAAAATCCGGCAGGAGATAGAAACGAAGTCCTTCGCCTGCACCATTTAACATGACACTGTTGACTGCGAGAATTACCATAATCGCCAACAGGGCGAGCATCATAAATTTGCTGACTTTTTCCAGTCCGTTCTGCAGTCCTCTGGAACAGACACCGAATCCCAGCAATACGACCACGGCCATGAATCCGATCATTCCAAGGGGGTCAGCCAGCATATTTGCAAATATATTGCCGACTGCTTCTACGTCCGTACCCGTAAAGGTTCCGCCGGCCATGAAGAAAAAGTAATGCAGCATCCATCCCGCGACCGTCGTGTAGAACATCATCAGAAGATAATTGCCCGCCATAGCCGCATATCCGTGCAGATGCCATTTCTGTCCGGGCTTTTCCAATGCGTTATACAGTTTGACCGGGCTTTTATGCGAGGCGCGCCCCAATGCGAATTCAATGGTCATTACGGGGATTCCCAGAATGATCAGGGAAAATAAATAACATAATACAAAGGCGCCGCCGCCATACTGACCGACCATATACGGAAACTTCCAAACATTACCAATGCCGATGGCACAGCCTGCACTGAGCAGAATAAAGCCAAGACGGCTTCCAAGACGTTCTCGTTCCATTTCCAATTCCTCCCATTTTTAAAACATATCATTTATTAGTCTAACATCCGATGGGTATTTCGTCAAATAAACGTTTCTTTGCCGATGCTGTCTGTTTTTATGTTTCTAAATCATAGACCTTGAAAGTTGCGTTGAAATTCTGTAATATGGTGAAAAAAGGAGAAGAGCACAGATGGAATGCAGTTATATCGTACAAGAGGGAGAATTGCTTTTAAATAATAGAAGGAAAAACCGTTTGACTGTATATCTTATGTTTTTCTTTTATGTTTTCGGATTTCTGGGAACTCTTTTGACATTCGGACTTACGATGTATCTTACCTATATTATTTTTCGGGAATGTATTACGGAGATTACATTAAATAACTGTATTCCGCTGGGGGCTATCTTCGCGACCTTTGGGTCTGCTGTTATTTCCGTGCTTTCGCTTTATTGTAATCGGCAGATTAATCTGTTTCAGGAAAATCTATCTGCTTTGCATGAACAGATTCCGGAAATGACATCATGGAAAAGATGGCCGTTTCTGAAACGACACGGATGGGAAAGCGCCGGGTGGCGGAAAGTTAATTTTTATACATTAAAAAACCCTCAACTCATTTTTAAGTGCGGTGAACGTTGTCTGACGATGGAGCTTCCTACCTGTTCTGCGGATTTCTATGATCTTCCTATTGTAATCGGTATTATAAGAATGCTCGGTTTTTACAGGTATTTTTCAAAGGCAGCCTTTCGATTGAAAAATGAGGAACAACAAAAAGATTTACTGGTATTTTACTGTGCTCTGATGATTTATAGAAATATCTTCCGGTATAAAGTGGGTACGTTTCTTATGCTGATTGGTTCCGAATTTGTTCTGGCGAGTATTATTTTTTCTTTTTTTTATCAGTCTATCAGCAGTTTTCTATTCTAACGGCATTTTTTAAGGCTCCATTTTGTTTTTTCGTTATTGTATAAAGATGCAGAATAATGTATAGTTATTCTTAAATTAATTTAATATGAATGGGGGTATTACAAAATGGAGTACATTAAACTAATCGGTATTCTGATCATTGTTTTAGGCTTTGCACTGAAGCTGGATGTTCTTGCGACGGTGCTGGTCGCCGGTATTGTTACGGGGCTGGTCGCCGGACTGGATTTCGTACATATTCTGGAGATCATCGGGCAGTCTTTCGTAAATAACAGACTGATGTCCATTTTCCTGATCATGTTTCCGGTCATTGCGATCATCGAAAGATACGGCATGAAGGAACGGGCAGCTTATCTGATTGGAAAAATCAGGAATGCATCGGCGGGTAAAGTGCTGTCAATCTGGATTGTGATCCGTTCGATTGCATCCGCATTAAATATTCGAATCGGCGGTCATGTGCAGTTCATTCGTCCATTGATCCTCCCGATGACATCGGCGGCAGCAGAAGCTTCCAAAGGCAGTAAGCTGACGGAAAAAGAAGAAGAGAAGGTGAAAGGGCTCTCTGCCGCAACGGAGAATTTCGGGAATTTCTTTGCACAGAACTGCTTTCCGGCTTCGTCCAGTGTTGTGCTGATACAATCGGGCCTTGCGATTGCCGGATATGATGTCACGTTGTCGTCGATCGCATCTTCTGCTATTTTTGTAATGATCATTTCTGTAATCCTTACGATCATTCAGGTATTTCTATTCGATAAAAAGATTAAGGGAGGAAAGAAATCATGACAGATTTTTTGGGTATTTATTTTCCGGAGTTTTTCTATGTTCTTTGTGGTCTTGTATGTTTTTTGACTGCCTATCGTGCCAGAAAAAATGAGCAGGCCAGAATCGGGACGATGATTTTCTGGACACTGACAGGTATTATTTTCATGTTTGGCAAGTTTCTTCCTTCCGCAGCAGTAGGCGGCATGTTAGTCGCTATGGGATGCCTGACCGTTACCAAACAGGTGAAGATTGGAAAATTCGAAGAATCGACACCGGAGTTTCGGAAGGCAGCCAGCGAAAGAATCGGGACGAAGATTTTTGCGCCGGCGATTGCAGTAGGCCTGATTGCTTTGATACTCTCTTTTGTAAAATATAATGTCGTGAAAGACGGTGTAGCGACGCCGACGGCCTTGAACGGTGCGATCATGACGGGTGTTGCCTGTGTCATAGCACTCATTCTGGCATTTGTAATCTGCAGACCAAAGATTTCCGATACCAAAGAGGATACATCCCGCCTTCTGATGCAGGTTGGCGCTGCCTGCCTTTTGCCGCAGCTCCTTGGTGCGCTGGGAAGCGTATTTTCCGAGGCGGGCGTGGGCGATGTGATTTCCGGTATGATTTCTTCTGTCGTACCGCAGGGAAATATCGTAGTCGGCGTTATCGTTTATATATTCGGCATGGTCATTTTTACAATGATCATGGGTAACGCGTTTGCGGCTTTTACGGTCATTACAGCGGGGATTGGTGTTCCGTTTGTTATTTCCCAGGGCGGTAATCCGGCGGTCATCGGAGTGCTTGGTATGACGGCGGGATATTGTGGAACATTAATGACACCGATGGCGGCGAACTTTAACATCGTTCCCTGTGCGGTTCTTGAAACAAAAGACCCGAAATGGGCAGTGATCAAGGCACAGCTGCCGATGGCGCTCATGATGATTGTTGTTCATATTATTTTGATGCTGGTACTCGGATTTTAAAAATACAGGGAAAGGGATGATCATTATATGAAGATATTAGTTACCGGATTCGACCCATTTGGCGGAGAACCAATTAACCCGGCAATTGAAACTGTTAAGAGACTGCCTGATAAAATTGCAGGCGCCGAAATAATCAAGCTGGAAATCCCGACGGTCTGCCATAAGTCCCTTCGGGTGATTGATGAAGCGGTTGCAGAGCACGATCCGGATGTGGTACTGTCGATCGGACAGGCCGGCGGAAGACCGGATATTACCGTTGAGCGGGTGGGGATTAACGTAGACGACTGCCGGATTCCCGACAACGAAGGAAACCAGATCATCGATGAGCCGGTTTATCCCGATGGACCGGATGCGTATTTTGTAAAGGTACCGATTAAGGCAATGGTGCAGAAAATCCAGAGCAGGAATATTCCGGCATCCATATCCAATACGGCAGGTACGTTTGTATGCAATCATGTGACCTATGGCGTCTGCCATCTGCTTGCAACCAAATATCCGGACAAACGCAGCGGATTTATTCATATTCCTTATCTGCCGCAGCAGGTGCTTGACAAAAAAAATATGCCTTCCATGTCACAGGAGATGATGGTAGAGGCAATTACGGCGGCAATCGAAGCAATCGTGGAAACAGAAGAAGATATTAAAGTGACGGGTGGTGCGACGCATTAATGAAAAAGATGTTCGCGTACGGAACTTTACACATAGGAACGGATTGAAAAATCCCCGCCGTCTGCGGCGGGGATAAAATTTTGTTATTCTGCGGAAAGTGTGAACTGATTTACCAACTGTTTTAAGCAGGCTGCTTCTGCGGAGAGTTGTTCGCTGGCTGCCGCACCTTCTTCGGCCGTGGCGCTGTTGTTCTGTACAACGCTCGATATCTGATTGATACCTTCGGAGACCTGCCAGACGGCGTTTGACTGTTCGTCAGATACGGTCGCGATGTGGTCAATGGAATCGACCACGGACTGAATGCTGTCCACAACTTCTGACAGGGTATCCGCCGTATGTTTTGCGATTTCCGTACCGGTATATACCGCATCCGCAGAATGCTCGATGAGCACGGAAGTATTCTGGGCTGCCTCTGCGGATTTGCTGGCCAGACTGCGGACTTCCTCAGCGACGACGGCAAATCCCTTGCCGGCTTCGCCTGCCCGTGCTGCCTCTACAGCTGCGTTCAGAGCCAGTATATTTGTTTGGAAAGCAATATCGTCAATGGTTTTCAGAATCTTTTCAATTTCGCTGGAACTTGTCTGAATCTTATCCATAGCTTCCATCAGAGTCTGCATTTTCTGATTGCATTCGGAAATTTCCTCACCGGTGTGGTGAGTCTGCGTGCGGGCATGCAATGCGCCTTCTGCGGTACCTTTGGCCTGTTCGGAAATTTCGTTGATCCGTGCCGCCAGTTCCTGCACGGAGCTGGCCTGTTCCGTAGTTCCCTGGCTGAGTGTCTGGGCGCTGGCGGATAACTGGTCACTGGCCGAGGATACCTGCTCGGCAGAACGGTTGACCTGTTGTATGACATCGCTTAACTCCTCCTTCATATGGCGCATGGAGAGCAGGATATCATGAAAACTGCCGACATATACTTCCTTATGCTGGGTGCGGACATTCAGATTTTGATTTGCAAGTTCGTTCATCAGATAATTGATATCTTTGATAACGGTGCTCAGACCTTCGACAAGAGCAGTCGTAGACCTCGCCAGCATACCAGTTTCGTCTCTGCTTGTGACTTTCGGCATCGGTGTTTCCAGATCGCCTTCGACGAGCAGTGCCATACGTTTTGCACAGGCCTTCATCGGTTTGCTGATACTGCCGGCCAGAATCAGAGCGATTACGATAGAAAGCAGTATGGCGATCAGGATTACTGCGATGTTAATGACCATTGCGTCGCGTGTGGAAGCCAGATAATTCAGCTGCGGTGCGGTAACGGCAATGCTCCAGCCGTCCGTGCCGTTCACGGGCGCGTAGGCGATGAACATCTTATCTTCACCGTTCGTATAGCTTCCAAATCCGTTTTCACCCTGCCGCATGGAAGTATGAACATCTGCAAGTTCTTTTAACGACGGATCATTTTGCGCTTCGGCCTCAATATTCTGAACCGTGATCGTATCAAGGGTAATGTCGGCAATCGTATCGCCGGATTTGTTGATCATATAAGCCCGGCTGTTCTCACTAATCTGAATAGAAGATACGATATCGTTCAAAAAGGTCTCGCGCGGAACAAAATATACAACACCTACGATGGAAGAGCCGTAAACTCCATCGGCATAGAGAGGTGCAGCGACCATAATGGAAAGTTCCCCTGTAATTTTGCTGATCAACGGTTCCGATACATAGATATTGCCTTGCATGGCCTGTTTGACGTATTCGCGGTCGGAATAATCTTTCCCGTCAAAAATACTGATGCCGTCTATACCGATGATATTCCCTCGCTGGAAATCGTGCATGGCGATGCGTTCATCCATAATGGCCTGTTTTTCTGCCACAGATACATTCGGATCGGCCAATTGCGGAATACAGCCGGTATCCAGGACTGCGTTCTGATATGCCGTCAATTCCTGCTCCACGCGTTCGGCTGCCAGAACTGCGGTCTCGCTCATCATATGCTCTACTGTGGAGAGCATGCTGTTGTAATTGGGTATGATGCTGGAAATTCCAGATGCCACCAATGCGACCAGAACGGTCAGGATGAGACATAAAGTGATTTTGGTTCGAATGCTTTTCATTTTATCGTTCCCCCTGTTTGGTATTATCATTAATATAATTATATGAGCAGCGGTGTTTGCTTGTCAATTGCCTTAGGGCGTTTTTCGGCGTTTTTTGGCGCGTTTCCGGCCAGTTGGTTACAGTTCAGAGGGCGGCCGGCTGTTCCATATTTTGTCCGTGCGTTACGGGGGTTGACATTTTGGGAGAAATGGGGCATAATCTAATTACAAAACCAATACGGGTGTGGATTTTTTAAGAGGAATCTTTTTTCGCCACACAGCCTGATGAAAAGGCTGTGTGGTTTTTTGTGTGGTTTTTTATGAAAATTTATAAAAAAGGAGAAAAACGATGGAACAGACTTTTATGAAAGAGAGAAAAGTTTTGCCGCTCGTGCTGTCTATGTCGCTGCCCATGGTCGTTTCCATGGCAGTCAATTCCTTATATAACATTGTTGACAGCTACTTTGTGGCAAAATTAAGTGAGAACGCCATGACGGCGCTGGCGCTCGTCTATCCGGTACAGAACCTGATCAATGCGATCGCTATCGGCTTCGGCGTCGGCATTAATGCGACAGTGGCATTTTATCTGGGTGCGAAAGAGCAGGAGAAGGCAAACCAGGCGGCAGTACAGGGGATATTATTAAATTTTCTGCATGGCGTGATACTGACCGTTTTGAGCATCGCAGTCATGCCCTTTTTTCTAAAATCATTTTCACCGGAAGAGGAAGTGCTGCACATGGCGCTTGTTTATTCGAACCGTGCCTTTTTGTTCTCGGTGATCATTATGCTTGGACTCGCCTATGAGAAAATCTTTCAGGCTGTCGGGAGTATGAAATTCACTATGCTCAGCATGTTAGGCGGATTTGTTACCAATATCGTACTGGATCCGCTGCTGATCTTTGGGATTGGATTTTTTCCGGAACTCGGCATTGCGGGAGCCGCTTATGCAACGGGAATCGGGCAGTGTGTCACGTTGCTTTTGTATCTGTTCTGTTATAAGATTCGTCCGATTCCGGTAAAAATAGAGAGAAGTTATCTGCGCGTGGATAAGGCGATGTCGGTAAAACTGTATTCCATAGGGATTCCGGCCATATTGAATATGGCATTATCCTCCGTACTGATTTCCGTCTTGAACGGAATTCTGGCGGCATTTTCTGAAAAATATGTGCTCGTACTGGGCGTATATTATAAGCTGCAGACTTTTATCTATCTGACGGCCAATGGCATCATTCAGGGAATCAGGCCGCTTATCGGATATAATTACGGGGCGAAGGAATATGGACGTGTGGAAAAGATATACCAAACGACACTCAGGCTGACGATGGGTGTTATGTTCATCGGCAGCATTCTGTCATGGGCAATTCCGGAACGGCTGATCGGGCTGTTTACATCGAACATGGAGACGATTCAGATAGGTGTTAACGCTTTGCATATCATCAGCCTTGGATTTATTGTATCGGCGGTGTCCGTATCCTGCTGTGGTGCGCTGGAAGGGCTTGGAAAAGGGCGGCTGTCCTTGTATATCTCGCTGGCAAGGTATGTAGTCGTGATCATACCGGCGGCCTTTTTATTCAGCAGGTTCGCAGGCGCGGACGGAGTATGGTATGCTTTCTGTTTTTCGGAATTTGTGTCTGCAGGAGCAGCATATTTTATGAAAAAATGGTTGATTATCTCAAAAAAGACTTGATTTACGGGCATACAAGCAGGATTTCAAGCTGAATTTACTACCAATTTACTACTTTTGAGGGAAAGAGCTTTGATATGCCGCCCGGAACCCTGCCAGC
>CAJTUC010000044.1 GCA_910579395.1 uncultured Lachnospiraceae bacterium | reverse complement strand
AGGTGGATTCGAACCACCGAAGCAATTTGCAGCAGATTTACAGTCTGTCCCCTTTGGCCACTCGGGAATCCATCCATATAAGCCGATAAACGGACTCGAACCGTTAACCTGCTGATTACAAATCAGCTGCTCTGCCAATTGAGCCATATCGGCAAACGAAAATGACTCCGACGGGAATCGAACCCGTGTTACCGCCGTGAAAGGGCGATGTCTTAACCGCTTGACCACGGAGCCATGCTCTCACAAGCAACCTAACGAATGATATAATACCATACTTCGTCCCATTTAGCAAGAGGAAAATTTTCTAAAAATGATGTTTCTAAAAATGATGTTTCTAAAAATGATGTTTCTAAAAATGATGTTCGCAGCACAAAAAAGCAGTTACAGATAAACTGGAACTAATTATGCCGCTTCCGATACTCCAGCGGAAGTATCTGATATGTCTCCCGAAACGCCGTGGAAAACCTGCTCTGGCTTCCATAGCCCACTGCCTTTGCAATCTGTGCAATGCTGTCCGTCGTCTGGCTGAGCAGCGCCGCCGCCTTTTCCATGCGATGCTCTTTCATATGGGAGGCAAGAGATTCTCCGTAGACCTCCTTGAATACGGCTTTCAGCGTGGTAGGATTCATCAGATATTTCTGAGACAGTTCTTCAATCGTAATGCGCTTGTCCATATGCCGCAAAAGATAGTCGTGTACTTCCCGGACTGTCTCCACCTGCTCGGAACGGTATCTGCCCGCTTCTTTTCCCTGTCCGCTTTCCGCTTCTTCCAGGTATAAAAGCAGTTCCAGTGTTTTCAGCACCAGATAAGGCCGCAGCAGATTTTCTTTTTCCTGATAAAAGCCCGCAAAAATGCTTTCCGTTTTTTCATTTCCATAAAAGACCGAGAAATGCTCTTCAAAATACCTCTCCGGCTGAATATCGCCGCGGGAACAGAACTTTTCCGCAAGCGCTCTGCCTGTAATGCCGGTTCCTGACAGTAATTCCGGCAGCGACTGGTCGAACTTTGCCAAATCGATGCAGATCGTAATCCCTTCATAATAACTGTTCGGAATGGTCATCTCACAACCCGCACACAGATTTCTCGTATGAAGTGAAAAATCACCGGGACCGAGATAGATGGAGCGCCCGTTTTGCATATTCCAGCCGATACGGCCGTTCCGGCAGTAATTGATCTCCAGAAGATTCCTTTCCGCCCTGTGCGTACAGAAAGCCTGTTCTGACCGGTACTCCTTAAATGCGATCGTAATACCCGGCAGAATATCGTTATAATTTTTCATAAGAATAACCATGCCTTTCTCACAATCTGCGATATTTGCGCCGACGCTTAAAGCGTCTTGGCACCAATATTCGCAAGACGAATAAATACGTCTATGAAAAATCTCTGATTTTTCAGCCTAAACGCCTCATTTCTTTATCTTTTTGGGCAGGAAATTTCCATGATCTTCTCAATTGCCTGATGCAGCAGCCTGCTCTGCTCCGTATCCGCCGCTCTGTAATAAACTTCTTTCCCCTCCCTGCGCCCGACAATCAGACCGCTCGACTTTAACTGCCGCAGATGATGAGACACCGCAGGGCTCGTCATTCCTACCATCGCGGAAATATTGATAACACACTCTTCACAGTGACACAGCATCCAGAAAATACGCACCCTGCTCGTATCATCCAACAATTTGAAAATATCGGCAACCGCCTGAAAATCTTCCGGTCTGTCCAACTGTTCTTTCAGACATTCTTCCGTGCAGCCCTCTCCATGATGATGCGGCAAAGATAATTCCGTCATCGCAATTCTCCTTTCCTGCTCAACCCGCAAATTTATGCTTTCTCCTTTTTGGAAAAGACTTTCTCCTTTTTGGAAAAGACTTTCCTGCGTCGGTTGACTTTCTGCCTTTCACACAGTATACTTCAATTAGTTCAATTAAACAAGTGCTTAATTGATAAATTTTAAAAAATTTTTAAAAAAAGGAGAATTTACCATGAAAAAAACCTACAATATTGAAGTTGACTGCGCTAACTGCGCTAATTTAATGGAAGAGGCGGCCCGCAAGACAGCCGGTGTCGCTTCCGCTACCGTCAATTTTATGACGCTGAAAATGATCGTTGAATTTGAAGAAGGTCAGGAACCTAAGCAGGTCATGAAGGCTGTCCTGAAAGCCTGTAAAAAAGTGGAACCCGATTGCGAAATTGAATTTTAACTCACCTTGGGCATATCCGAAAGTTTATGCCGTATGCCCGAAAAGGAGAAAAAGGGTGAAGAGAGGAAGATGATTATGAAAAAAAAGCAAAAAAAGATGCTGACCCGCATCATTATTTCTGCGGCCATGCTCGTTGCGCTGAATTTTATCCCCGTCACCGGCTGGCTCCGCATGCTGCTTTATATGATTGCCTATCTGATCATCGGGTATGATATTCTGCTGAAAGCCGGAAAAGGAATTTTGAACGGGCAGGTCTTTGATGAGAATTTCCTGATGGCAATCGCAACAGTAGGCGCGATCGCTCTTGCACTCTATGAAAAGAGCGGCGACTACAATGAAGCAATAGCCGTTATGCTGTTTTACCAGATTGGCGAACTGTTCCAAAGCTATGCGGTCGGCAAGAGCCGCAAAAATATCAGCGCACTGATGGATATCCGGCCGGATTATGCGAATATCGAACGCGGCGGCGTTCTGGAAAAAGTTGACCCGGATGAGGTCGGCATCGGCAGTATCATCGTCGTACAGCCCGGCGAAAAAGTTCCGATCGACGGCTTTATTATCGAAGGAACTTCTTCCCTGAATACCAGCGCGCTGACCGGAGAAAGCCTGCCGCGCGAAGCCGGTGCCGGAGACGAGATCATCAGCGGCTGTATCAATATGACCGGTGTCCTGAAGATTCAAACGACAAAAGAATTCGGAGAATCGACCGTTTCCAGGATTTTAGAGCTTGTGGAAGAATCCAGTTCCAGAAAGTCCAAATCGGAAAATTTCATCTCCAAATTTGCTAAAGTATACACCCCGGCAGTCTGTATTGCCGCCCTTTTACTGGCAGTCCTTCCGCCAGCCATCAACCTGATGATGGGCAGCCCCGCCGGATGGGACAACTGGATTTACCGCGCCCTGATCTTCCTTGTAATAAGCTGTCCATGCGCACTCGTCATCAGCATTCCGCTAAGCTTTTTTGCAGGAATCGGCGGTGCAAGCAAAGAAGGTATTCTGATCAAAGGCTCTAATTACATGGAAACCCTTTCCAAGACAAAAGTCGTTGTTTTCGATAAAACCGGAACGCTGACACAGGGCGTTTTTGCAGTAAGCGGCATCCATCACAGCCAGATGGACGACACAAAACTGTTGGAATATGCGGCGCTGGCGGAATGCGCCTCATCCCACCCCATCAGCAAGAGTCTGCAGAAAGCATATGGAAAAGAAATTGACCGAAATCGCGTAACAAATATTGAAGAAATCAGCGGCCACGGACTGACCGCCATAGTAGACGGCACCGCGGTAGCCGTCGGCAACACGAAACTGATGGAACAGCTCGGCATTCCTTATGAAAACTGTCACAGCGTCGGAACCGTCATTCATATCGCGGTCGATCATGCTTATGCCGGACACATTGTCATCTCCGACATTGAAAAACCGAATGCCAAAGAGGCCATTGCGGCCCTGAAAAAAGCCGGCGTCGAGAAAACCGTCATGCTGACGGGCGATGCAAAGCGCGTGGCAGAAAAAGTCGCTTCCGAGCTTGGCGTAAACGAAGTGCACAGCGAACTGCTTCCCGCGGATAAAGTGACCGAAGTGGAAAAACTGTTAAAAACCAAAGCGCCCAAAGCCAAACTCGCCTTTGTGGGCGACGGTATCAACGATGCACCTGTTCTGTCCCGTGCGGATATCGGCATCGCGATGGGCGCGATGGGCTCCGATGCGGCAATCGAAGCCGCGGACGTCGTTTTGATGGACGATGACCCGATGAAGATTGCCAAAGGCATTAAAATTTCCAGAAAATGCCTTTCCATCGTCTATCAGAACATCATCTTTGCACTGGTCATCAAATTTGCCTGCCTCGGACTCGGCGCCCTCGGCATCGCCAATATGTGGTTCGCCATCTTTGCAGACGTCGGCGTCATGGTCATCGCGGTCCTGAATGCGATACGGGCCCTGCGGGTACACAATCTGTAAACCGACAAAGTTACGAAAGCATACACCCCGAATCATCCAATTCGGACTGTATGCTTTTCTGTTCTGCACCACACATAAAACTATTGTGCATACTCTGCCAGCTCATACACCCTTTCCTTTGTCAGTTCCGCCGCCTTCATGGCTTCTGCCATCGGCTGCAGACTGCCGCCTTCAAATTCCTGTCCGGCTGCCTCCACCGCCGCATCTTTGACGGCAATCCATTCTCTTTCCTCCGCCCGCAGAGTTTCCATTGTTTCCGCATCAAGCTCCGATTCCAGCAATTTCCACACAGTATTGAGTGCATCATCCCATGTCCGGAACAATTCCGCGCCGGCCGCATTCATATCCCCCTGTGAGGAAGCTTCCTGTATTTGGGCTTCCAGTTCCGCGCCGCGCTCTTCCGCAAAAGAAATTTCCATCGCAACCCTTTCCGCCAGGCTCTGCTGTTCATATACATGACTGGAAAAACCGTTTTCTTCATTCAAATTGTAAAGCCCATAGAAGGGAAGTTCTGTCTCCGTCGTACTTTCCAGATAATAGTAACCGACCCAGCCGCGGTATCCCTCCGGAAGATCCGCAAGCTTCGCGCCCGGAAGATACAGAAGGAAATCCGTACCGCCGACCAGCCCATAGGCAGAGGAATAGATATAACGAATACCGTCAATAATCTCCTCTTTATCCGGTTCATCATCATACAAAAGGGAAACCAGCTTCATCTTAAAAGTAAATTCATCCACCTTTTCCAAGTTTCCAAATTTACCCGTAAAGCTGCAATAATATCTGGTACCGTTCGGATAGTCATCTCCTGTGTCACCCATATCGCTGTCACTATAAATCCCTTTGAATGTGCCGTCACTGTTAATAGAAAGTTCCGTGCACCAGGCCCCTGCACCGCTGCTAAAGTCAAAAACCCTGCCTTCCAACGCCTCAAAGCCAAATCCTGCGTCTGTATTCCCTGACGGCAGCTCTGCTTGCTGTTCTGCCGTTTGCTGCGCCTCTGCCTGTGGCTGTCCTTCCCCTGCGGATTCCGCCGTCTGCTGGCTTTGCACTGCAGAATCCTGCTGTACGCTGCTCTGTTGTGAGTTGTTATCCGTGCTGTTGCAGCCGGTCAATAAAGTCAATATGAAAATGAAAGCTGCAAAAAAATTTTTCTTCATGCTTTTCTCCCTGACTTATGCCTTTTATTTTTTACTCTTTCTACCTTTTTAATTTTGTTTCCTGTTGAAAAGAATCTAAGCAACGTTGTTATGGCTCCCAAACCAAAAGTCAAAAACACGCCAATTTTATCTATCGTTCTTTCCTCATCGTTCTATAATATCACTTATGATTACAACGTCAACACAATATGGAATATTTTTCTACACCATTTTTTCAA
Organism: uncultured Lachnospiraceae bacterium; assembly: GCA_910579395.1. GTDB lineage: Bacteria > Bacillota > Clostridia > Lachnospirales > Lachnospiraceae > UBA3282. The sequence goes on along the minus strand of CAJTUC010000044.1, from coordinate 21,895 downwards.
AACCGGCATTTTCCAAAACTCTACCGTCAGTAGGTTTCCCTTTTTCCATCGAAACTATATAATGTAACACAAAGTAACACAGACAGGAGGTCGTATATAATGAACCAAAACAAAATCGGCGCCTTTATTTCCGAACGCCGCAGGGCGAAAGGATGGACACAGAATCAATTAGCGGAAAAACTGGAAATCACCGACAAAGCAGTCTCCAAATGGGAGACCGGGCGTTCCCTGCCGGACTTGTCCCTGTTTGTTCCGTTGTGTAACTTATTGGACATCACTTTAAATGAATTATTTGCCGGCGAATGTATTCCGGAAGAAAACCTGAAAGAAAAAACGGACGCGGTACTGCTGGAGGTCATTACAAACTGGCTGGGACATGATGGCGGCAAAACCAATGAAAACATAACTGCATCCCAAACTGTTTTAGAAGTGCAGAATGTTTCCAAAATATATAAAAGCGAAAGCAATTCCGTTTTGGCTGTAAACAATGTAAGTTTTCAAATACCTTACGGCAGCTTTGTCGGAATCATGGGTGCCTCCGGCTCTGGCAAAACAACGCTGCTCAATCTGATTGCAACGATTGACAAGCCGACAAATGGAACAATCAAAATAAACGGTCAGACGATAACGGATATTCCGGAAGGCGAAACTGCGGATTTCCGTCGGGAGCATTTGGGATTTGTCTTTCAGGAGTATAACCTGCTCAATACGCTGACCATTTATGAAAACATTGCACTTGCCCTGACGATTAAAGAAGTTCCGAAAGAAAGCATCGGCCCGACGATTCAAAATCTGTCCGAAAAACTCGCGATTTCTTCCATACTGGATAAATTTCCCTATGAAGTATCCGGCGGACAGCGGCAGCGCTGTGCCTGTGCACGCGCCATCGCAGCAAATCCGGACATCATATTGGCCGACGAGCCGACCGGTGCACTGGATTCTAATGCCGCTAAACAGTTACTTAACACCTTTTCCACGCTCTGCAGCGAATACCACGCAACGATCTTAATGGTCACTCATGATGTCATGGCGGCAAGTTACTGCGACAGACTCTACTTCATGCGGGATGGCAGAATAAAAGCCTCACTTCATCGCGAGCAGGAAAATAAACAGGCCTTTTTTGCAAAGATTCTGGAAAAAATAACATGGATAGAAGGAGAAGGACATGACGTACTTTAAATTATCGATCCGAAACGCGAAGCGTTCTTTCGCAGATTATCTATTATATATTGTAACGATGACTGCCCTGTCAGCAGTCATGGAAGTATCCAACTGCATTACCATCACGGGAAAATCGGCTGGTTTTCAGGCAGTTTCTTTCCCGCTGCTGATCACGATGATTCAAGTCGTTCTGGCCGGATATAACAACACCTTTATGCTGAAGCAACGCGCCAAGGAGTTCGCAAACTACTTACTGCTCGGTATGAAAAGAAAGGAACTGACAAATCTGTTCCTTTACGAAATTCTGCTGCTCGGACTCTTCTGCTTCTTAGCCGGAACGGCAATCGGTTTCGTTTTATACGGACTTTTGGGTTTCACCTTATTTTTCCATAGCTTTCATATTTCCGGCTCTCTCTATGCAGAAAGCCTGCTCCATACCTTTTTCTACTTTTCCATGATTGAAGTGGTAAGTGCGCTTTCTTTAAAATATCGTCTGGATAAACTGCAGATTCGGGATCTGATGCACGAAAAGAATTATAATCAAACAGTGAAAAATAAGAATAACTATAAAAATTGGGGCATTGTCTTTTGTATCAGTTTCGTGTGCCTAGCCGGCATCGTGTGCGGAATCGTTTTCCTGCCGGAAAAGGACATCATGCCGCTCGTATCCACCGTGGCAATCCCGCTTTTGCTGTCCATTTCCGCCTTTTATGAGTGGTGCCTTGGTTTTCTGTATGCACGCCGGAAAAAACAGGCCGTTACACTCTATCAAAAAGACAGATTATATCTCACGGCCGCGATGACGTCCAACATAAGAACGGCAGCCGTTACAAATACCGTTTTCTGTATGTGCTTCTTATTTTCCGCAGCTGCTTTTGAGACCGGCATGTTGATGCTGCAGCCGGAAATCCGGCTTTTTGCCATAGACAGGCAGCAATGGATGGGCACTTTGCAGATTGGCATCTATATCGTATTTACGGTCATTTATTTTTCCATCCTGTCGCTGCACCAGATCATCGAACTGCGGCAGAATACCCAAAACATCCGGATACTGCATTATATCGGAAAAAGCAGCCGGCAGATCAAAATGCTTGTCATACAACAAATTGTGGTAAAACTACTTTTCCCAATGACGATGGCCTCGCTGTTATTTTCTTTCTGCATACCGCTGCTGAACCGGAAAATGAACCTGGTACTGCCGCTTTCCATGCGCAACGTTCTTTTCAAATTCACCGGTGCGTTTTGGTTATGTACTTTCTTCTTCTGCCTCTGTTACTTTTTCGTGATATGGATCATGGGGCGGCAGATTATAAAACTTCCCCATTCTCCCAAACACCCCTCTTGATAAAAACCCGACTGCTCCCGCAATCACGCCCGTAGGAATCAGCACCAGATAGACCGCATCATGGAACCCGTCGAACAAAAAACCATAGAACATCTGCGATTGTTCCGGAAAAACATCCTGTCGCCGAGAGCCTGCATGACTTCTTCTTTGCTTTGAAAAAAGCGGTAGAACATCCCCTTGGCTCCGCCCACTTCTTCCATGATATCAGAAACCTCAGTTTCCTCGTATCCTTTCGTCAAAAACAGGCAGTATTGATCATACTGCCTGTCCCGTTCCCATCATTTTTCCCAACTGCTCTATGATGCCTGCGTTGCCGTTTACGGATATATCGCCGACCTTTTCGCAAATCCGCTCCAAATACTCGAGTTCCTTCAGCTTGTAAAGAGTCCGGTTCTCATCCATCAACTTCGCCGTATTGAGCAATGACCTGGTGGATGCCACCTCTTCTCTTCTGGAGATCACGTTTGCCTGTGCGGTCTTTTCCGCAACGAGTACGGAATTCATGATTTCCCTGATCTCACCGGGCAGAATGATGTCCTTGATGCCGGCGGTCAGAAAGTTTACGCAGAACATCGCTTCTTTTGCCTTCAACGCCGTATAGATTTCACCGGAAATCTGCTCCTTTGCCTCCAATATCTCATCCAGCCTGTAATTGCCGACGATCGCCCGGATAACGAGCTGTACCGCGGAATAAAGCTGTCCCTTCAGGTCTGATATGGCCGCGGTAAATTCCACCGCATCCCGTATCTTGTACATACAGGCGATATTCATCCGGATGCCGATCTTATCCTTTGTAAGAATCTCCTGCCCTACAATATCCAGTTCCTTCTGCCTCATATCGAGCACCGTGTAAGTAATATTATGCGTATAATTCCAGAAACGGTATACACCCTTGGAAAGCTGCCTCTGCAAAATATTGTCATAATATACGAGCCCTGTTTCCCCTTCTCCTACCTGTATGCTGGTATAGAACTTGCTCGGAATGAGCGCAAGCATTTGCTTTGTCACTTCCGTACCCATCTCCGTTTCCGTCATTGGCACAATCTTAATCTCATACTTATCGAACACGTTCCAGAAAGTATATTCTTTCCGATTCGCAAAAGCCGTCAGCTTGCCGTTCACATAGATAAAACCCGCAAAACCGTCCGGTATTTCCCTATGTACGACAGCTCCCCGAAAGGCTGCATCCTTTGCCAGCACCTGATACGGGATATCCATATAGCCGAGCTCTCCCGTCATCTCTTCTACTTCCACCTGATATCCCAGCATCTTCGGGAAATACCAAATCCCTGCCGTGATTATCTTCTGGAATACACCGTTCTTCAATACAAATCCTGCCTGATTATCCTTTATGATATACTTCATTTTTATAACCATACTCCTTTCCCGGCCTGGAATGTTCGTGTCAGACGCTGCAGGCGTCAGCACAAACTATCGCGCAGACCAAACAAGTTTTACTTCTGACAAACTCCAAATCAATTTTCACCATTTTTTACAAATGCTCCTATCGCTGCTTTCATCGGCACAATGCGGAAGTTTTGTTCAGCAGACGGTCGGAAGGAAGGGCAGGGATGCACCGTTTTTTCTGCACAGGCACAGCACGCGGCCCATTGCCCGTAAGATAAAACTTTCGCATCCTGTTGTTCCCTCTTTCCATCCTGCGGTATCCCAAGCCTTCAGGCATCAGGCCGATTGCACGCAGAGCGGACGATGTTCTGTCCGGTCTGCTCCTCATTTTGTACCCGTAAGGATACAGAATGTGCCGAAAGCAGGACATAAGCATTCTTTTAGCGCGGATTCGAACCGCAGACTTGACAGGTCTTTTCCATTTTGTTGTGCACTCTACCCACTGAGCTACCGTTCACACGGGAGGGAGTCGAACCCTCGACATCACAATGTTCTCTTAACCCCAAGTTAAGTTTGGTGAAATATTTATGATATACCTGACAGCACGCTGCCGGCACCGCCGGGCAGGAAGTAACTCCCAATACCCGCGCATAATAAATTATTTCCGATATTTTTTGAGAAGAACGCTGTATTCCAGACGTTCTTCCGAATGAAGAATGCCCGTTTTTTGGCATTCTTCGGTGTGAGAAAGATTTGCCTCTGGCAAATCGTAGAACTTCTTCACGAAGCAACCTTTGCTGTGAGCTCTAGAAGTTCTTCTCACGCTAGCCTTTAATAACACCGACCGTTTTCAACTTCCGAATCGGTGTGACCAGATCCATCTGCTGTGCCATAACCTGGTCGATATCTTTATAGGCGAACCTGCACTCCTCGGCCACATCGTTTTTCTTACGCTTTCCAAGCACGACGCCCTGTTCTTTCAAATCCACCATGACCTTTTCTACCGTAAAAGCCTGCATCGCTCCGCTCCGGGAATAACTTCTGCCTGCCCCGTGGGAAGAAGTGCAGAAGGATTCTTTGTTCCCCTTTCCTTCCGCCACATAGCTGTAGGAACCCATCGCGCCCGGTATGACGGCCTTCTCGCCTTCCCGCACCCTGACCGCACCTTTGCGGTGCACCCAGACATTGGCATCATAATGATTTTCCAATGCCGCATAGTTATGATGGCAGTTCACTTCTTCGCCGAATTCTACGACAAATTCCGTATTTTTCTCTATCAGCTCTTTTACGATGGCACAGGTCTTTTCCAGCATACGGGCGCGGTTCTCAAAAGCGTAATCCATCGCGAGATTCATCCACCGTATGTACTGCTGTCCCTCTTTTGTATGCACGGGTAAAAAGGCCAGACGATGTTCGTCCTTTACCTCGCTGTACCAGAGGCAGTTCAACTCTCTCGCCTTTTCGTGAAAATAGTCGCAGATTGCCTTGCCGAGATGGCGGCTGCCGGAATGAATCATCACGCAGAGATAACCGTTCTCATCCTCCTGCAGTTCGATAAAATGATTGCCGCCGCCCAGACTTCCGACCTGAAAATAACCGTCATCGATCAGCGGAAGCAGTTCTGTATTTTCCGCATACTTCTCTATCTCCTGTTTGGCCCGGTCAAGAACTTCCGACTCCTGCGGCTCCCTGTACCGCTCCGTATTCAGCGGAATTCCCCGCATGATGCTGCCGATAATTGCCTGTATGAGCGTACCGTTGCCGGTCTGAATCTCCCGGATATCCTCTACACGTATATTGGTCGGTATAAAATCCATGCCGCATCCTATATCAACACCTACCGCATTTGGTATGATCACGTCCTTTGCCGCGATGACACCGCCAATCGGCATTCCTTTTCCTGCATGGGTATCCGGCATCAGGCATACCCATTTGTGAAGAAACGGAAGCTGTGAAAGATGATATGCCTGTTCCAGACAATTCTCCTCAAGCTGACTTTCATTTTCCAACCATATCTTTACCGGAAACTTTGTTTTTTCATTATATAATACGAACATACATATCCTCCTTTTCCGCCGCACCTTCGGCTTTTAAATTGCTTTCTTATTTGTATCTGTTGATGTTATTATATACGGCCGTTTTCTGATTATCATTTTAAAAAAGTTGCGAACTTCCACTATCATCCATTTTTACCAAAAAATAAGTGCAACTGCCAGAGATAATCAGTCTCTGACAATTACACTTTTATAATACGAAATAGAACGCATAGATGAAGGTTCCATGCGCTCCTGTATATTATATCTGCTTTGAAACAAAATGTGCAGTTTCACTATGATCATTCAAAATATATGGTATCAGCTCCAGCGGATATACCTTTAATCCATGTTTTAATTTTTCTAACGGAACCCAGCAAAAATCCAAATCAATCCTTTCATTATCCAAATCATCATATCCATGAAAAGAACCTTCTGATGGTATATCGCTATCGTTCAGCAAATGCACTTTATAATACAGACAAATTTGATGGCAGGGCTTCTGCCCCCAGGAGAAAAACACTTCACCGACGGCAGCTAAATTGTCTACCTCTATTTTTGCATGAAGTTCTTCTTCAAATTCTCTTTTCAAAGTTTCCGCAGTTGTTTCAAGGCTGGACACATGACCCCCGATAATCGCAAAATCATCATTCTCAGGCTTTTGCAGCAGTATTTTATCATTTTTAATAAGCAGACCGCCAACTCTGTATGAAAATATAAAATCATCTGTCTTAAAAAGAATATCTCTGCCCATAAATTCACACTCCCTCTACAATTTGTCCTTCCATAAAAGAATCAACCCGCGCAAGCACCACAGAATCTTCCTGATACGAAAAATCCGTGGCTTCAACGACCAGCGTTTCTCCCATGACCTTTTCCTTCCGAATCCACTCCGCAGTCTTTATAAAATCCTCTTTTACATCCAACGTCGTCGTTAAATGAACCGGATGCCGGTTCTCCTCCTTCATGCGGTGAAGATACCTGCGATACAGAACTTCCGCGTCGCCCCGAAGCACAATCGTCAGAACATCATATTCTTTGGCATGTGCAATGGTATGTAATTTTTCCAATTCGGCCTCATGGAAATTTGCTTCGAGAATAACGGCGCCACCCGTTGCCGCAATCTGCATAAAAATATGGCACATCGTTTCTACCGCTGCATTGGAAAGCCTTTTATTCTCTTCACGGTCACGAAATCCGATGGAATCGCCTAAAATCTCCTTTACCGTATCCTTTTGGAATACAGCAACGCGATATCTTTCAGCCAATATTTTAGAAAATGTTGACTTGCCGGCCGCGATATCACCTGTGATCAACAACAATTTTTTCATAAATGTGCCCCCCTTTGACAACAATAAAAAATCTATGTCTCTTGCTTCTACTCATATTTTTGCTGTCCCGTTTCCCGCCCGCTGCTACATCCTGTCATCACTGTCATCACTGCCATCATAAGCGTCATGATCCCTACTGCCACCATAAACGTCATAATCCCCGCCGTTACTGCATATTTTCTTTCCATTTTTATGACCTCACTTTGCCTTTTTTCTTTATGATAGCAAAGCAGTCTTTAAGTTACCTCTAAATATCTTTCCTGCACGTCTGACCATATGTATCCACGAATGAAAAAAGTTTATCATAAAAAAAGAAAGAAAGCAATTTTAGACGAATTAATTTGAGAGAAATTAATTTTATAACATTGTATTTTTTATCACTTTTTCATATAATATAATTATTATTTTCAACTTAACAAAAGACGAATACGAAAATAACAGGAGTCCACAACCAATGTCCGATTTTCAGGAACTAATCGGGAGTTTCCCCAAAACAAGAGAATATGTCCGGGATTTTTTCGTCTATGGCTTTAAGACCCGAAATGACTTCAAAGACAAAAGTCCCCGCACCTATGATAACGAGCGGCGGCGGCTCGAAAGCTGGCTTGCGCCCTATGTGCGGAAAGACTATGCAGCGGACGGCTCCAATCTTTCGCTCGCGATTGACAGCAGCCTTCTCGACACCAACCCGCTTTTTCAGGTATGGAAAACAAAAAGCTTTACCGACAACGATATCGTTCTGCATTTTCTGATACTGGACCTGCTTCGGGACGGCCGGAAAATGACGGCGGAAGAAATCACGGACGGCCTGCTTGCCGGATACGAAGTCCTCTTCGATATCCAGCTCGTCCGGCGGAAATGCAATACCTATGTAAAAGAGGGTCTGCTGCAGAAGGAAAAGAACGGAAAGACGGTCGTCTTTTTCCTCGATGATGCGCCGGCGGTCTGGCTCGGTTCCAATGAAGCCGTCCTGGACGCGCTCGCCTTCTATCAAATGGCCGGTATTTTCGGCATCATCGGCAATGAACTGTTGGAACAGTTCGATTCCGGCAACCGAAGTTTCCGCGTGAAGCACAGTTTTTTTGTACATACGCTGGAAGAAGAAATACTGTTGGAGCTCTTAAATGCCATGAATCAAAAGAGTGCCGTACAGCTCGAAATCAAGAGTTCCAAACAGGGAAACGCCGGCACGGCGCACTGCATTCCCCTGCAGATTTTTATCAGCACCAGAAGCGGCCGGCGTTTTCTGTGCGGTTATGTGCGCCGCAGCAGACGCTTTACCTGTTTCCGGCTGGACTCCGTCAAACGCGTTACCCTTATGGAAAAAGCGGAAGAATATGACGAACTGTCAGAAAAGCTGAATCGGAACCGTGAGAAACTCTGGGGCGTTTCTTTTCAAAACGGCGGAAAGCATTTTCTGGATAAACTGTCCATGACCCTTCAGGTTCTGGAACCTTCCGAAAATTACATCCTCACCCGTCTGGAGCAGGAAGGCCGGGGCGGTACCGTCACCAGAACGGCGCCCAATACTTACTTATATGAAGTCGAAGTATTTGACTGCAATGAACTTTTGCCGTGGATCCGCACTTTTACAGGACGAATCCTTGCATTGGAATGCAGCGACCAATCGGTAGTACGGCAGTTTTACCGGGACTTACAGTCCATGTACCGTATCTATGGGATAGAACAGGAATGACTCTGCCATACTGCGACTGCGCTGTATGGCAGCATTCCGAAAACGAAACAGGAAAAATGAAACAGGAGAAAACAGACGATGGAATTATTTTCTGAAATATACAGCTGCTACTATCAGGTAATGCGGCATTTACTATCCAACCAAAACGCTGTCTCCATGCAGGATATCCGCGCGCAGATTTCCGCCGAAGGTTTTGAAGAAAGCCTGCTTTCCATCATTCCCAAACTGGAAAGCGGTGCCTGGAATTTATTCGACAGGGACGGCGGGCTGTATCTTTCCAAACTCTCCTTTCCTTTGATCACACCGCTTTCCAACCTCGAAAAATCTTATCTAAAAGCGCTGTTATCCGATTCCCGCATCGGCCTGTTCCTTGCACCGGAACAGCTTGAAACGCTGCAAGGCATGCTCTCTGATGTCACACCGCTCTGGAGGCAGGAACAGTTCTATTATTATGACCGATTTGCCGGCGGCGACCCTTATGCTGACGAAACATACCGCAGCAATTTCCGCATTCTGCTTCAGGCACAGAAAAAAAGACAGTATGTGGATATCGACTACAACGCGCCTAACGGAAACCGCGTCCACCATCACTACGTTCCCGCCCGTCTGGAATACTCCGTAAAGAACGACAAATTCCGGCTCCTTGCTCTGAAAAACACCGGAAGCGGCAGAATGCGGCTGGAGCTTCTGAACATCGCCCGGATACGGAGTGTTCAGCCAATGGAAAAAACGCTCTCCTCTTCCATTGATTTAAACGCGCTCATTCAAAGTTCCTATTATAAGGAACCGCTCAAGCTGCAGATCGTCAACAAACGAAATGCCCTTGAGCGTGCCATGCTGCATTTTGCCAATTATGAAAAAAATACTTCCAGAATAGATGAAGATACCTATGAATGCCTGATTTATTATAATCAGAACATGGAAACCGAACTGCTGATTGAAGTCATGTCGTTCGGCCCCATGCTGACGGTGCTCGGAAGCGATAGGTTTCTGACGCTTCTGAAAGCGAGGCTGCGGCGGCAGGCGTCTATTTTATAAAAAGCACAAGCTGCGCAGCTGCCCCACTTGCATAAATTACGTCGCAATTCCCGCATACTGCGTCATATACAGGTCATAGTACATCCCTTTCTTCGCCAACAGCGTGTCATGGTCTCCGCTTTCTACGATTCTTCCGTGGTCCATGAGAATAACAAGGGCCGCCGCATTTCCCAGATAACCTACACCTTTTCCAATCTTCTCACTTCCCAGTTAATTACTTGTTTCCATAATTTTCTCCTTTTTCAGAAACAAAAAACGGCACACGCAGACTACATGTGTCGTTCAAGTGTTTCTATTTATTTCGCTATTTGACCGCAAATTTTTCATTCTTGAGATATATGGACAGGTATGCTATATTATGTAAGATATGGAGGTAACACATGGAACTGCATTCAACCATCTTTTTTCCAATAGAAATCATCGGAACCGTGGCCTTTGCATCTTCCGGCGCCATGGTCGCAGTCCGTAAAAAACTGGATTTATTCGGCATCATCGTTCTCGGCGTCATCACGGCTGTTGGCGGCGGAATGCTCCGCGACCTGGTGATTGGAAGCATCCCACCCAATATGTTCCGCAATCCTGTCTATGTATTTGCCGCCTTTCTGACCGTACTCGTCCTCTTCCTGTTATTTCGCTTCCGGCCTTTTTTGCTGGGGAGCCATTATATGGAAAACTACGAAAAGATCATGAATATTCTGGATGCCATCGGTCTTGGCGCCTTCACCGTTACCGGTGTCGATACCGGTGTGGAAGCAGGCTACGGCGAATATCACTTCCTGATCATTTTCCTCGGCGTCATCACAGGCATCGGCGGCGGTATCCTGCGGGACATCATGGCGGGCGAAACTCCTTTTGTCCTGAAAAAGCACATCTACGCCTGTGCATCCATTTCCGGCGCCTGTCTGTATGTCCTGCTTTTACAGTTCACCCACTCGGATTATGCTATGCTGTTCAGCGCCCTTCTTGTCGTCGCAATCCGCATCCTGGCAAGCCATTACCGATGGAATCTGCCTGGTGTGGAAAATGAATAGTGTGAAGAAGACTTGCGCAGCAAGTCTTCTTCACACTATGTATACAGCGTAATCAGCCAGATAATAAACGCTATGCCGGCCAGAAATACAAACGCTATGGAGAGTGCCGCGCCAAGCGCCACTCCCATATAGCGAAATCTTTCTTTCCATGTGAACGGCGCATCTTCCCATGGATTTCTTTCTTTTTCATCGTAATCGGAATGCTTCCGCCCTGCCTGAGAAAAATCGGAACGCCTGCCAAATAATCCGGGACTTTCCAGCCCGCTCATATCGGCAACGGTGCGTCCATCATCCTCAAAGTTTTCCCGGCGGCTCATACATCACCATATAAGTGACACACTACATAGTGGCCCGGTTCAATTTCCTTCTGCACAGGAGCAGTCTGTTTACACTTTTCCATACAGTTCGCACAGCGGGTATGGAATTTACATCCTGTAGGCGGATTCGTCGGAGACGGAATCGTCCCCTCCAATACGACACGATTCATTTTTGCATCAGGATCCGGAATGGGAATCGCGGAAAATAATGCTTTCGTATACGGATGCAGCGGATTGTTAAAAATATCCTTTGTCTCTCCATACTCTACCAGATTTCCCAGATACATAACACCTACCGTATCAGAAATATGCTCAACAACACTCAAGTCATGCGAAATAAACAAATAGGTAAGTTTATACTCCTCCTGCAGATCTTTCAGCAGATTGATGATCTGTGCCTGAATCGAAACATCCAGCGCCGACACCGGCTCATCGCAAACAATAAATTCCGGATTCAGAGCAAGCGCCCGGGCAATACAGATACGTTGTCTCTGTCCGCCGGAGAATTCGTGCGGATAACGGTCTTTATGAAAAGGCTGCAGACCACAGTTATCCATGACTTTATCAATATAATCATCAAATTCACCTTTGCTCACAAGCCCATGCTCTCTGGCCGCCTCCCCGATGATCTCACCTACCGGCAGTCTTGGCGACAGGCTGGAAAACGGATCCTGAAAGATGATCTGCATCTTGGTACGCATACTCCGCATCTCTTTGACGGAAAGATCATAAATCTCCTTTCCGTTGAAAATCACTTCCCCGCCGGTCTTCTCACCGGACAGGCGCAGAATAGTCCGCCCTGTTGTCGTTTTTCCGCAGCCGGATTCTCCTACCAGTCCCATCGTCGTTCCCCGTTTCAGGTTAAAGGTGACGCCGTCCACCGCTTTCACATATCCCACCGTTTTGGAAACCAGTCCGCCCTTGACCGGAAAATACTTTTTCAGGGCATTGACCATCAGGATATACTGTGGGTCATAGGTAACAGGGGTAAAATCATTTTCTATCATTGTGCGTTCATCAGACATTTACTTCTCCCCCTTTCCGTCGTAAAAACGATAACAGCTGACTTTGTGCGTCGGCGACAGGCTGATTTCCTCAGGATATTTACCCGCACAGCGCTCCACACACATTTCACAGCGGTCTTTATAATAGCAGTAATCGGGCATATTGACAGGATTTGGCACCTTGCCCGGAATTGAATACAGTCTGTCCACCTGCTTGCCTACCACCGGCTTTGACGCCATCAGACCGATCGTATAGGGATGAGAAGGATTGGAAAAAATGTCCCGCACCGTTCCTTTCTCCACCACACGTCCGGCATACATAACGACAACATAATCCGCCATTTCCGCAATCACACCCAAATCATGCGTGATCAGCATAATGGATGAATTAATCTTATTTTTCAGATTCCGAAGCAGGTCCAGAATCTGTGCCTGTATCGTCACATCCAACGCCGTTGTCGGCTCGTCCGCTATGATAATCCTCGGATTACATGCAAGCGCGATTGCGATCATAATACGCTGACGCATACCGCCGGAAAGCTCATGGGGATACATTCGATATACGCCCTCGCTGTTGGCGATTCCCACCATTTTCAATAATTCGATGGTACGGGCTTTGATATCTTCTTTAGTCTTTCCCACCCCATCATGCAGTGCGATCACTTCATCCACCTGCTCTCCGATACGAAATACCGGATTTAAACTTGTCATAGGCTCCTGAAAAATCATGGAAACATAATTTCCACGCAGATTCATCATCTTATCATTCGGCGTTTTCGCAATATTGTAGGCTCTGCCATCTCCGAGATTGAGGCGGATCTCACCTTCCACGATCTGTCCATGCGGACGCTGGATCAACTGCATCAAAGAAAGACTGGTAACAGACTTTCCGCAGCCCGATTCCCCTACCACGCCCACGGTCTTGCCGATTGGCACTTCAAAGGTAACGCCGTCCACAGATTTTACCGTACCGGCATCCGTGAAAAAGTATGTGTGCAGATTGTCAAATTCCACCGCATTATCTGCGTCACGCATAGTTGTTGTATATTCAGATTCCGGCACATTTTTCCGTTTACGCGCTTTTTCATATTGATTGGTAATACGCCGATTCTCCCTGGATATCCTACGGGATTCCTTCGCGGTAAGATATCCTTCCGGTTTATTCTTAGCCATAATCATTCCCCTCCTTAACGTTTCATTCTGGGATCAAAAGCATCGCGCAGACCGTCGCCTACAAAGTTAAATCCCAGAACCGCAATCAACAGGCAGACGCCTGCCGGAATCCAAATGAACCAGTAAGTAGTCAGAACATAGGAGTTATTTACATCATTAATGATATTCCCCCAGGAAGCGAACGGGAATTTTACGCCAAGTCCCAGGAATGATAAGGTCGCCTCCGTCAGCATCACCGAACCAAGGCTCATTGTACAGGTAACGATCAACTGCGGAATAACATTCGGAATCAAATGCTTAAATATCCGACGGGAAACACGAATGCCGCAGGCTTCGGCCGCTGTCATAAATTCCTGTTCGCGCAGGGAAAGTATCTGTCCGCGGACAAGACGGGCTATGCTCGGCCATCCTAAAAAGCCCAGAATCAACATCAGATAAAACATACGAAGCTGCGGGTCCACGCGCATGCCATCCATCGCCGCACCTAAAATAATGACCAGCGGCAAAGAGGGAATACAGTAAAAGACATCTACGATACGCATGATCACGTTATCCACCCATTTGCCGAAATATCCGGAAATACCGCCGAGAATAACTCCTAATACCGTTTCGATGATTACGACGATAAATCCGATGATCAGAGAGACTCTTCCGCCATACATCAGACGCGTGAGCATATCCATACCATTTGAGTCGGTGCCAAGCGGATGTTTCGGGGAAGGCGCTTCATACTGACTGTAAACATAGGTCTCCGTCTCCTGCATAACAGACCAGACTTTCGCAGCGGCATCATAAGTAATCGTATAAGTGTGCTCCGTACCGTCCGGATCCGTATAAGCAAATTCCGTCTCCTCATTGTTGAGAACTTCCTCCAGACGCTCTTTAAAATCTCTGGAAATCAAGACGCCATTTTCCTTCGACTGTACCACAAAGCGGCTGATATATCCCATGACCTCTTCACCCTGTATGATGTTTCCATCTTCATCCAGCATATAATCCTGCCCGTCAACGCTGAAAGCGCCCTGCTCGTCATTAGTATACAGCTGCAGCGCCGCATGCTTTACGTTAAAAGGCAGATCTGCAACGCCGTCCGAAGCATTTACAATGTCCTTATAGGCAATAGCAATGATATCGCCGTCCACGGAAACAGCATAGAAATCCTTCCCTTCCTGTGTCAGCCCATAGTTTACATCCTTATATTCAAACTCAGTCTTACCCATCATCTGTGCCATCAAAAACTGCGCCTGAGCTGCCGAACCAAAATCCTGTCCTTCGGCGGAAACGTAACGAAAGTCCTCATTTCTCGTTACACCCACATACTCTTTTTCCAGATAGGTATAAGTATAAAACTGCTCATCTTCACCGTAAGGTGAGACCATGCCGCCTACAAAAGAAAATAAAAACATTACAGCCAGCATAACAAGTCCCAGGACTGCCAGACGATTGCGGAAAAAGCGTTTCGTCACCAATGCGCCCGGTGAAAGTGTTTTGACACGGCGGTCATCATTTAAGGACAACGTTTCCCCGGAAGATACGTTATTCTGCTCGTTTGGTTTATTCATATCAGACATCCGTATTCCTCCTTCCTAGGCTATACGCACGCGGGGATCCACCACGGCATAGAGAATATCGGTAAGCAGGTTGCTTGCCAGTGTCAAAACAGCGATAAATGTCATATAAAACATGGTAAACGGAATATCACCGATTATCATGGACTGATAAGCCGTCCATCCGATTCCCGGAATAGAGAACAATGTCTCCGTAATCTGCGCACCTGCAAACAGACCGGGCAGGGAGCCGCCGATGATCGTCACAAGCGGAATCAGTGTATTCCGAAAGGCATGCTTATAAATAACCTTTTGCTCGCTCAGACCTTTTGCTCTCGCGGTCCGTATATAATCGGCATTTAGAACCTCCAGCATATTCGTTCTCGTATGACGCATCAGCGCCCCAATGGATGTGATCACCAGCGTTGCGATCGGAAGTACCAGGTGATATGCCTTGTCCATGAACTGTTCCCAGGAAGACATCTGGGCAAAGGTCCTCCCCACAAGACCGGATACATCAAACCACTGTAATTTCACAGCAAAGACCAGTTTTAACAATGTTGCAAAGAAGAAAGGCGGTAATGAAATACCAATCAAAGCGACTGCCGTGATCGAGTAGTCCGCCCTGGAATACTGTCTGGTCGCCGCGACAATACCGAGCGGTATCGCAATAAGCAGTTCCAGAATAAAAGCAACTGCCCCCATAACAAAGGATAACCAGACAACATCGTGAAACTTCTCAATGACCGGAACCGTAAATTTCCAGCTGTCACCAAAGTTTCCGGCAGCAAAATCTCCTAACCAGATAAAATATCCGGCAATAATCCCCTTATCCAATCCATAAGATGCATTCAACTGTGCAATCCATTCTTCATATGGCTTCGCCCCCGGCGCCATGGCAAGCTGCATTGCCATCGTTTCCACATAGGATGCTGGCAGGCAGCGCAGAATCGCATAAATGATGAATGTTACGCAGAAGAGGATGAGGATGGATGCAAGAATACGCTTTATGATATAATTACGCACAAAAAACCCTCCTTCTCTAAACTCATAACAGCGATTTTCCATAAGCTGAAAATTCCCTGCCCCAACGGAGCAGGGAATCCAGGTTTCCTTATTTCAATCGTTCATTTTCATTTTTTATTTCATTTCGATATTATAAACTTCCTGATACCATGCCAAATAAGGTGTCATGTCATTCGGAAGCGTTTCCGCCTTAACACGCTCTGTAGAAAGCATATAGCAGTCAGAACGCTGATAAACAGGAAGTTCTACGCCCCAATCCATGATGATTTCCATTGCCGCCTTATACAGACCTTTCCGATAAGTCTGGTCAGTGGAAAGACGAGCTGCCTCGATCAGTTCATCCAGATCAGCATCTTCAATCTGGTAATAGTTGGTAGACCCCTGGCTGTGGTACAACTGATACATATCCGGATCCGTACCGGCCTGCCATGCTGCACACCACATATCCGCAACACCTGTCTGATAAGATGCATACAGATCGCTGGAATTTGCAAGGTCATTGACCGTTAAGGTGAATCCGATAGAAGCCAGCGCATCGCTCGCATTCTTTAAGATCAGGAATGTAGGGTGGTCACCAGCGCCGTTTGCACCGATGTTAACCTGATACTCCAGTTTTGCCCCTTCAGGAGCAGCCGTAACCTTGCCGTCTTCCACAGTGTAGCCTGCCGCTTCAAAATAACCTAATGCTGCTTCCAGCGCCGCTGCATATCTGTCCTCTGTGGACATTCCGTCCGTGTAGATAGGCTCTCCGTTTACATCTACGGAATAAGCGATCTGATAACCGTCATCCGTAACCTGAGGCGCTGCCCAGGAAGTATTGGAAATCGGATAGTTGATGACAGACGCCGTGTTTCCATAGTAGGAATCGATACCCTCGTCGCGGTAAGCCGCAATAACAGTAGCGATTGCCTTACGCAGATTGCGGGATTCTTCGGAAGCCGGGTCGCTGCCTACTTTTACATTGTTCGCCGCAAGACCAACATAACCATAGCCGCGGTAATCGACCAGACGGGTCGTGATAACGGAGCCGTCCAAATCCTCGCTGCCGTTGATATCGGCAACCTGACTTGCAATATCGGTAGAGTAGCTGGGATCTGTAATATCCATTGTACCCGCCGTAATGCCTGTCACCTTATCCGCTTCGGCTGCTTCCATGAAATTCAGGTGCGCAATCTTAGGCGCCCCTTTGAAGTAATCCGGGTTCGCATCCATATATACAACGCCGTTGGAGTACTCCTTAAAGATATAAGGACCTGCTCCCAAAGGTTTTCCTGTTTTCTCCTTCACCATTGACAGATCGCCCTTAGGGAATCCAAAGCTGTTATTTTCATAATCATATAAACTTTCATCACCATAATAGTGCATCGGTGAAATCGGAATCTGCAGCTGATAGATCAGCGTTGCATCGACCTTGGTAGCGACAATTCGCATGGAATAATCGCCTGTACGCTGAATACCGCTGACATTCGGTGCGGATTCGCCCGTCTCAATACCTACCTGATAAGCGGAATCCATATAGCTCCATATGCTGCCGCTTGCCTGCTCAGCATCGGACAACGCATTATAATCGCCCTCATATGCTTCCAGCATAACATTAAAGAAATCTGTAAGCGTAGCGCCTTCCGGTGTCTCAAATCCCCAGTTAGGCGTTACCGCCTCAATCGGGTCGCTAGCGCTCGCATAACCTGCATTCACGCAATAGTCGATAATAGACTGTGCAAATGCCTCTCCCGCCGCAGGCAGTCCTTCTTCCCAGAAAGCTTTCTGCGTTGCTTCATCCCAGTAAGTAAAATCCGTGTTATCCTCTCCTGCTGCGATCAACAAACTGTAGAGCGCCTCAACACCGCTGCGGTACTCCTCAATTCCCTCGATTGCGGTGGAATACAGCGTTGCATTACCGTCATAAGTAGGATCCAGTTCAACGTACATACCGAAGATGACATCATCAATATCCGCGGTCGTACCATCGGTGAACTTGATATCGTCACGGATTGTCATATCATAATAAACAGTACCGTCCGCATTCTCGGTAATCTCGATGTCGGACGCTGTATAGTAAGTATAATCGGTTCCATTATAAGAACGTGTCTCTCCCTCGATACCCTTTAAAATCGGATTGCCCACACGGTCAACCTCCAGTGTATAGACACGAACCATTTCGTCAATCGTTACATCGTTTGCCGACAACGCGAAATACGGAGAAAATTTCCCCTCCAGTCCCTGTTCTACACTGGCAACCAGCGTATCATTGGCAGGTGCCGCATCGCTTGTCTCAGAAGAATTATCCTCCTGATCTGACGGTTCCGTCGTTTCTGTTTGTTCTGTTGCGTCATTAGTGGCCCCCCCCACCTCGTTTTCGGCAGGCGCCGGAGCATCATTTCCGCCAGAGCCGCAGGCCGTCAGTGAAAATGCCATCGTCGTTGACAGCAGCAAAGCCAAAAGTTTCTTTGCATTTTTTGTTCTCGAAAATACAATCATTTTCAAAACCTCCCTTTCTTCATAATCATTCCTAATATATTTTACATAGATTCCTGTTTTCCGTCAAGATGAATACCCCGTAGTTTTGCCACGGGGTATCAAAAAATGCCTTATTATTACATGATCTTTCATTTCTGTTAAGCTTCATTCCATCCAAATATCCGCGATTTTACACTGTTCTGCCAAAAAAGACGCCGCTGCCTGTACGCCACAGCAGGCAAAACATACCACTTCGCCCTCTCCGCTTCCGCCGCGCAAAAGAAAAATAAGCAGCGCAAAAGCCGTCAACGCCGCGCCGGCAAGCGGAAACATTGTTCGAATCCTGTACTGTTTCACACTGCGTTCATAAATATAATCCCGCAGCGGATTACCCCCAAAGGTCACATTTCCAAGTGTATACGCAAGCGCAAAATCGGAAATCAGCCAGAATACATAAGGTATAATAACATAAAAAGTATTAAGAAGGCCCGCCGTTGTCACAAACCCGGGAAGAAACGCCGCCAGAAGCATACAGACCTGCAGCGCCCATAATTTTACAAGAATCCGACGGCGTGCTGCCGCATCGGCATGCCATGTTTTTCCGGCATAAACATAACCGCCGTCCTGGCTCTTCTCAAAATCATTGAGATAACTGCCCTTCCCCCGTTTTTTCTGTGCGGCCATACTTATGCCAGCCCTTTTAGATCATAAGCTTCCAGCCACTTACGCGCCGCGGCACATACCTCTTTCAGGCAATTTTCCTCAAAAGGATTATCCAGACCGGCATTTTGCAGAAGTTCCGTAAAGACGGCGCTGCCGCCCTGCTTCGTATACGCCATATACTTCTCCCATGCCGCTTTCTGATCCTTCTGGATTCTCGCCCAAAACTGCAATGCAACCGTCTGTGCAAGACAGTAATCAATATAATAAAACGGCCTGTCGTAAATATGGTGCTGCCGCTGCCAGCCTTCACCATCGGCAAAGAACGGAATCTCCCCATCCAGCCGCATCCACGGCATATAAATACCGAGCAGTTTCTTCCAGACAGCATGGCGCTCCGCTGGCGTCATATCCGGTTTCTCAAACACCTCGTGCTGGAAATGGTCAACCATGGTGCCATAAGGAATAAATGTCAATGCGTCAGACAAATGCGCATAATAAAATTTACGAGTATCTTCCCCAAAGAATCCCTCTGCCCAGTTCCATGCAAAAAACTCCATTGACATAGAATGAACTTCACAGGCTTCAAGCGACGGCCAGACGGATGACATAGGCACCCGCTCACGATTCATCCACGCCGCAAAAGCATGTCCGGCTTCATGGGTAACTACTTCTACATCATGCTGCGTACCGTTAAAATTTGCAAAAATGAAAGGCACATTATAATCGGGAATACTTGTACAATATCCGCCTCCCGCCTTCCCTTCCGTAGACAGAACATCTAACAGTTCCCCATCTAACATCATGCGGAAAAATTCGCTCGTCTCCGGACTAAGCTCATCATAAAATTTTCTGCCATGCGCCAGAATATCATCCGGTGTTCCTGCCGGTCTTGCATTGCCGGAACGAAACGCGAGCGCATTGTCCGCAAAGCTCATAGGATATTCTTTTCCCAGACGCTTTGCCTGCTCCTTATAAATTTCATTTGCCACCGGTACCAGATATTTCACGACAGCGGCGCGAAACTTTTCCACTTCTTCCTTCGTATAGCAGTTACGCATCATTCGGTAATAGCCGAGCTGTGTATAGCCATCATAGCCAAGCTTACGTCCCATTTTATCACGCAAGTGTACCAGTTCATCATACAGTCGGTCGAGCTCGGCCTGATGATCCTTATACCATTGTCCTTCTGCTTTCCATGCCGCAAGACGACGCGCATCATCCTTATCCGTCTTGAACGGAGTCATCTGCGAAATCGTGTATACACCACCTTCAAAAGAAATCTGCGCCGAAGCCAGCAACTTATTGTATTCCTGCATCAGATCATTTTCCTTCTGCATTTCCTGAATAATTTCAGGAGAAAATGTTTTAAGCTCCATCTCCGTATTCAAAAACATCAGCTTTCCATATTCCGCTTCGAATTCCGAACGGAAAGGACTATTCAACATGGCAAGATTCCATGCCTGCATCTTTTCTTCAAGTTCTGGTCCGAATGCGCTCCAGAACTTCACCTCGTCGTCATAAAAAGTGTCACGAGTGTCAATATCATGCCGGATATGGGCGAGCGTGCTCTGTGTTTCAACATGCTTTATAAATTGTTCTTTTTCCAGAAAAACAGCCTTTGCTTCCTCATAGTTCCCAGCATTCTTCAAACGTTCCAGAAGACCTGCCATTTGCTCCTTCACATCCTGCGCATCGGGACGTGCATAAGTCATTTCAGAAAATTTCATTGTGATCGTTGCTCCTTTTCCTTCCTAATTTAAATAAATGTTATCTGTTATACGCCATCTCTAAACATACGGCATATATCATGGTTCTTGCCTAATCATAACATAAATTTGTACAGAAATCACCTTATCTTTTACTTTCCTTCCAGTCTTCTTTCCTTCCAGTCTTTCCCTCCGACTCGGGAAACTTTTAATCCTCTTTATATCGGTCCCAATCAGGATTCCTCAAATTTGAATCATCATACCCATAAGTATGCTCCCGAAGGTTCCGAGCATCGAAACCTCCGTAAAATCATTATACATAAGGACAGTTCGCGTGCCGCTCACTGTTTTTATTCAATGTTATCAATTGATACTTAGACCGGCACTTGCATATCCTGCGACCGTATTGAGCAATGTCAAGCCGCTTGCTGTTGCTGAAAATACCAACATCAGACGTGTTTGAGCCGTTACCGGGATATTGAGCCCTGTAAGCGCTCCATTCAATAATGTCCCAACGGATATGACTCCGGTAAGGGCCGGTGTCAGGTTGATCAGTGTTCCGGCAATCGGAGTAAATACATTATTCGGTGTTGCAGACTGATAAATCTGCGCATTTACTGTAACCGTGGAACCGATTAGTGAAAGCGCTACGGTCGTGCTGAAAAACGCACTGAAGGAGGTAATGATGCCTGCACGCGGCACCTGGAACGCAAAGTTGGAAAGCGTTCCGCTGGCATTTGTAATATCAATTGTAGACCCTAATAACGTAAGTCCCTGCGCACTGCTTCCAAAACCAACAAACGCAGGCAGCCCCGCAAGGCCTCCGGCAACTGTCGTCAGGGAAACCGGAAGTCCTGACGCAAAGGGAATAATTGCTCCCGTACCTGCGACACCTGTTGGACCCGTTGCTCCCGTCGCTCCTGTTGCCCCCGTCGGGCCGGTCGCTCCGTCGGCTCCCGTTGGGCCCGTTGCTCCTGTTGCCCCCGTTGCCCCGTCAGCTCCCGTTGCTCCGGTTGGACC
>CAJTUC010000043.1 GCA_910579395.1 uncultured Lachnospiraceae bacterium | reverse complement strand
CACGGAATAACAAATGGTTTTTTCATACGCGTAAATTTATAGTTAGCGGATTTTCGGCTTAAGTTGACGACATTGATCCCCCTATACACATTAAACTGAATAAATAAAATACTGCTGTTTGTATAAGAATCTTTTTCAATTTATATGCTCCTTCCAGACCTTATCTATGGTTTTGGCTCAATATACAATATCGTAGGATAATCTCTGTCATCAATCCCAATATAATAATACATGTAGCTATTATCCTCATATTGCAAATAATAGATGCCTGCATATCCTAAATGAATAAATTTTTCTTCCACCGCAGGAAATTCTTTCTCTAAATCTCTTAAAAGCATCCCAGCTCTTGCATTTTTGTAACCAATATTTACGTTTGGATTTCGTATGATCAAACCAAGTGGCAGATTATCTTCGATTCCAACTCCATATCGGAGCCACATTCCTTCACCTACAAAAATCTCCATACTCGATTCCTGCACACTTATTAAGTCCCCATCTATATCATGACTATTTATAACATCATACAATTCTTCCTTTTCTATCTGAAAATATCTGTCAATATATACACTGCTTCCATAATCTGTATCTATCTGCATTGCAGCAGAATCGATATACTGTCTTATCCGATAGTCCTTTTCCACCTCTTCATATCTGCTTTCCGCCTCACTGATTTCTTCTTCAAGTTCATCAGACCTTAAAAGAAATTCCTGTATATCGTAAGTTATCTCCTTTTCTCTTTCTGACAGAACAGTATTTTCTTCCACAAGGCGCTCGACCGCAGATGCCATCTTTATTTCAAATAATGCGTCTTTCTGTTCCATGATTTGGTAAAAAAAGAAGAAACTTAATAAAATACAAACGATATCACAGGCAAATATACACTTTTTTATGCCAGAACTACTATTCTTCATCTGTTAGGCATTCCTCCAAATTGTTTATAATTTTCATCTTCTGTTTCCTAGAAATATTCTCAATAATTATTCATATAAATACTCTTCCCTCCTATTCATAACTGCCCGAGCACCATCTCCTTTGGTAATAAACCCTTTACCATCCTTATCTAATCCTTTATTGTTTTTATAGTTATTATTACCATCACTTTCTGAATAAATTATTGTGCTATCTTCCAATACCTCGCCTTTAACAAAGGCTGGTGCCAATGTAACCAAATAAACATCTCCTAAGTCATACATTAATCCTGCTTTCGGTTTATAATGTAGATATACTAACTCCAATTGCTCCATCATTCCCATACTTAAAAGGTCACTTTTTTTATAAGAAGTTCCATTATTTTTATTTATTTGATCCAACGATATTTGGGTAAACTGAATCAATCCATATGCGCCAGAACCACTTACCGCATTAAGGGTAAACTTTGATTCAAATGCCATAACCGCCATTAGATCATCTGGGTCAATTTCAAGTTCCTCAGCTATCTCTATAACCCTCTCTAAAAACTCTGATGTAAGATTCTCTGAACCTGTAGCGCCCTCCTTAGTCCAATCATACTTAAATTCATATGCTATTCCTATATCCTCAGCTTTCGGCTCAACATATATCTGCCCCGATGCCTCTATGGTAATGATCCCCTCTTTTCCGCAAAGCAGCGTAGACATCATTGTTAATCCTTCTTTTTCACCTTCTGTTGTACTGAATTTTATCGGCCTGTGATGTTCTATCACACAGGTTGCGTATTCCAGCGTATGACTTGCTGCATCGAGGCCGGAAAATGGTGAAAGGAAGTCCTCACCCTTACATTCTCCTGCTATACTCTCCATGCAATAAGGATTTATCCAGTTCGATGCCAGCTGCATTAAAGCATAACAGGTTCCATACTTACAAACACCATCCCAGTTTTCTGCTATTTTCTTTATGTCTTTTTCCTCAAGTTTTTTACAGTTCCCACAGCTGACAATGCTGACCGGGGTTTCTTTATCCGCAGCGCATTCATTTTTTACTCTGGCATCAACAAACTTTATCTCTTTCTTTTTGCTTTTTGCGTATTTATCCGATTTCGGCCCAAACTTTTCCTCTTCTTCTCTTAAATAACTCCTGTCGATCACCGTTGCAAAGCGGATTCCATTATCTGTCTGACTGTTGCCAGATACAGCATGTAATTTCCTTATATTTTCTTCACCGACATGAGAATCAATTACCCATTCTTCAAACTCCGGATTATATCTCTCCGGCCCAATACCAGCCGGTTTCGTATATTCCGATGTTATCGTTCCCACGCTGCCTTCCAATCTGATCTTTGACCCATTCTCCGTGAATTGTATGAAAACCGCTTTATCGCTCATCTGGTCACATCTGATCACAGCCCCATCCAGCGCATAATTCCTTTCATCCTCGATATAATTGTTCAGCATTTCCCCCAGGCACTCTTCTACATGTTCTTTTATATTCTCTTCGGTAATGCCCTCATGTTCCTCCCTATGGCAATCCCACACAGCTGACGATGACACAGTTTTTGTTTCTATCGTTATTGCCTGGTCCATTCGTGTTTCTTCTATTCTCTCTTGTATGCTTTTTTCCGTACCTTCTGCCATGCCCTTCTCCTCCTATGTGTATCTGTCATATTTTCTTTGCGGCCAGACTGCCACTGCCTACTCTGTTTCCACTTCCGTCAGTTTAATGCCACAGACGCCTCTTCGCAGCATGCTCTCAACAAACGCCATCCCGCTTATCAAATAAGTATGTGTATATCCGGCAACTCTGAAAATCTGGTTCCATCAGTATTCCCGGGAAAAATACTTCCGCAGGCGTCTTCATATCCACCACACAGCAATTCGGTATCTTATGGGCATTGGTTCTATTGGCATACCGGATATCCACCGCCCTGTTGGCATTAATCGCATAAGAGATATGATTTCTTTTATCCGTTTCTATCAAAAAATATTTCATCACAATTCCTTTCTTTCATTTATCACATCAAAATCTGCACTATTCCCATCATAAAACGCCTTTGTATCATTTTTGCATCATAATGATTGCTAATCCACTATATCAAAATAGCTACCACTCTATTTCACCTTCATAAACGCCTCAAACATCTCCGTCACATCCAGCGGATTCCTCTTCTTACCGTCCGCTCCTGTTTTCTGTTTCTCCGCCTGCCCGCCAGCAAACGAAAAGCCGAAATATCTCTTCATATCTTTCGTAAAATCAGCCATATTTTTATCCGGAGACTTCGCTGAAGCCGTGCTTTCACGTTTTCTGCCATCTCCGGTCTTTGTTTTCTTTAAGTCATATTCTTTTCTCTTGTCGGCATCTCCTAATGTTTCGTATGCTTCTACCACATTTTTAAACTTTTCTTCCGCTTCCGAATCGTTCGGATTCAAATCCGGATGATATTTCTTGGCAAGCCTGCGGTATGCCTGCTTGATCTGTTCTTCTTCCGCCTGCTCCGATACGCCTAATATGTTATAGTAGTCCATTTTTTTCTCCGTTTACCTGACAACTTTCCACACCATTTCTATTTTTTGAAAGAGCGTATTCAACGCAAAGTTGCATACGCTCTTTCTTAATAAAAGAATGGCCTGCTTATGCGGAATAACCGCCTTCTACCGATACGGTACCAATCTTGTCTTTCTTCTGTTTGATGATCAGGGTGAAGGTTCCTGTTCCTGCCTCATCGCCGTAGTCTTCCTTGTAGTCCACAACAAACGCATTCGGGAAGCAGTATTTTCTTTCCATAATGCCCGCTGCCACATATTCAACGGTGACTTTTCTATAGCAGTCTGCCTTTTCCGCAGGCACTACCGACCACAGAGCCATCTTTCTGGTGCTGTCGAACGGGTCGCCGCCGACTGCCGTCAGAATTTTGCCGGTAATGACCATAGTTGCTCCTACATCCTTGGTCCTTGCATTGGAATCCTGCGGGATATCGGTGGTCATCTTTACACTTTTTACACATTCTTTAGCGATTTCAAACGCTTCTGCGCCTTCAACTTTTACGACAAATGCCATTTTCTTTCTCCCTCCTATTCACCGGCGTATCCGCCTTCGATCTTTACCCTGTCGTTCTCATCTTTCTTCTGCTTAATGTGCAGATAAAAGGTTCCGACACCGGTCTCGTCGTCCATTTCTTCCGAATATTCCATAACGAAGGCATTCGGCACCTCATACTTGCGGACTACCTGTCCGGCCGAGATCACTTCTACTACCGCATCGCGATAGCAGTCCGCTCTTTCCGACGGTACTACCGACCACTTGGAAAGTCCCAGTGTGCCGTCATTTCCGTCTCCTCCAAGTTTGTAGAGCATTTTCCCCCAGATTTTCATGGAAACCCCGAAATCGGTTGCCCTTGCATTGGAATCAACTGCTGATTCGGAGCCGAAGACAACATTTTTGATGCTCTTCTCATCCAGCGCGATCTGGTCTGCTCCCCCTGTTACATTCAATCTGAAACCCATTTTTCTTCCTCCTTTTCTTAATTTTTCTAGGCAATTGTTAAATTGCCAAACCCATTGATTTTACTGGGTTTTCTTACTCATTTTATATAAATTTTCTCTCCGTTCATGGCAAAATGGAGGTATCAAACTATCATCTCAACACAAACGGAAGAGAAAATTTATGACTACTACTAACTACCACCAAATCTCTTTAAATTAATCCTTTTCCAGCTGTCAGGATATCTTCATCGATGATACCCCTTCCTTTTTCCAGCTCCTTGAGGATCATTTCAATATCTCTGATTTTATCCCTTCTGTCTTTTATAACGCTTTCTATCAGTCCTCTGGCCGCAAACGTATCTACCCTCTTACTGGTTTCCTCTCGGTGCTTATCCTTCAGAAGATATTTTCCATCCCTGCCGATTCCCTGCTCATCCTTTTTCTTTCCCCGTGCAGGGAATTAAGGGATTTCTGCGGTTTCTCCAAGGTGCCAGACGCTCCGCTCTTCACACGGTTTAAACAGAACTTTCTTCCTTATATCCAATTGATGTTCCAGCGCATGGTTGACTTCACTGAACCCATCTGCCAGGCTATCGACAGCTCCCTTGCTAAAATCCTTACTTTCGATACCTCCGGTATCGAGCTTTATGTCTCCGAAAATAATCCTTAAACTCTTAATTCCCTCACAGGCCGCTTCCTGTCCCGATGCCAAACAGCAGTACATCAACGGTCATTTCTGCTATGCCGACAAGTTTGCCATTCTCACCAACGGTCTTGGCATCGTCCGACACATTGCCTTTCTCGATGATGACTTTAAATCTGCCCACCCGGAAATGCCTGTGGAAAAGAAATCTGATTCCCCTGACGAAGATAAGTCCATTGGTGATTCTTCTTCCTTAAAACCGGTACTCTCAGATTACTTTGCAATGCACCCTCATTTTCATCCCGATACCTTTTTGGGCGATTCCTCTTTTGATACAATTGAAGCTTACCGCTTTCTTAAAGATGAATTTCACTTTTCCAAAGCCCTGATCCCTTATAATCCAAGAAATGAGAGTTCTCTTGAAAAAGTCGGCTATAACGTTTACGGTTAAAGGACAGCAGCCTTGCCATGAAATACGCCGGGCACTGCCACGAAAAAGGACGCTCTGACCGGGACAAATGAATATGCCCAAAAGTACACATGGCAAAAGGCCAATGGGTGTGTGATTGTAAAGAACCATGCAGCACTGCCAAAAGAGGACGCACCACTTATACTTACGACAACATAGAATTCCGTATGTTCCCCGGTTTCCAGCGTGATTCTGACGAGTGGCGGTCTCTCTATAAGGTCAGGACCATCGTAGAACGTTCCATCAACCACTTCAAAATAAATATGTGTACCGCCGGACGCAGGAGCCGTGACCATGCCACCACAAAAGCGGATGTGTTCCTCGCAGGGATTGCCAGCCAGCTCACCGTGATCGTTGCCCACCGCATGAGTTGTCCACAATACATCAGAAGTCTAAAGCCTCTAATTGCCTGAAAAAATATTTAGTTTTCATACTTCTTGTTTAGGCTTATTAAAATATGCCTGAAACCTGATATTGTCTGTCAATTCAGAAATAATTCTGAAGAATGACCTGTTTTCTCTCCTTATATAACAGAAATTTATCCACATCAAAGAATAAAATCATTTAACAATTACCTATTAATTTTTCTTTTGGTTATATGTATATGGATCCACCCATATTACATCCTAATTTTCAACATAACCTTATATAGACAGAATGCCACACCACCTGTGTTCGTCCATCTAAGACTTATCAAAAATGAAATGATTATCGATAATCCGCCCTGGCAGTCTGATTAACACATACCTACCAGCGGCATAATAGACCCTTTCCTCAACCACAAGGGCTTCCGGCTCTAATACAAATCCGTATAGTCCTTCCTTCCGTGTCTTAATAAAAAAATCCGTATCTATGTTTTTTACTTGATACAGTAAAGATTCTCTCAAAACTTCATTATCCTCATTTTCTTCTAATCCTTGATTGCTAATATCCGTCGATTTTTTTATTCTCTCGACTAAATTTTCATCTATCTCTACAAAATCCGATAACTTTAATTCTTTTACATTCTTTATATCAACTGTCATGGAATAAAATTCGTCAAATGGTTTAGAATAATCGTCAATCCTTACCGTTCCTACATAACAAAAACTAAGCAATTCCCGTGACTGCAAAGTTATCCGACACTCTAATTCCATATTAAGTTCATTCAAGCGGCCTTGGTCATCCTCTTTAACTATCTCCAAGAAGATATGATTCTCAATTAGGCTGTTTATCTTTTTTTCTCTCTCCTTATCTTTTAAGCAATGTATTTTCGGATACTCTACATAAATGTTTCCATAATGGTACATTACCACTTCTATGATATAAGTCTCTTCCAATATCTGGCCAACTGTCAGGAAAGCCTTTTCTGATACCTTATTGTCTGTCAGAAAAGTTTCTTTACAAATTTTCATTTTCTCCGCCTTCATATCTGCCCCAAAATTTGTACATCCAGTGACAATAACCATAATAGCCATGAGTACACAAAAATATTTATATGGACACACCTCATTTCACTTCCTTTCGAATATATCCTGTTTTCTGTTTACATTTCATACATAATTACTTTAAAAAATAATCCGACCAGTATCTTGCAGCCTTTGCACGATTTAAAACCTCTGAATCAGGATCTCCTGGGCGCTCATAACATCTCAAATAAATCTCAGCAAGGTATTCAACTGGCTCATTTGAATGCGTATAATCCTCAAAAGACATATTTGCTTCATGCCGCCACCCCTGCCAATGCTTAATTTGATCATGCTCAACTTCTAATAAAATTCTGCTTAACTGAACATCAATATCATATGGATCCAGTCCTGCTTTCTCCGCCCACTCAAAATATTTATCTGCAGGATTCCATTGAGATATGCCAAACGCAGCACTATTTTCTTTATGCCGCAGCCATGTACCCGGACTAAAATTACTTTCATACTGCATATTTCCAAACACTCCACATATGGCATTGTGTGACCATCCAGCATCAGACAAATAATCGTAGATATATCTTGCATTTGTCTGCATCTCTTCCTCTGTTAAATATCTATTCTCACTAATAATATCTTCTTTACTGACGCTTTCTGATTCTATTTCGTCTTCTAATTCCCCTTGCCCGGTATCCAAAGGAAAAATCATTCCTCCCTGGTAACAACCTAAATGTGACAACATATTAATACAATTCTTCTTCGCATCGTCTGCCGTTCCATATTCTGCTCCCGGTTGCACATTTACCCACTCGTCGCATAAGTCCATCAAAGCATAGCAGGTTCCATATTTTTGACACTTTTTCGAATTTTGCAATACAATATCCCCGTCTTTTCCAATATTTGTTAAACGGCAATTTCGGAAAGGTATAATATTTATTCCTCTTTTCGTATCGCTTACCGTCGCATACCGTGCACTTCCGTCGTTAGCCAAATTCGCAACATTCAAAAGCGGATTCTCTGTTTTTCCTTCGCTTCCTTCATAAACATATAGCGTTTCCACCACTGCATCTGGGTCAGGTATATGTATCGTTTCATTCGTTGCTTGTGAACAGGTAAGCAATGCTCTCGCTACTAAATACTCACTCTCCATGCTCAAATAACCAGAAAAAAAATTTTCTCTTTCTCCTTCTTGTATCCCGTTCCGCCTAAGAGCATAATCTTCCGCAAAAGCAAGTGTAGCCGCAGCTTGCATTTGGAGTTGTCGTTCATCTGCTGCCTTTTTGTATTGCTGTACGATATTTCCGTCATCAAAATCTTTTACATAGATTCCCTCATCTGGCAGTTTGGGTGATATTATCATTTTATCTCTGTTTTCACGGACCTCTTTTCTACTGTCCTCAGCCACCGCATATGCTTCATCATGATTTAGATTATTTGTCTCTGCCATATTTGTAGCAGAAATATCAACATAACCTGCCAATAGGTCACTTACCATAGATGTAGCTGCAAAACCTCTTAAACTATTGGCACTTACATTTATCAGTTTATCTATTTTGGGATTACTCCCTACTGCTCCAGTCTTTACACTCATTTTTCCTCACTTTCTTGAATACAGCGTACTCACGAAACTGGCTGCCAATATGACAGACAATTCATCTTCTTCCGCTTCTCGGGGTATGGCAGACAAAATATTCTCCGCTATATCTGATATATCGTATTTTTCTACCCGCTTACCTTGAATCAAAGGCATTAATTCTTTCCCAACACCACTGGTTATTTTTCCTTTCCCTCCCAAAATATCAATCGTATGGTTAAGATTCATTACTGTTGGAGACAATAAATCTTTTTTTATAACCGTAAATTCCATTGGGGATGCCAGTTTCACTTTTTTTCCTTTGAACTGCACTCCGTTTTCTGCCTTTACGGTAAATGACTGATTCGTCTGAAATGACACTCCATTACTATCTCTAAGACTCAACGTTGAGTCTAAATCATTGTTCTCTCTTCCTTGAAACTCCAGAAACTCCGGATACAGTTTTACATTTTTACCGGACTCATTCGCCAGCAAACGATTATTGGGATTCTGTGTTTCCAAACATACTGCACCATTTAAACGAATACAGCCAACTGCATATGCATTTCCTTCCTCACGATCTACAATATTCAAATATACCTTTGTCCCAACTTCCGGCATACAATACAGCAAATTTCCAGTCTCGGGTTTCCATAAAAAGGGATATGCTTTTTTCACATCCTGAATTGAATCTATATCAAGATGAAGCCTCACATATTCCTGATGACATTGAAGCACTGTCGCCTTTAAGGAAATTCCTGGGAAAAGCGGATTATACATTCTCTCGCGCCATGTCCAAGAATCCGTTGCCAGAATATAGCTGAAATAAATTAATCCTTTTTGCAAAATCCCCTTTTTAGAGCAAACTCTAAGTCTTTTTTTATGCAGCCATACTGTTTCTCCAATATAATAATTGTCTTTACAAGTAATTTCATAGAATAATAAAACTTCTTTTTTATCTGTTCCTTTGCTATAACAGGAGTCCATTCCCATCCTGTAACTAATGACCGAGATTTCTCCTTTATCCTTTCCTTTAGGTAGACCATAAATTAATCTTGGCCTGAAATCTATAATATCTGGATAAATGCAGGTATTTTGATGACTGGCCATTCTGATGGCAAAAGAAAAATCTGTCTCTTGATATTGAATTACCGGTTTTTCCAACATTTTCTTCTCTGCAAAATACATAAGAACAGAATCCGGCGTGTCTTTTAAAACATTATCTATCATTTCCTTATATGACATTTCAACATTCTGATAGGAGCGAGATTTTTTTATCATATCCAAATAAATGGTTCCAGAAACTGCATACAAATCAGCTTCTCTACTTTGCCCCTGATGTCTAATTTCACAGTAAATTATAATACCAGCAAAAAGAGGGGGAATTTTTTCATTACCATCTTTAGATATTTCCACAACTTTTATCTCTTCTCCTTGCATACGCTCTACGATAATATGTGCTTCTTCTTCTGTATCCAATAATACCTTCAACTTTGCTTCTGCGTGGATATTGGGTTGTATTGAAAAATCAAAATTTATCAAATTATTTATTGGTATATTGCATATAACCCGAATTCTTCCATAATCAATATAGGTAGCATTCTTTGTCATTTCACTTACTCCTTCCAACTGAATTTCTTTCCTATAAATGGGATAAATAAAAACTTACTATTTCCCATTTCTATCTCATCATAGGCAGATAAATCTTTCGGCTCATAAACTACCTCCCCCATATGATAAACCAAGCTATTCCCTAAACCTGAAAATAACTTACTTCTCTTTGTTTTTTTGTCATAAAAAATAATTGCATGACCTCTGATATCTATTTGTTCATCTCCCAAAATCTGGATATCCATATCAAATCCTCGTCCAATAAGATTTCTTCCATTTAATATCTCATATGACCTTCCAGACTGAATCCCTTCTATACATACAAGCCATCCACAAACCTTTTCATCTAAATCAAGCATCCTTATACTTCCATCTTCATTTGTTCTTTTTTCTATATCATCCTGTTCTTGACTTGTAATTTTTATGTTGCAAAAAGGACATTCATCTCCATACCGCCGGGTGGAAAAAAGATGATTATTCTGACATCTGACTAAATGACCCATATAATATATCTCCTTTTTCAGCTATACCACTTCTATCTCTTGGACTCGGATAGATATTGGTTCTCTTCGCAAAATACTTTCAAGCAAATCTAAACGTATAACAACTCTTTGTGTTTCAATCCCTGCCAATTGAAATATACCTCTGCCAGTCGTTTCCCTTTCAATTATAACCCCCCTGCTAATATCAATATCCTCATGAATAAATTCACTTTGATTAGAAAGACAGTTGATGATAGGCAATATAGGTAAAAAATATGGTAAAAAAATTCTATATTTTTTAGAAAAAATATTGACTCCTACCATTCTTATTCCAGGTTCATATTTATTGACCAATTTTGCAATGTCCTTAGATAATAGGAAAAAAGGATCACAAAAAATATCCGGAAATATGGTATCCTGGTTCATATTTACATCCAGCAACAACCATTCTTTTATCTTGTGGGCATTCATTTCATTTACATACTGAGGCTTTATTTTATCATACCAGTTAATAATCTCTGGTAACGGATCTTTCGTTTCAACTTCTATTAGAAAGTGCTGCATAAAACTCCTCCAAATTTATTGCATAGTCTCTATATCCTCCATACAGAAATAATGGATTTGTACTTTTTTTCATAATATTGTATTCTGGGAGATTTTTAATTTCATCTAATACACTACAAAATATCTCTTTCATTAATTCATAATAATGCTGAATATGAAGAAACTTAATTCGCTCCATTTCATAACTCTTAATGCGTATATAGTGTTTTCGTATATCATTTTCTAATAACTGAATGTCTGATAGAAAATAAGGAATTATAAACTCAGGACAATATGTAATACTCACTTCACTTTGATCTAAATAGAAAGTTTTATCATATAAACTAATTAAATATTTATGACTGCCTGTTAACAGACTGCTATTAAGATAAAAAAAACTAATAATACTAACAACCTCTTTCTGTCCATATTCCTGCATTTCATATGCTTTCATGCAAAGATACCGAAAAACATCTTTAAGATTCTCTAAGATTTCTTCTCTATTTCCTTGATATTCTTTTAATAACAATTCCTTGCTTTTTTGAAAGATTTCTGCTGACAGATTTCCATATTTATTTATAATTTCTTCTACTCTTACCATAAATTTTCCTCTTTCTTATTGCATTCGGAAATTTCCCCCAGTAAAGGAAATATCTTTATCCATAATCAGACTTGTACCGTTCTGTTGTATTATCACTTGCTCTAACGCAGCTATTGTCACAGAAGAACTTTGGCTGGATATGGTAATATCCCCATCAGCATTAATCTGTACTGACTTGGCACTTTCAATGATTATTCCTTCCTGATCCAACAGTTCAATTCTAAGACCTGCATTATTTGTTAAAATCAATGATTCAGGTGTAATTAAAATTTCTTTACCATATTTATTCTTTATTGATTTATGGTCTGGATTTTGTCTGGAATGTTCCTGTTCCTTATGTACAGCGCTTATAATGTAAGAGTCATTTTCCTCTATTGATGGAATATGAAGCCATACTTCATCACCAATTTCTGGCATACAATACCATCCTGTCCCATCTAATGATGAATATACCGTAGAAAAGGGTAACCACCTGACATTCTCTGAATATTTATTTTCATCTTCAAAAACTTTAACCTGCACTACATCCTGCTTCACAGCCCTCACTTCTGCTTTTAAAGAAACACCCGCAATATTTTCATGATAACTCCGCATAACAACAAGCCCGTTCCATGTCCTTAAATGGTAAGTATGTACACACTCCCCGCCTCTATATACTGTATCAATTTTATAAATACATAAATCTTTGTTTAGAAACTGTATATGCTGCCCTATTTTGTATATTTCTCTGTCTTCAATTATATATGACACTGTATCGGCTTTGCTTATGCTATTTTTTTCCCCCGTTTTTTGCATATAATCATCTAAATGATTAATAACTGTATAATTCCTTTGATTGTTCAGACTGTGCGCTTCCAAATCTGGCATACCATAATAAAAATAACTTCCCCGCAAATGACATACCGGTATAAGATAAGCACCTATATGACTGGCTAATCTCTTCATAAATTGCCAATCCGTTTCGCAATATTGGATTAATAAATTACCAATTTCTCCATCTCCCTGCCTTCCCATAATAAATGAAGTATTTCCATTTTCTTTGCATAAAAGATTTAAGATGTCAGAATATTTCTTTGTACCATCTTGAAATGTACGCAAGTGTTGCTTTAAATCTAACAAATAAGTTCCACTCATACCATAAACTGTCAATACTGTGTCATGACCAGTAAAGCTAATTGTATAAGAAGTTATTATTCCATGAAATAGAATTTGTCTCTCCTGATTTCTTTCTTCTACCTCAATTTTGAACCAGACATCATTCTGCAACAGTTCCAGATATTGTTCCAAATTACTATCTGCTATCAATCCACTAAAAGATAATGAAACGTGCTCATTCAACTTCTGTTTCATTTGAAATGATTCAATACTTAAAAACTCAAATGGTTCTGTAATCAGCCGTCTATAATCTTTCATTAATATGAGTCTCCCTTCGCTTTATATTCTATTGTTGCAATCATTTTCAATACATAATGTTTCCAATCTGCATAATTACGAAAAGCACATTTAAATGTTCCAATTACCGTCTTATCATAATATGGAAATATAAACAATAAATTATATATATCACTATCAATTGCAAAACTCTTATAATCAAACCAGTAAAATTCCTGCTCTTGTTCCTTTAATTTTCCTTTTCCTAAATCGTAAATCATATTTTGTGGGTATCTCTGCCTCATCAAATCAATAATTTCTTTTCTGATTTGCTGGCTATCCTCTCTTTCAATTCTGTCAAATGTAAAATTTACAGTTCCGCACCCACTAATAAAAATTATTTCTGGATGATGTTTAATCAAGTATCCAGAAGTTGTTTCATCCCCAGTTTTAACATAAAAGTACTTTGGAAGACGTATACTTATATCCTTATAAATCCTTCTGTCAGATAAATTTACTGTTTTATTTTGTATCCTAATCTGATACTCCAAAGGCTTTTCATGCTCAAGCTCTATTTCATATTTTTTGATGGTTGCCAAAATCATCTCATCCGGATAATCACCATCCATTTTCATATAAACACCACCTTTTTCTGATCTTACGCATCTAAACTTTTATTCCATTTCTTGCACTGTCCTCTTCACCTTCAAAAAAGCAGACTTCCATTCATATCTATTTTCTTCTGGACAAGTTACTGTCCCCAAAAATAAATGACCATGTATGGAAAGAACAAAAAATTCAACGAACTGTCTGCTGCATTTGTTTATTATGTAAAATGAAAAACTTACTCCCTGTAAACCCTGAATAGTTTTAAAACGCCTTAATTTTATCTTATTGTTATATGAATATACCTGTAATATGATATTTCTCATACCAACTGCGACACCTGCAATCTGCATAGCACTTAACGGTTTTGAATATAAATCAAATGTTATAAATATCTTTCCTGTACTATCGACTTTTATTATGGATGGTTTTTTTTTGAATGGATATCTTTTTTCTATGAGTTCTGAATCCTCATAAAAATTATCAGGGAACCATACTTTTACCTTATTATCAAATAGAAAAAAACCATTTTCTTTCTTCTGCAACATTTCATCCATGATATTGTTATCCTTACCTTTTTTACATTTTAGAAAAAAACTCTCGGAATCGCTAAACCATATTTTACGCAGTTCTCAAAACCCAACTTTTTATAATTGCAAAACCGATAAATCAAGTTATAAGACCAAGATTCCGAGATTCCTTTTCTTGATAAGTTTCCACATTAAATGGCTCTGTTATTAGAATTGAATCGATTGATCTCCACTTCCAGATTCTTTACATTTCCATTGAACGTGATATTCAATGTACAGTATCCGTTGGCTTCGTCA
This sequence comes from uncultured Lachnospiraceae bacterium, assembly GCA_910579395.1. Classification (GTDB taxonomy): domain Bacteria; phylum Bacillota; class Clostridia; order Lachnospirales; family Lachnospiraceae; genus UBA3282. The sequence goes on along the minus strand of CAJTUC010000043.1, from coordinate 13,635 downwards.
ATCTCATATTCTACATCATCTCCCGCGCCCAATACCGCGTTGACGCATCCTTTCTTTTCAAGCCAGACGCTCTTCTGGCTGGCCGGATTGTTGGAAAAGAACTGTACGATATTTTCCTGTTTATAATCACTCGTGGCATGGCGCAGAATCCTTTCGATATAGGTCGTGACCTGTGTTTTGTAAATCGGTTCATAAGTCTTGCCGTCGCTCATCAGGTTCCTTGCTTTATAGACCATGATGTTGTGTACGTTTTCCGTGCCCAGCATCGCATTCTCGGAAGAAAAGACAAAGCCGAAGCTGCGTCTGTTGATCTCGTTCTTGATCGAGTTCGTGAATCCGGTGATTTCTTTTGCCATCACCGTATGGACGCGCAGCGGATGATCGCCCGCCTCGATATCGAATCTGACACCCGGAAGTTCCTCATCAACATTTTTCTTAAACTTTTCTTTCAGGTAATCGGGGCACTGGTAAGCCGCCACCAGGCCGGCCGCTATGTACGCGGCGCCTACATAAACGCCGTCTATCCAGAGTTTCATAATATCTTCTTTTTCCTTGGACAGCTCCGCCATGTCGTTTTCATTTACCAGCATACGCTTGTCCAAAATGACGCCGGATTTTTCTTTCGGTATGATGGTAAAATTGGGAATACAGGGAATCGCAAATTCGCTGTAAGCTTTACCCGTCAGGGAACTGCATCGTTCTTCAAATTTCTCTATGCCCTCGGTGGCCATATGATTGAAGGTAGTCTTATCCCCTGTCTCATAGCTGAAGAAGCACTGGACAGAATAGTCTTTCAGCACATCAAGCAGCCTGACCAGCGCTTCCACGCTGTTTACGCCTGTTTTTTCCGTCGTTTCATTTCCCTGAAAACGCTGTCTGGTCAGTTTGATGTTCGAATTCTGGTCTAAGGAAATGGATGGCACGATGCCATACCACACCGTATTGTCAAAATCGTTCTTTGCATTGACCGTATTTAAGAATGCGATCAGTCTTGGCAGGTTACTGCTCTTGACCAGCATATCATTGGACACATTGGTGATCAGCATGGCAGGGCGCATTCCTTTTAAGTTCGCAGGATATTGTTCAAAGAACGCCCATACGCCTAAAATCTTCTCGATCAGCGGTTTCACGACTTTGATAAAGTCGTCTTTTGCTGTCTTATAAAATTCCAGATAAGAATTATAATTATTGACTTCCTGCTTGACATCTATGTTGCTTACCATCGTGGATGCCAGCGGGCAGTAGGTTCTTGTGACCAATGCTTTGACATAATCGCTGCTTTCCTCATTTAATGCTTCATAATCCTCTTCCAGCGCCGCAATGAGTCCGGTATTGATATTATCGTCTACCACCATAAGCTCTGCCGTTTCCTGCTTCGGCGCTTCCAATACCTTCAATTCCCCTTTTTCATCCATGCTCAGGACGCCAAGGGCGAGAGGCGTATTATCTTTTTTCTCTTCCGCTTCTCCAAGCAGAAGTCTTGTTTTGATGTCTTCAATGGCAAGCGGGAGCATTGCAAGAACATTATTGTAATTAACACTGGCTTCCTCGAACATGACATTCAGCTTATCGGCCAGGTCCAGCTTGTGCGGGTCTCCGTCTTCCAGCTCCGCATAAGTCTTATAGGTATACTGCAGTTCTTTCCGGTTCTGTTTGATATCTTCCATGACCTTTTTCGGCGAAATCATATCGGTCAGTTTATCAAACTGAAAATCGACATTTATGATGCTCTGAGAACGCTTTGCCTCCACCAGTGACATCAGCATCTTCAGGAAATCGTTCTGCCTGTTCAAATGGATGGGCGTCAGCATATCCTCCGGAATCGTCTCCGGCTTCTGCAATACATACATGATCTTCTGGTTATTGGCATTGAAGAAGGAATATACGACCGGATCAAATTTATCAATGAACTCATCAAAACTCCTTACCAGAAGCGCTTCGTTCATCTCTTTGATCTTTTCATCACTCAGACTGTCAATACCTCTTACGTCTCCCACCAATGTCAGCAAATCCGGTTTCTCCGGATTCACTTCTTCGAACAACAATGTCCTGTTCGTTTGTTTGATTATACTCATTTCCTGCCTCCTTTATCTTTCATTTGGCTTCAAAGCCTTATAATGAACTTCTATTTCCGTGTCCTCTTCATCAAAAACAAAAGTTATCTTCTCCTGATAATACAAATGGTAAGCGTGCCCCTTTATCAGAAGTTCCCTTCCTTTCATCGCTGCCGCCCGTCCATTGTTCTTCACAACAATGCTCCTGTCATCTCCCGGCCTGATCATGATCTTCTCCGCCCCTTTGAGCTGCAGCGGAAGATTGCAGATCTCCAATATCCACTCAAGCGTTATGACTTCTCTGTTGCATCTCGCGAACAAATTAATGCTCTCCGGTGGATAATCGATTTCTTCCCGGTCATGAATCACATAGACAACGAGTTTTCCACAGAAATCGTTTCCCCGCATACCATTTTCTTTCGGAAGCATTCGCCTCTCGTCTATCATCTTTTTTCCCACGGGTCTCCGCCCCTTACTCCGGATGTACACAAGAAAGAGCCCCGCAATCGCCAGTACAAAGACGATCATCACACCCCAGAAAAACCAATCCGGCTGTTCCGGAGCTATCTCCGGAATACGAACGATATCGCCGGAAAAACTTTTAAATATCCCGCCCGGTTCCAATGCCAACGCCGATAAAACCAGCTCGTATTCCACTGTCAGATACGCATTAATGTCCATCGGCTTTGTTGAGACCATCTGTATTCCGACTTCCCCCGGCTCCGGCTTTTCCATTTTGATAACGGTATATTTTTCGCCCTTTTGCAGGCTGATTTCGGCAGCTTTGCAGTTGATTGTCAGGTTCTCATTATCCTGTTCCCCCAGTAGATAGATTACCGCCTGCTCCAATTTTTCATCAGGAAGTTTCACTGATAATTCTCCATCCGTCCCATTCATGCTTCCGACGTGGCTCTTTTGACGCTGCTGTCCGAGAACTCATATATCTGCCCGCCCGTACTGCCTGCAGCAGCATATACCGTGTTGCCCTCTTCTATGCTTTTCCCCAATGCTACGATATCGATGGTGATATTTTCTTCTTTTGCCTTTTCTGTGGCCTGTGCAAAGGCTTCCACGGATTCCGTCGTCTGCGCTTCCGTTCTCATCATGATCTCGCCATCAGAAATCAGCAGAATCTTCCGCTCACCATTTCCTTCCTGCAGTAATGCGAGCGCCTGCTCCAATCCTTCCCCTGCATTGCCATAACCGGTATATTCGATTTTTTTCAGATTTTTTTCGATTTCATCGTAGTCACTGCCCGGCGGAAGCAGGAAACACAATTCATCCTGATATACTGCCGCTCCGATTCTGCAGTTTTCCGGCGTAATAGCGACAATCTCCAGAATAAAGTCTTTTATCAGATACTGCCCGTCCACCTTTCGCATCGACTGACTGCCATCCAGCAGAATAACGAGCTGCATCGTTTCTTCTTTCACTGCCTCTTCCGCTTCCGCCGCAAGCGGGAGCAGAAACATCCAAAAGCATATGATGATAAAGCTTATATACTTTACAATATTCAGTTTTCTTCGAAGATCGTTCTTATTCCTCATGACTTTCCAACATTTCAGACAGGATAATGTCTTCTTCCGGCTCATAAAAACCCGCTCTTGATATTACGCTTGTCGTGGATGTCCCCACATAATAGACAGCTCTCAGAATCATTGCAAATAAGTCATTCATGTTTTTTCCTCCATGGTCTGCATAATAAGATAAGTAGAGTTACGATATTGCCCGCGGTGAATATCTGTGCCGTTATAGCAGGCTGCGCAAATGCTGTCCCCGCCGCCAGACAATACCATAAATTGACTGCCGCAAAAGCTTTCTTTCTCGCATCCCTCATGCTTTCTGCACGATATTTTTTCCTGTCATTTTTTACTGGTACAAAAAGATAAAAGACAATGTTGGCAAAAATCAGACTGCACAGGCTATACAACACTAATACCTCTCTACCTGCATTCCGCCCGATAAAAGAAGCGGCTGCATCCGCTATAAGATAACATACCGTAAAGAGCGTATAGCATCTCGTTCTGGTCGATGCATGATATCCGCCGCTGTACTGACGGACAGACAAGATAAACAAAAGATAAACGACCGCTTCCACAAATCTGTCCCTCCAGATTCCGAGAAACAGGACAAGAGCAATCTGCCATGAAGTGGAAAGAAGAACATCCATTCCCACTACATAAATTATCTTTTCTTCTTCCTTAATCCAGTTTTGCGCAATAAAAAAGTCAGCAATCAAATATGATAGTTTCATACTCATGTCAAATATCCACCTGTATTCACTATATATTCTCTTGCCGACAAAATAAACTACTTTGTCAAATTCTGTAATTTTTAAGGCTTTTTTGTCAAATTTGGTAATGTATGATCACTTTCGCATAGAACCATTCTCCTTTATAACAGGTTTCAAACTCTCCCTGGTATCTGTTAACGATTTCTTTAACGCTCTGTATTCCGAATCCATGCTTCCAAATCTCCTTTTTCTTCGAACGCAGATTCTTCACATCGCTGTCTGCCTCGGAATAGGTATTGCCGACAAAAATACACAGACTGTTAAACCGTTCTTTTATTTCAATCCTGACTTGTCTTGCTTCGCTCTTATCAGCCGCTTCCATGGCATTTTCGACCAGATTTCCGATTAAAATACACAAATCTACCAAATCCAGCTTTTCTTCGCTGCCGACTTCAATCTTCTTTTCGAGGCTGATGCGATTTGAAGCATACTTTTTCTCTTTATTGGCGATGACCGTATCGATAATATTCCCGGAAATCGTCATATTTCCTGTATTTCTATATAACCCGTCGATTGTTTCCCGAAAGACTTCCATCCCCTCCGAAATCCGGTTCTGCTCCAGCAAATATTGTATCGAGTAAAATCTATGTTCCAATTCATGCCTTTGTTTGTGCCGCTCTCTTTCTCCGGAAACATAATTTTCAAGCGACTGCTTCTGCACCTCTATCATATCATTCAGCCGCTGTACTTCCCGCTCTTTTTCCTGTTTTCTCGATATATTAATCGATAAGATAAGAACCATAATAAACATAACACATATACATATTGCTATATAAATAATTTGGCCAGCTATTTCCGGTTCTATATAATATAAGTCTATCAATATCCGAGTTAGTATTGCAAAAATACCCATGACAATTACAGGTATGATTACATAACAGGAAAAAAGAGCCTGATTATGATAATATCTGAATTTTTTCCTGTTATATAAGATAATAGATATATATAGCGCTATCAAAATTCTGGTTAATAAAATACCTTCTGCCCTGTAAGCGCTATCCAATGAAAACATTGCCGTAACCGCCTCTGATTCAATCAGGGAAAATATATATACTGTAATATATGCACTGGAAAAGATCCCAAACCAATACAATCCGAATCCCATAAAAAACTGTGGAAAAGAGCCTTCCAGACACCATTTCCAGAACACCAGCGTTATCAGAAAATCAAAAAAAGCAGTAAGAATACTAAAAGAACTGAAATAATCCGAACAGGTGATATTCAGAAATAGCAAAACTGCCGTCGCGAACGCACAACAGAAGAACACCCTTTTCTCCCGCTTTGGTTTCAAAAAGAGTGTCAAAAAAATGACAAATAAAACAGACTCAAACAGATTTGATGCAATTTCCAACATAGTGCAAATCCCTCTACTGTTCCTTCAAATCAAACAATATCATTTGTATTTTCTTCTTCAAAGAACGGCTTATCGGAATTTCCTCACCGTTCGCCATATATAGCTTATTCCTCCGCAATTCCTGGATATATCCACGATTGACCAGATATCTCTCATGTACCCGCAGAAAATCATATTCTTTCAAGACCTTCTCTACTGCACTCAGCTTAACCCGATGCATTTCACGTCTTTCATCTTTCCAGTAAAATTGTACATAGTGCTCTTCGCTCTTACAATAAAGAAGTTCCACCGGCTTCACTTTCAAACTCTCCCCACTGGTCATCTGAATTTGGACAGTAAACCGTTCTTTAAGTTCTCGCCTCATGATAAACTGCAGCGCTTTATGCAAATCGGGCTTTAGCGTCTGTTTTCTGATAAATCCGCCCACACCTATGCTAAATGTATCAAAGACATAACTTTCATGGAAACTGACAAAAAAGATTTCACAAGATGCTTTTCTTCTTCTGATTTCCACCGCCAGTTCTATGCCGTTGATACCTTCCATTTCAATATCCAGAAAATAGATATCATAGCCGGTTCTGTTTTTCAAAACCCATCCGACATCCTGACAACTTTCACATACTACCTCCATTTCCAGTTCACAGCAAATACCCTTCAGGCATTCCAAAAAAAACTCACAATATTGCACATCATCGTCCACCAATAAGGCGTTCATATCTCTCACCACCGTATTTTATTTATATCTTTCATTCGTTTCAAATAATATAAGCTAAGAGCATACTTGAATTATACAATATTCAAATGTATTTTTTCAGGTATTTGTAAATTTTGTATTTTTTTTGGTAAAATTTGTATGATTAAGCAGAAAAAATATCAAGTTATTAAATATCAGACATGTCAAAAGGGCATCTAAAGAGATGCCCCATGGTTAGATAACGCTTGGTATTATGCTGTATGTTTTGTTGTGTCTTCCATATGGCTCAAAAGTATTTCGTGTACCCTTACAACTTCGTCAAGTATCAAAGTATCGTCATGATGTAAACGCCTTAAATCGTCTTTTACATCTATCATATCCTTTTCAAGCCCTGTTACCTTTTCGTCAAGCTCTGTTACTTTCTCGTCAAGCCCTGTTACCTTCTCGTCAAGTCCTGTTACTTTCTCGTCAAGTCCTGTTACCTTTCTAAGTAACAAATCAAGTTTTTCACTATCTGTCATATTATCACCGCCTTTATTATGACTCCGGTTGCCTGTTAAATGGTTATTGACATAACTATATCACAATTTAGATACAAAGTCTACTTAATTATCAAAATTTTCTCGTAAAATTGATCATATACAAATTCCAGTAAATTGTATTTTTATGCTTCCCACGGAATCAACGGATTCTCAATCTTCTTATCCCGCAGCATCAGGCTTCCGACCGCCTCAGCCGCAGATTTCCCTTCAAACAACACTTCATTGACCTGTTCGATGATTGGGAGCTGTACACCATATTTCCTAGCGAGCCCCATCGCCGCTTTTGCCGAATAAACGCCCTCTACGACCATCTTAACTTCTGACATCGCCTCTTCCATCGTATGGCCCTGTCCGATAAGAATGCCCGCACGTCTATTCCGGGAGTGCATGGAAGCACAAGTGACAATCAGATCGCCGATTCCTGTCAACCCACAGAAAGTCTCCCATTTCCCCCCCATAGCGGTTCCGAGCCTTGCGATTTCCGCAATGCCTCTCGTGATCAGCGCCGCCTTCGTATTGTCACCGTAACCGAGGCCGTCTGCGATGCCGGCCGCCAACGCAACAACATTCTTTAACGCCGCCCCAAGCTCGATGCCAAGCACATCGGGACTGATATAAACGCGGAAAACTTCATTCATGAAGATATTCTGCAGATATTCCGCCGTATCCTTTTTTCTGGCTCCCACAACAATCGTCGTCGGAATGCCCCGGCCAACCTCTTCCGCATGAGAAGGCCCGGAAAGAACCGCCACTTCCGCCTGCGGAATCTCATCTTCGATGATCTCCGACAGGGTAAATAAAGTCGTTTCTTCGATACCCTTTGCCACATTGACGATAATCTGCCCTTCTTTCACATAAGAAGCCATATTGTGAGAAGTGCTTCTCGTATACGGAGACGGCACTGCAAGCACAAGCACATCTTTTCCCTTGACCGCTGCTTCCAGATTGGTCGTAAATACCATATCTTCCGGCAGTTTCACGCCCGGAAGCTTCTCTTTATGTTCACGCTCATTTCGAAGCATTTCAATCTCCTGCTCCACGATTGACCAGACCGTCACATGATGTCCGTTTCGGTAAAGTAATAATGCCAGTGCCGTTCCCCAGCTTCCTGCCCCGATAATACTGATATCCGCCATTTCCTTTTCCGCCTTTCACAATTTATTTAGTCTACGAATCTTTTTTATGGGTCAGATAAGTCTTTCTCTCTTCGCCCTTCAACAGCCGGGCTATGTTCTCTCTGTGCTTATAATACGCCATGACTGTAAGAAATGCCGCGATAATGTAAAGTTCAATCAAATGTGCCTGACTCAGCCCAAAAATCCCCATCTGCCCGAGCACAACGATTTCAATCATAAATCCCGCATAAACGAGCAGAGACCCCAGCGATACATAATGCGTCAGGAAAAAAGCACCGAAGAACAGGAGCACGCCCATCGGGATAAAATATGGATGATAAGAAAGAATCAGCCCCGCCGTAGCCGCAATGCCTTTTCCACCCTTAAAATGAAGGTAAAAAGGGAAGTTATGCCCTAAGATCGCTCCTGCAGCCGCATAAAGCTTTAACAGATAAATGGTATCCGGATGACTCCTGCCGTACAAAAATCCCGTGAGTACAACGACGAGAATACATTTCATAATATCACCGAAAAGCACGATCAGTCCCGCTTTCGTGCCGAGTACCCGCAGGGTATTCGTCGTTCCGGCATTGCCGCTTCCATAATTTCTGATGTCTATTCCATGCAGTTTCCCATAGATATAGGCGGTCTGAAAAAGGCCGAACACATATCCGATGGTCAAACAAATTATCCGTTCCACTTTACTTATTTTCCTTTCTTTCCCTAATGATAAATTTAAGCGGTGTTCCTCTGAATCCAAAGGCCCCCCGAATCTGATTCTCTATATATCTTGTATAAGAAAAATGCATCAGCTCCTTATCGTTCACAAAAATCACGAAAGTCGGCGGTTTAACCGCTGCCTGCGTAATATAATACAACCTGAGCCTCTTTCCCTTATCCGAGGGCGGCTGCTGCATCGCCACCGCTTCCGCCAGGATTTCATTTAAAACGCCCGTTGCAACGCGCATCGCATGGTTCTCATACACGATATCAATCGTTTCATAGAGTTTCGTCAGCCTCTGTCCCGTCTCCGCGGAAATGAAGATAATCTCAGCATAAGGCATAAAGGAAAGTATCTGCCTGATCTTCTGGGTGAACTGATTGACAGTCTTATTGTCCTTCTCGATCAAATCCCATTTATTGACCGCAATGATTGTCGCCTTCCCTCTGTCATGCGCAATCCCCGCTATCTTGGCATCCTGCTCCGTTACACCTTCCGCCGCATCAATAACGAGCACGACAATGTCCGCCCGTTCCACCGCTGTCACAGTCCGGATGATCATATACCGTTCCAGCTCTTCTTTGATTTTGTTTTTCCGCCGCAGACCGGCCGTGTCGATGAAGACATATTCTTTTCCATGATAAGTTACTTCCGTATCGACCGCATCCCGCGTCGTACCCGCGATATCGGATACGATAAGCCGATTTTCCCCAATCAGCTTATTGATGATGGAAGATTTTCCCACATTGGGCTTCCCGACAATGGCAATCCGCGTCCGCTCATCTTCTTCCTCTTCCTGCGCCTTCTCCTTATCGAAATGAGAAGAAACTTCATCCAGCAGATCACCGATACCCTGCTTATTGGCGGAAGAAATGGCAAACGGCTCCCCGATGCCGAGATTATAGAACTCATATACATCCATCATGTATTTCTGGTAACTGTCTACTTTATTGACGGCAAGCACGATAGGCTTACCGCTGCGGCGCAGCATATCGGCCACTTTAGAATCCGTATCCACAAGTCCCTGTTTGACATCCACCATAAAAATAATGACGTCCGCAGTGTCAATCGCAATCTGCGCCTGCTCACGCATCTGGCTCAAAATAATGTCTTTACTCTCCGGTTCGATACCGCCCGTATCAATCAAGGTAAAACTCATGTCAAGCCATGTGATATCGGCATAAATCCTGTCGCGCGTAATACCCGGCGTATCTTTTACAATCGATATATTGTCTCCTGCCAATGCGTTGAACAGCGTGGATTTCCCCACATTGGGCCTGCCAACTACCGCCACGACCGGCCTGGATTTCCTCTTTCCCACGATAACCTTTCTCCCTTCAGTTCTTACGGCCTTCCAGCCATGCCGCCATCGGCGGCACAAACAATCAATGGAAGAATGTATGCTTTCTGCACTCTTCCGTGTGAAAAAGACTTGCAACGCAAATCATAGAAGTTTTTTAGGCGGCGTTCTTTGATGCCTTAGAACTTCTCTTCACACTTTATTCCTCATTCAATCTCAATATCACATTAACAAACTCGCGTCCGCTTGATTTTACAATATCTACCTTCACTTGTAAAGCTTTTTCCATCTCTGCGACTGTAATATCATCCAAAAAATAATCCTCACCGCTTCGCAGCACGTTCTGCGGCAGCAGGATGCGTTCCCCGAGTTTTTTGCCACGCAGCTGCCCGATAATATCCTGTCCTGTTAATAGTCCCGATACGGTAATCCGCTCTCCAAAAAAGAAGTTCTTGATGTCATAGACGTGTATCGAAAGTCCGTCAAAACGCTGCATCATACGGTCGGCCATCCGTTTGATATAAGGATAGGCCAGTTTTCCCGTCACGAGGGACAATTCTTCACTCTTTCCCGGAAATCCACTTTCTGACGGCAGTTCTTCCATGGCCTCCTCAAATTCATTTATTAAAAGCCGCAGCATTCCGACGCCGTTTTCCAACTGCAGGTAGCCGTCATAACGTTCCTCTTCCGGCAGTTCCTGTTCCGCCAGAATATACCATTCATCGGAGGCATGTACGAAATGCAGTCCGTACTTTGGAAAAAGTTCTTCCTGCCATTTATGGATACAGTTCAGCACCTGCACCGCATCTTCTTTTTCAAAAGGCTCTAACGGATACAGGCCGTCACGAAACCTGGACAAGCCGACCGGCACTACCGAAACGCTCTCCAAATGCGGCAGATAAACCGTCAGGTCGGAAATACTCCGTTCCAGTTCGGCACCGTCATTGACACCTTTACAGAGAACAATCTGCCCGTTCATGGCAATGCCCGCATCATAAAGCTTCTTCACCTGCGCAAGCGCTTCCCCCGCGAACCGGTTATGGAGCATCTTACAGCGAAGTTCCGGGTTTGTCGTCTGAAAAGAAATGTTGATAGGCGATAGATGATAGCGGATGACCCTTTCGATATCCTCATCGGACATATTGGTCAGCGTCACATAATTTCCCTGTAAAAAAGAAAGTCTTGAATCATCATCTTTGAAATACAGTGTTTCCCGCATTCCTTTCGGCATCTGATCGATAAAACAAAAAATACATTTATTACGGCAGGAACGGTAATCGTCCATCAGACCGTTCTCAAATTCCACGCCCAAATCTTCCTCATAGTCTTTATCGATTTCCAACAGCCATTCTTCACCGTCCGATTTGCGGATCAACACTTCAATATATTCATCCTGAATCAGATACTGATAGTCAAAAATATCCGTAATGTTCTGCCCGTTTATCGCAAGAAGCGCATCGCCCGCTTCAATCCCCATTTCCCCAGCGATGGAATCTTCCAAAATATTCTTAATGATATGTGCCGTCCGCTTCATCGTCATACTCCATTCCTGTTCATTATTTTTAAAATCAGTTGTGACCATTCATTAGGAAGAACGTCGCATTTCAGGCGTTCTTTCGTGTGAAGAAGGTTCGCAGCGCGAACCATAGAAGTTCTTGGCGAAACGCCCGTTGGCGTGAGTCTTAGAAGTACTTCTCACACTATATTACAAGAATTTCCTTGACGTGTCACTAGCATAATGATATAAAGAAAGTGAGATATTTTTTACAGATTGGAGAATATTATGCCAAATATAGAACAACTAAAGACAGCAATGCCTGTTGCTCCGATTATGATACTGTCAACCGAAGCCGCTCTTCCGCTGGCTCAGAAAATCAACAGCTATCTGGTAGAATTCAGACAGAATCTGGACAACAGCTTCAAAAACGACCCTGCTTTCTATGGCTACATGGAAGATAACTATCTTATTAAAGTTGACTGCCCGCGTTTCGGCAGCGGCGAAGGGAAAGCGGTTCTCAATACTTCCGTCAGAGGAAAAGACATCTTTATTCTGACGGATGTCTGCAACCACAGCATGACCTATTCCATGAATGGATTTACGAATCATATGTCGCCTGACGATCATTATCAGGACTTGAAAAGAATCATTGCCGCAATCAACGGCAAGGCGCACCGCGTCAATGTTATCATGCCCTTCCTCTATGAGGGCAGACAGCACAAAAGAAACGGCCGGGAATCACTGGACTGCGCTTACGCAATCAAAGAATTGATGAATATGGGCGTTTCCAATTTTATTACCTTCGATGCTCATGACCCAAGAGTCCAGAATTCCGTTCCGATCAAAGGCTTTGATAATTATACGCCGCATTATCAGTTCATGCGCGCACTGCTTCAAACGACCAAAGATTTATTAATCGACAAAGAACATACGACGGTCATCAGTCCGGACGAAGGCGCTCTTGACAGAGCCGTATATTTTGCGAACGTGCTCGGTGTGGATACGGGAATGTTCTACAAACGCCGTGATTACTCCACAATCGTAAACGGCAAAAACCCAATCGTTGCACATGAATTTCTAGGGGATAATATTGACGGCAAAGATGTCATTATCATCGACGATATGATATCTTCCGGCGGAAGTATGATAGATACCGCCAAACAGTTGAAAAAAATGAATGCGAAGCGTGTTTTCATCTGTTGTACTTTTGGCCTTTTTACGGACGGGCTGGAAGCTTTTGACAAAGCTTACGAGCAATGCTATTTCGACCGCATCATTACAACGAATCTATGCTATCAGCCGCCGGAATTAAAAGAAAAACCCTATTATCAGGAAGCGGATATGAGCAAATTCATCGCTTCGATCATCAACTTCATGAACCACGATGCTTCCATGTCCAATATTTATACACCGACAGAGAAGATTCACACGATACTGGCCAAATACAATAACCGGGAAGCGGATGCGTTAGACGGCTGATCAGAAATTAAACTGCCCTGTACCGTTTGAAAAGCTTTCGATACAGGGCAGAAATTTTATGATTGCTGCTGTCTATAAAGTTCTGCAATATGTAACGACTTCTCCGGATAATTACTCTGCAGATACATCAAATATTGCAGTGCACTTCCTTCATAGGGCTGCACATCGCCTAAAAGGCCGACCTCATAGCAGTTACGGACAACATTAATGATGCATTCTTCCGTATGGTCTTCTTTACAGTCTTTGCACTCTTTCAGAATATGTGCAATCGCAGTTTCCAGTTCAACCTCATCAAATACTTTAAAATCTGTCGTCGGAACATTTTCCGTACCTTCCGGAACTTCCTTTTTCGGTTCCTTCTTATAATTACCGATACATTGTTTGGCATAACCAATCGTGCACTTCTCCTTCTGACACTGTCCGCAGACACCTTCGCTTCTGCAGCAGTTCATCAGGTCATTCCATACAAGGTCGGCATTTAAGCCCTTCTTATGTTCTTCCGCCATACAGCTACCTCCTGCTCATTATCATTATTAGCATACTATAACATAGCCCCTATAAAACAGGCAATACATTTCTGCAATA
>CAJTUC010000042.1 GCA_910579395.1 uncultured Lachnospiraceae bacterium | reverse complement strand
ATCACGGAATAACAAATGGTTTTTTCATACGCGTAAATTTATAGTTAGCGGATTTTCGGCTTAAGTTGACGACATTGATAGGGGAATCCCTTTCTGAATATGTGTTTAATTTTTACCGATTTTCTTTCTGCGCGGATTTTCGCTACAGTGTCCGGTTCAGTGTGGCGGGTGAGATGTCAAATCATCTGACCTTTAACCTGTTCCGCAATGAAAGGGATGGTCTGGACCTGCAGGTGGATTATCGGAAAAACGTTTATACGGAGGAAAAAGTCGGATATTTTTGTGACGCCATTCTGGCGGTGGTGGCACAGGGGATATCGGGAATTGGGAAGAAGCCTTCGGACTTTGCGGATACTGCCGGGCAGACCGCAAAGAAGCTTTCTGACATAGAGACAGTGGGAGAAGCGGAGTATGGGAAGATCGCATCGATGAAAGGTAAATCTTTTCCCATAGAAAAAGGCCTTACGATTCCGTCTCTGTTCCGGCGCGCGGTCTTGAAGCATCGGGATGCTCCTGCTCTGTATGCGGGAGAATATGCCTTTACCTTCAGGCAGCTTGATGAGATGAGCAGCCGGATTGCCTGCGGGCTCAGGCGCTTTGGGGTAACAAGCGGCGACAGGATTGCCTTTCTGTTAAAACGGGATTACCATCTGATTCCTGCAATCCTTGGCATATCCAAAGCAGGAGCGGCTTTTATTCCGGTAGACCCGGCTTATCCTGCGGACAGGATTTCCTATATTCTGGAAAACAGCGGGGCAGCCTGTCTGATTTCATCCGGGGACATAGAAACTGCTGAACATTATGATTACATGGAAATCGAAACGCTTTTATCCCAGGAAGCGGAGCCTGCGCTTTTACCGGAAATCGGGCAGGACGACCTAGCCTATATGATTTATACGTCAGGCACCACGGGACGCCCGAAAGGGGTGATGCTTTCCCACCGAGGTATTGCAAACATTGTGCACCCGGATAACAATCCGTTTAACCGGGATATCACCGGGAACTGTCACGGAATTGTGGCCATTGGCTCTATCTGTTTTGATATTTCTCTGTTTGAAATCTTTGTGCCGCTGATGAACGGCCTGTTCGTGGAACTGGGCAATGAGAAATCCATGACGGATGCAGGGGAACTGGCGGACCATATCCTGCGCCATGGAGCGGATATTCTGCATTGTACGCCTTCCCGGATTACGGCTTATCTGGCAAATGAAGCTTTCCGGAAAGCGCTGGGCGGTGTGAAAGCTATTCTTGCGGCCGGGGAAGTCCTGCCGGGAAGTCTTGTGAAGCGGCTGGAGGATACTTACAAAATACGGATTTACAACGGTTATGGTCCTACGGAGACGACTATCGGGGCGACCATTACCGAGGCAGGCGATGCGGTTTCTATCGGTACGCCGATTGCGAATATGGGCATCATCCTCTTAAACGGAGAGAAAAGACCGGTACCTTTCGGAGCAGTGGGTGAAATCTGTATATACGGGAACGGCGTTGGAATCGGATATCAGGACAGACCGGAGGAAACGGAAGCAAAATATATTGACTGGAGAGGCATCCGGCTGTATCGGACAGGAGATCTCGGATATTTTTCGGAGGAAGGAAGGCTTATGTACTGCGGCAGGAATGACAGGCAGGTAAAACTGCGGGGGCTGCGCATTGAGCTTTCGGAAATTGAAAATGTTATGGGAGAATTTCCCGGCGTGGCTGCGTGCTGTTGTATGATTCGAAAGATTGAAAAGACCGACCGTCTGGCTGGTTTTTATACGGTATTATCGGAAGGAGCCGTGGACGCGGATGCGTTAAAGGCCCATATGAAAGCGAGACTTACCGCCTATATGGTGCCGGATGTGTTAAAGGAACTCGATGCCATGCCCCAGACGCCAAACGGCAAGACTGATTTAAAAGCGCTTGCGGCGGAGCCGGTGGAATATGTCCGCGTCTACCAAAAACCGGAGACGGAGAGGGAAAAACTGGTCTGCAGCGCTTTTGAAGAGGCGTTGTCCATAGAGCGGGCCGGGCTTAACGACAATTTCTTTGAACTGGGCGGCGATTCCTTAAATGCAGTCACAGTCATACTGAAAATTGAGGAAAAGCTGGGACTTATGGCAAATCAGTTGGAATTTGGGGACTTATACCAGTTTCCCACGCCCGCGCTTTTGCTGGAGCGGATTTATAAAAAGGCAGACAGGGAAGCGGATATGGGATTTGACATAAAAACGCTGGATTATAGTGGATTGAACGAATATCTTGCCGGCCACACAAAGGAGAAGGTCAGACGTAAACCCCTTGGAAATGTGCTCCTGACAGGAGTGACGGGGTATCTTGGGATACATATTTTAGTGGATTTGCTTCGAAATCCTGAATTGTGCGGCAAAATCGTCTGTCTTTCACGGCCTAAGAAGACCCTTACGGCTTTAAAACGGGTGAAATCTTCTCTGTTCTATTATGCGGAGGAGGATTTCTCAGAAAGTTACGGGGATAAATGGCTGGTAGTGGAAGGAGATATCACGGCCCCTGCCGTTTTTGCGCAGGAATGTCCTGTCCACATCGATACCATTATCAACTCCGCAGCCAATGTATCCCATTTTTCCTATGGGGACAATTTGGAAAAGATCAATACGGAGGGTGTTAAGAACCTGATACGTTTTGCCAAAAGGGAACAGGCGGCGCTCTGTCAGATTTCTACGATCAGCGTTGCGGGCATGACCGCAGGAGAGGCTGAAAAGGACAGCTTTAGCGAATCGGATTTTTATATCGGACAGGAAATACATAATCAGTATATTTATTCTAAATATATGGCGGAGTATGAACTGCTGCGGGCGGCGGCAGAGGATGGACTGAAGGTGAAGATCATGCGCATCGGGAATTTACAGGGGCGCATCTGCGACGGGGAGTTTCAGATGAACCTCCATTCCAACGCTTTCACGCGCCGGTTCTCATCCTATATTAAGATGGGCGCGGTACCGGAATCTGTCTATGAGGGAAGCGTCAATTTTTCACCGGTGGATGAAACGGCCCACAATATTGTCGTTCTGACGGCCACGGAAGAGGACACGGCGGTATTCCATGTGTATCCGCCCATGGAACTGAAATTTGCGGATTTGTTCCGGGGGGCCGGAAAGCTGGGATATCTCGTTGATGTGCTGCCTGACGATAAATTTTTGGAACTGCTGCAGGAGAGGAAGCAGACGGCGGAAGGCCGGGAACAGCTGCAGGGGCTTATGACAAACGAACTGCCCAAAGGCCGTCGGGACATCCCGGTGTTACAGGAAATTACCAACGGCTATCTGGCGGATTTGAAGTCGGGCTGGAGCGCCATTACCGAAACGTATTTAAGCAAATATCTGTCCGCCTTAGGCGGGATGGATTTATTTTGAATCGATCATAGGAAATTGCGACAGTGTAAATTAAAGGAGAGAGAATCTAAATGATATCAATTGCACTTTGGAGCTTTGCGGTTTTTATGGCATCGGTTTTTGCCGGACTGCTGACAGGGATTACGCTGACTCCGAAATATAAGGGGTCAGTAAGGGCTGTTGTCTGGACCATCGGCGCCGTCGCAGGCTATATCATGGCGTTCGTGAGTTATTCCGTCAACCTCTACAATGACGCGGTGGGAATCCTGGGGCTTTCCGCGCTTGTGTGCATCGTGCCGCAGTTTTTGTACAGGGACAGCTGGTCTACCAAACTTTCCATCGCCCTGATGGCCTGCCTGATCGCCAATGTGAGTACCTTTCTATTCTGCGGGACCACAGACACGCTTCTTGGCACGGCCCTTGGACTGATCAAAGAAAGCCCTTATGATACGCCGAATCTGATTTTCTTTATCGTGATAAAGATTTTGGTTTATGCCGTATTGTCGGTTTTATATGCCCGTTTCCTGAAAAGGACCATACACCGCACCGTTGAGGCGGTAGGAGGGAAGATGATGGTATTCCTTCCGGCGCTGTTTATTTCGGTGGTAGGCTTTTATTTCATTAATCTTGTGACAAACGGTGTGGGGATTTATCCCGATAATCCATGGTTCTTTCTGCTGTACATTACGGTGTGCCTGATTTTTGTAGTGGAATTCTGGATGATCTTTTATTCCATCAACCAGAGCGTGAAGACCATGAAAACGGCGGCGGAACTGAACGTGGCCACCAATATCCAGCAGTCCATGCTGCCCTGTATTTTTCCGGCCTTTCCGGAGCGGGAGGAATTTGACGTGTTTGCGGCCATGGAACCTGCAAGAGAAGTAGGCGGCGACTTCTATGACTTTTTTATGGTGGATGAACGCCACCTTGCCGTTGTGGCGGCGGATGTATCCGGCAAAGGCGTTCCTGCGGCGCTGTTCATGGTCATCGGAAAGACCCTGATCAAGGATCACACTCAGCCGGGCAGGGATTTGGGCGATGTGTTTACGGAGGTAAACGACCTTTTGTGCGAATCTAACAGTGAAGGAATGTTCATTACTGCTTTTGAGGGGGTATTAGACCTTGTGACAGGGGAATTTCGGTTTGTAAATGCGGGCCATGAGATACCTTTTATCTGCAAAAAGAATGGTGTATTTGAACCCTATAAGATACGGGCGGGATTTGTCCTTGCAGGCATGGAGGGCATACAGTACAAATGCGGCTCAATACAGCTTGATGTGGGGGATAAATTTTTCCAGTACACGGACGGCGTGACGGAGGCTGTCAACAAGGATAACGAATTATACGGTATGGAGCGGCTTGGGAAAGTACTTTGCGCAAATGCTGCGCTGCCGCCGTCGGAACTGCTTCCTGCCGTGAAAGAAGACATCGATGCATTTGTAGGCGGTGCAGAGCAGTTTGATGACATTACCATGATTTGTTTCGAGTACAGGAAACAGATGATTCCAGGATAGCAGGACAGTAGAAAGGAGCGGAATGAAAATGGAAAATGCGGCGATGATGAAATTTCATGCAGATGATATCATCATGAAAGAGGGCGGAACTTATGAGGAAATGTACAAAATCATATCCGGTTCCGTGGCGGTTTACATAAGATACGGGGAAAAGGAAGAGCATCTGATCGGGATTTATTCCAAGTCAAAGTGTTTCGGTGAGACCAATGTGCTTTCCGACCAGCCCAATATCTATACTGTGGTTGCTTACGACGATGTGCTTCTGATGCGCATTACCAGGGATTCTCTGGAAGAGTTTATCAGAAATAATCCCAGAAATGCAATTGATATCATGCAGAACATGGTGCATACCAATATGCTGATGCAGAAAAATATCAACCTACTGCTGGACGATCTTTACGAAAAGCAGGATATCAATAAGAAGAGAACGGAAGACATAAAAAACAAGATCAGGCAGTATCGCATAAGCGGGCTGAATCATTGGGAAGCCTGAGATGTTGGAAACAGACAGATGGAGAGTAAAGATGAGAACCATTTTTTCACAGGAAGAGATCAATACCCGGGGCCTTTATATGTTCGCAACAATGTCCGGTGCGGCTATATTCATCTTTGTTATGGGGATTGGAACCGTTTACAGCGAAAATGCGGCACCGGTGGAATTTGTAAGGAGCGGTATCCGCATGGTGGTCTATCAGTATCTGAATAATCTTGCTTATGTAGCTGCGCTGTTTCTGCCTTACCCATTCGTCCGCGGCAAATTGCCGGAGACCGGGATGGAGAACCGTGCGGACCGAAGAAACCTATTGCAAGGCAGCTTTTATATTATAGCAGACATATATCAAAATATTATGCCCTGCATGTAACTGTTTATTTTATTGCGTTTGGAATAAACGGCTATGAGAGTTTTCAGAGTTATCAATGCTGGCTTCTCGCATTGTTATCGGTTATTGTGACGGAGCTTATGGTGAGAGGATACAATATGGTCATAAAAGCAGGCGGCGCATAGTCGCGCCGGAATCGGCATATATATTATTGAATACGGGCGGGGAGCAGATTCTTGATATGAGAAAAAAGAAGCTTTTTTTCTTTTTGGTAATATTGATCGTGAGTCTGCTTTTTTATTGGTTGGGAAGAAAGCAGGCCGGCACGGAGGAAATCAGGGTTGAGACGCGGGAGAGTAAGGCAGGGAGCAGCATTATCGTGGAAAAGGTTCTGACAGGACAGGAAGAAACGGAGACGCGCAAGATTGCCCTTACATTTGACGACGGCCCCCATCCCTATTATACGGAGCAGCTTTTAGACGGATTAAAAGAGCGTAACGTCTGTGCTACTTTTTTTGTGACAGGAGAGCATGCGGAACTTTATCCGGACATTATCGAGAGGATGAAGGATGAGGGACATCTCATCGGCAACCATACCTACAGCCATATGCAGCTTCGTTCCGGCGCGCTGGATGAGTTCAAAGAAGAACTCATAAAGACAAACGAGATCATCAGCGGGATTACGGGTGAAGAAGTGATTTTCGTGCGCCCGCCCTACGGCACATGGGAAAAATCTCTGGAAGCCGAATTGAATATGTTTCCGGTGCTCTGGACGATAGACCCGTTGGATTGGTGCTCTGCCAATGCGGACGGGGTCACGAGAAAGGTGCTGACAAAGGCAAGGGAGAATGCGATTATTCTCATGCACGACAGTTATGCTTCGACGGTGACGGCGGCCCTCCGCGTCGTGGACGAATTGCAGGAACAAGGGTATGAATTTGTGACGGTGGATGAGATATTGTTCGATTAACTTAAATAAATTAATAAATTATTTTTTAGGTAAAAACTGTTTAAAAACTGGATGAAGTATGCTATTCTGAAAGCATGATGCATATTTTATCGAAGGGAGAACAGTGAGATGATAACCTATCATGAGCAGGAAAGGATTTTTAAATTAGATACGCCGAACACAAGCTATCTGATCGGCATTGTAGATGAAGAAAATTTTATCGGACATATTTATTACGGAAAGCGGTTAAAGGATGCGGATGCTTCCTATTTGCTTCGGACAGAGGAACCGCCCTTTGTGCCGGGTAAGAATAACAGGGAGCGCTGTTCTTTTTATGACTGCTTTCCTTTTGAATATCCTGCGGGCGGTATAGGAGACTGCAGAGAAGGCTGTCTGGGTATCCGGACTGCGGGCGGCCATACGGGCGCCATGCTTTCCTATGTATCCCATGAGATTCTGGAAGGAAAACCGGAACTTACGGGCCTGCCTGCTACATTTGGCACGAAAAAAGAGTGTACTACGTTAAAGCTTCTCTGTGAGGACAAGTATGCAGGAATGCAGGTCGAGCTTTTGTATACAGTATTTCAGGATACGGATGCGATGACAAGGAGCGTGAAAGTGACCAATGTCGGGCGGGAGCACTTTTATCTGACGAAGGTCTTTTCTGCGAGTCTCGATATGGATAACCGCGATTTTGATATGATTTCTCTGCATGGAAGCTGGGCAAGAGAACGCCATATCCAGCGGAAGACACTCGGCTATGGCATCCAGAACGTGAGTTCTGTCCGGGGTGAGTCCAGCCATCAGGACCATCCGTTTCTGGCGCTTGTGGGAAAGAACACGACGCAGGATAGTGGAGAGGTCTATGCCATGAACTTCGTTTATTCGGGAAATTTCCGCGCTCAGGCGGAAGTGACGCAGTTCGATTATGTGCGGATGTCCATGGGCATTCATCCCGAAAATTTCTGCTGGAAGTTAGAGGCCGGAGAGAGTTTTCAAGCGCCGGAAGTGGTCATGCTCTATACCGATAAAGGTCTGGATGCCATGACGAATGCGTTCCATACGCTTTACAGAAAACATTTGATCCGTGGAGAGTACAGGAACAAAAAGCGCCCAATCCTGATCAATAATTGGGAAGCGACTTATTTTGATTTCGATACGGAAAAACTTCTTTCGATTGCAAAAGAGGCATCCAAACTAGGCATCGAAATGCTCGTCATGGACGATGGCTGGTTCGGAAAAAGGAACAACGATGACTGCGCTCTCGGTGACTGGCAGGTAAATGAAGAAAAATTAAAGGGTGGTCTAAAATATCTGGTGGATGAGGTCAACAGGCTGGGCATGAAATTCGGCATCTGGTTCGAGCCGGAAATGATCTCGCCGGATTCCAACCTTTATAGAGAGCATCCGGACTGGGCGCTCGCAATTCCCGGCAGACCGGCGGCACAGGCCAGACAGCAGTTCGTATTGGACCTGTCCAGAAAAGAGGTCGTAGACCATGTCTATGAGATGGTGGCTTCCGTCCTGCGCAGTGCGAACATCGAATATGTAAAATGGGACATGAACCGCCCGTTGGCGGATATCGGAAGCATTGCGCTGCCCGCTGACAGACAGGGTGAAATCTGCCATCGATACATGCTTGCAGTCTATGAGATGCAGAGCCGTCTGGTAAAAGAGTTCCCGCATCTGCTTCTGGAGAACTGTTCCGGCGGCGGTGCGCGCTTTGACCCGGGTATGCTCTATTACAGTCCGCAGATCTGGTGTTCCGACGATGCCGATGCCATCGAACGGCTGGAGATACAGGAAGGCACGGCTCTGCTTTATCCGCTCTCTACGATGGGAGCGCATGTGTCCGACTGTCCGAATCATGTGGTGGGAAGAGTCACGCCTTTTGAGACAAGGGGAATCGTTGCGCTGGCAGGTACTTTCGGGTATGAACTGGATGTGACGCGGATACCGGAAGAGGACCGGAACATGATACCGGAGCAGGTGGCGCTGTATCATCAATATAACGATTTAATCCGGGAAGGGGATTATTACCGCATCGCTTCTTATTCGCAGAATCACAAGTTCGACTGCTGGCAGGTAGTCAGCGAAAACAAAGAAGAATCTCTCGTGACTTTCGTGCAGGTACTCTGCCGCGCGAATTTCAAGTCCAGACGCCTTTTGCTAAAAGGGCTTGCAGAGGATAAACGTTATGAAGTACGTTTTGTGAACGACAAAGAGATTCAGACGAAAGTATACAGCGGCGATACCCTGATGAAAGCCGGTCTTTTGATACCGAGTTTCCAGGGTGATTTTCAGGCGAGACTGATACATCTCGTAAAGTGTGAAGAGAAATTCTGACTTGCGTAGCAAGTCTTGCTCATACAGCTAAAGCCTGGGACCAGGTTTGGCTGTTTCACAAAGTCAGCATAGCTGACTTGGAACTTCTACGGTTCGCTTTGTGAACCTTTCTCAAACTGAGGAATGGCCAAAACGCGGGCATTCTTCGTAAAAGGAAAGTACGGGGGGAATTGAGATGACAAAAACAGTAAGGCTTGCGGATATCGCGGAGCGGGTGGGCGTCAGCGTCGTTACCGTATCGAAAGCGCTGGCAGGACAAAAAGGCGTCAGCGAGGAAATGCGGGCCAAGATCAAAGGACTGGCGGATGAAATGGGCTATATGCCGGTCCATTCCGTGCGGCAGGAAAAGGCAAAGTCCTATACGGTCGGTGTTATTACGTTTGAAAAATATTTTGCAAGATTCGCTTCTTTTTACTGGAAAATGTATCAGGAACTGGCGACGCGGGCGGTCAGGGAGAACTGCTTTACCATGCTGGAAGTCATTGCGGGCTTTGACGAGGATGCGCTCGTCGGCCCCAAGCTGTTAGAGGAAGAACGGGTGGACGGAATCATCGTTATCGGAAAGCCGAAACATGACTATCTGAAAATGCTTTATCAAAATAAGAAGATACCGATGGTCTTTCTGGATTTTTATGACGATGAGGAAATCGTGGATTCCGTTATCTCGGCCGGTTTTTACGGAATGTACCGGATGACGGAATACCTGATTCAGAACGGTCATGAGCGCATTGCCTATGTGGGAACGCTGATGTATACGGAGAGCATCACCGACCGGTATTTCGGATACTGCAAGGCGCTGATGGAGCATGGGCTGGAGCAGAGGCCGGAGTGGATCATTAAGGACAGAGGTTATGGGGATGGCCTGATGGGGCTGAACTATACCTTTTCTTTTCCGGAAGATAATATGCCGGAAGCCTTTGTCTGCAACAATGACGTGACCGCCTATGCCCTGATCAGACAGCTTGCGGAAAAAGGCTATCAGGTGCCGGAAGACATTTCGGTGGTCGGTTACGATGATTATCTGTATGCTGAATTTGGGGATTCGGAGATTACGACCTATTCTGTCGATATGGCCGAAATGACAAAGGTTGCATTGGAATGTCTGGTCAAGCGGATTGAGAATGCTGCGGTCAATACAAAGGTGAATACCGTGAATGGGAGCCTGATCGAGCGAAGCAGTGTGCGGAAGAAGAACTGATGAGTTTCCCTGGGGCTGGCCGAAGCCAGCCCCAGTTCTTATGAAAAATCCACGCGCGGTACAATCTGCCTTTCACCAAAACCCTTCTTTGCTGTAAACACAGCGTTCAGCACCCTCGGAAAGCCGACATAGGGAATGCACTGTATAAAGGTTTCAATGATCTTTTCCGGAGAAATGCCGACATTGAGGGCGCCGTTTATATGTACCTCTAACTGCGGCCCGCATCCGCCCGAAGTCAATAAGCTGGTTATCGTTATCATTTCCTTTTCCAGCAGGGTCAGTCCTGTTCTCGGATAGATATCCCCGAAAGCAAATTCAATAATGTATCTGTCAAGGTCCGGCGCAATATCTTCCAGCGAGTGGATGACATTTTCACCGCCTGCTCCGTCAATCTGTTTCAGCTGTTCTTTGCCTTTTTCATATCGTGTCTGTCTCATTTGCTTTTACCTCCGCGCTTGTTTTATAATAGACGCAGGCCTGGCGTCCAGCAACAAGCATATTACTTGAACTATGGTTTAAGTCAAGACTATTTTATAAACGTTTCGGAGTGGAGGAAAAATGACAATCGGAGAAATAGCGGAAAAGACGAATCTGCCGGAGAGTACGCTTCGGTATTATGAGAAAAAGGGACTGATAAAAGTCGCGCGGGGCGGAAACGGGCATGCTGCTGAAGGATATAGAACTGTATTTCAGACTGCGTTATCGCGGCAGAAGTACAATGCCGGAACGCCTGGAGATATTGCAGGAGCATAGAAAGTACGTGCTGAATCAGCAAACGAAATGGGCGGAGTATCTGCAGAATCTGGATGATAAAATAGGTTATTATAAACAGGCCATAGAGCGGGAAAAAGAAGCCGGAATGTAACGGATGATTGCGAAAGGAAGCGCAGAGAAGATGGAATCAGGGGTAAAGATAGCGATATGTGATGATGAGGCGGCCGGAAGGGAAAGCGTGGAAAGGATGTGCAGAGCTTTTTTTGAAGAGAAAGAACGTTTTGTGGGAATGCCGGATATCCAGGTGTTTGCATCGGGAAAGGAAATGGCCGCATCAGGCGGAGATTATGATATTCTGCTGCTGGATATCGAAATGCCGGAGCAGGACGGTATCGACATCAAGGAGTATTATGAAACGAATCGGAAACGGACGAGAATCATCTTTACGACCAGCCATAGGGAACGGGTACTGGAAGCATTCGGGAGGAATGTCGTCAGTTTTTTAGTGAAACCGCTTTGTAAGGAAAGTTTTCAGAAGGCGATGGAAAAAGCGCTCTCGGATTTATGCGGTCTGGTATTGGAGATAGAAGAGAATGGGGAGACTTTTCTGATACCGGTAAAACAGATTAAATATATTGAGGCACAGGACAAATACACGTTAGCGGTCACGGAAACAGGGGAATACCTGATGCGCAGAACCATGAAATTCTGGGAGAGCGCGCTGCCATGCCAGGACTTTGTCCGTATTCATAAAGTAATGGGGACGTTTTTCCTTCCGCATTTTCTGACTCCTTATGCAAAATTGCTTGGGCTGACAAAATTTCCGTTTGCAAATTCTCTGACAGGAATATTAACAGGGGCTCTTCTGGCACCGGTCTGCATGCTGCTGGGTACAAGTGCAGTCATAAGAATGATCAGTGCAATATCTGTGAAGCGGCTGGTGAATGAATAGGGATTCGTTTCTCTCCCTCACAGCGCAGGCGTTTCCCGTCTGTAAACAAGCGGTGTAAAGCCGGTCTTTTCCTTAAAGAGCCGGATGAAATGGTTCGTATTTTCAATCCCCACAAGCTGCCCGATGTCACCTACTTTTTCATCCGAATGCAGGAGAAGTTCTTTTGCTTTTTCAATTCTTACTTTATTCAAATATTGCAGCGGTGTATCTTCATAATATTTTGAGAACTCCTTGCAGAGTCTGTATTTATTCACCTGATATTTTGCCGAAAGGGCATCTAAGGAATAAGCTTCGTTATAAGCCGTATCGAAGCTTCTTTTCATGTCCGCAATGTAAGAAGGAATGTGCTGGGTGCCGCGAAGCTGCATGGAGCGGGTCAGGTAGAGCTGCGTATAAAAAGCAAGAAGCTCCCTGGCGCGCATCAGGCCGTGGACCTCATCGTCGCTCTGTTTTTTCAGGAATTGTTCCCACAGAAGAAGCGCATCGGGGTCGGAAGCCAGACGAAAAATACAGCCGCCCATATTTTCCAATTTCTGATGATAATAGCAGCTGATGGTGGAACTGACAAAACAGATCGTATATTCCCAGATGTTGTGTTGACATACGAGTCTGTGATGCCTGCGGCAGTCTATAAAAGCGAGCGTTCCCGGCGTCAGCTCATAGGAGGCGTGGATGTGTGCCGCATTGTCGCAGTAGAGTTTCCCGGCGCCTTTTGTCGTATGCAGCAGGCAGAAGGCATTCAGGCCCGCGATTTCCTGCGAAAAAGGCGATGTGACGGAGACCTCCCGTCTGCTGAGCAGATAAGGAAGGCTTTTGCAGAAATCATAATCCCGCCGGTAAACATTCTCAAAGTAATCGGAGAGTGAAAATCGGTTGCTCGTCTCGGATGAGATCAGGCAGTTGAAAAATTCAGATGAAAAATTCTCAGATGAATAGCTTCCTGAGGGAAGATTTTTGGTCGGGGGGGCTAATAGGGGTGATTCATTTGACATACGCTTTAACCTCCGGTTAAAAAACTGCTTTATTGGATGACTTTATTTTATCGCATGGACAATGGAAAAGCAAGAAATGAATAAAAAAATAAATAAAAAGCGATTAAAAAATTAAAAATTAAAAATGGAAATATATATAAATAAAAAGAAAGATAATTTTTAGCTAAAATTAAGTAAAAATAATATTTCAATGTGTAAAAATAGATAAAAAAAGGATTCTATAATTGTAAGAATAGATGAAATGACGAAAATAATCAATAATTGGATACTATTCGCAATGATGAATGATGACTAAATAATTAAGTTAATATAAACTAAATATAAATTAACAATTAAGTTACTCAAACAAGTTAATTTAAACAATTTATAAAAAGGGAGGTCTTTTATTATGAAGCTCAAAAAATTGGCAGCACTTGGAATGGCAACTGTCATGGCGTTTTCTCTGACAGCCTGCGGCGGAGATGACGGCGCAGCATCTTCGAACACAGACAGCAGCAGTTCCACAACAGACAATGCGGCATCCGGCAGCGATAATGCAGCAGATACCAGTACAACAGACAGCAGCGATAATGCAGCAGATACCAGTACAACAGACAGCAGCGATGCAGGTTCTGACGCAGCAGCGGGCGGCATTCCGACAATTGACCAGATCAATGTCGGTGAGGATTATCAGGATTTGACAGCATCCATCAAAATCCTGACGAACAGAACGGATATCGTTGATACGGTATATAAGGGATATGCGGAAGAGTTTATGAAACTGTATCCGAACATCACCGTTGAATATGAAGGAATGACTGATTATGAAGAAGGTGTTACCCTTCGTCTGACGGCCGGCGACTGGGGCGATATCATGTTCATCCCGACATCGGTATCAAAGAATGAATTATCAACTTACTTTATGCCTCTTGGCGATTACAATACCCTGGATGCAATCTATAATTTCGTTGAAGAAAAAACTTTTGAAAATGTCGTTTATGGTATTGCGAACGGCGGTACGGCAAGCGGTATCGCCTACAATAAGAAGGTATGGGCAGATGCAGGCATCACGGAAATGCCTAAGACACCGGAAGAGTTCCTGGATGACTTGCAGCTCATCAAGGACAATACGGATGCGGTTCCGCTGTATACAAACTTTGCAGCAGGCTGGACAATGGGCGCATGGGATGCTTATACAGACTGTGCGGCAACAGGTGACCCGGACTTCAAGAACAATATGGTACATATGAGCAATCCTTTTGCAAAGAGAGATGACATGACAGGCCCTTACGCTGTATACTACATCCTTTATGAATCAGTAGCGCGCGGACTTGTTGAAGATGACCCGGCAAGTACGGATTGGGAGTCCTCCAAAGGTGCGATCAACAGAGGCGAATATGCTACGATGGTACTCGGTTCCTGGTGTGTAGAGCAGTTCAAAGAAGCAGGAGATAACCCGGATGATATCGGTTATATGCCTTTCCCGATCAGCGTGAACGGTCAGCAGTATGCTGGTTCCGGCGGAAACTATGCTTTCGGTATCAATGTAGATGCTTCTGACGACAATAAGATTGCTTCTATGCTTTATTTAAAATGGCTGATTGAAGAGTCTACAATCTATCTGGATGAAGGAAGTATTCCGGCACGCAAAGACGGTGAGTATCCTTCCGTACTGGAAGCGTTTGACGGTGTGACACTTCTTTCCAACAGCCCGGCTCCGGCAGGAGAAGAAGACTTATTCGATAGTGTCAACAACGAAAGTGAAGTTGG
This sequence comes from uncultured Lachnospiraceae bacterium, assembly GCA_910579395.1. GTDB lineage: Bacteria > Bacillota > Clostridia > Lachnospirales > Lachnospiraceae > UBA3282. Next base: position 14,679 of record CAJTUC010000042.1, on the reverse strand, counting down.
TATCAACAACAATGATTATCCGGATTGCGAAATCCTTGAAGCAGCTCTCTATGGCACAAGAACACTGGATGAGATCATGGATGAATGGAATCAGAAATGGACAGCAGCTCAGGAGTCACTTGGCGTAGAAGTTAATCAGTAAAACAGTATGACTAAAAGGCGGCGCACCGCGCGCCGCCTTATCTGTTGAAAAAGGAGAAGACTATGGGTAAAGAAAAAATGGCAGGCGCAAAGTCTGATAAAACTTTTGGGGAATGGTTCAGAAGCAGAAAAGTCCAGAGATTTTTAGTCATTTTTACATTTATGTTCGTACCGCTGCTTTTACTGCTTATGTTCACTTATATACCGTTTGGTAAAATGGTACAGTTCAGTTTCTACAATATGAAATACATCGGAAAACGTACTTTTGTGGGCCTGAAAAATTATGTGGAAGTATTCAACCGGCCGGAAATTTTCAAAGCATTGCTCGTCAGTATCTACTATATGGGAGGTGCGGTCATCCAGCTGGCGCTCGCTTTGTTCTTTGCGACGCTGATGGTCTTTAAGGTAAAGGGAGAAAGCGTATTCAAGGCGGCGATGTTCTTCCCTTATTTGATTTCCGGTATCGCGATCGGTTTTATCTTTAAATTTTTCTATGCCAGAGGATATGTTCTCGATTCCATCGTCGCGCTGTTCGGCGTTGCGGAGGAAAATATTCCGTACTGGCTGCAGGACACAAAAATTAATAATATATCGCTGGCGGCTACGTCAGTATGGAGATACACAGGGCAGAATATGATCTTATTTTTAGGAGCAATGATGTCCGTGGATGCGAATCTTTATGAGGCGGCTTCTCTGGATGGGGCAAACAAATGGCATCAGTTCAAATACATCATTCTGCCGAGTATCAAATCAATCGTTGTTTTGAATCTGATTCTGTCGATCAGCGGTTCCCTGAGCGCATTCGAGCCGCCTTACGTTATCACGAACGGTACGATGGGCACGGGTACTTATTTCGTTATCATGAACAGACTGGCGCACGAGAACCAGAAAGTAGGACTTGCGAGTGCGATGGCGATCGTACTGCTCATTATCATCATTCTTTGTACGGTGGCGCAGAAACTGTTCTTCGCGTATGTATTCGATGACGGGACCGACGATGAATCCAAGGCGGCGGTAAGGCGTAAGAAAAAGCAGATGAAAATGAACAAGGGTTCACGATAGAAGGGGGTAGCTGTAATGAATAAGAATCGTACAAAATCGATATTGTTTTCAATCTTTAAGTATGTCATGCTGGTAATGGCTGCAGTCATTGCGGTAATCCCGGTCGTCGTATGTGTGTTCACGGCCTTTAAGACAGAGGAAGAATACCAGACGACATCAGCGCTGGCGCTCCCGAAGAGCTTTCTGTATTTTGAAAACTTCAAAGTGGCATTCATACAGGCAAATATGCTCCGCGGTTTCTTCAATACGGCGCTTGTTCTGGTAGTCGTTCTCGCGGCTTCCGTATTGGTAAGTTCTATGATCGCGTATGTCTTGAACCGTTTTAAGTTTGTCGGGAATGGATTTATTCGGAATCTGTTCATGTTTGCAGCGCTGCTTCCCGGTATTGCAATGCAGGTAACGATTTATGAAATTATGAATTCTCTGCATTTGATCAATCACCTGTATGGTTATATGATCTGTCTGATGGGGACGGATATCATCTCCATTTATATCTTTTTACAGTTCTTCGAAAACCTGCCGACTTCGCTGGATGAATCGGCAATCATTGATGGCTGCACCTACTTCGGCGTTTTCTTTAAGATTCTTCTGCCGCTCTTAAAACCGGCGATCATGACGACGCTCGTATTAAAGGGTGTGGGTGTATATAACGAATACTATGCTGCAAACCTGTATCTGCAGTCCAAAGAACTGAAAACGATATCGACAGCGTTGTATACCTTTACAGGCCCGTATGGAAGCCAGTATAATTATATCTGTGCCGGTGTGCTGATCACGATCATTCCGATTCTGATCATCTTTATCGTGTTCCAGAAACAGGTATACGGCGGTCTTGCTTCCGGTGCGGTAAAAGGTTGAAGAAGACTTGCTTGGCAAGTCTTCTTCAACCAAAAGAATGCCCAACGGGCATTCTTTCAGTGGAGGAGCATTCTTCCGTTGGGCATTCATCCGGCGGAGTATTTTCCCGTAAGGCATTCATCCGATGGAGTATTTTGTCTGGTTGGTGATTGAAATGCAGTAAGGAAGATAAAGTTAAAAGGTTAAAAGAAAGAAGGGGTAACTGACATGAGCAAAGTAGAAATTTATGGAATTTCCGCATCGAACATTCCGTGGCAGGAAAAACCGGCGGACTTAGGCGGCGCGCCGGTATGGAGATACAGCGAAAACCCGGTCATCGGGCGCAATCCGTCAAAGGGAATCGCGCGTATTTTCAACAGCGCGGTCATGCCATATGAAGACGCGTTCATCGGCGTTTTCCGCGGAGAACAGACAAACGGCATTCCGTATATTTATCTCGGAAGGAGCAAAGATGGGATCCATTGGGAATTTGACGAGAATAAGATTCCTTTTAAGGATGAGGACGGCAATGATTTCATGCCCAAGTACGCTTATGACCCGAGACTTGTGAAAATAGAAGATACATATTATATCATCTGGTGCCAGGATTTTTACGGCGCGGCGATTGGTATGGCAAGAACGACCGACTTCAAGACTTTTACCAGAATTGAAAATCCGTTCCTGCCCTTTAACAGAAACGCGGTTCTTTTCCCGCGAAAAGTGAACGGGAATTTCCTGATGCTGTCTCGTCCGAGTGACAGCGGTCATACGCCTTTCGGTGATATTTTCCTTTCCGAAAGTCCGGATATGGTCTATTGGGGAAAACACCGTCATGTGATGGGAAAATGCGATGAATGGTGGGAGAATGTGAAGATTGGCGGCGGCGCAGCGCCGATTGAGACGAGCGAAGGCTGGCTTTTGTTCTACCACGGCGTGACCGGAACCTGCAACGGCTATGTATACAGTGTCGGCGGAGCGATTCTGGATATCGATAATCCGTCGGTCGTAAAATATCGTTGTGAGAACTTCCTGCTGACGCCGGAAGAGTGGTATGAGGAGAGAGGATTTGTTCCCAATGTTACGTTCCCGTGTGCGACGATGCAGGATGCAGAGACCGGAAGAATTGCGATTTACTATGGCGCGGCGGATACCTATGTTGGGCTTGCGTTTACGCAGGTGGATGAGATTGTCGATTACATCAAAGAGCACAGCGTTGTCAGCAGTTCGGATACGGAAATCGGAAAGAGATAGTTTCACCTTGTTGGAGGGTAAGGTTGAATAAATTCTCTGATGAGCAATTTATTTAACCAGGAATTTGTGCCAAAGCGCCACAAATTCCGTTAATCGCAGAGCAGAATCTGAAATTCTGCTCGCGTCCTCAGCGTGAAACGCTTTGGAATGGAGGAAAACATGATTCATAAACAATATTATGTGGAGAAGGCGAAGGTTGACAGGCTGGTGGCGGCGAAAAACCGCAAGAGCGATTACTACAACGGTATCTATGACAGATATGAATATCCGGTGCTGACCCGCGGCTTTGCGCCTGTACACTGGCGGTATGACCTGAATGAAGAGACTAATCCGTATTTTATGGAGCGGCTCGGCATCAATGCGGTGATGAACTCCGGCGCCATCTATCTGAACGGGAAATATCATCTGGTAGTCCGGGTGGAAGGGAACGACAGGAAATCTTTCTTTGCGGTGGCGGAGAGCGAAAGCGGCATCGACGGCTTTCATTTCTGGGATTATCCGGTGGAACTGCCGGATACCTGCCCGGAGGAGACGAACGTATACGATATGCGTCTGACACAGCATGAGGACGGCTGGATTTACGGCGTTTTCTGTTCGGAGAGTAAAGACAGGGAGAATCCAGACCTGTCGGCGGCGGTAGCGGAAGCGGGAATCGTCAGGACGAAGGATTTGAAAAAGTGGGAACGGCTGGACAATTTAAAGACCCTGCAGTCCCCGCAGCAGCGCAATGTCGCTCTGCATCCGGAGTTTGTCGATGGCAAATACGCTTTCTATACAAGGCCGATGGACGGATTTATCGAAACGGGAAGCGGCGGCGGAATCGGTTTCGGATTGTGCGAAGACATTGAGCATGCCGTGATTGACGAAGAAAAGATCATCAGCAGGAGGATTTACCATACGATCACGGAGTCCAAGAACGGAGCGGGCGCCGTGCCGATCAAAGGAAAGAAATGCTGGATTCATTTTGCACATGGCGTTCGAAACACGGCGGCGGGTCTTCGGTATGTGCTCTATATGTTCGGAACGGATTTAAAGGACCCTTCCAAAGTGATAGCAGAGCCTTCCGGCGTATTCCTGGTTCCTTTTGGCAAAGAACGTGTAGGGGACGTTTCCAACGTGGTCTTTACCAACGGCGCAGTCGCGCGGGAAAACGGCGATATTTACCTATATTATGCGTCCTGTGATACGCGGATGCACGTGGCGACGACGACGATTGATAAAATCGAAGATTATCTCTTCAACACACCGCAGGATCCACACCGCTCACCCGACTGCGTGAAGCAGAGATGTGAATTGATTCGGAAGAATCTGGAACTGTTGGAAAAGTGTGAGAAGAAGTTCTAAAGATGTCTCATCTTAGGACGAGACGCCAAGAACTTCTACGGTCCGCAGAGCGTACCTTTCTCACACGAAAGAATCGCTGACGCGATTCTTCCAGGATTATGTTCTAAGAATGCTCTTGTCGGGCCATTCAGCATGAATTGTTTGTGGAATTGCAGGCGGCATGGCTGGCAGAATGAATGGGATATTAAGGGGAACCTGCATGGAAATCATGCCATATAATGAAGGGGTTTTTGAGGAAATAAAAGAGGAAATGTAGGATGTATCGACCGGATTTAACGAGATTAGAGAATTGTATGCGCCGGGCTGTGCGGGGGGACGAAATAACGATTGGCTTTTTGGGGGGTTCCATCACCCAGGGAAGTCTTGCTTCCAGAGAGCAGAATACCTATGCTTCCAGAGTATTTACATGGTGGGAGGAAACTTTTCCAAAGGCGCGGTTCCATTATGTGAACGGCGGTATCGGCGGTACGACTTCCCACTACGGGGTGTCCCGCGCGGTAACGGATGTGCTGATGTATCAGCCGGATTTCGTTGTTGTCGATTTCAGTGTGAACGATGCCGTGGAAGAAGATGAGCCGGTTGAAAACGGCGAAGCAGCGGCGCCTTTCGGTGAGAAAGTATCGGAGACGGCACTTTTTCGGGAGACCTATGAGGGAGTCGTGCGGAAACTGCTGGGATGGGCTTCCGCCCCGGCGGTACTGCTGCTGAACAATGTTTATTATGACACAGGACTGAATGCGCAGGGGTACCATAATACGGTTGGCGAGTGGTATCATGTGCCCTGTGTGAGCATCAAAGACACGGTGTATACGAGGATGAAGGCCGGAGAATATACGAGGGAAGAGTTGACACCGGATGGTCTGCATCCGAATGATAAAGGACACGCTCTTGTGGCGGGGGAGATTACGGCCTTTCTGGAACAGGTGAAGGAGCGGCTGGAGGCGTCGGAGTATGCAGGAGAGATACCTGTAAGCGGCGGCACAGGACAGGAACCTGTCAGACAGTCTGCGGGGAATGTGGCAGACGAGACGCCGGTATCGGCAGAAAGCGGGTTGGTGAGTGAACTGTCGGCGGAAACGGCGCTTCCCGCACCCATGACGACCAACGCATATGAGAATGCCAGACGGCTGACGATTCGGGAAATTTCCCCGGCACTCGCGGGTTTTCGTGCGGATACAAGGGAAAAGACCGGCCATCTGGATCATTTTAAGAACGGCTGGATCGGAAAAAAGGCCGGGGATGCCATTACCTTTGAGGTGGAGGCTTCATGCATCGCGGTTCAGTACAGAAAGACGATTGCGCGGCCCGCAGTCCGTGCGGAACTGGTTTTCGACGGAAACACGAAGCAGAAAATACTGTTAGACGGTAATTTTGAAGAAGACTGGGGAGACTGTCTCTATCTGGAGCCGGTATTGCATCATGGCGAAAAGACAAGGCATACGGTGGAAATCGTCATTCCCGAAACGGAGTCAGAAGAGGATACGGAGTTTTATCTGATGGCTCTGATCATAGCGTGAGAAGAACTTCTAAAAGGCCAGCACACCTGACGGTGTGGCGCCAGAGGTGTGCTTAAGTTTCACCTGAAGGTGAAACGCCAAGAAGTTTTACGATTTGCCGAAGTCAATTCTTTCTCACGCGAAAGAATCGGCAATTTGAGTCAGAGCCTCAAATGTGCCTTGATTGCAGATGAGAAATCGCCTGCGCGAATTTCTCATCGCATTGTCATCGCAGCAGACTGCTCTGACATGGAGGAATAGAATGAGCATTTTAAAACTAAAGCCGGGCTTTAAAGATTATATCTGGGGCGGACACCGGCTGGTGGAGGAGTACGGAAAAGAGTTCGACGGAGAAATCCTGGCGGAATCCTGGGAACTGTCCTGTTATCCCGATACGCCTTCCACGATCGCAAACGGTGTTCATGCCGGAAAGACGCTCCGGCAGTATATAGAGGAACAGGGAAAAGGCGTGCTTGGAACGAATTGCGGCCGATTTGAAGAGTTCCCTATTCTCATCAAATTTATTGATGCAAAGGCGGATTTGTCCATTCAGGTGCACCCGGACAACGAATATGCGCTGAAGAACGAAGGACAGTACGGAAAGACAGAGATGTGGTATGTCATGGATGCCGGAAAAGATGCGTTTCTGTATTTCGGCTTCCGGAAGGAAATCAGCAGAGAAGAATTTGCAAGAAGGATTGAAGAGGACACCCTTACGGAAGTGCTGGAAGCGGTGCCGGTCAAACGGGGCGATATGTTCTTCATTGAGGCCGGAACGATTCATGCGATCGGTAAGGATATCCTGCTTGCCGAAATCCAGCAGAATTCCAATGTGACCTATCGCGTATACGATTACGGAAGAGTCGGCGCCGACGGAAAGAAAAGAGAGCTTCATATCGAAAAGGCGCTCGATGTGACGAACCGTAAACCCGCCGACAAGGGTAAAGATTTTTACCCGCATGTGGCGGACTGTGATTATTTTACGGTGGATAAGCTGGAACTGGACGGAGACAAGATGAAAGAAATGCGGGGCTGTGTGTCAGAGGCGTCTTTCATGAGCATCCTGATACTGGACGGTCACGGTATGATCTCCAATGAGGAAGAAACGCTGGAATTTCAAAAGGGCGACAGCTTCTTTTTACCGGCCGGAAGCGGCGGCTATCGGGTGGAAGGCATCTGTGACGGCCTGATTACGACGATTCGGGAAAAAGAAGATTAAGGAAGAGGCGAATCAGGAAAGAAATAAATTGGATAAAGAATCAAATTAGAAAAGAAATATATGAAAAAAGGTGTAAAGTTCTCAGAATCTTGTGCGAAAAAGATTCGAGGGGCTTTACACCTTTGTTTCTTTGGCCTTATGCGGTCACTGTTTTTCGATTCTGTTAAGCTCTGTGAGATTGACACCCAGACTTGACAATGTGACCTTTAATTCAATATATCTTTTATACATTGAATTGTATGTGTCGGGGCCGCATTCTTTTACAGATATCATCCAATCCTGTAATCTCGAAAATTCTGTGATGGAATCTTTGATTATATCTGCTCCATTCGGCATATGCTCACCTGCTTTCTGAATACATTTTTTGAAGTAATTTCCTGCTTATATTATACTAAACGGTTCAAAGGATGTATAGCAGATCACGGAAATTCATCAACCCATCCGCAGAGAGAGTTCTCTCATACCCCTGTTTACATTTTGTTGCTTTTTTTCCACCGGAAGTATGATAAGATGGCAGAAGGGGGAATGAAACAGAATGAAAATTTTAGTGATTGAAGATGATGCTTCTATTTCGGAACTGCTCTGCATGAATCTGAATGTGGCTGGATATGACGCAATTCCTGTTCTTGACGGACTGCAGGCGGCGGAAATGTTGGAAAAAGAGGATTGCGGTGATATCGCGCTCGCATTGGTGGATGTGATGCTGCCCGGAAAGGACGGCTTTGCTTTGATGGAGGATTTGCGAAAGACGCAGATTCCGGTCATCTATCTGACGGCAAAGGATGATGTGATTTCCAAGGTACATGGATTAAAGGCAGGGGCGGAAGACTATATTGTGAAACCATTTGAAGTGCTGGAACTGTTGGTGCGGATAGAAAAAGTGCTGCAGAGGACAGGCCGCGGCAGGGAAAAAATACAGATACGGGATGTTGTCATTGATTTAAAGGAACACAGCGTGACGAAAAACGGGGAAAGAATATCCTTGAAACCGATGGAGTATGAGCTGCTCGTGACGCTGGCCAAAAGCAGGAATGTGGCTTTCAGCAGGGAAGAACTGCTGAACAGGCTGTGGGGAACGGATTATGTGGGAGAGACAAGGACCGTCGATGTTCATATCGGCCAGCTGCGTAAGAAACTGGATTTTTATGAAGTGATCCGCACGATTTCTAAGACCGGATACAGACTGGAATAGTGTGAAGAGATGTTCTAAGGCTCACAGCATAGGCTGTTTCGCCAAGAAGTTCTATGGATTTGCAAAGCAAATCTTCTTCACACCGAAGAATGCCCCAAATCCGGGCATTCTCCAACACAAATCTATTTGTGTTCGGATTTTGAGATTCCGCGGAGCGGAATCATGGAGGCTAGATTGAAAAATCAGAGATTTTTCAATCGCAAGTTTGTGCTTGCGCCCAAACTCGCAGGTTGAGAGAAAGGCATGGTTATTAGTATGAAACTCTGGAAAAAGTTATCTGTGATAACGATGACGACGCTCCTTGCAGGCACTGCGGCCGCGGGGGCGGCCGTTATCTATCATTCGTTCCTTTTTAATGAAGGAAAGACCATCGAGAATTATGAGCAGCAGCTGAATGCCGTTTCCTATGCTGTGGGAAAAGAACTGGATTATGAACCGCTCAAAGGATTTAACGATACGACGGCCAATGCTTATTATGATTATATTATCAAAAAATTCGATGCTTCTTCCTATATCCTGCTAAAGGAAAATGAGGTCGTCTGTAATATGACGCCTTTTCTGCTGACGGAGCTGTCGGATGAGCGGTGGGAGATGCTAGTGCGCGGGAGCGTTATCCAGAAGAACGGAAGTCAGTATATCCTGCTTGCGGGCAGGGATGTTCCGGAGATGGGAAATCAGAGTTATAAACTGATTCTGGTGCAGGATATTTCCTCTCTTTATGAGGATATCCGCAGGCAGGCTTTTTTTTATTTCGCCATTTATCTTGGCATGGCGCTGGCTGCCGTGCTTCTGGTTTCTGTTATGACGAAAAAGGCGCTCGCTCCTTTGCGGGAATTGCAGCGGGCGGCGCAGGATATCAGCGGCGGGATGTTTTGCAGGCGGGCGGATGTATCCGCCAGCGATGAGACGGGCGAGGTGGCAGAAGCTTTCAACAGTATGGCGGAGCGGATTGAAAGACAGGTGGAAGAATTGTCGTCAGAGTCGGAGCGGCGCCGGCAGATGCTCGGCGCTCTGACACATGAGATGAAAACGCCTATGACTTCCATTATGGGTTATGCGGATTCTTTACTCCATGTGAATCTGTCACAGGAACAGAAAGAAAGCGCCCTGCGGCATATTTATGACGAGTGCGGCAGACTGGGGCGTGTGAACAGTAAGCTGATGAGCCTGATCGGAATGTATGATAACGACAGCATTTCCATGGAAGAGACTTCCATAGAGGAAGTATTTGAGGCGGTTGCTGAATTGGAAGAAAATAATCTGAAATCGAGAAAGATGGCATTAAAGCATACATGCCGGATGGATAAACGGTTTATGGATAAAGATTTGATGATTAGTCTGCTGGTGAATCTGGTCGATAATGCGGCCAGGGCAAGTGAGGAAGGCGCGTGTATTTATATGACGGCGCGGGAAAACACCATTGCAGTACGCGACAATGGATGCGGGATTCCGAAAGAGGAGATTTCCAGAGTAACGGAAGCTTTTTACATGGTGGATAAGGCGCGCAGCAGGAAGGCAGGCGGAAACGGACTGGGGCTGGCGCTATGCAGCAGGATTGCCAAACTGCACGGCGCAGACCTTCGGATTGAGAGCGAACTGGGAGAGGGCACGGAAGTCTCCATCGTGTTCCCGGCGTAGAATCTCCTTTGCGGAGCCTGTGCCTTTTACAAAACGTTTACACTTTGCTGTATACCTTTTACAGGGGAAAGGGGTATTGTGTAGGAGTAATACACGAAATAGGAAGGAGCGAACGAAATAATGATAAGAAAAGAAAAAAGAAACGTACCCCTTTATCTGGCAGCAATGGGAATCTGCGCCGCTGTTCTTTCGGGCTGTGGAAACGATGTGCAGACGGAGGAAGAACTGGTAATTCCGAGAACGGAGGGAACGGAAGGCCAGGCAGGTATGGAAGATGGAAGCATGAATTTGTTTGAAGAAGGACAGAGCGGCCAGGCGAAAGGGGCTGCGGACAGTGTGGCCGCACAGGTACAGGCGCCGGAACGGTACCAGATGGAATTTCAGGACGGCAATATCGTGTTCCGGGTGAATGCGGAATTCGAGATTCCCGATGTGCCCGGGATTAGGACGAAGAAGGTCACGGCGCGTTTTTTTACGCAGGAGGATTACGATATCGTGAATACAGTACTTTTAGACGGTGGGAAACTCTGGGACAGAGATTATGAGGCGATGGCAGAGACGCAGGGTTTTACCGTGGAAGAGTTGAAAAAGAGGATTGAGATGCTTGAAGCGGAGAAGGCAAACGGCGTAGACGGCGATGCCTCTTATGATGATACGGACAGGACGCTGAATCAACAGCTCGCAGAGGCAAGGGCGATGCTGGAAGCCGCAGAGGCAAATGGGATAGCGGAGGCTGCGGTGATCAAAGAACTTCCAGCAGTCGTAGAAGAGGGCGGGACATCCGGCGCCGACTGGAATCAACTGGACGGTTTTGTGACGGCACGGGGGAGAGATTACAGTATCTATATGCTCAACCATATGGATAAAACATGGCGGTGGACAAGATTTTATGTGGCAGATTACAACTATCTGTATTATGGGGATTATTTTACTTCCGAAGATGAGATGAAGGAAGTGGAGGAAAGAATAGAGGACGCGCAGATAAGGCCGGAAGAAGCTTCTGCAAAGGCAGAGGAAGCGTTAGCGCAGATGGGAATAGAAAACTTTGCCGTGCAGGGCGGGGAATATGTTGCCAATTACAAACTGGTCGGGCCGGAAAAAGAGGGAAGAACAGAGGTTGACAGAATCGCTTACGGGGTTCATGCCATCAGGATCGTAGATGGTGTACCTGTCAGTTATACGCGGCAGAATGCAAATAGCATGTCGGGAGATGAAACCGTAAGCTGGCCTTTTGAGGAGATGCTGTTTGTTTATGATGAAGATGGCCTTGTTTCTTTCGACTGGTCGGCTCCATATGAAATAGAGGACTTATCTTCTGACTATGTGTTTTTGCTTCCTTTTTCAGAGATTCAGAACATTTTTGAGCAAATGATCATCAAAAAGGAAAAAGACAGATTCATCGAGGAAGGCAGCAGTCTGGAAATAAACATAGACAGAGTATGCCTGAGCTATATGCGCGTCAGGGAGAAGAACGCTGCGGAAGGAACGCTCATTCCTGTATGGGATTTCTTCGGGACGGAGACTTACCGGGGGAGCGGCGGTGAGGACTTTTATATTCGGAAAGGTGAGTATGAAAGCATCCTGACGATCAACGCGATGGATGGAACGGTCATAGACAGGATGTATGGTTATTAATATTCGGACAGTTTGAGGCAGGAAAAAGATGGTGTTTATTCACCATCTTTTTTCTTCTTTTTCCGTATCGCGGAGATAACTGCGATTGCGACCACCACAACAAAGGCGATGTCAATAACGTATTTTAAAATTTCGTACATAAGTAACCCCCTCCTGTTTCGATTTGTATATAAACAGTATACAGAAACTCCGGTTTTTTGGCAAGAGAAGGATGACGCGAGTCTGTACTTTTCCGAAAGTCCTTTTTCGGAAGCCTGAGAGGGCACAGTGGTAATCGTATTCTTACGGAAGCAGGATCTCGTCCATGTTATCTCCTGCCAGGAGCGCGCTGACCTTGTCCACATCAATTACGCTGGAGAATCGTGCCGTCCTGATACCTGATTCCATTGACGAACAGCGACCTGAGATTGTCCGCCTGTTCCAGATTGATGCCTTCCAATGTTTCCAGTTGTCTGACATCTTCTTCATCACAGACCAGTTTCCTTCTAAAACAGAATCTCCTTCTATTGCTTTTCCACCCGCTCCATTCAGCGAAGTGAATTGTTAGTAAAGTGGGTTTTGCAACAAACAAGAGGAATAAAAGCTGGTGTGCAGTTGGTTTTTATAAAATGAATATGGTAAATTTTTATAAGAAACGAGGTAAAGTAGTGTGAAAAATAAATTTTTCACACGCGAATTTGTGCCTGCGCCCAAAGTTCGCAGGTTGAGAGAAAGGCATGGTTATTAGTATGGAAAAGAAAGTTTATATCACAGAGGAAGAACGGACAAAATGTCAAAAGGTGGCTGATGCGTTTGCAGAACTGTACAAGATGGCGGATAGTTCGATTAAACAAGGAAAGGCTCTGTCAATGACAGGGGTTTTTCTTTTAAGTAAAAAAATATAAAAATATTTGTAACAAATCGCACTTGAAAAGAACTAATAATATGAGGTGCTGATATGGATAAAGAAAAAATTGATGAAATATATCGTGAAAACGCCGCCATGCTATATAAATATCTATGCGGCTTAACGCAGGACAGCGGACTTGCCGAGGAACTGACGCAGGAAACATTCTTTCAAGCAATTAAGGGGATTGACAAGTTTAGGGGAGATTGTAAAATTTCCGTCTGGCTATGCGGTATTGCCAAAAAAATATGGTACAAAGAACTGGAAAAAAGAAGCAGGCACAAAACCGCCCCACTGGACGATACGATACCTTCCACAGAAAATGTTGAAAGTAAAAGCCTTGACAATTTAGAAAAAATAGAAATTTTCCGCCTAATGCACAACCTTGATGATGTAACAAGAGAAGTCATGTATTTACGATTAGCAGGAGAACTACAATTTTCTGAAATTGCGGCTATTTTGGGAAAAACGGAAAACTGGGCGAGGGTAACTTATTACCGTGGAAAACAGAAAATAATGAAAGGAATGAGAGAATGGAACTAAGGGAAAAAGAATTAGCTTGTGAGATTGTCAGAGATTTACTTCCTCTCTATGTTGACGGAATGGTAAGTGATGTTTCTAAAAAGAGCATTGATAACCATTTAGAGCATTGTACAGAATGTAGTGAGATATATCAAGATATGGCTTGTCATTTGGAAATGGAAACGCCGCCGACAGAAATTTCAGATGTAAAAAGATTTTTGAATAAAACAAAGAAAATGTATCTGCTATATGGCTTAGGCTGTCTTAGCTTTATTGCAATACTGATCTGTCTGATTGTGGATTTGGCGGTAAACAAAGGAATTACATGGTCTTTGATTGCAGGAAGCTCTTGCTTATTTGCGGACGCTTTTATATATGCTCTTTCAACCTGCAAAAAGAATAAAGGCTGTATTGCAATGGCAGTTATAAGCATTGGGGTGTTTGTCCTGCTTTCTGTCATACAGATAACCCGGTATTATCTGATTGGAACAGGGACATTTTGGCTTTTCCGTTATGGTGTGCCTATCCTGCTGTTATGGCTTTGTGTCCTTTGGCTTCCAGTGCTTGCAAGAACATTCCTAAAATGGAATATTTGGGACTGCATAGCATTGTTCCTATTCTTGGTAATCATAGGAAACTATGTCACAAAACTAATCACGGGAGATTATATGTGGGAAGACGCGCTCCATATGCAGGGATTTATAGGCAATGCCCTTGGAGAAGTAATTGGAATTATAATATTTGGAATTATTGGGAGGATTGATAAATGGAGAAAATAATCAGCGTAAAAAATCTAAGAAAAACATATAGAAAATCGAACAGGTTCAATTCGGAAACTGCCGTTGAGAATGTCTGCTTTGACCTTACACCCGGAAATATCATGGGACTATTGGGGACAAACGGGGCGGGCAAAACTACGACATTAAAGATGATTACAAATTTGTGTTCCAAAGATAATGGGAAAATCGTCATAGACAACGTATCATTAGACGAAAATCCCGGACTGGCATTGTCAAAGGTTGGAGCAGCACTTGACACCCCCAGTTTTTATCAGGAACTGACTGCAAGAGAAAATATAGAATGTTTTGCACACCTATATGAAAATATCCCAAACGGGCAAGTCATGGAATTGCTTGATTATGTCGGACTTAAGAACCAGGCTGAAAAGAAAGTGAAAAAGTTTTCTCTTGGAATGAAACAAAGACTGGCATTGGCAAGGGCTATGTTAGGACAGCCAAAACTGATTATTTTAGATGAACCGGCAAACGGATTAGACCCGCAGGGACAGATTAACCTATACCGTCTGATTTGCGATATGGCGAAAGAACGAAACACAACATTTATTGTTTCATCACACCAACTGCATGATATGGAAAAATTCTGTACCGATATTTTAATTTTGGATAAGGGAAAAAGTATCTTGCAGGGAAAAACGGAAAAGATTTTATCCGAAACA
>CAJTUC010000041.1 GCA_910579395.1 uncultured Lachnospiraceae bacterium | reverse complement strand
ATCCTCCAATGTTTTCTTTATTGTACTTGAAACGTGGAGGAAATGCAAAAAAACTTTTCCGGTTTATCCGGGTTAGGATTATAGCGATTGACCGGATTCATCCTGTGTCGGATGCAGCAGAATACACACTTGGGAAGATTAAGGTTGATAACGCTGCCTGGACAGTAACGGATCTGCGTATGAAGTTCGGTGAAAAAAATCCGAAATATTCACGCCATCCAATGGGGATTTTACTGGAATACGAGGAGAAGAAAAGGTGCATTCTGATCGATGATGTACGGTCAGTTTTTACAACCGATTCCGGAAGCATGACACCGCCTTTTTGGAAAAATCGTTACATTTCCGGAAGCATGCAGATTGAAGACAGGATTGTCAATTTCCTGTCCATAGACAGTTTGTTTGATTAAAGAATAGAAAAGTGATTTTTTATGAACAGGAGATCGGCAAAAGAGAATGGAAAGGATGGATGGAACATGAATAAAAGAATTATAACAATCAGCCGTGAATTTGGGAGCGGAGGGCATACCATAGGAAAGACTGTTGCTGAAGAGCTTGGAATAGCATTTTATGATCAGGAACTATTGGAGCATATTGCAGAGGAAACAGGTTTTTCCCGGGAGTTTATTAAATCAGCGGCGGAAGATTCGACTGCAAACTACAGCCTGCTATTCAATATGGTCGTCAACCGTTCTTTTCAACTTAGAAATGAACCAACACCTGCCGATACGGTTTTCTTTGCCCAGATGAAGATCATTCAGAATATAGCGGAACAGGAAGAATGTGTGATTGTTGGGCGCTGCAGCGATTATATCCTCCGGGACAGGAAGGATTGTCTGAATGTGTTTATTTATGCTGATGCAGAGGACAGGGAGAAACGGATCATAGAAAGGTATGGAGAAAATGATAAGCCTGTCCGAAAAAGAATCGCGGATAAGGATTCCCGCAGAAGGACCTATTATTCCCATTATACAGATCGTTCATGGGGAATGCCGCAAAACTATCATTTATGCCTTAACAGTTCAGCTTTGGGTGAAAAATCCTGCGTGAGTATAGTTTGTCGTCTTTTTCAGGAAAGCAGAAATGGAGATGTGTAAACGGGAATAAATCCAATAAGAGGGTTTTGCATTTCAGCGACTTTGGAAGGTTAAGAGAGAGGTTTAAGGAGATGGGAGTTTACACGATTGTAGACGGTTTCTTTATAGGGAACAGCATAGGCGATTTGGGGCTCTCAGCCGTTAATATCGCTTATCCGATCGTTGCCGTGATCCAAGCGCTCGGTACGGGATGAGTACCTTTTATCCGTAATCATGGTGGTTCATTTTATGCAATGGTTTCTATGATTGCAGGCTTCGTTACCAATATCATTCTGGATTACCTGTTTGTATGGATATTGGAACAAGGTGTTTCAGGTGCGGCATGGGCTACGGTAATCGGGCAGTGTGTTACTATGCTGATTGCGCTTGCCTATCTATTACACAAAAAACAGTTTACGCTGAACATTCCTTTTTCAAAATTTGGAGAGGTGTCTGCGTCTATACTTAAAATCGGGATTGCACCCTTTGGACTTACTATGTCCCCTAATATTTCTCTGATGATCATAAACCGTTTTTCCATGTCTTATGGCGGGGAGCCGGCGTTGCTACCTATGCCTGTATCGCTTATGTTATCTGCATTGTAAATCTGATACTGCAAGGGGGAGGTGACGGAAGCCAGCCGTTACTCAGCCGGTATTACGGTGAGAAAAATTCTGATAAGCTGAAGAGCACAAGAAATTTAGCGTATGGATTTGCATTGTTTCTGTCCGTAATCGGTTGTATCATTATGTATTTGACAAGGGAGAGCATTGGTATATTATTCGGAGCGTCAACAGAAGTGAATACAGAAATCGCAAAAATAATGCCTGTTTTCCTGCTTTCTGTACCTTTTGTCGCTATTCTCCGTATCACGACCGCAAGTTTTTACGCCACAGAAAAAAGTATGTTTTCTTATGTCCTGACTTTTATTGAACCGCTGTTTATGTTAGTGCTTATGTTCATCCTGCCGCCTTTGCTCGGCGGGCAGATAATGATCTGGTGGAGCACGGTCTTCGCAAGGATTTTATCAGCATCTTTAGCTGTTATCCTAAAGAAGCATGTGGATAAAAAAGAAATGATATTGTCAAAATGCCATGATTATCATCCCTTATCAGGGTTCGTAATGACCCATGAGAAGATATAATGTAGAAGAGCTGAAACCCTTATCTGGAGATATTTCATCAGTCATTGGAACAACAGGAGGATATGCTCTTCCAATGAGGGGCTTCCTCCTATGGTCAAGCGGCAGAGATATTATGAATCTCTGGATACTGCTGTTTAGGCATTGATATCCTTGCCAAAAAGTGTCTTATCAGAATTCCGGTTTGTCGGGGCAAAGCAGACAAATGATGTGAATTTTCAAATGATAAATCGAAAAGAGCGCAGCGCAGGAAAATCTGCACTACGCTCTTTTTTAAACCGCCTTATCCTTCCACTTCCCATGACGATAGAAGAAGAACGTGATCAGCGCGCCGAGCAGCCAGGAAACGAGCAGGGAGATGAAAATACATTCCTGCCGTCCGTAAGGCAGTTCGGCCGTTCTTGTCAGGAAAGAAATACCATAGGCAATCGGTACACGGATCAAGATTGTCGTAACAATGGAAATCCACATCGGCGTAATGGTATCTCCCGCACCGCGCATGACGCCGGAAAGGCTTTGTGTTACCGCCATTGCTATGTAGCCGACAGCCAGGATTCCCATCATATTCCGGCTCAGTTCCACGAGTTCCGGTGTCTTGGTGAAGATACCCATGAGCGACTTGCCAAAGAGCAGGATCAGGCCCGTAATGACGGCGGAAGTTCCCATAGCGATCAGCGTGCCCTGTTTGGCGCCTCTGCTCACCCGTTCCGGTTGTCTTGCACCTACATTCTGGCCGGCATAGGTGGTCATCGCCGTACCGAAAGAAAAATTCGGCATCATGGCGAAACCGTCCACACGCATGACGATGACATTGGCAGCAATGAACATTTCTCCGAAGCTGTTTGTCAGAGACTGCACGATGATCATTGCCATCGACAGGATTGCCTGTGTGATGCCGGAAGGGAGCCCTAATTGGATGACTTTTGCGGCATACTGGTTTTCCAGTTTCAGGTCTTCTTTTTTCAAGTCAAAAATATACTGCATTTTTTTCAGCCGGATCATGCACAGGACAGCCGAAATCAACTGGGCGATGACCGTAGCCAGTGCCACGCCGTTGACGCCCATGCCGAGTTCTGCCACGAACAGCAGGTCCAGCACAATATTGATGATCGTCGATACGAGAAGGTAGGCGAGAGCGGACATGGAATCGCCGAGTCCCCGCAGAATGCCGCTCAAAATATTATAATAGGCAAGACCCGCCGAGCCGATAAAAAGAATCAGCAGGTAGGAGTGGCACCAGTCGATAATGGATTCCGGTGTTTTTAAGAGTTCCAACAGCGGTCTTGCGATCAGCGAGGCTACGACCATGACGAACAGAGTCGCGATCGCGGTCAGCGTGATGCAGTTGCCGATGGTGGCCGATAATTTTTCCCGCTCTCTGGCTCCGAAATATTGGGATACCATGATACCGGCGCCTACGCTGATGCCGACGAACAGGACGATCAGCAGGTTAAGTATCGGACCGGCGCTTCCGACTGCCGCCAGCGCATTGTCGCCTACATAGTTGCCGACGACCACGCTGTCTACCGTATTATAGAGCTGCTGCGCGATATTTCCGATCAACATCGGGACGGTGAATAATACAATCTTCTGCCAGGGAGAGCCCTCCGTCATATCCACCGGTTCCATGAGTTTTTTCAATAAATTCATACGTTTATGCCTTTCTTCCTCAAATAGTGTTGTCTTTTTATTATAAGGAATAGAGAGACAAAATTCAACCGTATAAATGGCCTGCATTTTGGTCCGCCTTCCGGTCGTTCCATTCTATTGCTTTATTTCCCATTATCTTTGTCATTTGAAGGATCTTCTGGTATAGTATAGATAATTGGATAGTAACGGCATAAACAGAGGGAATAAACGGGTAGGAGGTCTATATGAAACCATGGGAAAATGGAGTATTGAGAGTCAGCGGGAATCACAGATATCTTCAGAACGGTAATGTGCCCTTTTTCTGGCTGGGAGACACGGCATGGCTGATCTTTGCAAATTTAAAAGAGCAGGAGACGTACGATTATCTGAAAAACCGTGCCGCAAAAGGCTTTAATGTAATACAGGCGGTGCTGGTGTATGCTACGCCGGAACTGAGCGACATCAATAAAATGTCGGTAAAGGATTGTGACCACGGCAGCCTGTCTTATTGGGAGCACTGTGACAGGGTGATCGATATGGCGGAGGAATTGGGTATGTATATGGCGCTGCTGCCGTCCTGGGGAAGCCTGGTCAAGTGGGGTGTTATAAACAATGAGAACATTGAGCGGTATGGAGCTTTTCTGGCGGAACGGTATGGAAATCGGAAAAACATCATATGGCTTTTGGGAGGGGACATTAAGGCAGCGGCGTATCGCCCCGTTTATGATACCCTTGCCGCCATTTTGCGGGAGAAGACTCATGATCAGCTGATCGGTTTTCATCCTTTTGGAAGATGTTCTTCCACCATGTGGTTTGCGGATGCAGAGTGGCTTGACTTCAATATGTTCCAATCGGGTCACAGGAGGTATGATCAGGGTTCTCTGGGAAGCTGGGATGATAATGCGGTAAAGGATGGTTTTTTCGGGGAAGACAGCTGGAGATATGTTTTGCGGGACCGGGAACTGTGCGATAAGCCTACGCTGGACGGGGAACCTTCTTATGAGAGAATCCTTCAGGGACTGCACGATAAGACACAGCCTTACTGGACGGCTAAGGATGTGAGGCGCTATGCTTACTGGTCTGTGTTTGCAGGCGCCTGCGGACATACCTATGGCGATAATTCCGTGATGCAGTTCTATACAGAGGAGTCCGAAGGAGTTACTTACGGAGCGGAGGATTACTGGCAGGATGCCATGCACCATGAGGGTTCGGGACAGATGGGACATTTGAAAAGGCTGATGGAATCGGTAGATTTCAGGGATGGAATCATTCGGGATGATCTGCTGGTGAATGGGCAGGGGGAAAAGTATGAGCGGATTGCCGTGTTTGCAGGAAAGGATTTTCTGTTTGCCTATGATTATCTTGGTATTCCATTTGCAATCGACCTTTCCCGATATGCGGGTGCGGAACTTTGGTACTTCATGCCCGCAACAGGGGTTTTCAGTTATATCGGCAGGAGCGGGGGAGGCTGTTACCATTGCCGGCCGCCCCGGTGTTATGATGAGAACAGCGATATTGTGCTGGTGGTAAAGGAATGAAGATTTTCAAAATAAGGATGCAAAATTTTCCTATATAGATTATAATGGGGAGAAAGGGAATAGGGATGAAGGAAAGGATGGAAAGAAACAGGTAATGAGCATCATCGGCAGCAAAGACGTTTATGAAATCATCAGAAAAACGTTGGGTATCATCAATGGCAAAATTATGAATCACGGAGAAATCACGGGATATATTTTGTACAAGATGTTGGAATATGAGCAGATACATACGGAGCAGGAATTGGTGGATTATACGATGCTGGGAATTCTTCATGATATCGGCCTGTATAAGGAAGATAACGTGAAAAATGTCAGCGATTTTGAAACAAAAAATCTGTGGCCGCATTCGATTTACGGTTTCCTCTTTCTGAAATATCTGTCCCCGATGGATGATAAAGCGGAGATTGTGCTTTACCATCATCTGGATTACAATCGTTATGGGTTAATTCAGAGCCGCTATAAGCATATTATCGAGTGCTTGAATCTGGCGGATAAAATGGATACTTTTCTGCATTTAAAAGAAGAGAAGCTGGAGAAGGACTATTTTAACAGATACCGGGATATCAAATTTTCAGGCGCCGCACTGGATTTATTTCATAAGGCGGAGGCTAAATACGGCATCACGGCTAATCTGGTCAGTGGTTCATATAAGGACGAGCTTGCAGAGCTGCTTGCCAAAAGAGCTTTTTCCGAGCAGTATAAGAAGGGCTTTCTGGAAATGCTGGTCTATACGATTGATTTCCGAAGTGAGCATACAGTCGTTCATACACTGGCGACCGTCAATTTTGGGCAGCAGATCGGAAGGCTGATGCGGCTGACCGGGAAAGACCTGCGCGATTTATATTATGGGGCGCTTCTGCACGACCTCGGTAAGATTGCGATTCCGCTCAGTATACTGGAATCGACCGGAAGGCTGTCGGATGAGGAAATGAAGGTCATGAAAGCCCATGTCAGAATTACGGAGATGATTCTGGAAGGCGTTGTGGACGATGCCGTATTGCAGATTGCGGTCAGACATCATGAGAAGCTGGACGGAAGCGGTTATCACAAAGGACTGACGGGAGATCAGCTTACCCTGCCGCAGCAGATTGTAGCCGTAGCCGATATCCTGAGTGCACTGTACGGGAAGCGGAGTTATAAGGAAGCTTTCAGCAGCGACCTGATCAAGAAGATCATGACAGGGGATGCGGAGAACAATAAGATCAATAAAGGCGCGGTAGATATTTTGATGAGAAATTATGATAAAGTCATTACGGCATTCGAGAAGGAGAAGGAGAATACCATCGGACTTTATTTGAAGATTAAAGAGCAGTATGCTGTCATGATCGAACGCTTTGAGGCATTTAACTGATAAATTTAGGAGGGCGGACGGTGAAATTTAAAGGAAGTATAACAAAAATCTGTGAATTGTTGGAATTGGTCGTAGCGGTACTTGTACTGATCGGGATTCTGTTTTCCATCTGCAGTCTGGTAAAGGATTTTGCGATATTCCGGGAGATATTGAATCATACGGAATCATTCAGAACTTATCTGGATCAGATTTTTGTCATCGTGATCGGAATCGAATTTCTGCAGATGCTCTGCCGCCCAAATTCGGATAATATTATGGAAGTATTGATCTTCCTCGTTGCGAGACATATGATCGTCAGCGAAACGACGCCGTTTGAAGATTTTATTTCCGTGATAAGCATTATCTTACTGTGCGTACTGCGCCGTTATCTGCATGATACGAGAGAAAAGGCGAAGGACAAACTGGCATCGGAAGAAGCGGAGGTAAAGGAGATGTAGCGTTGCAGACAGGTGTTGAGCCGAAAGATGAGTAAGCAGAGAGTTTTTTCAACAGAGTAAAGTAATGGAGTAGAGTGATAAATATGTTAAAGAATCAATTTTATAAAGTAAAGAACGATTTGTTCTACCGACAGATTTTTAAGCTGGTCCTGCCGATCATCATTCAGAATCTGTTGAGTGCAGCGGTCAGTTCCGCCGATGTGATCATGCTCAACTATGTAGGACAATCGTCTATTTCCGCAGTATCGCTGGCATCCCAATATGCCAGTGTTCTTTTTATGGTGTTTTACGGACTTGGGACCGGCGCCACCATGTTGTGTGCGCAGTATTATGGGAAAGGGGATATGCGGGCGATTCAGGTCGTTGAGGGGATTGCGATGCGCTTTTCCATCCTGATATCGATGATGTTCGCCGGACTTGCGCTGACCGTTCCGGAAGGCATGATGCGTATTTTTACCAAAGATGCCGAACTGATCACGGTAGGAGCATCTTATCTGCGCTATATGAGCATAAGCTATCTGTGCTGGGGCATTATTGAGGTCTATCTGGCGGTGCTCCGGAGTATCGGCAGGGTGGTCATTTGTACGGCGCTGAATGTGGTCGCATTTTCGATGAATATTTTTTTGAATGCGGTATTCATCTTCGGCCTTTTCGGAGCGCCGATGCTTGGGGCGAAGGGGGTTGCGATCGCGACTTCTCTGTCCAGACTGATAGAGCTCGCGCTTTGTTTTGTCGTTTCTTTTATGAGCAAAAATATCAAGCTGGATTTTCGGTATCTGTTCATTCGCAATAAAGCGCTGTTTTCCGATTTTGTCAGACTTTCCCTTCCTGCGCTTGGGAATGATATCAGTTGGAGCGTGGCGTTTTCCATGTATTCCGTTATTATCGGACATCTTGGAACGGATGCGGTGGCGGCCAATTCCTTCGTGATCGTTGTCAGGAACTTCGGAACGATCCTGTGTTTCGGTATGGCAAGCGCGGGCGGTATTCTGCTTGGAAATATCATCGGCGAGAACAAGCTGGAGGAGGCAAGAGAGGGCACGCGGAAGCTGATGAAGCTGACTGTGATTACCGGTGCCATCGGCGGTCTGATCATTCTGGCGATCATGCCTTTTGTATTAAAATATGCGGCCCTGTCGGAGCAGGCCATGCACTATCTGAAATATATGCTGCTCATCAATACTTATTATGTTATGGGAACGGCTGTCAATACCACGCTGATCGCGGGCGTTTTCCGGGCAGGCGGGGACAGCAGGTTCGGCTTTATCTGCGATACGATTGATATGTGGTGCTATGCCGTGCCGCTCGGCTTTTTTGCCGCTTTTGTCCTGAAACTGCCGGTAATGTGGGTGTATTTCCTCTTGTGTACTGACGAGTTCGTAAAGTGGCCCTGGGTGCTCAAGCGTTACCGGAGCGGAGTATGGGTAAAGAATATTACGAGGGATGCGTTGTTTGAAGAGATGGAACAGGGAGTGTAGGCGGTATGAAAAGAGTATGTAAACAGTGTGGAACGTCTTTTGAATTGAGTGATTCGGAAATCGCTTTTTATAAAAGTAAAAATCTGAATCTGCCGAAACGATGCAAAGAATGCAGACAGGCCAATAAGCAGGACCATGCTGTGCAGGAAAAGTTGGATTGGAACAACGTACAGAAACAGAGCCATGATTTGCCTGCTCGGAACGATCATAAAGTCGGCATATGGGTATATGCGCTGATTGCTGCTTCGATTCTTCTGCTGTTCGGTCTGATAAGGATATCGAATTGGTATTTCTCATCGAACAGCGCAAGGCCGCCTGTAACGGTCGAGAACAGGAATGCCGGCGCGGAAGAAGAGGCCGGGAACGGGAAGGCCGGTATGGAAGAAGCGGCCGGGAATGAGAAGAGCGGCACGGATATATTGGCGGAGAATGACGGTATAGAGGAGCAGCCGCAGGATGAAACTGCCGCTGCGGAAGAGATGACGCCGGAGAAGGCCGACAGTATAGAAGCAGCGGCATCGCTGCAGGAGGCATCCGAGGCCATACAGGGCGAGGCGGATGCCGGAAGTCAATATACTTTCCGAAATGCCAAACTGCTGAATGAACATTTTGAAAAGCATGGGAAAGAGATGGGCTTCTCATCCGCAGAGGAATATCTGGCGGCGGCCAACGCGGTAGTGAATAATGCCAGTGCCTTACA
The DNA here is from genome assembly GCA_910579395.1 of uncultured Lachnospiraceae bacterium. GTDB lineage: Bacteria > Bacillota > Clostridia > Lachnospirales > Lachnospiraceae > UBA3282. Next base: position 20,226 of record CAJTUC010000041.1, on the reverse strand, counting down.
TAAGACGGAAAAAGAAGATGGAGATGACGTTTATTATCTGGAAGCGACAAATGAGTTCGTTATCGTTTCGACGGATGGTTTTATAAGGACTTATTTTTACCCGAATGCGGGAATTGATTATTATAACAGACAGTAGCCGGAAACGGCACTGTCTGTTTTTTTTGAGCGATTGCGAAATCGAGAATATTCTGTGATATCCGTATTGACAGATGGCCTACATGATGTTAATATAAGTATGGCCTACAAAATGTTAATATAAAACGAATGAATATGATATTAGGTAATTGCGAAACGATGTTTTCGAAAACTTCCGTTGTACAAAATAGATAATCACCGCAGGGCACGCTTTCGCTGCACTGTCGCTCGCAACGGTGCATAAGACGCCAAAATACAGCGTCTAAGCACCGGCGGCGACACAGCGTCCTGCTTGCGATTTGTCTATTTTGCACAACTGCTTTCCTGAAAGGATGCGTTTCGCAATCACCTAAATATGATATAAGAGAAAGGAAGCTCTTGACAGCGGCAGAAAATCATGGAAAAGGAGGTGGAAATTATGATACAGCAGATTTCAGAGTCGGAACTGGTCCTGATGAAGATTATCTGGAATAACGGCGGGACCGCCTTGTATTCCCATATCATGGAAGAATTGGAGAGAGACAGCAATGAGTGGAAAAAGAACACCGTACTCACGCTGCTATCGCGCCTGGTGGAAAAAGGCTTTTTAAGAACTGCTAAGATTGGCAGGAGGAATGAATACAAGGCAGTTGTTGCGGAATCGGAATACCAGGCAGCACAGACGCAGAATTTCCTGGACAGAGTATATGGGGGAAATGTGAGAGGACTTGTCTCCACGCTGTTACAGCAGGACATTCTTTCCGAAGAAGAAATGAAAGAGATAGAAGCTTTCTGGAAGAAGAAAAAGGGGGTATGATGACAGAGATGGAAGAATTTCTGAAAATATTATTGTCGCTTTCCTTTTCGGGTACTTTTTTATTTCTGATCGTTTTTCTGGTCGTACAGATGTACCGGAACAGGCTGAGCAGACGTTGGCAGTATTATATCTGGCTTCTGGTGGTATTCCGATTTCTGATTCCACTTACTTTTCCGCATACGGTGACAGGTTATCTGTTTCAGGGCGTGGAGCAGGCCGTAGAGGGGCGGAATGCGGGGAATGCAGCGGATGCAGCAGAAAACGCAGTGAGGAAAGATATTCAGGAAAGCGCAGTAGACGAAATGGAGAACGATTCGGCGGATGCCGCTGCCGGAATGGCTGATGATTCGAAGGAAAATGTGGGCGGGCATGGAACGGCACCCGCAGAGGGCACCGCTTCGGATGTGCTTACCGTTTCTTTTCAGGAGGCAGCAGACAGCAGACGGATGCCGGCGTTTTCCTTCTGGGTATTCGGCATATGGGCAGCGGGTGCGTTCGGACTGCTGGTTCGTAAAATAACAATCTATCAGAGCTATATGCAGTTTTTGCGAAAAGGAAATACGGAAGTTTCCGACCTTGAAACGCTGAACATTCTTGCGGAAGCGGAAGAGAAGTTAAGGATAAAAAGAGCAATAGAACTGTTTCGGAATCCGTTGGTCACTTCCCCGATCATGACCGGATTTATCCGGCCGAAAATCGTCATACCGGATAAAAAGATGACGAATGGGGAGCTAGCCTGTATTTTTGCGCATGAGCTTGTGCATTTCAAATATTTTGATATGTTCTATAAATGGCTCGTGCAGATTACGATCTGTGTTCACTGGTTCAATCCTTTTGTTTGGCTGCTGGGAAAAGAAGTGAATAAACACTGTGAGTTATCCTGTGACGAAAAAGTGATCGGCGCATTGAATGAACAGGAACGGAAGAACTACGGCGATACGCTGCTTTCTTTTCTGAAAAGAGGAGAAACTTATCAAAGTCCGCTGGCTTCCATTACGCTGACGGAGGGGGCTGAACAATTGATTGAAAGGCTGGGTGCGATTATGGATTATCAGAAAAAAACGAGAACGATCATGATACTGACGACGGCGCTTACCGTTCTGCTCTGCTTCTTTTTTTCGGGAATCGGGGCTTATGCAGGCGCCAGAGCAGGGCAGCAAAGCGTGGGACAGGAGAATGGCCTGGAGCAGCAAAATGCGGGACAGGAGAATGGCCTGGTACAGCAAAATGCGGAGCAGGAGAATGCTCCGGCACAACACAACGTGGAATCGACCGGGAATGGCGGGGCATCTGACGCGGTCTATGCTCGTGAAGAACAGGAAGAGCAGCAGGATATTGATTACGACCTGCTGTATGACGAAGAAGCCCATAGCTATTATATTTTGATCGATGGAGCCACGCTGGCCGACAGACCGATTGGCGGCACAACGGGCGGCATCGGCATCGTGCTGGTAAGAAAGTCGGGATATACTTCTTTTACTTTCGATTCTCTTTCCGTGAAGTTCGGATTTCTGGATGAGGTGGAAAGCCAGTGTGAGGATGCCTTGGAAAAGGGCATGATCTCAGAGACGGAAGCGGAGCTTATTCTGGATGTGGCTGTGGCGATAGAAGAAGGGACGGACGTACCGGAAGCGGAGGAAGAAAAGCACGTGAGTCAGACGGTGCAGGAAATGAAAGAAAACAATTACACTTATTATCAGCAGGGCTTTTATGAAGCGCCATATCTGATCTGGATTGGCTGGAATTTGAGTGAAGAGTATACGGCATATTATGCCCGTACGGAAATCACATTGGATGACCAGAGCCGGATGGACATCTATTTTTCGAAAGAGGCGGAAGCGTGGATGGACGATGCGGCGGCGATGGAGGTTGTGAGCCGTTTGACAGGAGAGCTGAAAACGAGTGCAAGGAGACGGTACGGCATAGAAATGGAAATACCGTATATTTCCCAAATGACCTATCTGCCGCCCGAAGAAGTCGAGGACTTTGCGAAGCGGGCATTTGATAACGATGATATTGCAAACTTTTCCGTAGTCGTCGATAAGCTTCCTGAAGACTTGAAAGAAGAATATTGCGAAAGAAGCCATGCGGAAGATGATATCAGTTTCTTTTCCATCATCATATCAGAGATGAATGCCGATTATGTAAAAGCGTTCGTGGAGCGATGCTATGAAAATGATGAGATCGACTATTTTGCTGTTGCGGCCGATGACCTGACGTCAAAGGATAGAAAAAATCTGATGGAAAAAGCCTTGCAGGAAGGGAATGTAACGTATTATGATATTCTAAAGAACAAGGAAGATTGGGGATATTAGAGAAGGGAGATTATAATGCACAGAATAGCGGTTCTTTCGGATACGCATGGATTGCTGCGGCTGGAAATCCTGGAAATCCTGCGCGGCTGTGAAGCCATTCTGCACGGCGGGGATATTAATAAACAGAAAATACTGGATGAATTGAACCGGATTGCCCCGGTGTATGTTGTCCGGGGCAACAACGATAAAGAATGGGCGGAGAGCCTGCCGGAGACGCGGGCTTTTACCTTATATGGACTCCGCTTCTTTATGGTACATAATAAAAAGCAGATTCCGAAAGAAATCGATGCGGATATCGTTATCTATGGGCATTCCCATAAGTATGAGGAAAAGCGTGAGGAAGGAAAGCTGTTTCTGAATCCGGGAAGCTGCGGGCCGAGAAGATTTACCCAGCCGATTACGATGGCGGTACTGGAAGTGGAAGAAAGTGCAGGAGAGAACGTTTCTTATCGTGTGGAAAAAATCGAAATAGCACAGAAGGAGCAGGGCGTGTCCGAAAAAGAAGATGCGGCGCAGAGGAAACTGCCAAAGAATATAAAGCAGGTGATCGCGGCGGTCATGAAAGATACGGATAAAGGAAAGTCCGTACGGGAAATCGCGGGAAGGAACGGCATTGGTGAAGAACTTGCGGAGCAGATATGCCGCCTGTATCTGACGCATCCCGGGGTGGATGCGGATGGGATTATGGGGAAGATGGGAATGTAGAAAAAACTTTTTTATTTTACAGACCGAAACGACGATGGTAGAATATAGTTATTATCAAAAGACAAGTGGGGAATATGCTATGTCTAACATGACTAAATACGCATTGGAGGCATCGTTGAAGAAGCTCCTTTTGCAGAAACCATTGGATAAAGTAACGATCAATGACCTGACTTCCGACTGTGGCATCAGCCGCATGGCCTTTTATTATCATTTCAAAGACATTTACGATCTGGTCGAGTGGATATGCCTGGAAGATGCCACGCGGGCGCTGCAGGGGAAAAAGACTTATGACAGCTGGCAGGAGGGGCTGCGCCAGATTTTTGAGGTGGTGCTGGAGAATAAACCTTTTATTCTGAATGTTTACCATTCCGTCAGCCGGGAACAGATTGAAAATTATTTATATAAGCTTACCTACGGTCTGTTTATCGATGTTGTGGAAGAGAAAGCCGACGGTATTCAGATTTCGGAAGTTGATAAAAAGTTCATCGCGGATTTTTATAAATACAGTTTCGTCGGAATCATGTTAGACTGGATAAAACAGGGCATGAAGGCGGATTACCAGATAATCGTGGAGAAAATGAGTATTATGGTAAAAGGAAGCGTAGATAATTCCATACATAATTTTCTGACAAAAGGAAGGGGATGATAAAATTTTTATCATCCTCTTTTTTTTGTAAATGGAAAGGCGAAAGCCGCGGAGTTACAATAACACCATCAAAGAGATACAGGAAAGGTGGTCTATATATGGCAAAAAAGAGTACGAAACTGGGCGTTGCAATTGCGGCAGGAGCAGGTGCGACGGCGCTGATCGTGAATAAGACAAGAAAGAGCGGAAAGAATTCTGCTTCTAAAAAGAGCCGCGAGAGGAAATACACGGCGGTGGATGGCGACTATCGCAATACCGAGCTTGGAAAAAACAGTAAGAACAGCAAAGGAATCTATTACAGCAACGGAAATTATGAAGCATTTGCACGACCGGAGAAACCGGAAGGTGTGGATGAGAAAAATGCCTATATCGTCGGCAGCGGTCTGGCCTCTCTGGCAGCAGCGTGCTTTCTCGTAAGAGACGGGCAGATGCCGGGCTCCCATATTCATATACTGGAGTCGATGGATATCGCAGGAGGCGCCTGTGACGGGATTTACGATGCGACCCGCGGATACATAATGCGCGGCGGAAGAGAAATGGAAAATCATTTCGAATGTCTGTGGGATTTGTTCCGAAGCATTCCTTCGATTGAGACGCCGGGAGTTTCCGTATTGGATGAATATTACTGGCTGAACAAGCACGACCCGAATTATTCTCTGTGCAGGGCAACGTTCGAGAGGGGAAAAGATGCGCATACGGACGGCAAATTCAACCTGAGCCAGAAAGGTTGCATGGAGATCATGAAGCTTTTCATGACAAAGGATGAGGACTTATATGATAAGACCATCGAAGATGTATTCGATGAAGAAGTATTTAATTCTACATTTTGGCTGTATTGGAGAACGATGTTCGCATTTGAGAACTGGCACAGTGCGTTGGAAATGAAGCTGTATTTCCAGCGGTTCATCCACCATATCGCGGGACTTCCGGATTTCAGCGCATTGAAATTTACCAAGTATAACCAGTACGAATCGCTGATTCTCCCGATGCAGAAATACCTGGAAGAAGCGGGCGTAGACTTCCAGTTCAATACGGAAGTGACAAACGTTATTTTTGATATCAAAGATGATAAAAAGGTGGCTACGGCAATCGAATGTAAGGTAAAAGGCGTGGAGCAGGGCATTGTTTTAACGGAAAACGATCTTGTATTCGTAACGAACGGAAGCTGTACGGAAGGTACGGTTTACGGGGACCAGAACCACGCGCCGAACGGCGATGCGGAAGTGCGTACGAGCGGCTGCTGGAGCCTGTGGAAAAATATTGCAAGACAAGATCCTTCCTTCGGACATCCGGAGAAGTTCTGTTCGGACATTTCCAAGACCAACTGGGAATCCGCGACCATTACCACGCTGGATGATAAGATCATTCCTTATATCACCGATATCTGTAAACGCGACCCGAAGAGCGGCAGGGTTGTAACGGGCGGTATCGTGAGCTGTCAGGACTCCAGCTGGCTGTTGAGCTGGACGATTAACAGGCAGGGACAGTTCAAAGAACAGGACCGCGACAAAGTCTGCGTCTGGGTATATGGGCTCTTTACCGATGTTCCGGGCGATTATGTGAAGAAGCCGATGCGGAACTGCACCGGAAAAGAGATTACGGAAGAATGGCTGTACCATCTGGGCGTTCCGGTAGAAGAGATACCGGATCTTGCGGAAAACAGCGCGGTCTGTGTACCGACGATGATGCCGTATATTACCGCGTTCTTCATGCCGAGGACAAAGGGAGACCGCCCGGATGTCATTCCGGATGGCTGTATCAACTTCGCATTTTTGGGACAGTTTGCCGAGACGCCCCGCGATACTGTTTTCACGACGGAATATTCGGTCCGGACCGCAATGGAGGCCGTTTATGGATTACTCGGCGTAGACAGGGGCGTGCCGGAAGTATGGGGAAGCGTTTACGACATCCGCGAACTGTTAGACAGTTCCGTGAAGCTGATGGACGGAAAATCGCCGCTTGACATCGAACTGCCGGGTCCGCTGAATGTGCTGAAGAAACCGTTGCTCCGTGTTGTGAAAGGGACGGTGGTTGAGAAGCTGCTGAGGGACCATCATGTTTTGACGGATGCGATGTAGAAGCGGAGGGAGAAGAAGCTCTTGAGCAGGCTTTACACCTTCCGTACCGTTTGGTATAATATCAATAGAAGCACAGAAAAAGATGCAATCAAACGGAATATAGAAAGCAGGGATTTATATGAGTGAAAAAGAGATGCTCAAAATAGCAGTTGAAGAATTTTCGCGATTACAGGATTATATGTTATCCTGCGAAAAAGATTCTGAAGTATACAGGAAAATGAAAAGAAGATATATTGAGTTAAAGGTCATCCTGATGGCTTCCGGCATTAATCTTACGGAACTCGATATGTTGAAGGAGTAATCGTTACAACGAAATAAACAGCTATACAGATCAAAAGGTGTAAAGCTTATGGAAACGAATTATCATAAGCTTTGCGCCTTTTATTGCTTTTGCAGATGATTGCACATTTCTCCTTAAAGTGGTATGATGTCTTACATAAAATAAAGAGATACACATATATCAGGTAGGTAAATGCCTGCTATAACAGACATAAAAAGGAGCGCCTATGTACCAGATAGAAAAGATGAACCAGAAACTGCTTGCCCCACAGGTGGAAGAAGAGCTGATGAATTATATTCTGCATGAGCCGGTCGGCATCGGGGAAAAAATTCCCAATGAATACGAACTTGCCAGCCGTTTCGGCGTGGGAAGGAGTACCATCCGCGAGGTGGTCAAGAGCCTGGTGACAAAGGGCATTCTGGAGGTGCGCAGAGGTTCCGGCACCTATGTGGTCAGTACGAGCAGCATAGAGAATGACCCGTTGGGACTGGAAAAATTTACGGATAAGTACAAGCTGGCCCTGGAGCTTTCCGAAGTGCGTCTGATGCTGGAACCGGAGATTGCGGCGCTCGCGAGCGTATATGCCACATCGGAAGAAAAGGAAGAATTGAAATGTCTGTGCGACGAAACGGAACGCTTATATCTGTCAGGAAAAAATCATACACAAATGGATATAAAGTTTCATACCTGTATTGCACGGTGCAGCAGAAACCGTGTGGTAGAGCAGCTTATACCGATCATTCAGACGGCAGTCGTGACATTTGTCAACCTGACGCACCGCAAGCTGATGGAAGAGACGATCGAAACGCACCGTGCAATTCTGAATGCGATCATCAGCGGCGATTCCGTAGGGGCAAGATGCGCTATGATCATGCACCTGACCTATAACCGCCAGATGCTGATCAGAATGAAAGAAGAGCTGCCGGTACAGGAAAAAAATGAGATGTCTGACGAATAAACAGGGGACGGGACGAGGTTTGTCGATTTGGGAAAGGAATATGGTAAAACTGCATAAAAGAAACGAGCAAAGCATAAACTATTACGGGTTATTTTTGTATAAATCATAGAAAAAAGAGAAAATACATCAGATGTATTGAATAAAAAGTACCAAAATAGTATAATTATCCCAACATACATCAGACGTCATATGACGTAATAAAAACGTTGAAGGAGGATACTGTTATGGGAGATGTAGCAACTCTCGATTCTACAAGGCTTATCATAGCGGCATTGATAGGACTTGCACTGCTTTTAGTGTTGATCATCAAATTTAAGGTTCATGCCATGCTGTCGATTCTGATTGGTGCGGTTACAATTGGTCTGATTGCGGGAATGTCTTTTTCGGACATCGTAACGGCGGTGGATGACGGAATCGGCAACACGTTAAAAGGAATTGCGCTTTTGGTAGGTTTGGGTTCCATGTTCGGCGCTATTTTGGAAGCATCCGGGGGCGCACAGACGCTGGCGGTCACGATGGTCAAAAAATTCGGTGATCAGAAAGCGGCATGGGCGCTCGGTATCACGGGACTTGTCATCGCGATGCCGGTCTTCTTTGATGCCGGACTGATCATTTTGATTCCGTTGGCATTTTCGCTGGCAAAAAGAACAAAGAGGTCTTCTCTGTTCTATGCGATTCCGCTTCTTGCGGGACTTGCGGTAGGCCATGCGTTCATTCCGCCGACGCCCGGTCCGGTCCTGGTGGCGACCATGCTGAATGTAGACCTTGGCTGGGTCATTTTGGTCGGTATCTTCTGCGGTACCTGCGCAATGATCGTGGCAGGTCCCATCTGGGGTTCCATTTGTGGAAAGAAATATCATGTTCCGGTTCCGGACCATGTGGCGAATCAGGAAGATTTTGACGAATCCAAACTTCCGAGTTTCGGAACGGTAGTCGGCATCATTCTGATTCCGCTCGTTCTCATTGTTTTGAAATCGCTGGCTGGCGTGATTCCCGTGCTTTCCGGTGCGGAGCCGGTACTGAGTTTCCTGGGACAGCCGTTCATGGCGCTGCTGCTTGCAACTCTGGTGGCGATGTTTCTTTTGGGGACCAGACACGGATATACTTTGCCGGAACTGGAAAAGATTATGACCAAATCCCTTGAACCGACAGGATTGATTCTTCTGGTAACGGCCTGTGGCGGCGTACTTCGTTATATGCTTCAGTATTCAGGGCTTGGCGATGTCATCGGTAATGCGGTAGCTTCCGCGAACCTTCCGCTGGTGCTCGTGGCATTTCTCGTTGCTGCATTGGTAAGAATCTGCGTGGGTTCTTCGACGGTAGCGATGACAATGGCGGCCGGAATCATCGCGGCGATGCCGGGCATTTCGGAACTTTCACCCATGTATCTTGCCTGCGTAACGGCAGCGGTAGCGGGCGGTTCAACGGTATGTTCCCATTTCAATGATTCCGGTTTCTGGCTGGTTAAATCACTGGTAGGACTGGATGAAAAGACAACCCTGAAAACATGGACCATCATGGAAACGCTGGTCGGCGGTGTCGGGTTTATCGTAGCGCTTATTATATCGTTTTTCGTCTAAAATAACAGGAGGAGAGATATATGGAACTGATCAGTCAGAAAATGAGAGAACTGGCGCCGGAACTGGACCCTCTTCGTATCGGGACCGGCTGGAAACCGGAGGATTTGTCTAAACCGCAGATCATGATCGAGAGTACCTTCGGGGACAGCCATCCGGGAAGCGGCCATTTGGATATTTTGGTGGAAGAAGTCAGGAAGGGAGTCGATGCGGCCGGCGGACATGGTGCGCGGTATTTTGCAACGGATATCTGTGACGGCGAAAGCCAGGGAACGGACGGCATTAATTTCAGCCTTGCGAGCCGGGAAATGATCGCCAATATGATTGAGATTCACGGCAATGCAACGCCTTTTGACGGCGGCGTATTTCTTGCAAGCTGCGATAAAGGAATGCCGGCAAACCTGATGGGACTTGCGAGAGTAGATATTCCTTCTGTCGTCGTACCCGGCGGTACGATGAATGCGGGGCCTGAAATGCTGACGCTGGAGCAGCTCGGTATGTACAGCGCGCAGTATAACAGGGGTGAGATTGATGAAGATAAACTGAACTGGGCAAAATGCAATGCCTGTCCAAGCTGCGGCGCCTGCTCCTTCATCGGAACGGCTTCTACGATGCAGATTATGGCGGAAGCGTTGGGGCTTGCGCTTCCGGGAAGCGCGTTGATGCCGGCGACCAGCCCGGACCTGCGCACTTTTGCATATCAGGCGGGACAGCAGGCTGTCAAACTTGCCACGATGCCGAATATGCGTCCGAGCGATATCGTGACGATGGAAAGTTTTGAAAATGCGATTCTTGTCCACGCGGCTGTTTCCGGCAGCACGAACTGCCTGCTGCATATACCGGCTATCGCGCATGAGTTCGGTATCGAGATTACGGGAGATACCTTCGACAGACTGCACAGAGGCGCGCGCTACCTTCTGGATGTACGGCCTGCGGGCAGATGGCCTGCGGAAGTATTCTATTATGCGGGCGGTGTTCCGGCCATCATGGAGGAAATCAAAGAACATCTGCATCTGGATGTGATGACCGTAACAGGAAAGACACTTGGCGAGAACTTGAAAGAACTGAAAGAGAACGGTTATTATGAGCGCTGTGAAAAGTGGCTGCAGGATTTCAACAGCCGCTGCCATGTGCAGCTGACAAGAGAAGACATCATCCGTCCTTATGACAAGGCGCTCGGAACCGACGGCAGCATCGCGATACTCAAAGGAAATCTTGCGCCGGAAGGTGCGGTCATCAAACATACCGCATGCCCGAAGGAAATGTACCAGGCGGTACTGCGGGCAAGACCGTTTGACAGCGAAGAGGAATGCCTGGATGCGGTTCTGAAGCATAAGGTACAAAAAGGCGATGCGGTATTCATTCGCTATGAAGGGCCAAAGGGTTCCGGTATGCCGGAGATGTTCTATACTTCCGAGGCAATCAGCAGCGATGCGGAACTTGGGAAAAGCATTGCGCTTATTACGGACGGCCGTTTTTCAGGAGCTTCCACAGGGCCGGTCATCGGACATTGCAGTCCCGAAGCGGTTGACGGCGGACCAATCGCGCTTGTTGAAGAAGGCGACCTGATCGAAATCGACGTGATGGGTAGAAAGCTGAACATCATCGGAATTGCCGGTGAGAAAAAGACGCCGGGAGAAATCGACGCGATTCTTCTCGAAAGAAGAAAGAACTGGCAGCCCAGGGCACCCAGGTATCAAAAAGGCGTGCTCCGCCTTTTCAGCGAACTGGCGGCAAGCCCGATGAAGGGCGCATACCTGGAGTATGATAAATAGAAGGAATGGTTGAACGAGCGCAGGCTATGCGATTGCGTATCGGGAGACAGGCCGGTTAATACCGAAATTGATAAGTGAACGTCCGATAACAAGGGGGCATCTTGTTATCGGGCGGTTTTTTAGTATAGACTACAAACGCCATAGAATCGATCAATTCCAGTTTCAGGAAGGTGACAAAGAAAGGTTCTTTTCCCAGTGAAGACGCCGTCCTGAAAGCCTTATATCTGAGGAGCACAGAACTGTATAAGAAATGGAACGGCTGTCCGGTATCAAACTGGGCGCTGGTCAGGAATCAGCTTGCCATGGATGATAAGATTCAGAACCGCATACTGAAATACAAAAATTTTTATGAGAAGAGGAAGCGCAATGAGTAAACGGAAAATGCCCGGAGGTTTTTACTTTTAAGTCTTCTGTACATCCTCCCTGTTCAATCATAATCCACATCGTACTCGATAATATTTCCGGAAACTGCATCAATAGTATAGTCGTACTCTGTTCTGCCGGAATAGAATTCAATTTCATATTCCACTCCACCGTCATCATTCTCCAGCTTTGCTTTTACAAACTGTACATCTGATTCGTTCAGCTGGGCGTGGTTTAGTGCAATCTCTTTCGCACGGTCGACTCCAATATAATTATTGCTGGAGCTGTTTATGGCACTGTTTGTTGGGTTCGTCTGGACCTGAAATTGCTCAATATTCTTTTCAAGCACCGTTCCGCTGGAAGCATCAATTTCATATTCGTATTCTGTATCAGAAGTATAAAATTCAATGTCATATACCTGCGTTCCATGGTCATAATCAAGTTCTGCCTTTTTAAATGTGACATCTGATTCAGGCAGGCCGGCATCCTTAAGCGCTGCTGCTTTCGCCCCATCAAGGGAAACTTCCTGCGACTGTACAGTGTTATCCCCCTCTTTATCAGGCTGATTTCCCACACTTCCTTGCGGCTGCATGGGGCTATTTCCATCCGAAGCAAATTGATTCCCTGTATCTTGCGGCAAATCCTGTACATCATTATTACCGTTTCTTCCACTATCAATGTCTCTTGCGATAATATCTCCATCCTTAGCCTGAATTAAATACTCATACTCTGTACCATTGTTGTAGAAATCAACTTCATATTGAAAACGTCCGTCATCAAATTCAAGCCGTGTACGCAGAGCCGATGCTTCTGCTTCGCTCAAACCGGCATCTCTGAGAGCGACAGTCTTTGCCTCTGCCTTAGTGATCAGAGTGCTTTTGACTGTAATTATGCTGACGGCTGCAATAACAACCACCGCACAAATCACTAAAATAATTACCTTCTTTGGTGTACTGAATAAGCTTTTCATATCATCTATCCCTGCTTTCCTGTTTTTATAATAGTATAATACAAGAAGATTAGAGCAACGTTAGAATCAAAAATTATACAGAAAACTTTACGGTAAATTTGCTTCCTTTTCCTACGACAGAAGCAACCTCTATAGTTCCTTTATGATATTTTGCTATATCCTTCACCATGGCAAGTCCAAGGCCTGTGCCCTCACTGAACCGGGCAGTCTCTGCCCGGTAGAAACGCCCAAAAATCCTGTCCTTCTGTTCATCAGGAATCCCTATTCCATTGTCTTCAACAGACAACTGAATGCCGTTGTCACACTTCAACCGAATAGAAATCCTGCCATCCTGCTTTCCATACCGATAACCGTTGCTTATCAGGTTTGTAACCATTCTTGTGAGCAGCATGGCATTTCCCATCAGAAATATACCCGGTTCAATCTCCCAGCCAAGCACAATATTTTTGCTTTTTAGGAGTGCCATATCCATACAGATATCCTGAACAAGTGTGCTGAAATCAACCATCTCTCTTGGATAACTGTCCTTATTCTGCTCAAGGCGCGCAATACAAAGCATATCTTCAATCAGCTTCGACATTTTTCTTCCCTGCCGCTGAATCACCTTCAAAGTCGCCTCATATTCATCCGACGTTCTCGTATTTTCCAGTATGTATTCACACTGTGCCATAATTACAGACATGGGTGTTCTGAGTTCATGGGAAGCATCGGAAGTAAACTGTTGTTCTAATTTAAACGCTTTATCCAAACGATTTATCATGTTGTCCAATACATCTGCAAGCTGGTGAAGCTCATCCGTTCCACTGCCCAGATGAATACGTTTATCTAAATCCTGTCCCTGACTAATCCGGGCCGCTGTCTGAGTAATTTGGTGTATTGGCTTTAATGCCCTTCCGGCAATCCAGTAGCCGCCTATGACGGCCAGAAGCAAGAGAGCAGGAAGTGCAATAACGGAAAGCCTGACAAGCCACTGAAGCTGCTGTGTACCCTGATTCCTGGAAACCATTCCTCTCAGCCATAGCCCGTCAATACCATAACCGGAAAGCAAACGGTCGTAAACATAATAGACAGTCCTGTTCCATGTTACTTTCTTGACAATGCCGTCCGAAAAAGGGATTTCCATACCTGCCCTGACAGACGGATTTTCCCCATACAACAGCTTTCCTGTTTCCTGATAAAGGGAAGAATAAATTCCATTCACCTGATCCAGAAAATCATCATCTATTTCCAGATATCCGTCCGCATATTCAATATACTGGTCATCTTGAAGCTCTTTCCTGTAATTTTTTTCCTCGCAAAATTCAATTTCGTCCACATTTAATTCTACGATTTCAATTAAATTATCCTGTATGCTTTTCTGGGTGACTGAATTGCTCACCCAGAAAATAATGCCAAATGTTACGGCAACAATAAATGCCATAATACCTGAGAACCATGCGGTTATTTTTACCCTGATTGATAGATTCTTCATATTTTTTTCTCTATCATATATCCGTATCCCCTTACCGTATGAATGAGTTTGTCCTGACAGTTCCCATCGATCTTTTTCCGGAGATAGCTGATATAAACGTCCACAACATTTGTTCCACTCTCATATTCAAAATTCCAGATATGATTTTCAATTTTTTCTCTTGACAGTACAATCCCTTTATTCAGCATAAGATATTCTAGGAGGTTATACTCTTTTGCGGAAAGCATGATTTCTTTTTCTCCTCTTTTTACAGTATGAGAGCCCGTATCCAGTGTCAAATCCCCTACCTGAAGTATGTTGGCAGTTATGTTGAATTTTTTCCTTGTCATTGCTCGGATGCGTGCGGTAAGCTCTTCTAAAGAGAACGGTTTAATTAAATAGTCGTCGGCTCCGCTGTCAAGTCCTTTTACTCTGTCCGCAACGGAATCCTTTGCTGTCAGAAACAACACAGGTGCAGATTTTTCCGTATTTTTTATATGGCGCAGAACTCCGAATCCATCTATCTTTGGCATCATGATATCCAGAATCACTGCATCATAGTCCGCCATTTCCAGAAAATCTATGGCTTCGCTGCCGTTATAACAGCTGTCAACAGAGTAGCCATCCGAGGTAAGTTTCCGAGTGATGATCTGGTTTAAGTCAGCTTCATCCTCAGCTAATAAAATACGCATAATCCTCAGCTCCTTTTCACTTAATATAGCATATGTTATTCTGTTTTTCAAACTTAAATTATTTTTTGTCGCTCCGATACATAAGAATTTATGACCAGTAAGAGGGCATTGGCGGAAATATTCGTTAGTGCCTTTTATAGTGGTCATAAACGCTTAATAATGGAGAAATAAAGAGTTACATTAAGTAATTGTGTGGCTTTTTGTAAGAAATTCTTTCATTTTTCATCCGTACCATCTTCGGTTTTTCTGTTTATTCTATAAATACTTCCAAATAACTTAGAGTTGGATTGCAGCCGGCTCAGCCCGCTGCAATCTATTATGAAACAAAAGAAAGGCGTACAACAATGAACATCAATATGCTTACACTTTATTTCACCCGCTACGGCGCTGTTGCGATCTTCCTGATCGTGCTGCTCGAGTATATGAATATGCCCGGTTTTCCGGCGGGGGTGATCATGCCGCTTTCCGGTGTATGGGCGGCCAAAGGCAACATCCATTTCCTGACCGTCATGCTGGTCACGTTGGCGGCGGGCGTGCTTGGAAGCTGGATTTTATACTTTCTGGGAAGGATGGGCGGAAACCTGCTTTTGGAAAAATATCTGAAAAAATTCCCGAAGCACAGAGAGGCCATCGAGCGGAATTTTGAAATGATACGGCAGAAAGGGTGCTTCGGCATTTTCGTAAGCAAACTGATTCCCATGATCAGAACCCTCGTCTCCATTCCGGCAGGTGTCTTAAAAATTAATTTTATGAAATACACCGTAAGCTCCGCCCTTGGCGTCTTTGTCTGGAACCTGGTCTTCGTAGGAGCCGGCTACTTCCTGGGGGATGCGGTATTTGCCTATTTGAGTTGAAGCATTCGTGTGGAGTGTGAAATTCCGTCGTGTGCAGGGCAGGGGATGAGCAAGTTTCCTCTGCGCGGCACGCTTTCGCGCCGCTAAAAGGTGTAGCGGTACTAAGGATTTTGTACCACAAGTGATTCAAAATCCAAGTGCCGACACCTTTTACAGGGCCGCGCAGAGGAAATCTTGCTCATCCCCTGCCCTGCACACGACGGAATTTTCAAACCATTCATGAAAATACAGAAAAGGAGTGACAATCCCATGAAAATTGCAATGATGACAAACAGCTACAAACCCTTCGTCGCGGGTGTTCCAATTTCGATTGAAAGGCTGAGCGAGGGGCTTCGCGCGAACGGACATGAGGTGGTCGTGTTCGCGCCGGATTATGAAGGACAGGAAAAAGATGAGAATATTGTGCGTTACCGGGCACTGGTCAAAGGCGTCGTAAACGGTTTTTCAGTACCGAACAGTCTTGACCCGAAAATAGAGAAGCGGTTCCGGGAAGGAAATTTTGATGTCATTCATGTGCATCATCCCATGCTGATCGGACAGACGGCATTGTATCTGTCGAAAAAGTACCATGTGCCTCTTTGCTATACATATCATACGCGGTACGAACAGTACCTGCACTATATTTTAAAACTGCCTTCTTTGCAAAGTTCTTGTACAAAATCTGCGGTCACAAAAAGTATTGTACAAAATTATGTAAACTACTATGCGGCTCGATGTGACTTTGTATTCGCGCCTACGCTGTCCATGCAGGATTATTTAGAAGAAAAAGGGAGTGAGACGAAAATTGCTGTGCTTCCGACGGGGCTCGGAAAGGAGAGTTTTACAGCGGATGAAGAGGAAGCGGACTATTTGCGGGAAGTTCTGCGCGGGGATAAGAAATACCTTTTCTGTACGGTAGCAAGGCTGGCGAAGGAAAAGAACCTCGACTTTTTGTTCCGCGCATTGGCGGTGCGGAAAGAAAAACACGCTGCAGATTTCCGGCTGGCAGTCGTGGGAGACGGGCCGTACAGGGAAAAACTGTGCAGTCTGGCAGAAGAACTGGGCATTCGGGAAGATATCGCTTTTGTTGGGGCGGTTCCGAACGAAAAGGTAAAGAATTATTGCAGGGCGGCGGACCTCTTTCTTTTTTCATCCTTATCCGAGACGCAGGGAATCGTGCTGTTGGAAGCAATGGCGGCGGGAACACCGGTATTGGCGGTCAAGGCGTCGGGTGTCCGGGATGTGGTGATAAACGGCAGGAATGGATATATGACAACTGTGTCGGAAATGGAATATGAGAATAAGCTGGATGAACTTTTGAAACAGGACAGAACCTATCTGGAGCAGGGTGCCGTGGAAACGGCGGAAAAATATGAGATGCAGGAAATTGCGAAAAGGGCGGTTGTCTATTATAATATTGCTATCCGGAATCATAACCGGGACAGCAATCATGAAAGAGAGGAAAATCAGCTTGGAAGCATTTCATATTTTAATAGTAGAGGATGATAAAGAAATTCGTGAAGGAATTGAAATTTATTTAAAGAATCAGGGTTATCAGGTATCACAGGCGGCAGACGGCATGGAGGGACTGCAGAAAATCGAGGAACAGGAAATCCATCTTGCCATTGTGGATGTGATGATGCCCCGGATGGACGGAATTACCATGATGATGAAAGTCAGGGAAAGAGGCTATGATTTTCCGGTCATTATGCTTTCCGCCAAGTCGGAAGAAGTGGATAAGATCATGGGGCTGAATATGGGTGCGGACGATTATGTGACGAAGCCTTTTACGACGATGGAACTTTTGGCAAGAGTCAATTCTCATCTGCGACGCTACCGGAAATATCTGGAAGCGATGGACGGAAAGCAGGGCAGTGAGAAAATTTATTGTATAGGCGGTCTGGAACTGAACGAATAAACGGTCGGAGTGAGCGTGGACGGAAATCCGGTGAAGCTGACGCCGTTGGAATTCAAAATCTTACTGCTGTTGATGAAAAGTCCCGGCAGGGTTTTCAGCGCGGAAGAAATCTATGAGCGCGTCTGGAACGAACAGGCCATCAATACGGATACGATCATGGTGCATATCAGAAGAATTCGGGAAAAAATAGAGATCAATCCGAAGGAGCCAAAATATTTAAAGGTGGTGTGGGGTGTTGGATATAAAATTGAAAAATGGTAACACAGGAAAACGCAATAGAGCATGGTGGACGGGAATCCTGCTCGCAGGGGTTTCGGCGGCATTGTTCGTCATGATGCTTCCGGAATTTGGCAGGAAAGCGGCGGTATATGAAGAAAGCTTAAAAAAGGAACGATTCGAAAGTGAGGACTTTCTTTCCTGTCTGGTTCGGAGTAATTATGTCCTTTATAAAAATGTGATCGATAAAAGAGGGGACAAGATTTATACCTATGAAGAACTGTTCATGGATGAAAAAGTGGAAAATGTAGAGGAAGGGGCATTCAGGCTTGGGCCGGCAGCGGAAGAGGAAGATTATGAAACGTCATATGACATGGAAGGATATGCCAATGCAAAATTTGCGGATGAAAGTCAGCTGAACAGCATCTTATCGCTGTATGCGGGACAGATACAGGAGAATGTTGTTTATATCCGGGACGAATATGTGAAAGCGATTGGAACGATGATGGATTACTATGTTCTGGATAAAGAGAGCGGTACCTTTTTGAAGAATACGATGCTGCCTATTGAAAAACTGGCGGATACACTGGAGAGCGGCGGTGAACAGGCAGGTCTGGAGGATTATGTTTATTATGTCGTGATGGACTATGACGGAGCCGGCAACCTGCAGAATATCAGTGTGCGCGGAAGTGATGCGGATAAACTTCTGAAAGCGGTTCAGGCGACGGAAAGCGGAAGATACGGAAGGCTCGTGATAGACAGAGAAGAAGTAGAGAACTATGCCCTGTACGATTATGATACGGAGGGATACAATAAAACGCTTTCCATTTCACAGAAAAAAGCGGCAAACGCCACATTTATCTATGCGATGACAAAGGCACAGCAGGAAGAAATTTTGGCAGGTTACGGTTCCGCTTTCGCTTTTTTTGGTTCCAGCATGGTCGATTACAGTTATTATAATGCCGGTATTCAGATGGTGTATATCCTGCTGGCGGGCGGAATCGCGCTCGTGACGGTAATGCTTGCCCTATGCAGGCCGGAGCTTCTTACGGGAAAGCGGGAGCGCAGGATGCCGTTCGAGATCGTAGCTTTTGCGGCAATTATGTTTTTTGCCTTTGGGTTTGAACTGGCAGTTTACTATGTGCAGACGGCAGAAAGCGGCGTACTTTTAGACTGGTTGGAGTGGAATCTGCCGGTCGGGCTGTCGGCGGGAGCAGAATACGATATCGCCAAGATGGCCATTGGCTTTGTCCTTTTTGCATTATTGTTCGGCTTTTGGTATTTCTGTTGTCTGGAAATGTCGGATATTCTGCGTAATGCCAAAAGTTATTTCAAGACAAGAGTGCTGTGCTGTATCATCATGGAGAAGGCGCTGTCCTGCTGCAAAAAAAGTTACCGGAAACTGAAGGGACAGGTACTCGGCGTGGATTTGGAGAAGGATGTCAGCAAAGTGCTGCGGAAGATTCTTTTTATCAATTTCTGCCTGCTTTCGGTGGCGTGTCTGTTCTGGTTCCTCGGCATTTTCATCGTGCTGGTTTACAGTTTTGTTCTTTACTGGCTCTTAAAAAAGTATATTTATAAGATACAGCAGCAGTATGATAACCTGTTAGCATCTACCGGTTACATCTCGGAGGGGCAGCTGAACAATACGTTCGACGAAGATTTTGGCATTTTTGAGTCCTATAAACAGGAACTTTATGAAATTCAGAACGGATTTCAGAAGGCAGTTGAAGAGGAGGTCAAGAGCCAGCGGATGAAGACCGAGCTGATCACGAATGTATCGCATGACCTGAAGACGCCGCTGACGGCCATCATCACCTATATCGACCTGTTAAAAGAGGAAAATACGACGGAAGAACAGCGCAGGGAATATCTGGAGACGCTGGAGCGGAAATCCCTGCGGCTGAAAGTGCTCATCGAGGACCTGTTTGAAGTGAGCAAAGCGAACAGCGGGAGCGTCAATCTGGAACTTGTGCCGGTGGATATCTGCCATCTGATGCGGCAGGTCTATCTGGAATATGAAGATAAAATGGAAGAGGCCGGCCTGCAGGTGCGTTTTTCGGTGCCGGAGGAAAAAATCATCCTGCGGCTCGACAGCCAGAAGACATACCGGATTTTTGAAAACCTGTATGTCAATATCATCAAATATGCGCTGCACGATACGAGGGTATTCGTGGCGGCGGAGAAATACGACGGGAACGACGGTTCTGCTCCGAAAATCCGTATCGAAATGAAAAATATTTCCGAGCAGGAAATTCTGGGCGACCCGCAGGAGTTGAGCGAGCGGTTCGTACGGGGGGACGCTTCCCGGAACTCCGAAGGAAGCGGTCTTGGTCTTGCTATCGCAAGGAGCCTGACGGAGCTTCAGGGCGGAAAATTCAGAATAGAGGCCGATGGAGATTTATTCAAAGTTATATTGATTTTTGCGCTGTAATTGGTATAATCCCGTCTTTGACAGTTTGTTAAGTATAAAAACCGCTGTAGACCAGTATTTATGGGGGTTACAGCGGTTTTGTCTT
>CAJTUC010000040.1 GCA_910579395.1 uncultured Lachnospiraceae bacterium | reverse complement strand
CAAAAAAATAAGCCCAAAGCAGGCTTAAATACAAGATTTGTGTGTTATGAGGTTTAAAAGGAAGTGTCAAACTCCCGTGTTAATTCAAAGGAAACGTTGGTTTTACAGCGTTTCTTTTTTTATGTCTATTCATGTCTTACCCAAAAGAATCACCAAAGAATCAGCAACATTTTCTACTGGGCATTTTACCGCATCTGATATATAATAGTATAAAAAGCAGATTTAGAAACAGGAAAGCATGGAAAAGAGAAGATGAAGTTTAAATTTGGGAAAAAGCCGGTCGTTCGGCAGTTCGATCAGAAAAACTACAAGCCGGTCCTGAAATGCAGCATTTGTACGGGCGAACAGGTGGCAGGTTTTAAGGATATCAGCAGTGGAAAGTTTGAGGAAGTCATGCTCATCAGGAATGAAAAAGATCTGGATGCTTTTATGCAGCTATACGATATAAAAGATATTGTGAAAGAATATTGAAAAACAGAAGAAAGGCGCGGTTACGGCAATGGGAATTCTAAAAAAAATTTTGTATGGAATACTTGGTTTCTTTATTTTATTCTGCGGAGTCATTGTTCTGTGTGCGGTCAAGCCGGAAATGTCGGAGCAGATTGCGGAAACGCTAAAGCTGAATGAGAATGATGAATACCCCATGAGTCCTGTTCCTGGAAGAAATCCGGAACAAAGCAATGGTGGTACGGCGGACGGAGCCGTTACGAATACTCTTTTAACGGAGGAACCGGAAGGAAGCGGACAGTCTGGATATGAGAATCAGCCGATGAACAGGCCGGTATCGGATACGGGACAGGATGGAGAAACACAGCCGGGCACGGATTTATATGCAGACCCGGGCACTTATGGCGTTATAGCGCCGGCAAGTGTAGTGGGAAGAAGCGGTTATGAACCCATTCAGGAAGAGAGCAGTGAGATTGACGATGAGGAAGCCGCAGAGATTCAGGAAGAAATCGGCTTCGGAGAGACCGGTGACGGGCTCACTTTTGACATCTGGTTTTATCCGTATTATGCGATGTTAGATGATACGGGACAGCATCTTTACCGTCAGATTTATGCAAATGCCATGGCATTGAATGAGCGGTTTGCGCCGATAGAAAATGTGCCGGCGAGCGCACTCAGGGACGTATTTGCAGCGGTCTATAATGACCATCCGGAGCTGTTTTTTATGGAGACGGCCTATGCCAGCAGATATAAGAGCAACGGAGAGTGCGTGGAAATCGATTTGAAATTCAATTCTACGGCCAAAAACCTGGAGCAGTCGAGGAACACGTTTGAGGCGAAAGCAAAGGAGATTATTGACGGTGCGCAGGAACTCGGAAGCGATTATGAAAAAGAGAAATATGTGCATGACACGTTGATCGCCCAGATTGATTATGTGGATTCTGCCGCAATGAACCAGAGTGCATACAGTGCGCTGGTGAACGGAAAGACGGTATGTGCCGGATATGCGAGGGCGTTTCAGTATATTTTGCAGACGCTGGAAATTCCCTGTTATTATTGTACGGGTTATGCGGGAGAAAGCCACGCATGGAATATCGTTTGTTTGGATGATGGCTATTATAATGTGGATGCCACATGGGATGATGCTGCAGAGGGCAGCTATGATTATTTTAACAAGTCGGATTGGGATTATGCGGGAACGCATCTGCGGCAGGAACTTTCAGTCAATCTTCCGCCTTGCAATGGAACTGCATACCGAAATCTGGAAGTGTCGGACGATGAAGAAGAGGATGTTCCCCGCGAGGATGCCAGAAGAAGTCTTGAGGAACTGGGGCTGACTGCAGAAAATACTCTGATTTCGTTAGAAGATTATTATAACGATTGTTATGAAAAGGCATCGAAAGGCGGAAAGGGCAGATATAGTTTCCAGAATGTGATAACCGGGAAAGTACTTTGCGATAATGTATATAACGCCTATCAGAACGGCGGTTACAGGCAGGGATATATGGATAAAGTGCTGGAGGAACTGGAAGCTTCCGATTTCCGGCTTGACTGGTCGATTGAAGAACTGCAGAATGGTTATTATCTCGTTACACATGAGGTGCTTATTCAGTAGCGGAAAAATACAATGAATAATGGAGGGAACTATGAAGATATTAGTAATCAACGGAAGTCCGAAAGGAAAGAACAGCGTTACCTATCAGACGATACGGTTTTTGCAGAGAAAGTTTCCGAAGGACGAATTTGAAGTCATTCATGCGGGCGCGCAGATTGGGGCGCTGGAGCAGGATATGTGGCTTGTAAAAGAGGGCGCACGGAATGCACAGATGATTTTATTTGCCTATCCGGTCTATACTTTTATCGCACCTTCCCAGATGCACCGTTTCATTCAGCTGATGAAAGAATGGGAGATCAATGTTTCCGGGAAGTATATGACGCAGATAACGACTTCCAAGCATTTCTATGATGTTACGGCACACCGTTATTTCGAGGATAATTGTAAGGATATGGGGATGCGGATACTGCACGGTTTTTCTGCAGATATGGGAGACCTTTTGACGAAAAAAGGGCAGCTTGAGGTCATTACATATTGGAACTATATCAAACATATAATACAGGAAGAAACTTCTCCTTTTGAAAAAGAGCAGGACAGGACACCGCTTTCGGAAAAAGACCGGAAGTATCAGGTCATGATCGTTACCGATTGCAAAAAAGAGAATAGCAGGCTGCGTCGGATGATTGTCGATTTCAGGAAAGCGCTGCCGTTTGCGAGTCATGTTGTGAATTTGCAGAACTTTGATTTTCAGGGGGGATGTCTGGGGTGCTTTCATTGTGCGGTGGACGGAAACTGTGTTTATCAGGATGGTTTTGATGAGCTTTTGCGGAAAATTCAGCGGGCGGACAGTATCGTCTATGCTTTTTCCATACAGGACCATTCCATGGGACCTTTGTTCAAAACGTATGACGACAGGCAGTTTTGCAATGGGCATCGCGCGGTAACGGCGGGAAAACCGACGGCCTATCTGATTGACGGTGAATTTTCACAGGAGCAGAATTTACAGATGCTTTTGGAAGCAAGAAGCCAGGTGGGAGGCAATTTTCTGGCGGGTATTGCGACCAATGAAGGAATTGGGGCAGATACGACCGGAGCCTGTGCGGATAAGCTTGCCTATGCGCTGAAGCATAGAATGACGGTGAATGAAAATTTTTATGGTGTCGGCGGAAAGAAGATTTTTCGCGATCTGGTTTATGAGATGCAGGGCATGATGCAGGCGGATCATCGGTTTTACCGGGCGAATCATTTATATGATTTTCCACAGAAAAAAATTGGTATGCTCCTGTCTGTGAAGTTGATAGGATTATTATTAAAATTGCCTTTAACAAAGAAAAAGCTGCAGCCGAAGTTAACAGAGGGTATGCTGATGCCGTATGAGAAAATGATTACAGGGAGTCCCTTAAAAGAATGAGATTATATCGTGATTATATTTTTGATTTATATGGAACGCTTGTGGATATCAGGACAAATGAAAAACAACAAATGTTATGGAATAAGATGAGCTTGTTCTATGGCTATTATGGTGCGGATTATACCCCGGAAGAGTTGGAAATATCATATGGAACGTTAGTTTCGGAAAAAGAGGAAAAAGCAGGTCATAAGGCGGAAAAAACGGATGATACAGAGCATGAGAGGCTTTATGCCCATGAGTCTTATCCTGAGATTCCGATTGAAGAGGTATTTAGGGAGCTGTATACGAATAAGGGAATAGAAGCAGGAGAAGAGTTGGTCATCCATACCGCGCAGATGTTTCGGGTACTTTCAACACATCATATCAGATTGTATGCGGGGGCAAAAGAACTTTTGCGGCAGCTCCGTGATATGGGCCGAAGGGTCTATCTGCTGTCCAATGCACAGCGCGTTTTTACGGAGCAGGAACTGCGTTATCTGCAGATAGATGATTATTTTGACGGTATCCTGATTTCTTCCGATCATGGGGTGAAAAAGCCCGATGAGAGATTTTTCCGAATTCTGTTGGATGAGTATCAAATAGAGCCGGAAAATGCTTTGATGATCGGAAATGACCTGGACAGCGATATTGCCGGAGCAAAGCGGATAGGGATGGACACGTTTTATATTCATTCCGATATTTCGCCAGAGTGCAGCCGAAAGTCCGATGCGGATTATACGATGATGAAGATGGATTTGAGAAGCTTGCGCAGACAGATTTTATTGAGGTAGAGAAAAGGAGGTGGAAAGGCATGGATAAAAGTTTTGTCACCAAAGTAGGAGAGACGATTTCAGCCAAAGGAAAAGAAGTAACGGATAAGGCAAAAGAACTTGCAGAGATTGCTAATTTGAGAAGCCAGATCAATACCTGCGAGGAAGTCGTTAAGAAAAATTACATGGAAATTGGCAGGCGTTATTATGAGCAGCATGGTTCCGAGCCGGATGAATTCTATGAGGAACAGTGCAGGGCTGTCAGAAATGCCCAGACAGGAATTGCTGATTTAGAGGAAAAGATTAAAGAATTAAAGGGTATCTGATATTCAGATACCCTTTAATAGTGCAGGTTTTCGATTGTCGTTTATTGTTGTGGCTGCTGTTCCGGCGGCGGTGCCTCCGGATTGGCGGCTTGTGCCGCGGCGGCAGCAGCTTCCGCATTTCTGATATTGATTTCATTCTGCTGTGCTGCGATGACCTGTTCATAGTCCGGATTAGCGAAAAATTCCATATTATGCGGACATATATTTCCGGTCTGCTCCGCTGGCACGGTTGATACGGAACCATCTTCATTAACGACTTCGGTCATGGCGTTTGGTGAGCCGCTCAGAAGTGAGGCATCCTCTATCAGAGGCAGTTCTCTGACACCGTCTACTTTGAATGGACAGAATTCCGTGGCGGGAAGCTGACAATAATTACAGATTGGTCCGGCATAATGGATATTGCAGGTTTCCGTCGGAACGGTTCCTTCCGCGAAATATTCCGTCCGGAGTGTGCCGTTGCACAGTCCGTCAATCGGCAGTTTGCCGGAGCGGGAACATACCGTGGCGGTAACGATGCCGGCCGGTATATTGAAGGATTCGCTTGGGAGATCCTCATGAATTCTGGACATAACTGCGCGCCATAATTTTTTGGCGAGATTCTTTTCGTCGCCGGATAATTTTACATTGTTATCAAAGCCGGTCCAGGTAGTAGCGGTGTAATAGGGGGTATAGCCCGCAAACCAGACATCGTTATAGTCAGAGGTCGTACCTGTTTTGCCGGCAATGGCCATATTACCGAAATTCACGGCACCACCGGTACCGCGTGTAACAACATCCACCATGGCGTCTGTCAGCAGGAAGGCTGTTGTTTCTTTGATGACCTGTTTGGATTGAGGGGCAGTGTTGTCTAAGATAACATTACCATCGTGGTCCAATACCTTTGTATATAATCTGGGCTTAATATAAGTTCCGCCATTGGCGATGCAGGCATAGGCAGCGTTTAATTCTTCATTGGTGACGCCGTTCGTAATGCCGCCGAGTGCCAGTGACTGTTGAATGTCGGAAAAGATTTCCCCGTTGATTTCTTTTCGCTCTTCCAAAGTGGTGAAGCCGAAATTGATGAGATAATCGAAACCAAGCTGCGGTGTGATCCATGTCAGCGCTTTGACGGTGACAATATTCAGGGAATCTCTGATACCATCGCGCAGGGAACAAATTCCTCTGTATGCTTCACCGTACCAGTTGCCGACCGGGCGGCCGTTCGCGTAGTTGAAGGGCGCATCGTCGATGACAGTGGCAAGGGTAAGCCCTGCGCTGTCCAAAGCTGGAGCGTAGGTCGATACAACCTTAAAGGTGGAACCGGGCTGTCTGGCCGTATCGGTAGCGCGGTTGAGCGTCCGGCTTCCCGATTTGGCTCCGCGGCCGCCTTCCATTGCTACGACATAACCTGTGCTCTGGTCTTGCACTACGAGGGAGACCTGGGGCTGCGGCGTTAAGGAGATTGTTTCAGAGAAGACCTCATCGCCCTTGCCCAGAATAGCCTCTTTGTAAAGCTCAATGTCCATATAGGCCTCATCCTGTGAAGTATAGATCAGGTTGTAGCCGGTCTTGGCTTCCCGCCAGAAACTGCGGAACATTTCCGTGCTGTAATTAATCCTGTCACCGTTTTCCTGTACGACCGTCAGATCATAGTTCAGATACCATTTGGTATTCTCCGGGAAGTTGCTTTCATCGGCAAACACTTCATCGCAGATTGCCTGAATCGCGGGGTCCTGCGTGGAATAAATCTTCAGGCCGCCGCTGTATAACAAGGTATATGCCTGTGTTTCATTATAGCCTGCCGCAATTAAATCCTCCAATACATCATCCGTAAGTGCATCCACGAAATATGTATTGACAGTGGATTCTCCGTTTTCCGAGTCAACAATCTGAATGCGGGAATAAACATCGTCGGCCATTGCCTCATCATATTCTTCCTGGGAAATGTACCCCTGTTCCAGCATATCGTCAAGAACCTTTTGACGGCGCTCCGCATTGTCTTCCGGATGCGTAATGGGATTATATTTGGTTGGGTTCTGCGTAATGCTGGCGATGACCGCACATTCGGACAGGTTCAGGTCACTGACGGATTTATTAAAATACCGCAGAGATGCCGCCTGTACGCCGAGCGTGTTCTGACCTAGATTGATCGTATTCATGTAATTGATCAGGATATCGTCCTTATCCATGACTTTTTCCAGTTCCAATGCGAGATACTGCTCCTGTATCTTACGTTTCATTCGGTCGGCGAAGGAATCTTCGCTTGTCCAGTCGGTGAAAACATTATTTTTCAGGAGCTGCTGGGTAATCGTGCTGGCGCCTTCGGAAAAATGAAATTTATTTCGGATGCCGACGGCGGCGGCTCGTATAATACCTTTGATGTCGATACCGTTGTGATCATAGAAACGAGCGTCTTCAACGGCAACAAAAGCATGTGCCAGGTCTTCCGGCACCATATCCATGCTGACCGGAATACGGTTGGAATCCGTCGATACCAGTTTGGCGGTCTGGTTTCCTTCTATATCGTAGACAAAAGTCGAGAAACCGGACGGCGTAACGTCTATGTTGCCAATATCGGGAGCCGTTGCGAGAATACCTTTGAAAACACCGATTCCCGCGCTGGCTCCGACTACGGCAATCGAGATGAGGAAAAGAAGGAAGACCTGGACAAAGGTAAATCCCAGCTTCTTACCCCATTTACCACCTTTTGCATTGAGTGCCTTCTGCTTTTTCCTGACACCCCTTTTACTATAATTCATATCAATGACCATACCTTTCTAAAATCCATAAAATTTCAGGCAGAATGGATTTAAACATTCTGCCGCGTGAGAAAGACTTGCCTTGCAAGTCGTAGAACTTCTTGGCGTTTCACCTTCAGGTGAAACCTAAGCACGCCACTGGTGCCACACCGTCAGGTATGTTGGCCTTTTAGAAGTTCTTTTCACAACGCAAGTCTGACAGACTTGCGTATATTATATCAAAAACGGGCAGTTAAAGGAAGAATTTTTATAGTATCTTCATGATATATTAAGAATTGTTCACAATTTTATACACTTTTATTCCCGCGTGTGCTAAGATAAAAAGGCAAATGAAAGAAGAACACAGGGAGCCGGAATATGGAAGAAGAATGCAGGAAAGCACCTTATCAGGTCGTTGAACAGGGGGGCATCGGAGAAATAGAAGAAAAGAAGTCCCGTTTTATCGCTAATGTCAGTCCGGCAGGGACGGAAGAAGAAGCGCTTGCGTTCATCGAGGCGATGAAAAAGAAATATTGGGATGCAAGGCATAACTGCTATGCGTATGTGCTGGGGGAACGGGGAGAACTCGTGCGTTTTTCGGACGATGGGGAGCCTTCGGGAACTGCCGGAAAACCGATTCTGGAAGTTCTGCTCGGAATGGAAGTGCGCAATCTGGTGGTGGTTGTGACCAGGTATTTTGGAGGAACGCTGCTTGGGACCGGCGGTCTGGTGCGCGCTTATACACAGGCGGCACAGGCGGGAATGGCTGCGAGCGTTATCCGTACAATGCGGTATGGTGCGCTTCTTTTCATTACAACGGATTATAACGGAATCGGGCGCATACAATATCTGCTCGGTATGAGAAAAATTATGATAGAAGAGCCGGAGTATACGGATGTAGTCACCTTGAAGGTTAAGGTCCCTTATGAAGAGGAAGAAGCGCTCAGAAAGGAAATCACGGAGGCGACTGCGGGTAAGGCGCGGATAAAAAAAATCGACAGTTTATATTATATAGTGTGAAAGAGTGAATGGTCCGAACTGGGGAAAAGGGATGGCAGTCAGGCTGAAAGGAGGTTTTATTATGGAAGAAATATTAGAGTTGTTGAATGCAGGACAGTATTTGAAGCTCCGCCAGATGATCGTCAATTACAACGTAGCGGATATCGCGGCATATATGGAGAAAATGGAAAAGGAGGAGGTTTTGAAGCTGTTCCGTATCCTGCCAAAGAGCATGGCGGCGGATGTTTTTTCTTATCTGGAAATCGAAACGGAGCAGTATGTCATCACTTCCATGTCGGAGAAAGATGCGGCAGGCATCATCGATAATTTGATGGCGGATGATGCGACGGATCTGTTGGAAGAAATGCCGGCCAATGTCGTAAAAAGACTGCTTGCTCATGCGAGCCCGGAGACAAGAAGGGACATCAATCATCTGCTGCGCTATCCGGAAGATTCCGCCGGAAGCATTATGACGGTGGAATATGTTGACCTGAAAGAAACGCTTACGGTGGAACAGTCCATTGACAGGATTCGAAAAGTCGGGGTAGACAGTGAGACCATCAATATCTGTTATGTGCTGGACCAGCAAAGGACGCTGGTTGGGACGGTGGCGCTGCGGTATCTGCTGCTCAGTCCGCCGGATGCAGTCATCGGCGATATCATGAATGAGAACATCATCTCACTGCACACCCTGATGGACCAGGAGGAAGTGGCGAGACAGTTCAAAAAATATGACTTTACATCGATGCCTGTCGTGGATAACGAAGACCGGCTCGTCGGTATTATTACGGTCGATGATGTTGTGGATATTCTCGAAGAAGAGACAACAGAGGATATTGAGAAGATGGCGGCTATTGTGCCATCGGATAAACCATATATGAAAACAGGCGTTATAGAATCTTGGAAAAAGCGCATTCCGTGGTTGCTTCTGCTGATGATATCCGCAACTTTTACCGGAAAGATCATTTCTTCCTTTGAGGATGCGCTGAGCAGATATGTGGTATTGACTGCTTTTATCCCGATGCTGATGGATACCGGCGGAAACGCGGGCGGGCAGGCGAGTGCGGTCATCATCCGCGGATTGTCACTGGATGAAATTCAGTTCAGCGACTGGCTGACGGTTGTCTGGAAGGAAATCCGAACGGCTGTCCTGTGCGGTCTGACGCTTGCGGTGTGTAATATCGTCAAAATGTTGGTAATAGAACGGGTCAGCATATGGGTAGCCCTTGTCGTCAGCGTGACTTTATTTTTGGCCGTCATTGTGGCGAAAATTGTGGGTTCCACGCTGCCGATGATTGCGAGAAAAATAGGAATGGACCCGGCCGTCATGGCGAGTCCATTTATCACAACGATTGTGGATGCAATTTCATTGCTCATTTATTTTAGAATTGCAACGGTCGTGTTAGGTATATAACGATTGTTATTTGTTCGCCTTTGCCGATGCAGAGATGGCTGCACGCTTTCTCTGCGTCGGGTCCAGGATCTTTTTACGGATACGCAGGCTCTGGGGCGTTACCTCAAGCAGTTCATCCGTATCGATAAATTCCAGTGCCTGTTCCAGGCTTAACACTTTCGGAGGCGTCAGACGCAGTGCTTCGTCGGCGCTGGAGGAACGGGTATTCGTCAGCTGTTTCTTTTTGCAGACATTCAGTTCGATATCTTCCCCGCGGCCATTTTGTCCGACGATCATGCCGGAATATACTTTCGTGCCCGGGCCGATAAAAAGCGTGCCGCGCTCCTGTGCGTTAAAAAGGCCATAGGTGATGGCTTCTCCGGCTTCGAAAGCAATCAGGGAACCCTGTTTCCGATACTGGATATCGCCCTTGTAGGGGCCGTATCCGTCAAAGACGCTGTTCATGATACCGTTGCCCTTCGTATCGGTCATGAATTCTCCCCGGTAGCCGATCAGTCCTCTGGAAGGGATGGAGAATTCCAGTCTCGTGTAGCCGCCGGAAGCCTGTCCCATATTTTTCAGTTCTCCTTTTCTCTGGCTCAGCTTTTCGATGACTGTACCGGAAAACGCTTCCGGCACATCGATGTAAGTCAATTCCATCGGCTCTGTCTTCTTGCCGTTTTCGTCCGTTTTATAAAGGACTTCCGCTTTGCTGACGGCGAACTCATAGCCTTCTCTGCGCATATTTTCAATCAGGACGGATAAATGCAGTTCTCCTCTGCCGGATACTTTGAACGCTTCGGTGGTCTCGGTCTCTTCGACCCGCAGGGAAACGTCAGTGTTAAGTTCCCGGAAAAGCCTGTCGCGGATATGGCGGCTGGTAACGTATTTTCCTTCCTGTCCGGCAAGCGGCGAGTCGTTGACGATGAAGTGCATCGCAATTGTCGGTTCCGAAATTTTCTGGAAAGGGATGGGTTCCGGGCAGTCCGGCGAGCAGAGCGTATCCCCGATATGGATATCGGAGATGCCGGAAATGGCAACGATGGAACCGATGCCGGCTTCCTTTACTTCTACCTTATTTAAGCCGTCATACTCATACAGCTTGCTGACTTTGACTTTTTTCATTTTGTCAGGCTCATGGTGGTTGACGATGACAACTTCCTGATTCACTCTGATTGTGCCGTTGTCTACCTTGCCGACGCCGATGCGGCCTACATATTCGTTGTAGTCGATGGTGCTTATCAGAACCTGTGTGCCGCGTTCCGGGTCGCCGCTCGGCGCGGGAATATGCTCCAGAATCGTGTCGAACAGGGGAGTCATATCTTTGCCTTTGACGGTAATCTGTGTGGTCGCAGTGCCCGCTTTGGCAGAAGCATAGACAAAAGGACAGTCGAGCTGTTTGTCGTTGGCATCCAGGTCCATCAGAAGTTCCAGCACTTCATCGACGACCTGAAGCGGTCTTGCTTCCGGGCGGTCGCATTTGTTGATGCAGACAATAACGGATAAATCCAGTTCCAGCGCTTTTTTCAGTACGAATTTGGTCTGGGGCATGGGACCTTCAAAGGCATCCACCACTAGTACGACGCCGTCCACCATTTTCAGGACGCGTTCTACTTCCCCGCCGAAATCTGCATGGCCGGGGGTATCGATGATGTTGATTTTCACATCTTTATACATAACGGCTGTATTTTTTGAAAGAATCGTAATCCCGCGCTCCCGCTCAATATCATTGGAATCCATGACGCGCTCCGCCACTTCCTGATTCTCGCGGAATACGCCGCTCTGTTTCAAAAGTTCATCGACCAGTGTTGTTTTACCGTGGTCAACATGGGCTATGATCGCAATATTTCTGACATCTTCTCGTGTTGTATTCATTCTATTATGATAACATCCTTTCTATACGTTTTTCACAGCATACGAGTTTGTACAGAATTGTACAAACTCGTGGTTGAAAATCGAAGATTTTCAACCTAGTATAGCACTACATCGGAAATCTTGCAAGTCAGGACTCGAAAGCGTTGTACTTCAGCGGCGGGCAGGGACAGCGTGTGTACAGTTCCCGGCGGAGACCCTTGAAAAACGTCGGTACTTGGTGAAAAAGTCGCTTTGCGGCTTTTGAACTTAGTACCGCTACGATTTTTCGCGGAGCGGAAGCGTGTCTCCGCCGGGAACTGTACACACGCTGTCCCTGCCCGCCGCTGAAGTACAACGCTGCGCGACCCCTGACAGGTCTATTTTAGGAATTCATGCAATATAATGGTAATACAATACTGGAAAAATTCTTAAAGAGTAAGATTCTTTAACAAAGAAGGGAGAACAAAACATGACAGATAAGGTAATTGAAAACAACCAGGTGACGATCATGGGGGAAATCGTAGGGGATTTCCAGTTCAGTCACGAAATTTTCGGAGAAGGATTCTATATGGTGGATATCAGTGTGGACCGATTGAGCGATTCTACGGATATCATTCCCGTTATGGTATCGGAAAGACTGCTGGATGTAAGTGATGATTATAAGGGCATGAAGATCAGCATTACAGGACAGTTCCGCTCTTATAACAGGCATGAGGAAAAGAAAAATAAGTTAGTGCTTTCCGTATTTGCAAGGGAAATTGAATTCGTGGATGATATAGAAGAGAGTGCGAAAACAAATCAGATTTTTTTGGACGGATATATATGCAAAGCGCCGATTTACCGTAAAACACCGCTTGGAAGGGAGATTGCGGATTTATTGCTGGCGGTCAACAGACCTTATGGGAAATCGGATTACATACCCTGTATCTGCTGGGGGAGAAATGCGCGGTTTGCCAGTACTTTTGAGGTGGGCAGCCGGTGCGCTGTCTGGGGCAGGATTCAGAGCAGGGAATATATGAAGAAAATTTCGGAAGACCAGCTGGAGAGACGGACCGCTTATGAAGTTTCGGTCAGCAAGCTGGAAATCGTAGAGGAAGAGGGATGAAAAAGCAGTGAAAGAAGCAGAACAGTGAAAGAAGTATAAGACGTTGCGTTTCTGTCATAATTGTGCTATGATAAGCATCAGGTTTTATGATGCTGTTATGTTTGAGGTGCAATATGAAAAAAGGAATGATCTATATCTATAGTGGTGAAGGGCATGGAAAGTCTCCGGCGGCGTACGGCAGGGCACTGCAGACGGCGTGCAGGGGGGAAGATGTCGTTATTATCCGTTTTCTGAAAGGAAGAGGGCTGTCGAATTCCGAGTATGTGAAGCGTCTGGAACCGGAAATCAAAATATTCCGTTTTGAGAAGTCGGATGAAAATTTCCGCAGTCTTTCCGATGAGAGGAAAGCGGAGGAAATCTATAATATTAAGAACGGACTGAATTTTGCCAAAAAGGTCATGAACACGGACGAATGCAGTCTCTTGATTTTGGATGAAGTGTTGGAACTGCTGGATATTGAAATCATTTCAGTGGAAGAGTTGAAAAATCTGCTGTTATGTAAACCTGAGAATATGGACATTATCATGACAGGTGCTACTTCAAAGGATGCTGCATATTCACTGGCGGATGAGGTGACGAAGATTGAGACGGTGAACAGCTGATCCTGAAAAGATAAGCAGCATGGAAATGAGACGGAAATATGGCAGAAATATGGTATGCGGTACCTTGACAGAAGATGGCTTCAATGATATGATGGTTTCAACAATACATAAGTTGATAGAGGTTGCATTTTTTATGAGTAATGTGTGGATGCGGCAGGCGCAGAGGAAACATTTTGAAAGGGAAAAATGCCGAAAGAAAGAATGACCTGCTTGTTTTTTCTTGGGCATACAGTTAAGAGCTGTATGACTGTCATCGAATCAGATGGGGCGCTATCCGAATATTTAGAAAACAAATATTTAGAAAAATAAAGCTGGCTCATTTGAGTCAGCTTTTCGTTTAGGAGGAAAAAGGTATGGCTATTTTTAAAGGAGCAGGAGTAGCAATCGTAACGCCGTTTCATGAGGACGGCAGTGTAAATTTTGAGAAGTTTGCGGAACTTGTGGAATTCCAGATTGAGAACGGAACGGATGCGATCATCGTGTGCGGAACGACAGGAGAATCTTCCACGCTTACCCATGAAGAGCATCTCGAGGTAATTAAATTCTGCGCTGAAACTGTGAAAGGAAGGGTTCCCGTTATCGCAGGGACCGGTTCCAACTGCACGGAAACTGCAGTCTATCTTTCTACAGAGGCTGAGAAATACGGTGTAGATGGTCTTTTGTTAGTGAGTCCTTACTATAATAAAACGACGCAGAAAGGTTTGTTTGAGCATTATAAAAAAATTGCCGATTCCGTGAAGCTTCCCATTATTCTATACAATGTACCGAGCAGGACGGGATGCAACATCTTGCCGCAGACGGTCGTAAAGCTTTGCAGTGAAGTACATAATATCGTGGGTGTCAAGGAAGCGAGCGGCAATATTGTCCAGATAACCAAATTGGCTTCTCTGGCTCAGGGAAAAATCGATATTTATTCAGGCAATGACGACCATATCGTGCCGATTCTTGCCCTTGGCGGAAAAGGCGTTATCTCCGTTCTTTCCAATGTGGCGCCGAAACAGACCCATGATATCTGTGCGAAATTTTTTGAAGGGGATGTGGAAGGAAGCTGTAAAGAGCAGCTGCGTGCAATCGAACTGTGTGATGCGCTGTTTTGCGAAGTGAACCCGATTCCTGTCAAGACGGCTTTGAAGCTGATGGGAAAAGATACGGGTACGCTGAGACGGCCGCTCTGTGAAATGGAAGAGGCGAACTTGGAAAAACTGCGTACCGCAATGAAAAATTACGGTATTTTGACGGTCGCAGACTGAGAAAGGAGCATGGTTATAAAGATGGAGAAACTAAAAGTCATCATGCACGGCTGTAACGGAAAAATGGGGCAGACCATCAGCGGGCTGATCGCAGCCGATGAGGAAATAGAGATTGTTGCCGGAATTGATGCATTTGACGATGGAAGAAATGCGTATCCTGTTTTTACGGAGATCGGACAATGCGATATTGAAGCAGATGCGCTCATTGACTTCAGCACGGCGGCGGCGGTGGATAAGCTGCTCGATTACTGTATGGAGAAAAAGCTGCCCTGTGTTCTGTGCACGACAGGGCTTTCCGAGGCACAGCTTGGCAAAATAAAAGAAGCTTCCGGCAAAACGGCCATTTTAAAATCAGCAAATATGTCTCTTGGCATCAATCTGCTGATGAAGCTGTTAAAAGAAGCGACGCCGGTCCTTGATGGCGCCGGTTTCGATATTGAAATCGTGGAAAAGCACCATAACCAGAAAATCGATGCGCCGAGCGGTACGGCGCTGGCGCTGGCGGATGTCATGAAAGACGAACTGGATGACGGCTGCGATTATATCTATGACAGAAGCACGAAGCGCGAGAAACGAAGCCGGAAGGAAATCGGCATCAGTGCAGTCAGAGGCGGCACGATTGTGGGCGACCACGACGTGATCTTTGCCGGAGCAGATGAAGTGATCACTTTTTCACATAGAGCATATTCCAAGACTGTTTTTGGAAAAGGTGCGATACAGGCGGCCAAGTTTCTTGCCGGGAAGCCGGCGGGAATGTATGATATGAGCGACGTGGTAGACACGAAAAGAAGTTCTAAAGACGTCTCATCATAGGGTAAAAAGAACTTCTAAAGGCATTTTACCAGGGGGTGAAAAGCCAAGAAGTTCTACGATTTGCGGAGCAAATCTTTTTTAGCCTGGGGATAGATGGGGATAAGTATGGATAAGGAAGGCAGCAAATGGACGAATTAGAACAGAGATATTTGAAAAGTCTGGCGAAGCAGTATCCGACGGTTGCGGCGGCTTCGACGGAGATTATCAATTTACAGGCGATTCTGAGCCTGCCAAAAGGAACGGAACACTTTATTACGGATATCCACGGAGAATATGAACAGTTCAATCATGTGCTGAAGAACGGCTCCGGTTCCGTGCGCCGGAAGATTGACGAAGAGTTCGGGAATACCCTTAGCAACAAAGATAAAAAGGGACTTGCGACGTTGATCTACTATCCGGAGGAAAAACTGGATATCGTCCTGCGGGAAGAGGACGAGAGCAGTATTGAGGACTGGTACAAGATTACGCTGCACCGCCTTGTCCAGATTACGAAAAGGGTTTCTTCCAAATATACCCGTTCCAAGGTCAGAAAAGCGCTGCCCGCGGATTTTGCCTATATCATCGAAGAGTTGATCACGGAAAAGGCGGAAATTCAGGATAAAGAAGCTTATTATAATGAAATCATCCATACGATCATCCGAATCGGCAGGGCGCCGGAATTTATTACGGCACTCTGCAATCTGATACAGAATCTGGTCATCGACCATCTGCATATCGTCGGGGATATTTATGACAGAGGGCCGGGGCCTCATGTCATTATGGATACGCTGCAGCATTACCATTCTGTCGATGTGCAGTGGGGCAACCACGATGTCGTATGGATGGGGGCGGCGAGCGGGCATCTTGCCTGCATTGCCAATGTCATCAGGGTGGCGGCGCGGTATGGAAATCTTGATACATTGGAAGAGGGCTACGGCATCAATCTGATTCCGCTTGCCACGTTTGCGATGGAAGTCTATAAGGATACGGATTGTGAGGTTTTTGCAATCAAATATAATACCCAGTATGATACAAAAGATCTGAGTCTGGATATGAAGATGCACAAGGCAATCGCCATCCTTCAGTTCAAGCTGGAGGGACAGCTGATCATGCGCCGGCCGGAATTTGGCATGGACGGCAGGCTGCTTTTGAATCATATCGATTATGAGAAAAAGACGATCATGATCGACGGGCAGGAATATCACATGAAGGATGTGGATTTCCCGACCGTGAGAAAGGAGCGTCCTTATGAACTGACGGCGGAAGAAGAGCAGGTCATGGAGCGTCTGCGTCAGGCTTTTGTTAAATGCGAGAAGCTGCAGAAGCATGTTAAATTTCTTTTTGCAAAAGGAAGTCTTTACAAAGTATACAATTCCAATCTGCTTTATCATGGCTGTATGCCGATGGACGAAGAAGGGAATTTTAAGAAAGTCAATGTCTACGGAGGAGAGTACAGCGGAAAAGAACTGTATGACGCTCTGGAGTATTATGCAAGGAAGGGATACTATTCGCATGACGATCTGCAGGAGCGACTGAAAGGACAGGATATCCTCTGGTATATCTGGGCCGGTCCCAATTCTCCGGTATTCGGAAAAGATAAGATGGCGACTTTTGAACGGTATTTCGTAGAAGAAAAGGAGACGCATAAGGAGACGAAGAACAGTTATTACAGGCTGATGGACAGGGAAGATATCATTAATAAGATCCTGGTGGAATTTGGACTGGATACCGTGAAATCCCATATTGTCAACGGTCATGTACCGGTAGAACTGAAAAAAGGAGAATCTCCGGTCAAATGCGGCGGCAAGCTGCTCATTATCGACGGCGGTTTTTCCAAGGCATATCAGGATAAGACGGGCATTGCGGGCTATACGCTGGTGGCGAACTCACACGGGATGCTTTTGGTTGCGCATGAACTCTTTGAGTCAACGGAATCGGCAATTATCAATGAGTCGGATATTATTTCGGATACGATCATCCTGGAGACGAGCACAAGACGTCAGAAAATTGCCGATACGGATATCGGTGCGGAACTGCGGGAAAGCATTCATCAACTGGAAGAACTGCTGAGGGCGTATAGAGATGGAACGATAATTGAAAAAATGTGAGAAAGATTTGCGAGGCAAATCTTTCTCACTCGATTTTGGAACACTGCTTGATTTGTTAGCGGTTTCTGGAGCCTGTTCTTGTGCTGGTGCTGTTTATGCTCGTGCCGCGCTGCGTTGTGTTTTTGGCAGTATTTTTGTCGTTTGTGTTGTTATTGTTGTTACCGTTATCATCGTTATCACCGGTCAGATCATCTACTACATTTCCGACGCCGTCAGCCACATCATCAACGGCATTACCAATAGCGTTTCCGGTATCATCAACGGCATCGCCGACTGCATTTCCGGCATCGCCGAGGATGGAGTCGTTACCATCTGCATTCGTATCGCCATTGGTTACGGAATTGACGTTACTTCCGGTGTCATTTCCGGTTCCGTTTGTGTCACCGTTTCCGGCAGCAGTGTTGTTTCCGACAGTATTGTCAGTACCTGTTGTGCTGTCATTGCCGGTGCTGCCTGTACCTGTTGTGTTACCATTCATGTCTGTATTGGCGCCACCGTTATTGTTCGCACTGTCCGTTACGGCCGCATCATTTGTTGTTCCTGTTGAAGAATTATCATTATTCGCGGTATCGTTGTTTCTGCCGCAGGCGGTCATCATGGACATTGTCAGAACCATGAGAGAAGCAAATAACAATGTTTTTATTCTTTTCATGATTTCACTCCTTTACTATATTTACTTTGCTATATTGAACCAAACAGAAAAAACAGGTTTCTGTTCCTATGTTATTATGTCAGATAGAAATTAAAATATTCGTATGCCGGATAAAGGAGAAGAGTTATAATATGGAATTTAGACCATGTATTGATATTCATAACGGCCGTGTGAAGCAGATTGTAGGCAGCAGTCTGCAGGATGCAGAGAATGCGGCAGAGGAAAATTTTGTTGCAGGCCAGGATGCGGCATATTACGCTGAATTATACAAATGTCATAAAATAAAAAACGGACATATTATCATGTTGAATCATGTGGAAAGCAGCTATTACGAGGCCACGAAAGTGCAGGCACTTTCGGCACTTTCGGTCTATCCGGGCGGCTTACAGGCGGGCGGCGGCATCACGCCTGAAAATGCGGCACAGTTCCTGAATGCAGGAGCTTCTCATGTCATCGTGACTTCTTATGTTTTCCGTGACGGGCGCATCAATTTTGAAAATCTGGATAAACTGGTAAAAGAAACCGGAAAAGAAAAACTGGTTCTGGATTTGAGCTGCCGCATAAAAAACGGAGACTACCATATTGTGACCGATAGATGGCAGAAGTATACGGATGTTGTATTAAATAAAGAAACATTGGACGAGCTTTCTTCTTACTGCGATGAATTTCTGATTCATGCGGTGGATGTGGAAGGAAAGGCGGAAGGTATTGAAGAAGATTTAGTCGAAATACTGGGAAATTGGAATAAAATACCGATCACTTATGCGGGCGGTGTGCATACATTCGATGATTTGCGGAAATTAAGGGAACTTGGACATGATAAGATTCATGTGACGATAGGAAGCGCGCTCGATCTTTTTGGCGGAACGATGAAATTTGAAGATGTTCTTTCCTATGTTAGTTGATGAAAACAGATGTTGATCTAAAAGAAATGCAGGGTTTGTATAACAAAAGAGCCTGTCCGAGACAGGCTCTTATTTAATCCGGTATAACAATATTACAAATCCTAAATAAAATTATCATTTATATTAAGAAAAGGCACATCGTAATACTGATTAAGTCATGCAGCGGATATTTTCCTGCTGTATGTTGTGTAACCCGGCAATTATAACTTTGTTACGTTGACTGCCTGAGGTCCTTTTTCGCCATTTACTACTTCGTACTCAACGGCAGCGCCTTCTTCAAGAGATTTGAAGCCTTCCATGTTAAGTCCTGAGTAATGAACGAAAACGTCGTTACCCTGCTCATCGGAGATGAAGCCGTAACCTTTTTGGTTATTAAA
Source organism: uncultured Lachnospiraceae bacterium (assembly GCA_910579395.1). GTDB lineage: Bacteria > Bacillota > Clostridia > Lachnospirales > Lachnospiraceae > UBA3282. The sequence continues at coordinate 12,396 of CAJTUC010000040.1, read as the reverse complement.
CCACTTTACTGTACCTTTGTTCATCGTAGATACCTCCAAAAAATTTAAAAATCTATTGTTCTGACAACACTGATAGGATAACACAAGTAATGGAAATTGTAAAGACTTCTTTGTAAATTCTTTTATATTTTGTTATCTTTTTCACAACCTTCACCCAAACGTTCCATTGCGAGCTGATAACCATCATTTCCATAATTGAGGGAACGGTTGACACGGCTGATTGTCGCAGTGGATGCGCCGGTCTTATCTGCGATTTCCTGATATGTTCTGTGATTATTCAGCATGGAAGCGACTTCAAATCTCTGGGAAAGGGAAAGAAGTTCGTTGACAGTGCATAAATCTTCAAAAAAATCATAGCATTCTGCCTTGTCCCTCAGACACAGAATCGCTTCAAACAAGTGGTCTACGGAATTGCTTTTCAGTTTCTTATTCATAATATCCATGCCTTTCTTTTGGTAAGCATAATATATCATATCCTGATTTTAATGTAAAGATGATGTTGGCGGTCGGATGACTGTCCTTGCATATAAAATGAAATGCAAAGGACTTGTCATGTAGTAATAAAAACTATATAATATCTTATAACAGCCGCTGAAAAATAACGGGCTGCAAAGCAGGCATTTATTTTTCTTGCAGGATTAACGGGCAAACGTCCGATGAAATCGGGCAGAAAGCATTGAAAGCGTATGTTTGCGCGTTTGGAGATATCATGAACGGGAAAGGGCGTTTGAAAGAAATGACGATTAAGACAGAAGATTTATTGAACAGTATTCTGGAAAGTCTGGACAGGGTTACTTATATCAAATCAGAGGATATTCCGAATATTGACTTATATATGGACCAGGTGACTACCTTTATGCAGTCCCGGTTGAAAAGGACCACCAGGAATCCGGAGGAAGATAAGATTCTGACAAAGACGATGATCAATAATTATGCAAAGAACAATCTTTTGCCGCCGCCTTATAAGAAAAAATATTCCAAAGAGCACATTATGCTGCTGGTCTTTATTTATTATTATAAAGGAATCCTGTCCATCAACGATATTCAGGAGCTTTTGGCGCCGATCACGGATAAATTTTTTAATACGGAAGAAGCATTTGACCTGGAAACGATTTATGAAACGGTATTTGGCCTGGAAAAGAGTCAGACCGATGCGATGAAAAAAGATATTATAGAGAAATTTCGGATTGCGAAAGGAACTTTTCAGGACGCGCCGGAGGACAGTCAGGAGTTTTTACAGATTTTTTCTTTCATTTGTATGCTCGGATTCGATGTTTATATGAAAAAGCTGCTGATTGAAAAGATGATAGACGGTTTTCATGACAGCAGGCGGAGCAGCGGCAAGGAAAAAAGTGAAGAATGCCCATAAACGGGCATTCTTCTGGTTGATGTTTCCGGTTTACCTGCCGGAAGCCTTTCCGGCAAAATCAGTATTCACCAGATCTTCATATGGAACGCGTCTTTCCAGCTCTCCGGCTTCTTCCAGAATATTCTGCAGCAGGGTGAAGCTGTCTTCCTCAAAGATCAGATCAGATTTCCATGTTCCCTGTGCAGCATAGCGCTCTACGATGGTAGTAATGGTCTCTAGGTCTGTCTCCTCGAACTGGGGCTGTATGACTTTGGCAATTTCTTCGGCGGAATGGCTCTGCACATAATTCATGCCTTTTTGAAGGGCATTGGTAAAGGACTGTATGATTTCGGGATTTTCCTCTATATAGCTCTTTTTTGCGGAAAAGGCGGTATAGGGCACATAACCGGAGTCTTCCCCGAGGGATGCTACCACATAGCCGTCACCTTTTGCCTCAAGGGAGGTAGCATGGGGTTCGAATTCTACTGTAAAATCACCCTGACCACCAGAAAAAGCAGCCGCTGTCGAGCCGAAATCAATGCTCTGGTCGATGCTCAAATCGGAAGCCGGGTCGATGCTGTTCTTTTTCAGGATATACTCAAATACCATTTCCGGCATACCGCCGGCCCTTCCGCCTAGGACTTCTTTTCCGATGAGCATACTCCAATCAAAGTTTTCAATCGGCTCCCTTGCGACAAGAAAGTTACCGGCACGCTGTGTCAGCTGCGCGAAATTGACGGCATAGTCTGAGGAACCGCCTATATAGGTATAAATCGTGCTTTCGCTGCCCATGAAGCCGATATCAGCCTCGTCGGTCAGAAGCGCCGTCATGGTCTTATCGGCGCCGAAACCGGTGACCAGTGTTAGGTCAATGCCTTCTTCTGCAAAATATCCTTCTTCAATGGCTACATACATCGGCGCATAGAAAATGGAATGGGCCACTTCATTCAGAACGACAGGCGTTGTGTCTTTGGTGGAAGCGTTTTCCTTCGTTTCTTCTTTGCCGCCGCAGCCGCTGAGCAGAGAAATGACACAGAGCAGTGCGAGGAAAAGGGATAATCGTTTCTTTTTCATATACCTCCTGTATCTGTAAGACAGATTGATCATTGACATCATTACTTTATTATATAGCGTTTCCGAAGATTGGTTCCATCAGGCTCTCGTCTGAGTTTGTCAGGGTTCCGTTTTGAAAAAGGACTTTTCCGAAGAGGGCTCCTGTGTTATAGTGTGAGAAGTACTTCTAGCCACTCATACAGCAAAAGCCTGATACTCAGGCTTGGCTGTTTCGTGGAGAAGTACTACGACTTGCGGAGCAAGTCTTCTTCACACCGAAGAATGCTTGAATACAGGCATTCTTCATCTGAATTTGAGGGAACGACGATGATGTGGATATGGCTTGTGCTTCTTTATGGCGTCATAAAGGGTATTCGAGAAATTGTAAAAAAGAAGGCGCTTCAGAAAAATGGCACCATTGAAGTGCTGTTTTTATATACGCTTCTGGCGTTTGTGATCGTGCTGCCCGATGCAAAGAATGCGATGGGGGTGGAAATAAAATATTATTTTTTCATCGGTCTGAAATCGTTTGTTATTTTTCTGGCATGGATTTTCAGTTTTAAGGCGATTAAAAAAATGCCAATCAGCCTGTACGGCGTGCTGGATTTATCGAGGGTGCTGTTTGCAACGCTGCTGGGCGTCATCGTGCTGCAGGAAGCGCTGGGCACGTTTCAGGTGATCGGGCTGGTGCTCGTATCCGCAGGCCTTTTGCTGTTAAAATACAGGCCGGGTAAAAAGGCGCCGGACGGGCAGGCGGCGGGAGCGGATAAGGAAAAGGTAGATGTCAGAATCGTTCTCATGGCCTTTGCTTCCTGTTTATTCAATGCAATATCCGGCTTGCTGGACAAATTGCTGATGAAGGACATTAACAGTTCTCAGTTACAATTCTGGTATTTATTGTTCCTGGTGCTTTTCTATCTGCTTTTCATTCTGGTGACGAGAACGAAGATTCAATTTTTCAGTGTGTTTAAGAACTACTGGGTGTGGATTCTGAGCATCCTGATCGTCGTTGCGGACAGGGTTCTGTTTCTGGCAAACGGGATGGACGGAAGCCGTGTCACGGTCATGACGCTGTTGAAGCAGGCTGGCTGTGTGGTAACGATTCTGGCAGGCCGGTTTTTATTTCATGAGAAAAATACGGGGCATAAGCTGTTCTGCGCTGCGATTATTATTGCGGGAATTGTGATCGGGGTCATGTAAGAGGTATGATATGCAGTTTGAAAGGCCTGAAAAGCTCTTGTGCGTCCCATTCTTTCTATGATACAATAGACGCAGACTTGACAATCAGCGTCCGCAGACTCAGTCGTCAGCTATTATATTAAAAACAAAATGAGGGGAGATTGACATGGAACAAGAGAGAAAAGAAGTGAATAAGGCAGCGGTTTTTTGTCATACTGTTCTGGCAGCGATTTTATTGGCGGCTTATGCACTGGAGGTGTCTAAGGGTTCAAGAACAATAGGCTATTATGCGGTATTTGCTGTTCTTGCGCTGACGCCGGTCATTATAGAGTGGATTCTGTATCATGGGAATCCGGCAGACAGGAAAATACAGCATATTTTAGGATTCGGTTATAGTATTTTTTATATTTTTGTTATTTTTACAACCACCGACGTAACGGCATTTACGTTTGCCATTCCTTTGTATATTGTGATTACGCTGTATTCCGATTTAAAGTATTGTATTGTTCTTTCAGCAGGCGGTTTTCTCGTGAATCTGATTTTTACCATCTATCAGGCGGTTACCGTGGGCATTGCACCGGAGGAGATGCCCACATATGAGATCAGAGTTCTGCTGATGCTGGTTGTGGCAGTATTTCTTTGTATGTCAACAAAGGTCATGTCAAAAATCAATAAGATGAAAATGGAAGAACTCGGTCAGGAGAAAGATAACGTTTCCAGATTGTTGAACAGCGTTATGGCGATTTCCGAGGAGATGTCGAACGGTATTATCGATGTGCAGGAGCAGATGACGACGCTTGGCGGCGCGGTCTCCGAGACCAGAAATGCGATGGAAGAGGTAGCCTCGGGGGCGAATGATGCGGCGGAGGCGATACAGAATCAGCTTGGACAGACGGAAGAGATACAGCGGCATATTGAAGAAGTGGAAGCCGTATCACGGAGTATCGGTGACAGTATGGAGCAGGCCAAAAAGGATGTGCTGGACGGAAAGAACAGTCTTCAGACACTTTTGGCGCAGGTGGAGTCTTCCGAACACGCCGGAAACGAAGTAGTGGCCGATATTGGTGAATTGGAAGCTTATATGAAGAATATGCAGTCGATCATTGAACTGATCACAAATGTGGCGAGTCAGACCAGTCTGCTTTCCCTGAATGCAAGTATCGAGGCGGCGCGTGCAGGCGAAGCGGGAAGGGGCTTTGCGGTCGTTGCAACGGAAATTTCCAATCTGGCGAACCAGACACAGGGGGCGACCGTTAATATTACGGAAGTGATTGCCAATGTTTCCGAAAAACTGGCGATAGCAATCGGAGCCATTGAGCAGCTTATGAGTAACAATGCAAAACAGAGCGAAGCGGCGGAAACCGTGGCCGGCAGTTTCGAGAAGATTGCGGGAAGCACGCGGAATGCGGATGAACAGGGCCGGATGTTAGAGAAAGTCGTCAGCAGTCTTGCGGCGGCCAATGCCGGTATCGTAGAAAGTGTACAGACGATTTCGGCAGTTATGGAAGAGGTAACAGCGCATTCCAATGAAACGAACAGTACTTGTGACAGAAATACAGACATTGTAAATCAGGTAGCAGGGCTGGTGGAAAATCTGAGCAGACAGGCGCAGAGTTTAAACCAGCACAACAATGAATAATACATATCACAGGAGGATGCAGCATGGGAATTATAACAAGATTTAAGGACATTATGGCGGCGAACATCAATGCGCTTTTGGATAAGTGTGAGGATCCGGAAAAGATGATCGATCAGTATCTGCGGAATCTGGAACAGGATTTTTCCAAAGTAAAGGCTGAAACAGCGGCCATCATGGCGGAAGAAAAAAGCGCGAAGCGCAAGCTGGATGACTGTGAAGAAGAAATGACGAAAATGAGTGAGTATGCCAGAAAGGCAGTTGCAGCCGGCAATGATAATGAAGCGCGGCAGTTTTTGTCGAGAAAAGCAGAACTCGCGGAAAAACAGACTGTTTTAGCAAAAAATTATGAGATGGCCTGTGAAAATTCGGCGAAAATGCGTCAGATGCACGATAAGCTGCAGGCGGATATCGCTTCTTTAAAGAGCAGAAGGGATATGCTGAAAGCAAAGGCGAGAGTGGCGGAGACGCAGAAAAAAATGAACGGTCTCGGTTCCGGCATGGAGAGTGCAGGCAGCAATCTGGCAGCTTTTGACAGAATGGAAGAAAAGGTCAACAAGATGATGGATGAAGCGAATGCCATGAATGAACTGAACGCGGCAGGTCAGGCGGACAGTATCGAGGCGCTTGCCAGGAAATATGACACGGATGTCAAAACATCGGCGGTCGATGATGAACTTGCGGCGTTAAAGGCAGAACTCGGAAAAGAATAACTGACATTCTGCAGATCATAAAGGTAAAGAAAGGATACATAGATGGGTTTATTTTCGAATCAGTTTTCAAATGCAGTGGAATGGAATGAGGGAAGGGAAGGCGTTCTGTTTTATAAATGGCAGAATCAGGAGATCAAGAAGGGTTCCAGGCTGATCATTCGTCCTGGGCAGGATGCCATTTTCCTGTATAACGGCGTTGTGGAAGGTATTTTTGAGGATGAAGGAAGCTATGATATCGAATCCGATATCATTCCGTTCCTGACGACGCTGAAAAGTTTTAAGTTCGGTTTCAACACCCCGCTTCGTGCGGAGGTCCTCTTTATCAATACGAAGGAGCTTCTCGTAAAGTGGGGAACCAAAAATGCGATCAATCTTCCGGCACAGGGACTGCCCGGCGGTATGCCGATTCGTGCTTTCGGTACTTTTAACTGTAAGATCGTGGAGCATCAGGTGGTTATCGACAAGCTGGCGGGAATCCGGCAGACGTATACGGTGGATGATGTAAAGGAACGTATCATAGCGAGCCTGGACCAGCTTTTGATGAGCTGGATCGCCAAAGAAGGCAGGGATATGTTCAATCTGCAGGCGGATGCGCGGAATATTGCAAAAGGCATTGAGTCCGATCTGGATATGGACATGCGGAAGCTTGGTATCGGCATTACCGATTTTACGATTGAAAGCTTTTCTTACCCGGAAGAGATTAAGAAGATGCAGGAAAAAGCGGCTGCACAGTCTATGGTGGGCGATATGAACAGGTACACCCATATGGCGGCGGCAGACAGCATGGGAAAAGGGCATACCGGCGGCGGAGTTGCTTCCGATATGGTCAATCTGCAGATGGGCATGGCGTTAGGCCAGCAGATGGTCAATCAGATGAATCAGAACCAGAATCCGGGTATGCCGAATATGGCGGCGGGAGCGGCGGCAAATATCAGCGGAGCGGCAGCAGGGCCGAAATTCTGTCCCGACTGCGGAACGCCGACGAGTGGTACGAAATTCTGCGGGAACTGCGGCAGACAGCTTATAAGCTGAAGGGAAGGCAAAGGTATTTGAATGAGCATTTATGATACATTGAATGAAGAGCAGAAGAAAGCGGTCATGACGACTACCGGACCGGTGCTTGTGCTGGCGGGCGCAGGGAGCGGAAAGACCCGTGCCCTGACGCACAGAATTGCCTGGCTGATAGAAGAGGAAGGCGTGAATCCTTATAACATTATGGCAATTACCTTTACGAATAAAGCGGCCGGTGAAATGAAAGAGCGTGTGAATCAGCTGATTGGCTCTGGCTCCGCAGTATGGGTATCCACTTTTCATTCGACCTGTGTGCGGATTCTGCGCCGCTATATTGACAGACTTGGGTTTGACAATAATTTCACAATATACGATACGGATGATCAGAAGGGTATCATCAAAGAAGTCTGCAAAAAACTGTCGATTGATACGAAGATGTTAAAGGAACGAACGATTCTCGGCGCTATTTCCTCTGCAAAGGATGAACTTGTTTCTCCGACGGAATACGAGATGCAGAATATGGGAGATTATAACGGAAGCAGGATTGCGAAAGCCTACAAGGAATATCAGGCAGCACTGCGGAAGAACAATGCGCTCGATTTTGATGATCTGATCGTAAAGACGGTGGAACTTTTTAAAAATGTCCCGGAAGTGCTGGACAGTTATCAGAGTCGGTTCCGCTATATTATGGTCGATGAATATCAGGATACTAACACGGCGCAGTTCGAGTTGATCCGGCTGCTTGCCGCCAAATACCGGAATCTGTGCGTGGTAGGCGATGACGACCAGTCCATCTACAAGTTCAGAGGGGCCAATATCCGCAATATTTTGGATTTTGAAAAGGTATATCCAGAAGCATGTGTCATTAAACTGGAACAGAATTATCGCTCCACCCAGACGATACTGGATGCTGCGAATGCCGTTATCAAGCACAATATCGGGCGTAAGGAGAAAGCTCTCTGGACGGAAAAAAAGGACGGTGTTTCCATTCATTTTCAACAGTTTGACACGGCGCTCGACGAGGCGGAGTATATCGCCGATAATGTACGGACGAAGAAGCGGGAAGATAAAGCCGATTATGGTGAATGCGCAGTCCTTTACCGGACAAACGCGCAGTCGCGTATGCTGGAAGAGCGTTTTATCATGAAGGGGATTCCCTATCAGGTGGTCGGCGGTGTGAATTTTTATTCCAGGAAAGAAATCAAGGATATCCTGGCCTATTTAAAGACCATCGATAACGGAAAAGACGATGTGGCCGTGAAAAGAATCATCAATGTGCCAAAGCGTGGAATCGGTGCAACGACAATTGTGCGGGTGCAGGAATATGCGGACGAACGGAACATCAGCTTCTATGATGCGCTGCGGGAAGCGGATCAGATTATGACGATTGGCAAAAGCGCATCGAAGCTGAAGCCTTTTGTAACGATGATTCAGGCATTCCGGAGCAAACTGGAATTTTTTAATCTGGAGGATCTGATAAAAGACATTCTGGAAACGACCGGATATGTACGGGAACTGGAGGCTTCCGACGCGGAGGATGCGGAGGACCGGATTGAGAACATCGATGAATTGATCAGTAAGGCAGCGGCTTATGATGAATCGCACGAGGAATCGAACCTGAGTGAGTTTCTCGAAGAGGTGGCGCTGGTCGCGGATATCGACCAGGTATCCGACGATAATAATAAAGTACTGCTGATGACTTTACATAGCGCAAAGGGACTGGAGTTTCCCCATGTTTATCTGGCGGGGCTGGAGGACGGCGTTTTTCCGAGTTATATGACGATCACTGCGGATGACCCGTTGGAAATAGAAGAAGAAAGAAGACTCGCTTATGTGGGCATTACGAGGGCGAAAGATGATCTGACGATCACCTGTGCCAGACAGCGTATGGTCCGCGGAGAAACACAGTACAATCCGGTAAGCCGCTTTGTAAAAGAAATTCCGCCGCTTTTGTTAGACCATAAACTGCCGAAACCGAGGATCAGGGAATACGATGGTTACGAAGAAGACGGAGGCGGTTATTCCCGAGGCGGAAAGACATGGGAAAGCGGTTATGGCCAAGGCGGGAGAACATGGGAAAGCGGTTATGACCGAGGCAAAATGACTGGCGACGACGGTTACAGCCGCAAGACAGATTCGACAGGATATCAGTACGGCGGTGCAGCAGAGAATCCTTACAGCCGCAGCGGTGCAGGCAGCTATCAGAGACAGTTCGGGAAAGATGCGGATGCCGTTTTTGACAAGCCAAAGGCTGTGGCAAAGCCGAAAGCGGTCGCTGTTCCGAAACGCACCGCCTACGAGAACCAGCCCTATATTACGAGAACGACAGCCCAAATTGCCGAACAGGCGGCTTCTTCCGGCGGTTCGCTCGGTTATAGGCAGGGCGACAGGGTTCGACATCTGAAATACGGCGAAGGCACCGTAATGAAGATTGAGTCTGGCGCGCGCGACTATCAGGTGACGGTCGTTTTTGATGAAGTTGGTCAGAAGGTCATGTATGCGGGGTTTGCGAAGCTGAAAAAAGTATGAATTTAAAAAATGAAAAAAGTATAGTAAAAAATATTATTTAGTGGTATATTATATTGTAGAGTGCAAGTGAAGCGGGAAAAACTGGAAACCGTTATCAAACATTTAGGAAAGAGAGGATTTGGGTATGAGCAGAACAGAGATTAAAGAGGAAGTTTTGAATAAATTGGATGAGGTATTGGATAATACAAGAGTAGCCGAACTTTTAGGCAAGAAGAAAGAAGAAGAGAAAAAGAAAAACACGGTTTTGTGGATATTTGCCGTTATCGGCGCGATCGCGGCGATAGCAGGCATCGCTTATGCCGTATACCGTCATATGCAGCCGGATTATCTGGATGATTTTGACGATGATTTTGATGACGACTTCGACGATGACCTGTTTGAGGATGAAGAAGACGAAGAAGAGCCTGCAAAGGAAACAGCAGACAATCAGTAAGTCATTGTGAAGAAGAGATTTCCCGGCTAAGGGACAATATGAAATCAGTGTTATCTTGAAATGACAGCAGGATGTATCATGAAATATAGTACATCCTGCTTTTCATGTTATAGGAAATTGCTGTGATCGTAGTGTGCTTCAAGTAAGAACTTACGCAGTAAATTCTTGGAGTGCGGGCGGCACGATGGGAAGGTTGAAAGAAAGGCATTTTCAATTTTTGAATTTGAGTATCTGCTAAAGCAGACGGGTGGGGTAAGGTTGAAAGAACTGCATTCTTTCAACCGCAAGTTTGTGCCCGATGGCCCAAACTCGCAGGCTGAGGAAAGGCATGGTTATAAAAATGAAAAAAGGTCAGATTTTAGAAGGAATCGTACAGCGGGTAGATTTTCCGAATAAGGGAATCGTCGAAACGGAAGAGGGTATCTGTGTGGTAAAAAATACGCTGCCGGGACAGCGCGTAAAGTGTTCGGTAAATAAGGCCAGAAAAGGAAAAGCGGAAGGAAGGCTGTTGGAAGTCATAGAGCCTTCTTTTCTTGAAATAGAGAGTCCATGCCCTCATTTCGGTATTTGCGGCGGTTGTACTTATCTTTCTCTGCCTTACGAAGAACAGCTGGTGATCAAGGAACAGCAGGTTAAAAAGCTGCTGGATACCGCACTGGCAGAACAAAGCGATTACCGCTTTGAGGGCATCAGGCCGAGCCCAGTCTGTTTCGGTTATCGCAATAAGATGGAATTTTCTTTTGGCGATGAGGTAAAAGACGGTCCGCTGTCTCTCGGTATGCACAAAAGAGGCAGTTTTTATGATATCGTTTCGGTGACGGAGTGCCAGATTGTGGACGAGGATTATCGGAAAATTTTAAAATGCGTCAGAGATTATTTTGCAGCATTGCAGGAGCAGGACGTTCCCGTGCAGTTTTATCACAGACTGCGGCACACCGGATATCTGCGGCATTTGCTTGTCCGCAAAGCGGCAAAGACCGGGGAAATTTTAATCGCGCTCGTCACAACAACACAGATACCGGAGCAAAGCGCCGGGGGCTTTTCCGAGGCTGCAATGCTGGAAGGGTTAAAAGACGCGCTGCTCGCGCTGCCGCTTCGGGGAAAGCTTGCGGGCATTCTGCATACGAAAAATGATTCGGTTGCCGATGTGGTGCAGAGCGATGAGACGGAAATTTTATACGGGGAGGATTATTTTTTTGAAGAACTGCTCGGCCTGAAATTCCGCATTTCCCCGTTTTCTTTTTTTCAGACGAACAGTCTGGGAGCGGAAGTGCTGTATCAGACTGCGAGGGATTATATTGCAGGCAGTGCGGCGGATAAGGTCGTATTCGATTTATACAGCGGCACAGGTACGATCGCGCAGCTGATGGCGCCTGTGGCAAAGAAGGTCATCGGTGTGGAAATCGTGGAAGAGGCTGTGGAATCCGCCCGTAAAAATGCTGAATTGAATGATTTACATAATTGTGAATTTCTTGCCGGAGATGTTTTGAAAGTTCTGGATACGATCGAAGAAAAGCCGGATATGATCATTTTGGATCCGCCCCGCGACGGCGTTCATCCGAAAGCGCTTCACAAGATTATACGATACGGTGTGGAGCAGATCCTGTATATTTCTTGTAAGCCGACCAGTCTGGTGAGGGATTTGGAGGCTTTTCTGGGGAACGGATATGTTGTGGAGAAGGCCGTGGCGGTGGATATGTTTCCGTTTACGGGGAACGTTGAGGTAATAATAAAGATGCAGTATTGTGGAAAAGAGAAGAATTAGGCGGTTAAAACCACAAGATGTTGGTGGTTAAAGCCAAACAAGTTTGGCTTGGGCAAAAATTGGAGCGAAAATCGACCAGTTTTTGCCCTATTTTTTTGCCCGTTTTTATAGATGTATAGTGCTTGCCTTTAGGCAAGCACGAGCCAAAATCGGTTTTGGGGACGATTTGGGGATATTTTCAGAATGAGAAGGAGGTAATGAATATTCGGGGTGCGTTTAACCTGCATGAACTGGCGGCAGTAGGTGGAAAAACAGCGGGAAACGAGTTCCTTTAAGGGACAGATGGGAATGCCGCAGGAAAGAAGATGCTGCTTCCAGTGGCGCAGGTAGGAGCGCATGTGTCCTGCGGCATTCATGGCAGCGGAGACGGCAGATGCGCAGCCGGATGATGCCGTCAGGGGTCTTCAGACCACGCAGGTAATAGCCATGGACAGAGAGGCAGGCGGAATGGCCGCATGTACATGTGAGCTGGTGGAACTGGATGGAGGAAAGGATGTCATCATAGTTTTTGGGTTTAAAGGGTTGCGTATTTCAACGGATAAGGTTATCATAAGCATGTAATAAAGCGGCGTAAGCCGCGATTAGATGATGGCAGGATTAACTTTGGACGGTTGGGGCTCCTGCTTTTTTAATCGGGTCACAAAGGTATGATAACACAGAAAACGCAGATGTAAAGAAGGTGACGGATTCTCCGCCTGGCTGGATACATCCGTAGATTCAACTGATCTG